>CAOKLQ010000001.1 GCA_948469315.1 uncultured Clostridium sp.
AAGATTGCGAAAGCAAGGTTTGAAATAACTAGTTCGATGCTAGAAGTCGTTGGTTAAAAGTGAGAGATTTCCTAATCTAAAATATTGAAAAAATGAAGTTTTAATGGTACTATATTACATATAATAAAAAAATAAATTAGAAATAATATAAAATTTAAGGCAAAGATTACAAAAGGAGTAAGAAATTATGAACTATGAAGATAAAAAAATAGTAGGAATTATTGCATCAAATGTTGAGCCAAAAGTGGCTTTAAATGTAATAGGACATTTAGCAATCTCAATAGGAAAGTATTCTGAAGAAATAATGGGAGAGCCAATACTAACTGATAAGTCAGGAATAGAACATTTAGGAATAAGTAGATTTCCATTTATAATAACAAAAGTAAAAGTAGGAAGACTAAAAAATACTATAGATATAGCTAAAAAAAATCCAAACTTATTGGTTGCAGATTATCCAAAAGATATGTTAGATACTAGAACAGATGATGAACTAGTAGAATCTATTAATAAAAAAGAAAATGAAAAGCTGGAATATTTAGGTGCAATAATTTATGGAAACACAAAAGATGTAGATGAAATTACAGGAAAATTTCAATTATGGAGGATAGATTAAATAAAAGATATAACAAAAAAATAGGGGGACTAATTTATGGATATAGAAAATATAAACAAACATAATGAAAATAAAAGATATATTTTATAAAAAACTGATTAATGAGATGGTGAAATAATGGAATTAAAAAAGAAAAAAATAGACAAAATAATAAGATTTATAATATGTATATGTATTGCCATATCTATATTCTTTATCTTTGACAATATAATTAACTTTTTCAAAAATCAACAATTAAGAGTTATATTAAATATGATAAGATGGCCAATAATATTAGCAAATATAATGTATTCTGTAATATGTGGTTTCAAAATAATTGAATTATTTATTGATAGTGAAAAAGACGAAGAAGATAAACAATTAAGTGATAAATTAAAAAATAGCTTATTAAATGAACAAAATGAAAAATCTAAAGATATTATTAATTTAATGATAGAAAATATGATAGAAATTAGAGAATACTTTAAAATAAGTAAAATTCAAGCAAGACATTCATTTTTTTATGCTGTTATTGCTTCTATTACAGGATTAATTTTGTTTATAATATCTATAATAATAGCCTTAATATATAAACAAATAAGCTCAAGTATAATTACAGCAGTAGGAGGGGTAATTATTGAAATTGTCTCAATTATAGCTTTAAAAATTAATAAGCAATCACAAATTCAATTAAATAGATATTACGATGCATTACATGATAATGAAAAATATTTATCTACAATATCGTTAATAGGAAAATTATCAACAATAGAACAACAAGATAAAATGTATAGTGCAGTTATAAATAATTATTTGAAATAACTATTTTTAAGACAAAATATAATTAAATTTTATTTGGATAATTGACATAATACGAGAAACGATATATAATATCTAAGAAAATTAATATTGAGGTAAAAAAATGCTAAAAAGTATAGCAGAATTTGCTTACCTTTTAGGAGTAGATCCAATTTGGTTTTATTTGCTCATAATAGCAGTTTTTTTGCTCATGGTAGTAAAATGTATATATCCATGGCAACCAAAATGGAAATCAAAGACTTTTATCGATAAAGATGGTAATGAAGTAACTGTATATTACCATTTAGACGAATAAAAAATAGGTCAAAAGCACGTCATGCTCTACAAAATAAATAAATTTATATATTGTAGAGACATGGCGTGCTGTGTCCATTTATAAAAATATAAATAAAAGGGAGATAAGCTATGTCAAAAGTAATGTGGAAACCAGGAACATTTGTATATCCAATACCAGCAGTAATGGTAACATGTGGAGATATGGAAAAATCAAATATAATTACAGTTGCATGGACTGGAATAATAAATACAAATCCAGCAATGGTTTATATATCAGTTAGACCAGAGAGGTATTCATACAATTTAATAAAAGAAAATAAAGAATTTGTAATTAATTTAACAAATAAAAATTTAGCAAAAGCTACTGATTGGTGTGGATGTAGAAGTGGAGTAAAATATGACAAATTTAAAGAAATGAAATTACATAAAGAGAAGGCAAATTTTATAAAATGTCCTTTAATTAAGGAAAGTCCAGTTTCTATTGAATGTAAAGTAAAGCAAATAAAAAATCTTGGAAGTCATCATATGTTTATAGGAGAGGTTTTATCAATAGATGCAGATGAAAAGTATATAGATGAAAATGGTAGATTTGATATCTCTAAATGTGATTTAATTTCATATGCAAATGGAAGTTATTTTTTATTAGGTAAAAAATTAGGGAAATTTGGGTTTTCAGTCCAGAAAAGAAAAGACAATAAAAAACTTAACAAAAAGTAGCTATAATCGTTGACATATAGTAAAATAAGTGATAAAATACAAAAGCGTATGTATGAGAATACATGTGCTCACATCGTTTCAAAAAATGCTGATTACGGAGGTGTATGTAAATGGCAGCAAAAGGTGCAAGAGAAGTAATAACACTTGAATGTACAGAATGTAAAAGAAGAAATTATACTACAGAAAAAAATAAACGTAACAATGCAGATAGATTAGAAATATCTAAATATTGTAAATTCTGTAAAAAACATACTACACATAAAGAAACTAAATAAGCTATTTTTAGGAGGAAATAAAATGGCTAAAGAATTAAGTAAAAAAGAAATTAAAGAGCAAAAAAAGAAAAACAAAGATAAGAAAAGTTTTGGAAAAGATTTTAAATCTGAACTTAAAAAAGTTGTATGGCCGAAACCAGCAGAGTTATTTAAAAGTACAGTAGCTGTTATTGCTATAGTAATTTTAATAAGTGTAATTGTATTTTGTTTAGATTTTGTATTTGAAGCTATGAACAAATATGGAATAGATAAACTAAAAAATTCAGTTCAAACAACGCAAGAACAAAATAATACAGCTCAAGAAGCTGAAAATAATAGCGAAGAAAATATTGAACAAACACGGAGAACAAGATGCACAAACAGACAATAACGGAGCTGAACAAGCAGATAATACAGAGGCCACAGAAAATAATGTTCAAGAATAAGGAGGCTTAAATAAAAATGTCTCAAGAAGAAAAAAAGCCACAATGGTACGTTGTGCATACTTATTCAGGATATGAAAACAAAGTAAAAACAGATCTAGAAAAAACAGTAAAAAATAGAGAATTAGAAGATTTTTTCTTTGACATTGTAGTTCCTATGGAAGAACAAATAGAAATAAAAGATGGAAAGAAAAAAGTAAATTTAAAAAAAGTTTTCCCTGGATATGTACTAATAAAAATGATTGTAACAGAAGAATCTTGGTATATAGTTAGAAATACAAGAGGAGTTACAGGTTTTGTTGGTTCAGGAACAGATCCTATTGCTTTAACAGAAGATGAAATAAGAAATATGGGATTTGATGTTTCAGATGTTAATGTGGATTATGAAATTAACGATTCTGTAAGAGTTATGAATGGACCATTAGAAAACTTTATTGGTGTGGTTCAAGAAATAAACAAAGAAAAACGTAAAGTAAAAGTTATGGTTTCAATGTTCGGAAGAGAAACACCAGTAGAACTTGATTTTATACAAGTACAAAAAGTAAACTAAATAAACAAAAATTCATTTTAAGGAGGTGCTAGAAAATGGCAGAAAAAGAAGTTGATAATGTAATAAAATTACAAATAGAGGCAGGAAAAGCAACACCAGCTCCACCAGTAGGACCAGCTTTAGGTGCAAGTGGTGTAAATATTATGCAATTTGTTAAAGAATTTAATGATAGAACTGCAAATCAACCTGGAATGATAATCCCAGTTGTAATTACAGTGTACAAAGATAAATCTTTTGAATTTATAACAAAAGTACCACCAGTAGCAGTTTTAATCAAAAAAGCTTTAAAAATAGAAAAAGGTTCTGGAAAACCAAATAGAGAAAAAGTTGCACAATTAACAATGGACCAAGTAAAAGCAATAGCTGAGCAAAAAATGCCTGACTTAAATGCTGCATCGATAGAAACAGCTATGTCAATGGTAATGGGAACAGCAAGAGCTATGGGAGTTACAATACAAAAATAATTTAGTAAATTGGGAGAATATTAAAAAATATTCGTTATAACCAAAGGAGGTAAAAATGAAAAGAGGAAAAAAATATCAAGATGCGGAAAAGCTTTTAGAAAAAGATAAACTATATGAAGTAAATGAAGCATTTGAACTAATCGAAAAAATGCCAAAAGCAAAATTCGATGAAACGGTTGAGTTACATGTAAAATTAGGAGTAGATTCTAAACATGCAGACCAACAAGTTAGAGGAACAGTAGTTTTACCACATGGAACAGGTAAAACACAAAAAGTTTTAGTATTTGCAAAAGGAGATAAAGCAAAAGAAGCAGAGCAAGCAGGAGCAGACTTTGTTGGAGCAGAAGAATTAATACCAAAAATAGAAAAAGAAAACTGGTTTGAATATGATGTTATAGTTGCAACACCAGATATGATGGGAGTTGTGGGAAGACTTGGAAAAGTATTAGGACCAAAAGGATTAATGCCAAACCCTAAATCTGGAACAGTTACAATGGATGTAACAAAAGCAATACAAGAAATAAAATCAGGAAAAGTAGAATATAGATTAGATAAAACAAATATTATTCACTTAGGTTTTGGAAAAGTTTCATTTGGAGCTCAAAAATTAGCAGAAAATTACGATTATATAATTAATGCTATAATAAAAGCAAAACCATCAGCTGCAAAAGGTCAATACATAAAAAGTGTAGCAATAGCAACAACGATGGGACCAAGTATATTTATAAACCAAAAATAAATAATTGTTATATAAAAAATATAATAATGTCAAATATTGTAGAGGTGTCGCCTATGGTGATCCGTTTACTATAATAAAAATAATAGCCAAAGACAGTAGGCAATCAGAAGACCTACCTAGGTATATAATAAGTAGTATAAATGCGAGAAATGTATTTAAGAACTCTTTATATGCCTATGGCTATAAAGAGCTTTTGTATATTCTAGGAAATTTCTCCTAAAAAAGGAGAAATTTCTATAGAAGATAATTATGGAGAGTCTTAGATTTTCTTAAGATTTCCATGTGCTAGAAAATCTTAGACTCTCTTTTTATTTAGGAGGTGAAAAAATGGCAAATCAAAAGATTATAGATGCTAAAAAAGCGCAGGTAAAAGAATTAGCAGAGAAAATGAAAGAATCTAAATTAGTACTTTTTACAGACTATAGAGGAATAAATGTAACAGATGTAACAGACTTAAGAACAAAAGTTAGAGACACAAATGGTGAGTATAAAGTTATAAAAAATAATATAATTAGAAGAGCTTTAGAAGAATGTAAATATGAAGGTTTAGAAGAAGCACTAGTAGGACCAACAGCAATAATAATGAATTCAGAAGATTATTTAGAATCGACAAAAGCAATATATGAATTTTCAAAAAATAATGAAAACTACAAGATAAAAGGTGGAATAATTGAAGGTAAAGTTATGACAGCACAAGAAATAATTACAATTGCAAAATTACCATCAAGAGAAGCATTACTTTCTATGCTTGCTGGAGCTTTACTTGGAAACATTACAAAACTTGCAGTTGCATTGGGTGAGGTTCAAAAACAAAAAGAAGTAAATGCATAAAACTAATGAAAAGCGGCATCTTACGTTGTCAAACAGCATAAAAATTTTTTCGATGTACAAACGTACTATCTCAAAAATTTTTATTTGTTTTCCTAGTAATATACCACTTTTGCTTAGTTTTAAAAATAATAATGTAGTGGTCGACTTAAATAGAACATACAACAAATTAATGTCAAACATTATATAAAAAAATAATAAATAGATACATATGTATCAAAAAAAATTAGGAGGATTAAAAAATGAATAAAGAAGAAATGATTGAAGAAATCAAAAAAATGACAGTAGTAGAATTAGCAGACTTAGTAAAAGCAATAGAAGAAGAATTTGGAGTATCTGCAGTAGCAGCAGCTGCACCAGCAGCAGGAGGAGCAGCAGCAGGTGCTGCTGAAGAAAAATCATCATTTGATGTAGTATTAAAAGAAGCTGGAGCAAACAAAATACAAGTAATAAAAGTTGTTAGAGATGCTACAGGATTAGGATTAAAAGAAGCTAAAGAATTAGTTGATGGAGCACCAAAAACAGTAAAAGAAGGAGCTTCAAAAGAAGAAGCAGAAGAATTAAAAGCAAAATTTACAGAAGCAGGAGCTGTTGTAGAATTAGCATAAAAACAAAGTCAGAATGCAAACGCATTCTGATTTTATTTTTATGCTTGTAGTGGTCGACTTAAGACGATCCAACTAACATAAACATATAGATAAATCAATGCTAGATATTGTAGGGACTTGGTGTGCTACGTATAAAAGTATTTGCACAATTGAAATTTATATGTTATAATATGTTATGTAACTTGAAGTAAGTTTTGTTGAAAATGAAAGGAGATAAAAATATGGTATATTTTTATTCGTATGAGGGATTTAGACGGAACAATATTGATGAGAAAATGGCAAAAGGAGATGGAAGCATAGAAGTAAAAAAGATAGAAAGTTGTAAGGAATGTGAAGAAATAAAGAAAGAATTAGTTGAGGAAATATTAAAAGAAAATAAAAATTGTGATGTTATAATATTTACCGCTTTTAATATGATATAATTGTTCTCCCAGACAGTAATTTTTGTCTGGGTTTTTTGCGGTATAATTTAGTCTAAAAAATATATGTAATTACAATGTAGGGGCGATTATCAATCGCCCGTTCTTCGAAGGATTAACAAAAAAATATAAAATTAATATTTCTTTGGCTTAATTTTTAATATTATAATAAATTATATAAATACAATTTGTATTAATAATAATCTTTAGATATTTCTATGAAACGGGCGATTCATAATCGCCCCTACAATTTAATTTTTACTTATTGCTTTTTGAGTGGTGAATAATAATAAAAATACAATAGAATCAGTAAAAATATACGTTAACCCCTTGACAAACGCACAAAAATAGTGTAAAGTATATTTGCATTACAAAAAAGAAGGTAATTATTATGGAAAAAAATGTTGAAATAAGTATGCTTGTTCAAGTTTATGGCAAGCTTTTAACTAAAAAGCAATTTGAATTTATTAATGATTACTATAATTGCGACTTGTCTTTATCTGAGATTGCAGAAAATGAAAACATTACAAGACAAGCTGTTAGAGACATTATAAAAAAGGGGGAAGCAAAACTTTTCGAGTATGAAGAAAAGCTAGAGTTTATGAAAAGGATGTTGAAACAAGAAAGCATAATAGAAAATGTACTAAAAGAAATAAGAAAAATTGAAACAAAAGATACAGATAAACAAATATCTAAAATTCTAGAACATGTTAGAAAAGAACTTAATTGTTTAGTTTAAAAATAGGAGGCAAGATATGGCTTTTGAAGGATTATCTTCTAAACTTCAAGATATAACAAGAAAATTTAAAGGAAAAGCTAGAGTTACAGAATCTGACTTAAAAGAAATGTTAAGAGAAGTTAAACTTGCACTTTTAGAAGCTGATGTTAATTATAAAATAGTTAAAGATTTTACTGCAAGCGTACAAGAAAAAGCTTTAGGTCAAGATGTTTTAAAATCTTTAACACCAGGACAACAAGTTGTAAAAATTGTAAAAGATGAACTTGTAGAGTTGCTTGGTGGAACAGATAGTAAAATTAATTTTTCTTCAAATCCGCCAAGTATTATAATGCTAGTTGGACTTCAAGGTTCTGGTAAAACTACAACAGCTGGAAAACTTGCAAATTTAATTAGAAAGCAAGGAAAAAGGCCATTACTTGTTGCATGTGATGTTTATAGACCAGCTGCAATAAAGCAATTACAAGTAATAGGTTCACAATTAAATATTCCAGTATTTAGTAATGAAAATTCAAAAGATGTAGTTCATATTGCAAAACAAGCGATGAGTGAGGCTATATCTAACCTAAATGATGTAATTATTATAGATACAGCAGGTAGATTACATATAGATCAGCAGCTTATGCAAGAATTAAAGAATTTAAAAACAGGGATAAAGCCACATGAAATATTACTTGTAGTAGATTCAATGACAGGTCAAGATGCTGTAAATGTTGCTAAAGTATTTGATGAAGAACTTGGTTTTGATGGAGTTATTCTTACAAAATTAGATGGTGATACAAGAGGTGGAGCTGCATTATCTGTAAAAAAAGTTACTGGAAAACCTATAAAGTTTGCAGCAACAGGGGAAAAGTTAAGTGATATTGAAAGTTTTAGACCAGAAGGTATGGCGTCTAGAATTTTAGGAATGGGTGATATGCTTTCAATTATAGAAAAAGCAGAAGATGCCTTTGATGAAGAAGAGACTCTTAAGTTAGAGGAAAAATTAAGAAAGCAAAAAGGTTTTGATTTGGATGATTATTTAACTCAGTTAAGACAAATTAAAAAGATGGGGTCTTTTTCTTCATTACTTAGAATGATACCAGGAATGAGCAAATTTAAAGATTTAAAAGTTGATGATAAAGAGTTTGTAAGAATAGAAGCTATAATTTGTTCGATGACTAAAAAGGAAAGACAAAATCCTAAATTACTAAATGCAAGTAGAAGAAAAAGAATTGCAAATGGTAGTGGAACTAAAGTTCAAGATATAAATAAATTTATAGATTCTTTTGAGATGACTCAGAAAATGATGAAGAAGATTAGTAATCCTAAAGGGATGAAGAGTATGATGAAAAATTTGAATATGAATGATATGGATATGAAATTTTAGTCGTTTGACATTCGCAAAATTAAAATACTTTTATTTTAATTTTGCTAGTAAATATTGTTATTAAATTTTTAAATATAAATTAATCAATTTTTAGGGAGGTGAAGAAAATGGTAAAGATAAGATTACAAAGAGAAGGAAAGAAAAAAGCTCCTTTTTATCATATTGTTGTTGCAGATTCTAGATCTCCAAGAGATGGTAGAATTATTGAAAAAATAGGTTCTTATGACCCTATGACAAAACCTTCAACAGTTGTTTTAGATAACGAAAAAGTAGCTAAATGGATTAAAAATGGTGCAAAACCAACAGATACTGTTAAAAAGTTAATTGAAAATACAAATAAATAAGTTTTATTTTTAGTTTAAACAAGAAAGTGAGGTACTTTAGATGAAAGATATTTTAGAAACAATTATTAAAGCATTAGTTGATGATACAAAAGCTGTAATTATAAATGCAGTTGAAGGTGAAAAGTCAGTTGTTTACGAAGTTAAAGTGGCAGAAAGTGATATGGGCAAAGTAATAGGTAAAGATGGAAAGATTGCAAGATCTATTAGAACTTTAATAAAAGCTCTAGCTGCTAAAGAGCAAAAAAGAGTTACAATTGAATTTATAGGATGATTAGGAGTAAATATGCGGTGAGTATTTAGAAGTTGGTCAAATTGTAAATACTAATGGATTAAAAGGTTTATTAAAAGTAAATCCTTTTACAGATGATATAACAAGATTTGAAGAACTAAAAACTGTTTTGATACTACATAAAGGTGAACTTTTAGAATTTGAAATTGAATATGTAAAGTATCAAAAAAAACGAGTACTTTTAAAATTAAAAGGAATAGATAGTATAGAAGATGCTGAAAAGTATAAGCAAGATTATCTAAAAATACATAGAAAAGATGCTAAATCTCTTCCAGAGGATACATATTTTATTGCAGATTTAATTGGTTTAGATGTATTTACAAATTCAAATGAATTTCTAGGAAAAGTAGATGATATTTTCCCAACAGGAAGTAATGATGTTTATGTTGTAAAAGACAGTTTAGGAAAGCAAATTTTATTGCCAGCTATAAAAGATGTAATAAATAATATAGATATTAAAAATAAAAGAATTATAGTTACATTAATAGATGGACTTATTTAGGGGGAAAAATGAGATTTGATGTTCTTACTCTTTTTCCAGAAATGTTTAATGCACTTAATGTGAGTGTTATAGGAAAAGGTAAACAAAAAGGTCTAATAGATATAAATTTAGTAGATATTAGAGATTTTTCGAAAAATAAACATAAACAAGTTGATGATACTCCTTATGGTGGTGGAGCAGGAATGGTTATAAAATCAGATGTTGTATATGGTGCATTTTGTTCTATAAAAAGTAAAGATGCAAAAGTTATATATATGTCTCCACAAGGAAGAGTTTTAAACCAAGAAAAAGTCCAAAAGCTGGCTAAAAATAAGCATATTATACTACTATGTGGTCATTATGAAGGAATTGATCAAAGACTGATAGACGAAATTGTAGATGAGGAAATATCTATAGGGGACTATGTACTAACAGGTGGGGAGATCCCAGCGATGGTGTTAATAGATAGTGTTTCAAGATATATTCAAGGAGTGATAAAAGAAGAATCAGTACAAGAAGAGTCATTTTCAAATGGACTACTAGAATATCCCCAATATACAAGACCAGAAATATTTTTAGATAAAAAGGTTCCAGATGTATTACTTTCACGGAAACCATCAAGAAATAGAAAAATGGAGAAGAAAGAAGTCTTTGGAAAATACATATAAAAAAAGACCAGAATTATTAGAAAATAAAGAATTATCTGATAAAGATAAAGAATTTCTAAAAGAAATTTTAAATGCAAGTTCAAAAAAACATTGAACCGATGCTATTTAAGAGATAAGGACGAATCACTAAAACACATGGGTAAGGGACATACCTTATCTGCGTAAGAATAACTATTATTCAAGGTGGGTACCTTGTCTACTAGAAAAAAGGAGGAAATAAAATGGATATCATAAAATCAATAGAACATGAACAATTAAAAAACAAGATACCAGAATTAAAAGTTGGTAATACTGTAAAAGTACACCAAAGAATAAAAGAAGGAAATAGAGAAAGAATTCAAGTATTTGAAGGAATTATAATTAAAAAACAAGGTGGAGGATTAAACGCAACATTTACTGTAAGAAAACTAGCTTATGGTGTTGGTGTTGAAAAAACATTTTTAGTACATTCTCCATTAGTAGAAAAAGTAGAACTAGTAAGAGTAGGTAAAGCAAGAAGAGCAAAATTATACTACTTAAGAGATAGAATAGGAAAAGCTGCTAAGACAAAAGAAATGATAGGAGCAAGAATAGAAGATAAAGAAATAGTTGTTAAAGAAGACATTGTAGAAGAGCCAGTAGCTGAAGAAGTAACAGCACAAGAAACATTAGAACAAACAGATGCAATAGTAGAAGAAAAAGTTGAAAAAGAAACTGCTAAAGAAGAAGCAAAAGAAGTTCCAGTAGAAGAAAATCCAGAGAAACCTATAATAGAAGAACCAGATAAGAAAGAAGATGAATAAAAAATAAATGCCATTTGGCATTTATTTTTTGTTTATACAACAATTAATGCTTGCAATTTACATAAATTTATGATAAATTATAGAATATTAAGGTCAAAGATTTAAAGTAACAATTTAAGATTTAAATTTATATTAAAATTTAAGGAGGATGAGTATGAGTATTTTTAAAATGGAAATGAAAATAGCTCCTATTATTTTTGAGGAGCCAGAATTTGCAAGTAAGATCAATAGTATCTTAGAAAGTACAAAAGAGGAATTTAATAAACGGTATACAGAAATTTTACAGGTTTTAAAAGAACCGGTAAATTACAATTATGAGAATGTAGCAGAATTGTTTAAAACTAACTTTCTTAAGCAGTTATTAAAAGAATCAATTGAAAATGCATTATACACTAAAGAACATGATATTAGTAAGAATATTATAAGTATTCTTACTAAAGAAAGAGTAGTTTTAGCTATAAGAGGTTTACCTATGATAGAAGCATTTGAACAAGTTATAAAAGAAAATCTAAATGCAACATGTGAAGGATTAGCGGATACTTTGGATATAGGTGAAATAGGATTAAGAGAAAAGTTCTTAGATAAAACCTAAAATTTAAGTAATATTTTTAGTGGTATAATCAATAATAGATTATACCGCTTTTTATAAACTACATAAATTTACAAAAACCCCTTTTATTTTTCAGAAAATAATATATAATATAAAAAGAAAATTTTATGAATATACATAAGAAAAAATGTAAAAAATATACAAAAGAATAAGGAGGAATTTTAATGAGCAAAAAATATGTGTACCTTTTTAAAGAAGGAAGTGCAAAAATGAGAGAAATTCTTGGAGGTAAAGGAGCAAATTTAGCAGAAATGACTAATCTAGGACTTCCTATACCACAAGGTTTTACTGTGTCTACAGAATGTTGTAATAAATATTATGAAGATGGAGAAGTTATATCTAAAGAGATTGAGAAGCAGATATATGAAGCTTTAGAAAAATTAGAAAAAGAAACTGGCAAAAAGTTAGGAGACAAGCAAAATCCACTACTTGTATCAGTTAGGTCAGGTGCAAGAGCTTCTATGCCAGGAATGATGGATACAATTTTAAATTTAGGTATTAATGATGAAGTTGTAGAAACTTTAGCTGGGAAGAATAGAAGATTTGCTTATGATAGTTATAGAAGATTTATTCAAATGTATAGTGATGTTGTAAAAGAAATACCAAAACCATTATTTGAAAAAGCAATAGATACTAAAAAAGAGCAAAGAGGGTTAAAGCTAGATACAGATATGGATGCAAACGATTTAGAAGACTTAGTAAAAGTATTTAAAGGAATTTATAAAGAAAATATAGGACAAGATTTTCCACAAGATTCGAAAGCTCAATTATTAGATGCTGTAAAAGCAGTATTTAAATCTTGGAATAATCCAAGAGCAATAACATATAGAAGATTAAATGATATACCAGCAAGTTGGGGAACAGCAGTTAATATTCAAGAGATGGTATTCGGAAATATGGGAGAAGATTGTGGTACAGGTGTTGCTTTTTCAAGAAATCCAGCAACAGGGGAAAACAAAATATATGGTGAATATTTAATGAATGCACAAGGAGAAGATGTTGTTGCAGGAATTAGAACACCTAAACCAATTGAAACTTTAAAAGATGTTAATAAAAAGGCATATGAAGATTTTGTAATGTATGCTAAAAAATTAGAAGATCATTATAAAGATATGCAAGATATGGAATTTACAATAGAAAATGGAAAATTATATTTCTTACAAACAAGAAATGGAAAAAGAACAGCAAATGCAGCGATCAAAATAGCAGTGGATTTAGTAAATGAAAAAATGATAGATGAAAAAGAAGCAGTTTTAAGAGTAGAACCAAAACAATTAGATCAATTATTACATCCAAATTTTGATATGCAAAAATTAAATGAAGCAAAGGTTGTAGCAAAGGGATTAGCAGCATCACCAGGAGCTGCGACAGGAAAAGTTGTTTTTACAGCAGAACGTGCAGTGGAACTTTATAATGAAGGTCAAAAGGATTTAGTACTTGTACGTTTAGAAACATCACCAGAAGATATAGATGGAATGAATGTATGCAGACGGAGTACTTACAGTAAGAGGTGGTATGACATCACATGCAGCAGTTGTAGCAAGAGGAATGGGGACTTGTTGTGTTTCTGGTTGTGGAGATATATTTGTAAATGAAGAAGAAAAATATTTTACTTTATCAGATGGAACTAGATTTAATGAAGGTGATTGGATTTCATTAGATGGAGCATTAGGAAATGTATATGGTGAAAAAATAGAAACAGTAGATGCGAGCGTTTCAGGTAATTTTGCAAAATTAATGGATTGGGCAGATAAATATAGAGTACTAGAGGTTAGAACAAATGCAGATACAGCAAAAGATGCAAAACAAGCATATGAATTTGGAGCACAAGGAATAGGCTTATGTAGAACAGAGCATATGTTTTTTGCAGAAGAAAGAATAGCAGCAATTAGAGAAATGATAGTTTCAAAAACAGTAGAGCAAAGGGAAAAAGCACTAGAAAAAATACTTCCAATGCAAAGAGGAGATTTTGAAGAATTATTTAAATCAATGCAAGGATTTCCTGTAACAATAAGATTATTAGATCCACCACTACATGAATTTTTACCACATGATGATAGTGAAATAGAGGCACTCGCTAGTCAAATGCAAATGACATTTGATGAGTTAAAAGAAGTAGTTGTAGGATTACATGAATTTAATCCAATGATGGGACATCGTGGATGTAGATTAGATGTAACATATCCAGAAATAGGAGTAATGCAAACAAGAGCAATAATAGAAGCTGCAATTAATGTAAACAAAGAAGGAATGAATGTTAAACCTGAAATAATGGTTCCACTTATTGGTGATATAAAAGAAATGAAATATGTAAAAGATATAATAACAAAAACAGCAGATGAGATAATAGAAAGATCAGGAATAGAACTTAAATATAGTGTAGGAACAATGATAGAAATACCAAGAGCTGCAATACTTGCAGATGAAATAGCAAAAGAAGCGGAATTTTTCTCATTTGGAACAAATGATTTAACACAACTTGCATTTGGATTTAGCCGTGATGATGCAGGAAAATTTTTAGGTGATTATTATCAAAAGAAAATATACGAATTTGATCCATTTGCAAAAATAGATCAAGATGGTGTTGGAAAACTAGTAGAAATTGCGACTAATTTAGGAAGGAAAACAAGGCCAGATATAAAACTTGGAATATGTGGAGAACATGGAGGAGATCCATCTTCTGTAGAATTTTGTCATAAAGTAGGACTAACATATGTATCATGTTCACCGTATAGAGTACCAATAGCAAGGCTTGCCGCAGCACAAGCAGCGATAAAAGAGTTAAAGATAAAATAATTATAATAGTGATAAAAATAAATAATATTTTTTAGTATATAGGCTTGAAAAGTTATGTAAAGTATGCTATAATAATAAAAGCAATTTTGTGTATAGCATAAAGAAAGGGAGGTTTCAATATGAAATACTCAGTTTTTTATAAAAGCACAAAAATTGGAACATTGTATATTAATGATAAAGATGAATATAAATATGTTCCAAATTTAGATGTATTAGAAAAAATCAAAAAGGAAGTTTCTTTAATACATGAAATGTGTGAAGAAACTTCTTGGCAAGAGCCAATACCTTTTTTTAAAAATAGAATAGTAGCTGCAAAACAAATAGGACAAGAAGACTTAATTGGCAGGCAGACAGACAATTTTAGTATGGTATTGGTGAATTAAGAAAAAACCTTTCAAAAGGCACCTATTAAATTTAGGTGTCTTTTATATTATCTAATTACAGTCATAACAGTAGGCATAATTAAAGAGACGATTGAAAGAGCAATTATACAAATTCCACCAAATTTATTTTGGTTATTTTTTATTTCATAAATAGCATAACCTATGCTATCTGCAAAAATTATAAGTGATATTAAAAATACTAAAACATACATTTTAAAAATCCTTTCATATTAATTATAAAATATGTAAAAGGCGGGTTTAGATTCCGCCAGATGTTAACTTTCTGTTAGTAAAAATCCAGATTTTACAGATGTATCCACATTAACTTTAAAAAACGAGTTTTCATAATTATTAAGCCAATTATAATCATTCCACTGTTTTGTAGTCCAGAAATTCCTTATTGCATATTTTCCAATACCACAAATGTCAGATTTGAAAACTTTAGATGTTCTATATAAATACTCATAAATATGAGATTCTAAATATTTATTTGTAGCATCTGAGATTTCTTTCAATCTATCATTAGAACTATTAGGATCATTATTATTTATAGATGATATTCTAGCATATAAATGGCAATCTATGGTAACATATGGAGCACCATTAACTAAATTTACTTTTATATTATTTTTTTTATTTCTATATAAATATAAATCAATAGAATTATTTTCATCAGCAGGATCTGTTATAGAAATAGTAGAAGATTTAAAATCATTTGTAATAATTAAATGAGCAATACTTTCAATTGCAGTTAATTCACCGAATTAATTTATCACCTTTAAAAATAGCTATACCAATAGACTCAGATGCAGGTTTATCTTTAAAAGGAGTCTCAGATGCAGTTATAGAAGAATCTTTTTCAGAATTAGAAGGTGTTTGTGAATTATTTGTATCTTCACCATTATTTAGACCACCTAAAATTGCATACGCCTGTGCTCTATCTGAGCGTAAATTATTATAAAATTTTCCAATTGTTGCATAATCAGTATATCCAGTATATTCATTTGATTTTGGTGTTATTTCATAATACTGAGAAAGTGAACTTTCTAAATCAGGTTCACTATTTTCTATAAAATCTTTTGCCGTACATTTACTTACAACAATAGAGGTATCAGGTCTTACTTGAATGTTATTAACCAAACTATAAATATTTTTTGAGATTCCATTTGATGCAACTTCTTCAGAAAAAATTATAGTTTTACAATGAGCTAAATTAATTTGTTTACTTATATAACTATTAATTAAATTTAGTCCGTGAAGGGATAGATGAACATTCTAGGGTATACACATAAGAAGAAGCAGAAGAACTTCCTGAATTAGTATCAGATTCAGGCTTTCCAAATTGAAAACAAAGCTGGTAAACATTATTTTGTCCGTTTATCTATTCCAATAGCTAAAGCATATGCTAAATCATCAATACTTCTTGAACTTTTATAATTAGATAGAAAAAATACAATAAAAATTATAACTATTAAAATAAGTAATATTCTATAAAATTTATTCATCTATCTTCTCACTTTCCTTACTTTTTATTTCACTTTTAGATTTTTTTATATTTGCAAAAAACAATATGCAGAAACTAAAAACAAAAACTAAAAATAATGTAAAATATTTATAAACTGTATTTTCTAGAAATTTAATATTTTCAAGAGTCTGAGGTATAAGGCTAGTTGCAAAAACTATAAGTCCAAAAATATAAATTGTTTTATTAACATTTTCTATATTTGTAAGTTCTTTAAAAATATTATTTGCAAGAGAAAAAACAAAGCTTAAATATGAAATCATAGATATAATCCAAATTAGTAAAAATACAGCATCTAATCTTTGGAAAAATCGGCCAAATTCTATAAATCTTGCAACTAAATATAAAGGAATAATTTGTTCTACTGATTCTACAAAAGGAAATGTTAGTAAAACAGAAGAAACACTAAGTGCAAGAAGAAGTCCTGCAAAACCTATAGAAATATATGAAATCTTTTTTATTTCTTTATAATTGGATAAATATGGTGGTAAAAAATAAATTATGGTGATTGCATTAAACACATATAAATTACTTAAACCACTAAAAAATGTAGGAAAAAATCCATTACCTAATATAGGAAAAAGCCTATCAAAGCTAAAACCTTGAATATTAGAAGCAAATATAAAAACAATACTTAAAACAAGCATAGGAAAAATTATAAAAGTTGCTCTCATAATAGATTTTATTCCTAATATGTTACATGCAACAATAGCAAATGTAAATATTGAAAGCAAAAACATAGTTGGATAGCTTTGAAAATATATTATTTTTAGATTTTCGCAAAAGCTTCTCATAGTTAGACCTAAAATGAAGATAAAGTATATTAAAAATAAACAACCAGTTATAAATTTTAAAGTTTTTCCTCCTAAAAATTCAGAAATTTTTATAATGTTGAAACCTGAAAATTTATTTAAAACATGACTTACAAAACTTACAAATATTAGTGCTAGAATTGTAATAAAAATAATATTTAATATAGATGCAGATGTAGTATTTGATATTATTGATTTTGGGTAGCTTAAAATAATGTGGTTTAGTATTACTATCATTACTAAAACTATCCCTTGCATAGATCCAATTTTATCTTTCATAAATTTTTCCTTTCTTTTTTATTTTTCTACGCATTGTGTGATTTTGTGTTTAACAATTCTACAACGCCCCAGGGGTCGACTTAAGTCGACCCCTACAGGGGATGTTATAAATTTTATTGACTTTTCCATTTCATGCTCTTATGTGCTTGAGAAATAGGCCTTTTTGTATCCAAAAAATCTGGTCTGTGTTCTTGTTTATATGTTGAAGGAACAAAATAATTGCTACCATTATATTTTATTGCTGGTGCAAAAGGTACCATATAAGGAACACCAAATGATTTTAGGCTACAAAGTATACAAATATATATAAATATACATAAACCAATACCTAAAAATCCTGCAATATAGCCAAATATAATAAATACAAACCTCATAACTCTAATGTGAAATCCAAAAGAAAAATCTGGAATTGCAAAAGAAGATATACCAGTTATTGCAATAACAATAATTAAAATAGGGCTTACAATACTTGCACTAACTGCTGCTTCTCCTAAAACTAGAGCTCCAACAATTCCTATTGTAGAACCAACAGCAGAAGGAACCCTAAGGCTTGCTTCTCTTATTAGTTCAAAAGATATTTCCATTAATATTACCTCAAAAATAACAGGAAAAGGCACATTTTCCCTTGAAGCAACAATAGAAAACAAAAGCTCTGTTGGAATAAGTTCTTGGTGAAAGCTTGTAATTGCAATCCAAAAACTTGGCAAAAGTAAAGTTATAGCCATAGCCAAAATACGGATAACCTTTAGAAAGTTACTAAATTGAGGTCTCAAATTTGTATCTTCTGGTGAAGATATAAAATCAACAAAAGTTGCAGGAACAATAAGACTATAAGGATTACCATTTATAATAATAATAACACGTCCCTCAAATAAAGCCTTAGTACATTTATCTGGTCTTTCTGTTGAAATAATTTTAGGAATACCAAATTTATTAGTTTCTTCAACTAATTGTTCTAATTGACCAGCAGAAAGAAGTGTATCAATATCTAAGTTATTTAGTCTATATTTAACTTCACCAACTAAAGAGGAATTTGCAATATTTTTTATATAACAAACAGCACATTTAGTTTGACTAAGTTTTCCAACAGCAATATTTTCAATTACTAAATTTTCATTATTAACATTTCTTCTAAGTAAAGAAGTATTAGTTCTAATATTTTCTACAAAAGCCTCTTGAGGACCTTTAATAACAACCTCATTAGTAGGAGCACTTACACTACGCTCTTTAAAACTTTTAACATCTAAATTAAATGCGAAATCAAGTGAATCCACAAATAAAACACAATTTCCAGAATTAATCCCAGAAGTAATATCTAAAAAAATATTAGTTTTTTCAACATCATTTTGAGGAATTAAATGACTTAAAATATATTCCGTTAAATCAGAAGTATTCTTTTTCCTCACAAAAACCCTTTTACCATTAACTGTGGGGGTCGCGGCCTTAGGCGACCCGCTATTATTGTCTTTAAAGGTATTAGACATATTCCTCATCATAAGAGGTTTAATAACAAAATCATTAATAGTTTTAGAATCAACCAAACCATCTATATAAATAATAAAAGCCTTGTATGGTACGTTTTTAGCTAAAACGCTAAATTCTCTAATAATAACATCAGAATTTATTAAACTATTGTATTTAATTTTAATTAGTTTTAAATTTTCGTCTATATTAGTACAAACATTTTCTTTTTTATTTAAATTCTTATTCTCATCTAAATACCTTAAACTTCTTGATTTATCGTCATTGCCAGATAAAACAAAATTATATTCTTGTTTGTTCTCATATTTAAAAGCATTTAATATGCTATTTAAAATATTCATTATAAATTAATATCCTTTCGAATAGTATACTAATTGTATTATTTTCAAAAAATAATAAATTATGTAATTACTATCAATTTTTTATAAAAAATGTTATAATAAAAATAGATTTGAAATTTGGAGGAACATATGAAAAAGATAATAAAAAATATAATTATATTAATGATACTTATATTATTAATATATGTAGGATTATTTTTCTTAAATGAATATGTAATAGGAAATAAACAAATTGCACAAATATTTGCACCTATATATGATAATAGTCAAATTCTTATATCAAAAAATATAACTGAGGAAAATATAGAAAATCCGGAAGGTCTAATTCAAAATATATCACAGCAAACAGAGAGTATAAATAAATATTATTATTCTGCCTTAGATGAATATGCAAAGATTATATATGATAAAATATACGAAAATAAAGAAAATATGAAATTAGGAAATTATACAATCGATTTTGGAAAAACATTTAATAAATTGCTAAATTCAGAAGGTGGAGAAAGTCAAATAAATACAAGCTATCAATCATCACTAGATGCATATCTTTTAGATAATCCTGATGTATTTTACATAGATGTAACTAAACTATATTTATTAATAAATCAAAGAACAGTAGGAAGAAAAACGACTTATACAGTAACAATAGGATCCCAAAAAGGTTCAAATTATTATTTAGGTAACTTTTGTTCAAAGGAACAAATACAAGAAGCAATAAATAATATTCAAGCAGTAGAAAATGAAATGATGTCATATGCAGTAGGAGATGATTATCAAAAAACAAAAAAATTACATGATATATTAGTAAATAATCTAAGTTATAAGCAAAATCTAACAGGTGCTAATATAAGAAACATATATGGGGCGTTATATGAAAGAGAAGTAGTATGTGAAGGTTATGCAAAAGCTTACAAATATTTATTAGATAAAATAGGAATAGAAAATATAATAGTAGTAGGATATGGAATAAATTCAACTGGAAACAAAGAAGAACATGCATGGAACTATGTAAAATTAAAGGGAAATTGGTATGCAGTAGATGTAACTTGGGATGATCCAATAATACAAGGAGGAGGAAAGTTAAGAAATAAAGATAAGTATAAATATTTCTTAAAAGGAGCACGAAATTTTAATGATACACATGAAGCAACTGGAAAAACCTCACAAGGAGGAATCGTATTTACATATCCAGAGCTTAGCATAGTAGATTATGAATAAATTAATGTAAAATAATATTTTATATTAAATTTGTCATAATCCATAAATTTCCAGCATATAATTATAATAGGACAAGCTAATTAAATATAATAATATTTTTTAAAAGAAAAATTTTTAAAAAATATCTACATAATTGCTTGACAAATTATGGTAAACCATTTATAATAAATGAAGATGGTTATGTAAACGGAAAATAAACCAATAAAAATAATTAGGAGGTATATAATGAAAAATTTAAAAATTTCATTAACAGCAATAATATTTGCTATAATATTAACAATATCAACAGGAGTATTTGCAAACACAGGTGTAGCTGAGGTCGATCCAGATCATAAAATTACTATGCCAAGTTCATTATCAGATGGAAAAGCAGTAGTTTCAGGAATATCAAGTTATCAATTTGTAGAAATCAATGAATCTAAATATAATGATATTAAAAAGATAGAAGCACAATATAAATTGATTGAAATATTAGTAGAGTCTAACGCTGATCCAGATAATGAAAATTTAACTCAAAAATTAAATACAGCAGCTCAAGAATATAAAAATAATTATGGAGAATCTGCTACAGATGTATTTAACAAATATGGAAATGGACCAGATATATTAAAATTATGTGAAAATGCCTGGGTAGTTGCTTTAGGTGACTTTAATTCAAGTAAATGGGTAAATGCAAATAATGGTGAAATATCAATAGATTTATCAACATTTAAAGGAACAAAATACTATGTAGGTTGGGTAAAATCAGCTGATACATATGATGCAGAAGCATATAAAGTAGTTGGAACTAAAAAAGATGAACAAAAACCGGAAAATAATACACCAGTTGATAATACACCAAAAAATGAAACACCAGTAAAAAAAGACAATACTGTAACACCTAAAAAAGATAATACAACAGTATCAAAAGCTATACCACGTACAGGTGCAAGTAGTTTAGTATTAGGGTTAATAACAATAGCTGGGACAGCAGCAGGAATATCATATAAAAAATACAGCAAAATGAAATAAAAGTGCATAACCAAGTTAAGAAATATCGCAATTTAATTGCGATATTTCTTTGTAAATTAAATTTATAGACTGTATTAAATAGATGCTTTATCAGCTCTAAATATTATTTTAAAATAATGTCAAATATCGTAAAGATATAACAAAAAAACTCTAAAAAAGTTACATAAAAGATTAACAAATAATTGACAATTTATGTAAATGGTGGTATAATTATAAGTAACTGAGGGGGAACCTCATTTATATAAATCAAAGTTCTTGTATTAAGAGCAGGGATTTAGCAAAAGCTCTTTGACATATAAATATTAACTATTATAAGCAAACAAAAAGGAGGTATTCATTATGAAGAATACATTTAAGCGGGTATCTATTGTTATTGTCTTTGCAATGCTGATCTCCAGTTTTGCAGGAGTAAATTCCAGCACAACATCACAGGCTGCCGTTGAAGCAACTTCAAACATCATTTATGGTGGAGAAGGAAGTGTAACAAAGACATTGGCAAACGGCAAAACAGCCAGCGTATCAGTTGAAGGATCTATCCCGACAATTACTGTTGATGGAGAAAAGTATGGATTTTATAATAAAATCTGTACTGCATCAGTAGTAATCTCAGATGATGATCTGTTACACATCTTCTGGCATACAGGAGAGTATTATGTGTATGATCTTTATGAGAATGCAAGATTTATTCTAGCATATAAAGATGCATCACAGAAATATTGCTCTGAAGAAACTTCAGGAGCAACAGTAGTAAAAGGATCATCAGCTGCAAATACTTCTTTCAACAGTTGTCTGATTGACAATAAATACTTTTACCAGTATGGAAAGGCTGGGAAGAAGGCTCTGATGACTCGGAAAGAGTTTGAGGACATTGTAGATCCACAGCAGCCGACACCAACACCAAATATTCCTACCCCTACCCCCACACCAAATGTTCCTACACCGACACCAAATATTCCGACACCAGCACCGACCCGAACACCAGACATAGAGTTTGATATTAATACTAAATTTGATATCACATTCTGGTGGACACAGTATACTTCTGGAAAGATCACATGGGAACAGTTTACTCAGATCGTTTGGGAAAACAAATGGGAAGTAAAAAATCAGGTTACTGAGAAAGAAGAAACTTACTATTTTTATGATGAAAGTGGTAAGTTGGTTAAAACAGAAAGAATTCTTATCTCAAACGGAATTGAAAGTGGAACAGGATCAGGAAGTGCTAAGGAGGAAAATAAAGGTGAAGCCAAGTACGAGGAGAAGAATTCCGGAAATGGAGAAATCCATGGAACAGTAGATACAAAAGGGAAAGTGTATATCAACAATCCTGCTGTTCTTGGTAAGACAACAGCAAAGGCTAAAACTACTTACAATGTAAGACGTAAGGGAAAAAGGATTAGCCTTACCAAAACAGTATCTGGAAAAACTGGAATTGTATGTACAGTTACCTTCGATAAAAAGAAGGGCACAGCAAAATGGGATGGAATGACTTATAAAGGAGTTAAGTATGTAGGTTATACATCCAAGAGCAGACAGATAATTTTGCTGAAGAAAAATGGAAGAGTATTAATTGTTCCAAGAGCAAAAGGAAAGGTTGGAAAAACCTATACTGCAAAGACGCTTAAAGGAAAGAAGTGGAAACTTGCGGTTGAAAATACAAGTGGACTTACAATCCGGGTTTCAGATGCAAAGAAAAAGGTTATGGGCGTAAAAAATGCTCAGCCCAAGAAGATCAAAAAGAAAAAGAAATAAAAGCTAAATCCCAAAAAGAAAAACTGACTAGACGATTGTCTAGTCGGTTTTCTTTTTATATTCTAGAAGAGTTCTCTTAAAAAAGAGAACTTTCTGTAGAAGATAATTATGACCAGCCTTAGATTTACTTAAGATTTACATGTATTGGTAAATCTTAGGCTTGCTTTTTTATATTATCGCAAAATTTATAAAAAATGTCGAATTTAAATATTTACAAAAACATTCAGATACTATAAAATAAAAAACTATAAGATACTATAAATTGGAGTTAATAAATGAACGAAAAAATAAAAATAATAATAGCAGATGATAATAAATATTTTGCAACATCTATTTTTGAATATCTAAAAACATATACAGAAATAGAAATTTTAGGCATTGCAAGTAATGATGAAGAAGAAATAAAAATGATAGAAAATCTAAATCCAGATATTGTTATAACAGACTTAATGAGAAACCATGAATATAGTGGATTAGATATTATAAAAAAATATAGTAAAAAGAAAAATTCACCTAAGTTTTTAGTTATTTCTGCTGAAAACAAAGAAGAGATAAATAAATATAATTTAAACATAGCAGGATATATAACAAAACCATTTTCAGACTATACTATTATTTTAAATGAATTAAAACAAATAAAAAAAGATGTAAAAAATTATTTAGTAGATAAATTATCCAAACAAGAAAATGTATATTTAAAAAGAATTGTTTTAACAGCCAGAAATAAATATATAGAAAGAAATTATAATTATATTAATAGTAAAAATACTAATTATTATGATGAGACTTTAGTTACAGAAGATATGGTTTTAGATAATGTTTTAGAAAGATGTTTGAAAGAGGCAAAATCAGTGCAAGAATTTGAAAAAGCACTCTCAAATTCCGAGATTTCTACATATTCAAAAGGATTAGATAAAAAAGAAAAAATGGTACTTTTTTATTTATATTGGGAAGACAAAACTATAAATGAAATTGCAAAAATTATGAATATCTATAGAGGAACTGTAAGAAAAATACGTAATAGAGCACATGAGAAAATTGCTAAAAATATGTTTAATGGAGGGCAGTTTAATGTTTAATAATTTTAATTTATCAGATGATGAAATAATTAAAATAATAGATGATTACCAACCTTTAATAAAAAGTAATTCTAATATAAATTTTAAATTTGACGAAGACTTAAAACAAGAAATAGAAATTAGAATATATGAGACTCTTAGTAAAAATAGAATAAAATAAAAATTAATGCACCATTTTAAAAACTTTTCGTGTTTATATATGTGTAAGATAAAGGAGGATTTTTATGAACACGAAAAAAATAAATGAAAAACCATCTGAACTAGATACCATAGTTTCTTATGCACAAATTACACATTATACTTTAAAAAATAGTGGAACCAAAATAAATTATAAAACAATAAAAAGCCAAGTAAAAATGTTTTATGAAAAATTTGGAAGTATGCAAGTAAATAGATTAGCAAATTTGATTTTTGAGGAGAAGGATAGACAATAAAAATTTTAAGAAGATTTTACTCAATATTATTAAATTATAATATCTTTAAAAAATAAATAATAAAAATGTAGGGGCGATGATGACATCGCCCGTTCTTCAGAGGATTTTTGGGAAAATTTTTACAAAATGATACAAATCAATCCACCAGACCCCTCATTTACAATTCTTTCTAAAGTTTCTTGTAATTTCATTTGTGCATCTTCTGGCATATGGCATAATTTGTTTTGAAGTCCCTCATTTACAAGTTCATGAAGACTCTTTCCAAATATATTAGAATCCCAGATTTTTTTAGGGTCACTTTCAAATTCAGAAAGCAGATAATTTACAAGTTCCTCAGATTGCTTTTCACTTCCAACTATTGGAGATACTTCTGTTTGTATATCTGCTCGTATCATATGTATAGATGGAGCTTTAGCTTTTAATTTTACACCAAATCTTGAACCTTGTTTAACCATTTCGGGTTCATCTAAAATTAGTTCATCTATTGTAGGAGTTACAATTCCATAACCTTTGGCTTTTACTTCTTCCATTGCATAACTAAATTTATCGAATTCTGCCTTGCAACTTGCAAGTTCAATTAAAGTAGAGAATAAATCTTCTTCATTTGAAATTGTAAGACCAGACATTTCTGTTAATACCTTATACAGTAATTCTTCTTTTAAAATTATAGATATATCAACAGCTCCATTTCCAAGCTGAATTTGGGAAATTGAAGTTTGAGCTATAATTTCTGTTGTAGAAATTTTAG
The DNA here is from genome assembly GCA_948469315.1 of uncultured Clostridium sp. Classification (GTDB taxonomy): domain Bacteria; phylum Bacillota; class Clostridia; order TANB77; family CAG-508; genus Merdicola. Next base: position 25,846 of record CAOKLQ010000001.1, read on the forward strand.
ATATACATGAATCTATATCTTTTAAAAGATGAGCATTACTAAAAGCACCCTTTATTTCTGAGAATAACTGGCTTCTTATTTCATGATCTTCACATAAATTATTAATCCATTTTGGGAAATTAATATTTATTTGATCAATAGGAAATTCATATAAAATTTTTGCAAACATTGCATTTATATCATCATTAGTTAAATTGGCACAATTCATAGGCATTACAGAACAACCATATTTTTCTTCTAAACTTCCGAGCTAAACTAATTGTGTAATCAGAATATGGAGTTTCTGAATTAAGTACTATAATAAAAGGTTTATTAATAGCCTTTAATTCATTTACAACACGCTGTTCTGCTTCTATATAGTCTTCTCTTGGAATATCTGTTATACTTCCATCTGTAGTCATTACAATTCCTATTGTAGAATGTTCTTCAATTACTTTTTTAGTTCCAATTTCAGCAGCTTCTTCAAAAGGAATTTCCTCATCAGACCAAGGTGTTTTTACCATTCTAGGCATATCGTCTTCTAAATAACCAATAGCATTATCTACTAAATATCCAACACAATCAACTAATCTAGTTTTAAATTTTATATTTTCCCCTATAGTAATTTCAACAGCCTCATTTGGAACAAATTTTGGCTCTGTAGTCATAATAGTTCTTCCAGCTGCACTTTGTGGAAGTTCATCTTGTGCTCTTTGTTTTTTGTACTCATTATTAATATTTGGAATAACAAGTAAATCCATAAATCTCTTTATAAAAGTAGATTTACCAGTTCTAACAGGACCCACAACTCCAACATATATATCACCATCAGTACGTTTTGCTATATCCTGATATAGCTCTAAATTTTCCATTTATAAATTACCTCCTTAAGAAATGTTTGTACAAATACTTTAGTTAATTTATATTAGACTTTAGTTAAATTTATGATAAAAAAATAAAAAAATTTGAAATCTATATTAAAAGTTAATAGTTAAAAATTAGAATTTAATTATTAAAATGTAGAGGTCAGTATTAGTTGCAAATAAATGTATTTAATAAAAAAGTATAATAAAAATTTTAATTAACTCTTACGGAAATAAGATTAAAATTTGATTTTTAGTTTGACAATTTTCGTAAAAAAATGTATACTATTAAGAGTGGAAAATTTATCTAATTGTAACAAAATAAGGAGTAAAAAATGTTAAAAAATAAATATATAATAAGCTCTGTAATTGCTACTTCCCTAATATTTATAGGAATAAAAAGTTTTGCTATAACAGGAAAAGTAAATACAGAAACTGTAAAAATGAGGGCAGATGCAAGTACAGATTCAAAAATAGTTATGCTAGTTTCTATAAATGACAAAGTAGAAATAATAGAAAAAAGTGGAGATTGGTATAAAGTAAAATTTGATGGAAAAACAGGTTTTATATATGCTAAATATGTAGATACAAATGAGAAAGTAAAACAAAACTCTACACAAGATACTTCTAAAGAACAAGTAGAAGAAAACGTAAATACCAATTCAGAACAAAATAGTACTCAAAACACAAATAACGATGTTAGTCAAAATAATACAAACACTAAAGAACAAATAAATCAGGAAGAAGAAAATAATGAGGAAAAAAATATACCTATAAATTGTCAAGTTGTAACTCACCAAGATACTCAAATAAGATTAATTCCTTTAATAAATTCAAGTGTTGTGAACAATATAAAACCTGATACAACAGTTACAGTAATAGAATATGTAAATGGATGGTATTATATTAAATCTTCTGAAATACAAGGTTGGATTAGAGAGGAAAATTTAAATGCTGGAAATGTTTTGAAAACTGATCAAGAACAAAATAAAGATACTAATAGCAAAGAAGAAACTGATAATGAAAAACGAAATGAGAATAAGCCAGAAGAAAAGGAAACTATAAAATATATTAATACAGATATAGTAAATGTTAGAAAAAAAGCTAGTAAAGATAGTGAGATTATAAAGAAGTTAGTAAAAAATGCAAAAGTAACTGTAATTTCTACATCAAATGGATGGTCAAAAATAGAAATTAATGGAACTGAAGGTTATATATCAAGTGATTATTTATCAGATTCACAAGTAGAAGAAGATAAATCTAGTAAAGATGAAACAAATAAAACTACAAATAGAACATTAGAAACTTCAAGAAAAGATATAGTAAGTACTTCGAATAATAATGGAGAAAGTGTAGTTACATATGCAAGAACATTTTTAGGAGCAAAATATATATTAGGGGGAGTAGGACCAAACAGTTTTGACTGTTCAGGATTTACAGCATATGTATACAAAAAGTTTGGAATAAGTTTAGCACATTCAGCATCAGCACAAGCAAATGTTGGAACAAAAGTAGAAAAATCAAACCTGCAATTAGGAGACTTAGTAATATTTAATGGAGAATCAAATAAATCAATAGGTCATGTAGGAATATATATTGGGGGCAATCAGTTCATACATGCATCAAACCCAAAAGATGGAGTAAAAATAACATCACTATCAACTAGTTATTATGCTACAAGATATGTAACAGCACGTAGAATATTATAAAAGATATAATCTAAAAAATAATAGGTAGAGATGGAACGTAAGCTACTAAAATATAATAAAATAGAAAGAGTAAAATTTTATGCAAAGACCAATATTAATAATAACATTGGGATATATAATAGGGATAATATGGGGAGTATATTTAAAAATAACTATACTTCCCATATTAATTTTATATCCAATATATTTAATAATTTATAAAAAAACAAAAAACGTTTATTTCAAAAAATATTTAAAAAAATCAGTAATTTTAATTCTAATAATTTCATCTATAATTTCAAACACAATAATAGTATATTTAAATAATAAATATAATAATTTATATTCAAATTTAGAAAATATAAATTTAGTAGGAACAATTGTAAGTTTAGAAAAAGAAAAAGATTATAAAGACATTTACAAAATAAAAGTAGAAAAGATAAATGGAAATAAAAAATATAAAAATACATATTTATATTTAAACATAAACAAAAAAGAAAATACTAAATTAAAATATGGAGATTTAATAAGCATAAATTGTGAATTTCAAAAGCCTACGGAGCAGAGAAATTATAAAGGTTTTAATTATAAAGAATATTTAAAAACAAATAAAATTTATGGGAATATAAAATTAAATGGAAAAATAAAAATAATAAAACAAAAAAATATAAATTTAATTCTTTATTTTTCAAATTATTTAAATCAAAAAATAAAAAACAATATAAAAAATAGTTTTTCGGAAAAAAATGCTAATTTATTAATTGGAATTTTATTAGGTGATAAAGAAAAAATAGAAGAAGATATAATAGAGAATTTTAAAATAAATAATTTATCACATTTACTAGTAGTATCTGGAACACATATAAATTATTTAATTTTGGCAATTAGTTTATTTTTTGAATTTATAAAATTTAATAAGAAAAAAACAAAAGTTATTATAATTATTTTTTTAATATTTTTTATGTTTTTAACAAATTTTCAAATATCAGTTGTAAGATCTTGTATTTGTAGTATATTAATTTTATTTAGTAGTATTATTTATAAACAAACAGATACAATAAATGCAATTGCAATTAGCACACTTATTATTTTAATTAAAAATCCATTTGCGGCAAATAGTTTATCTTTTTTATTTTCTTTTGGAGGAACAATTGGAATAATTTTATTTTATAAAATATTTTATAAAGAGCGGAAAAAATAAAATATTAAATTTAGTAAAGCCAATTGTGTTTGTTTCACTTTGTGCACAAATAATTATTTTTCCAATAAGCCTTAAAAGTTTTGGAACAATTAGTATCTCATTTGTAATTTCTAATTTATTAGTTTCATATGTTTTTGCAGCTATTATTATTTTAGGACTAATTTTTGTTTTTATATCTTTTATATCATTAAAACTTGCAGGTGTATTTTGTATAATTTTAAATTTATTATTACAACTACTAATTTTTATTTCTGAAGTTTGCTCAAATATACCATTATCAAAAATATATTGTATAATTCCAAATAATTTTTATATTTTTTGTTACTACTTTGTTATTTTTAATTTTATTTATCTTAGAAATTTAAGTAAATTAAGAAAAAATAAATTAAAGAAAAAAATAATTCAAAATAAACAAAAAATTATTTCAAGTTTCTTAATTATAATTATAATTTTATCTTTTATAAAAATTATCCCAAACAACCTAAGAATTTATTTTATAGATGTAGGACAGCGGAGACGGTTGCTTGCTAATTACTCCAAAAGGAAAAAGTATTTTAATAGATGGAGGAGGAGAAGAGCTAGGAAGTTTTAATGTAGGAGAAAAAACGTTACTTCCATATTTATTAAATAGAAAAGTTTCATCTATTGATTATGCCATAATATCACATTATGATTCAGATCACTGCCAAGCATTTTTATATGTATTACAGAAAATAAGAGTAAAACAGATAATTATAGGAAAACAATTTGAAGAATCTAAAAATTATAAAAAGTTTATAGAAATTATAAAAAATAAAAAAACGAAAATTAAAGTTATGCAAAAAAATGAAAAAATTAATATAGAAAAAAATATTTATTTTGATGTTATATGGCCAGATGAAAAAAATGTTATTGGGGAAAATAATTTGAATAATAATTCTCTAGTTTTAAAATTAAACTATAAAAATTTTTCAATTCTTTTTACAGGAGATATAGAAAAGGAAGCTGAACAAAAAATTTTAGAAAGTATAAATAATAAAATTTTAAAATCAACAGTAATAAAAATTGCACATCATGGTTCAAAGACATCTTCCACTCAAGAATTTATACAAAAAGTAAATCCACAAATTGCACTAATAGGAGTAGGGGAAAAAAACAAATTCGGACATCCATCAGATAAAACCATACAATTATTAAAAAGTATAAATTGCAAAATTTATAGGACAGATGAAATGGGAGAGATTACACTTAAAATAAATTCTAAAGGAAAGATTGAAATTAAAACAAAATTATGAAAATAAATGTAGGGGTCGATTGCGTCGACCCTAACAAACACAGATATACTACAAATTAATGTGAAAGATAATGGTCCATAAAAAAACGGGCGGATGCAATCCGCCCCTACAAATATACATAAATGAAATGCAACTAAAAATAGTTGCATAAATGAAAATAAAGGAGTATAATAATATGAGTAAATTAGAAAAACAAATAGAAAGACTAAAATCAAAGCCAAAAGATTTTACATATAATGAAGTTAAAATGATATTAAATAATTTAGGATTTATTGAAAATAATAAAGGTAAAACATCTGGCTCAAGAGTTGAATTTGAAACAAAAGATTTAAGTAAAAAAATCATACTACATAAGCCACATAAAAATAATTATTTAAAAGAGTATCAGATTAAACAAGTAATAGGATTACTAATAAAATGGAGGTTAATATAATGAATAATATTATGAAATATAAAGGATATTGGGCAAAAGTTCAGTATAGTGATGAAGATGAATGCTTTTGGGGAGAAATTGAAGGATTGAAGGATACTTCTATTACATTTGAAGGTGACACAGTTAAAGAATTAAAAAAAGACTTTAAAGATACAATTGATTTCTATTTAGACAATTGTAAATTAGATGGAATAGAGCCAGAAAAACAAGCAAAAGGTTCATTAAATGTTAGATTAGGAGTAGAACTTCATAATAAAGCTAAAATTAAATCTATAGAAAAAAATATTTCAATAAATGAACTTATAAAAGAAGCAGTTCGCATATATTTAAAGACTAATTAATTTTCTAAAAGATTAAAGTAATTAATAGTAGAATTATTTAATATACTTTTTTGCATAATATTAACAATTCTTGTAAATAATACATAAAAAGTATTATGAGGAGAAATATATTATGAAAACTACTAGTAAAATTATTATAGGAATATGTGTAATTTCAGTAATCCTTGGAATAAGCACATATTTTATTGTAAAAGCAATTAATAAAACTGAGCCAAAATCTAATATAGAAGAATATGCTATTAAAGAAGATACTATAAATCAAATTAATGATATTCAAATACCAGATGAGGAAGTACAAGTAAGTTCAGCAGAAGAAAAAGTATCTCCAAATGCAAGTTTAATTATAAAAAAACAGTATGAAAATTGTGGACATGTAAAAGAAGAAAAAATACTTCTTCCAAGCAAAATTATAAACAAAACACAAGAAGAAGTAGAAGAAGAATATGAAGATTATGAGATAGAATCATTTAATAGTAATGAAATTATATTATGTAAAAAATTAGAAGGTCTATGTAATGAACATTACAAAATAAAAGAAGAAAATGGAGTTATAGTAGTATATGGAACTAATGAAGATGGAGAAGAAATTTTATATGATGAAACAGGAATATCAACACAATACTTACCTGAATCCGATTTAACAAATATAAAAAAGGGTCTGCAGATATATGGAAAAGAAAATTTAAACAAATTTATAGAAGATTTTGAATAATTTATTCGAAATCTTCCTTCTTTATATATCCTTGTAAATAAAAGGCTTTTACATACATTACTAAAGAGAAAAAAGTAGAAATCAAAGCCAAGTAGTAAATATACTGATCAAAATTAAAACCTATTTCAAATTGATTTATAATCAAAGAACATACTATTGCTATATAAATTAAAATAGTTGCAAGTTTTCCATACCATTTACTAGAAACTACAAGTTCTTTACCATAAAGGAAAGAAGCTCCAGCTATCATTATTATTTCTTTAAAAATTATCAAACCTAAAATCCAAATAGGAATTACATTTTTTAAAACTAAAGTTCCTAAAGTGAGAATTTGAGTTGCCTTATCTGCCAAAGGATCTATAAGTTTTCCAAAATCTGTTATTAAATTAAATTTCCTTGCAATAAAACCATCTAAAATATCTGTAATACCTGATATTGTTAAAAATACAAAAGTCATTATATAATTATCAATACATAAATAATACATAATTATAGGTATTAGTACAAATCTTAATAGTGTTAATATATTTGGAATTTGTTTTTTCATTTATTTCTACCTCTTAAATATCGTAAATTTAAATATATTTAAGTTAATTATATGTTTTACTCGTAACTCTTGAGCTTCGAACAATATGTATAAAATAAATAAATTGAAGTATAAATTTATTTATTTTTACATATTGTACCTTGTCGGTCCCCCCGACTGTTACTACGTAAAAATATAATTAACCTTAATATTTACTAATAAATTTTAATTCATCATTTTTTAAATCCACATTAATTGTTTGCCCATTTAAAACTTCTTGTTTTAAAATCATATCTGAAATTTCGTCTTCAACATATCTTTGAATTGCACGACGAAGTGGTCTTGCACCAAATTTTAAATTAGTTCCTTTTTCAATTATAAATTCTTTTGCTTTTGTTGATATATTTAAAGTTATATTTTTATTTTCAAGAGCTTTACTTGTATCTTCTAACATTAAGTCTACTATTTGTAATAATTCCTTTTTGTTTAAACTATCAAATACAATTATTTCATCAACTCTATTTAAAAATTCAGGTCTAAAGCTTTCAGATAAACTAGACTTAATTTTTTCTTTGTTTATTTCAGATGTATTTCCAAAACCTAAAGCATTTGTATTCATATTTGAACCGCAATTAGATGTCATAATTATAATTGTATGTTCAAAACTAACTGTGTTTCCTTGAGAATCTGTAAGTTTTCCATCATCTAAAACTTGAAGTAAAATATTAAATACATCATGATGAGCTTTTTCAATTTCATCTAGTAATACTATTGAATAAGGATGTCTTTTTACTTTTTCAGTTAATTGACCGGCTATCTTCATAACCTACATATCCTGGAGGAGAACCTATTAATTTAGATGTAGAATGACTTTCCATATATTCACTCATATCTACTCTAATAATAGAATCTTTACTACCAAACATTTCATATGCAAGTGTTTTTGCAAGCTCAGTTTTTCCTACACCAGTAGGACCTACAAATATAAAAGATGGTGGTCTTTTTGTGCTTTTAAGTCCTGCTCTATTTCTACGAATTGCTCTTGAGACTGCTTCTACAGCTTCACTTTGACCAGTTATTTTATTATGAAGATTTTTTTCTAGGTTTAAAAGTTTTTGTGTTTCAGCTTCTGTAATTTTTGTAACTGGAATTTTAGTCCAGCTTTCTATAACTTGGGCTATATCTTGAATAGTAAGTTCTTTTAAAGTCATTTTATTTGTTAGTTTATCAATATCTTCTCTTAAAGAACATTCTTTGGCTTTAAGCATTGCAGCTTTTTCATAATCTTCTGTAGAATCATTTTGAGCTGCTTCTTCTTTTTGATCTTGAACAGATTTAAGTTCATTATTTAATATTGCAAGTTTATATAAATCTTTATTATTTAAATTTATTCTTGAACATGCTTCATCTAAAATATCTATTGCTTTATCTGGCAAAAATCTATCATGTATGTATTTTTCAGACATAATTACGGTATTTGCAATTACATCATTAGAAATTTTTACACTATGGTATGTTTCATAATATTTTTTAATTCCTTCTAGAATTTTTATTGTATCATCTATATTTGGTTCTTCAACAATAACAGGTTGAAATCTTCGCTCTAGTGCACTATCTTTTTCAATATATTTTCTATATTCTTTTAAAGTAGTAGTTCCTATTAATTGAATTTCACCATTGGAAAGTGAAGGTTTTAGGATATTTGCAGCATTCATAGCATGCTCACCATCACCTGCACCAATAATATTATGGATTTCATCTATAACAAGGATAATATTTCCGTGAATTTTTACACTCATCGATAATAGATTTCATTCTAGACTCGAATTGACCTCTAAATTGAGTGCCTGCGATAATTGATGTCATATCTAATAAGTATACTTCTTTATTTAATAGTTTTGGTGGAACTTTACCATTTGCAATTCTGATTGCTAATCCTTGAGCAATAGCAGTTTTTCCAACACCTGGCTCACCAATCAAACAAGGGTTATTTTTAGAACGTCTATTTAATATTTGTGTAATTCTTGCAATTTCTGTATCTCTACCTACTACTAAATCTAATTCATCATTTTTTGCTTTATTTGTTAAGTTAGTGCCATAAGTATCTAAAAATTTGCGTTTTTGATTTTTCTTTTCTGTTTTTACCTTTGGCTTAATATGAGAAGATTTATTATTATCAAAACTAATTTTCTCATCTTTATCTTCCTGGTTATTAGGACTTGCAAATCCAAATATATGACCTAAAGGAATAGCTCTTGCAAAAGGTATATTTTCACTATCTGTATCATCAATATTATTTATATCAATATCAGATAAAGCGTCCAAATTTATATTTTTAGAAATATCTTTGAAAATATTTTCAAATTGTTTAGTCATATCATCTAAATTTATAACATCTTTTCCTAATATATCGTTTTGTTTAGAAAGTACATCTAAAGGATTAATCCCTTCATCTTTTGCACAATTATAACATAATCCTTTAATAGATTCTTTTCCTTCTTTATTTAAGTCATTTATAAAAATAACTGCTGTATTTTTTTTGCATTTTGAACATAACATAAGTAAATTACTCCTTAAACTTAAAATAATAGTATTATGATATTACATTTTAGTGAAATAGTCAAGGGAGAAAAGAGGCCAAAAGTGGGCAAAATAGAAGTAGAAGATGAGTAAAGTAAAAATTTTAGAAACATAACTTCCAATCTTATAATTTAATTTATACAAAATTATTTAAAAAAGAAAAATACTATGTTATAATGCTTATTAGGAGGAAATTATACTTATGAAAAAAACTAGAATAATAATATTTGGAGTAATAATAATTATATGTTTTATTGCAATTGGAGTAGGGCTATATTTTAGTTTTACAGAAAATGATTATAAAACAGCTGTAGAAAAAACTAATAACAGTTCTAGAATTTCCGAAGATGAAATAGGTGTAATAAAAAATAACTTTGATAATATATTTCAAAATGATATAACAGGAGATATTAATAATATACAAAAAAATGATGAAAGTCTAGATATTGTATATACTGAGGCTCAAAAAAAAGAACTTATACCAAATAAATATGATTTAGATGTACAAATTCCGCAAATAAACATTAAAGGCAGCCAAATAGAACAGTGTAATACACAAATTAAGTATTTGTTTCAAAACAAAGCTGCAAATATATTAGCAAAAACAGAGCAATATACAGTTTATAGTGTTAAATTTCATACATATATAAATGAAAATATATTATCTTTAGCCATTAAAGCAAATTTAAAAGAAGGAACAAAACCTGAAAGAGAAATTATAAAAACATATAACATAGATTTACAAAATAATAATATATTAAATCTAAACGATATAATAAAAAAGAGAAACTTAGATAAAGATAACATACAAAACCAAGTAAATTTAGAAATAAAAAAACAAGAAGACTATGAAAAAAGTCTAATAGATTTAGGGTATGAAATATATACAAGAAATGTTAATGATGATATGTATAAATTAGAAAATACAAGTAATTTTATATTAGGAGAAAATGGACATTTATATATAATTTATGCATATGGAAACAACAATTTTACTAGTCAAACAGATTTAATAATAATTTAAAAATTATTATATAAAAAATAATTTTATTATCAAATTCCGTTCTCCAAGGCGTTTTAGATAGTAAATATTTAAAGATTAGATACACATTATAATATGGCCATCATGTTAGATGGCTAAATGTCGAACTCATTTTCAAATAAAAATTATTTTTTATATTCTTAGGAAAGTCATCCTCGATAGAGGTTACGTTTCCTTAGAAGATAATTATGGCGGAAGTTAGAGTTTGTAGCAATTGCAATTAGCGTACAAAGTCTTTCTTACGGTTTTTTATAGTTAAATTAAAATAGACTATTTTATAATAGTCTACTTTTTGAAAATAAAAGGGGATGTTTTTATTTATATTCGTAAAAAGTCTGAATATAAATATTAACTTTTTGTTTTTACAGTCGCATTTCTTATTTGACTGTGAATATAATATAACAATACTTTTTGTCCATTTTGTGAACTTAGCGTGATTTGTGTGTTATTATTTGATTTTGTTTGACATTAATTTGTTATAAATTAAAAAGCGGGTCGATGAAATCGGCCCCTATATTGATATTATCTTGCTTATGTTTTTACTGCTCTTGCAATGTTATAGTAACATCTATTTCTTTTCCTACTCTGTTTATTTTTAAATTCATACTATCTCCAATTTGGTGAGAATTTTTAATTTCATTTAATTCATCCATAGTTTTTATATCTTTATCATCTGCTTTTATTATTACATCTCCAATTTTTAACCCTGCTTTTTCTGCTGCTGAGAATTCATCAATTGATTTAATATATATACCTTGTACTAAGTTGTTTGCCTTTGCTGTTTTTTCGTCTAAGTCAATTCCAGAAATTCCCATATAAGGTCTTTTTACTTTATTGTATTCTATTAATTGTTGATAAATATCTATTGTAGAATTTATAGGTATTGCAAATCCCATACCCTCAACACCTGTAGATGAAATTTTTAAAGTATTTAGTCCGAATTACCTTTCCATCTGCATTAACTAAGGCACCCCCACTATTTCCTGAATTAATAGCTGCATCTGTTTGTAAAAGTTTATAAGATTTACCATCAGAATCTTGAATGGTTCTATCTTTTGCACTTATAATTCCGCAAGTAACACTTGTATCTAATCCTAAAGGATTTCCAACAGCCATTGCAAATTCTCCAACTTGAACACTATCAGAGTTTCCAAGTTCAGCAGGAGTAAGTCCAGTTTTATCAATTTTTATAACAGCTAAATCTGTTTGAGAATCTGTACCAATAATAGTTGCTTCATATTCTGAGGTATCATTATATAATGTAACTGTAACTTTACTAGCTTCTGTTACTGAATAAAATGAATTATAGTTTCCAGAAGATGTTGTAGATGAAGTATCTACAATATGATTATTAGTTAAAATATAACCATCATCACTTATAATAATACCAGAGCCAGTTGCAGTTGCTGTGCTAGATTGTCTATAAAAAATAGAATTTACAGAATACTCAACTTTAATTCCAACAATAGAAGGTAGTACCTTATTTGCAACATCTATGGCAGTTCCTGAATAATCTCCTGTTTTAACAACATTATTAACACTTGAAGCAGGCTGTTTAATTGTATTATTTGAAGATGAACTAGTATCTATTAGTTTATTTTTTATACTAGGTACTCCAAAGCAAGTTCCAATAACTAAAGTTGCACCTAAAATTCCAGATACAAAAGGAAAGACTACATTTTTTCCAAATGAACTAGAACTTGCATTTTTGAATTGTTTGATTGGCTTATAATTTGGTTTATTATTATTTTTATTATTATTTTCTTCCATGATAAGACCTCCTAAAATTTAATTTATTTTCAAATATAATAACCTAAATTTAATAAATAATACAATAGTTTTGTGAAATTTGTGTGAAAAAAGTGTAACAAAAAAATTTATTTAAAAAATTTTATTTTTTCTTTTTCTTGTAATTATAAAAAATTACATATATAATATATTAAAATTAAAACCTTTAAGGAGAAGAATTTTATGAAAAGTAATCAAAAAGGTGTTACAATGGTTGCACTTGTAATAATGATAATTGTAATGCTGATAATTTCAGGAATAATTATATATGCAGGAACATCAACAATAAAATCTGCAAAACAACAAAGTATAACAACAAATATGCTTCTTATTCAAGCAAAAGCAAGGACTATAGCAGATAAGGTAGAATTTCAAGAAGCTAAGTATATAGGACATAAAATTGAAGATGAACAAATAAAAAGTAAGTTAAATATTACAGATGAAAAAGAAGTATATGAATTAAATCAAGAACAGTTATATGAAATGGGAGTAGAGGTTTCAGGTGATAATAAATATGCAGTAGATTATAAAAATGATGAAGTATATTATTTAAAAGGAATAAAAGACAAAGATGGAAATATTCACTATACTTTAAGTGAGATTTCTGAGTTAGAATTAAATGAAGAAGGCATTGAATAAAAATGAAAGAAAAAGAAATTGAAAGATTAAATGAGCTAAAAAGATTAGAAAACGAAATTTACAAAAAAGAAAATATAAAATACATATGTGGAATAGATGAAGCAGGAAGAGGACCATTAGCAGGTCCTGTTGTTGTCGCAAGTGTAATTATGAAACCAGACTCTTTTATAGAAGGTGTAAATGATTCTAAAAAAGTATCAGAGAAAAAAAGAGAAAAACTTTATGAGCAGATTATAGATGAAGCTATAAGTTACAGTGTTGGAATAATAAATCAAGATGAAATAGACAAAATAAATATTTTAAATGCTACAAAAAAGGGAGTAACTGAAAGTATAAAAGGATTAGAAATTAAACCAGATAGAATTTTAGTAGATGCATTAAATAATATAGATACTTGCGGGGTTCCCTATATATCTATAGTAAAAGGAGATGCAAAATGCTATGTGGTAGCAGCAGCTTCAATAATTGCAAAAGTAACAAGAGATAGAATAATGAGACAGTGGGATGAACTATACCCACAATATGGTTTTGTAAAACACAAAGGCTATGGAACAGCAATGCATATAGAGGCAATAAAAGAATATGGATTATGCCCATTACATAGAAGAAGCTTTACAAAAAATTTTATTTAAAAAATTATAGGAGTCTATTATCTTGTCGATCCAAAAAAATTACCTATAATTAAAAAATACTGGGGGAAATATCATGAACATTCAAGATATAATTGCAAAAAAGGCAGATAAACAAAAAATAAATAAAGAAGAAATTGAATATTTTATAGATAAATATACAAATGGAGAGATTACAGATTATCAGGCTGCAGCATTAATTATGGCAATTTATATAAATGGAATGGACACACAAGAAATAGTAAATTTAACACTTGCAATGGCAAATTCTGGAGATATTTTAGACTTATCTAATATTGGTAAAACAGTAATTGATAAACATAGTACAGGAGGAGTAGGAGATAAAATAACTTTAATTTTGTCTCCTATAATAGCATCATTAGGTGTTCCAGTTGCAAAAATGTCTGGAAGAGGTCTTGGAATTACAGGAGGTACAAGAGATAAACTAGAGTCTATACCAGGTTATAAAACGCAGTTGAGTGAGCAAGAATTTATAAATAATGTAAAACAAATAGGGATAAGCTTAATTGGACAAACTGGTAATTTAGCTCCAGCAGATAGAAAGATATATGCACTAAGAGATGTAATTAATTGTACACAAAGTATTCCACTAATTGCTTCAAGCATAATGAGTAAGAAAATAGCAAGTGGAGCAGGTAAAATTGTTATAGATGTAACATATGGAAGCGGAGCATTTATGAAAAATTTAGCTGAAGCTAAAAAATTAGCAAAAGTGATTACTGAAATTGGAAAACTAGTAAAAAGACAGACAAAGTGTGTATTAACAAAAATGGATGAACCTTTAGGGTATGCAATAGGGAATTCTTTAGAAATTATAGAATCTGTAAAGGCCTTAAAGGGAGATATGCCAAAAGATATAGAAAATGTAATTATAAAGTTAGGAAACGAAATATTAAATTTAGCAGGTGTAAGTAAGAATTTACGACAGAGCAAAAAGCAAATTCTTGAAAATATACAAAATGGGAAAGCATATAATAAATTTGTAGAGCTAGTAGAAATTCAAGGTGGAGATATAAGTTTTATTGAAAACCTAGATAAATTCAAAAAAGCTAAATATATACAAGAAGTAAAATCTAACAAAGATTTTATAGTAAAAAGCATAGATGCAAGTAAAATAGGCAAACTATGTGTATATCTAGGAGCAGGAAGAATAAAAAAAGAAGATAGTATAGAGCATGAAGTAGGTATAGTACTAAATAAAAAAGTAGCAGATAAAGTAAAAAAGGGTGAAATACTAGCATATATACATACAAATAGTGAAGATAAAGCAAAATATGCTATAGAAGAATTAAAAAGAATTTACCAATAATATAATTTATATTTGATAAAGTATTAATAAAAAAAGTCAAAAATAATAAAAATAAGGTAGGTATAAAGTGAAAACAGATTTAAAAACAATACCAAATGTTGGAGAAAAAACAAAACAATCTTTATTAAATATAGGGATTACTTGTATTGAAGACTTAAAAGGAAAAGACCCAGAAGAACTATATTTTAAAGATTGCATAACAAAAGGGTTTAAAGAAGATGTATGTCAGTTATATCTTTTTAGGATGGCTGTATATTATGCAGAACATACTATTTGGGAAGAGGAAAAATTAAAATGGTGGTATTGGAAAGATAAAAAATATCCAGAGAAATAATATAAATAGATAACAAGTAAAGAGCATTAGAAAACTAATGCTCTTTTGACATTTTAAAGTTCTTTTTAGTAAATTTATATAAAAGAAGTAAACAAGTAAAAATAATAATTAAAAATAAAAGGGAATAACCTTTGTTAAAGTTCGTATTTAGATCTAAATTAAAAATCCTAAAATTTGAAAGGACTAAATAAGTATAAAAAGCAGCAAAAGTACCTTGTATAATTTTGGCTATAAAATATGGGAAAATAGAAATATCAGTTTTAGATATAATTCCCCAAACTTGTAATAAAACAGAAAATCCACCAAAGCCAAGTAAGAAAGCTGTAATTATAATATTTGTAGAAATGGTTTTATAAGATATAGCTGCTATATTTTTTACACCATTTGTAAGTTCTATAATTCCAGAGGCAGTTCCAGTAGAGAAATCTTTTGGAATATTAAAAATATTTAAAATAGGATTAATAAAATTGCAAAGAATATCTAACATATGACTATTTTTTAATATTGAAATAATAACGCAAAATAAAACAACAAAACCACCAATCATAACTACAGTAGAAATAGCATTATTAATACTACTAGATAAAACTTCACCTAAATTGTTTATTGTAATCATTTGTTTAGAAGATTGCATAGAAATACGACTTTGTCCGTCCGTGAAATTTTATTTGTAGAATTATATTTCCAAAATCTAAACAAAAAGCCAACAGTTAAACAAGAAAGTAAATGAGTAATAAATAAAATAACACCAGTAGTAGTATCACCAAATAAACTAATACCAACAGTACCTAAAATAAACAAAGGACCAGAGTTATTAGTAAAGCATAAAAGTCTTTCTGCTTCTTCTTTAGTACAAATATTTTGAGATCTAAAATTAGTAACAATCTTAGCACCAACAGGATACCCGACTTATAATTCCCATAACCAAAGCAAAAGCACCTTCACCTGGAACATTAAAAATAGGTCTCATAAATTTATTTAAAAATTTACCTAAAAAGAAAGCAACATTAGTATGGCTCAAAAGTTCTGTTGCAATGAAGAAAGGCAAAAGAGCAGGAACAACACTACTAAACCATAGCTCAAGTCCACTTTTAGTAGCTGCCAAATTTGATTTAGAAAAAATAACTAGGCAAAGTGTAAATAAAATAAATACAATCGAAAGAATATTTTTTTTTAGTATAGAAAACATTAAATTATCTCCCTATAATAATTTTTTAAAAGGTTAATTTGTTACAATTCACAGTCAAATATATTTTAAGTCCGCAAAGGTAGTTTTATATAAATAATTGAGCGAAGCAGGGAGCTCCGTCGGGACGTAGCGAGATTATTTATATAAACTACCTATATAGGACATTTATAAATCTAAAACTGTGAATTGTAACGTTAATTTATATTTTTGTATAGATTTTTATTAATATATATTTCATTTCTTGAAAAAATATTATATAATACGAAAAGTTAAGGAGAAAAAATGAATATAATTATTAAAAGTTTACAACAAAACAAAAAATATAAAGAAGTTTTAAATGATATAAATAATAAAAAAGGTCCGATTCTTATATCGGGCTTAACTGACGCTACCAAAACTCAAATAATATCATCAATAGCAAATGATACAAAAAAAAGTATTTTAGTAATTACATATAATGAGTTGCAAGCAAAAAAACTACTAGAAGATTTAAAATATTTTACACAAAATGCTTATTTTTTTAAGAAAAAAGAAATAGTAACATATGATTATGTGGTAGAAAGCTTTGATAATTTATATGAAAGAATAAAAGTATTAAATGAATTAAATAATAACAAAAAAACAATTATAGTAACAACAATAGAAGCTGCAATGCAAAAAATGATTCCAAAATATATTTTATATAAAAACATAATTGACTTAAAAGTTGGTGATATGGTTGATATAGAAGAATTAAAACAAAAACTGTTAGAGCTTGGTTATGAAAGACAAGATATGATTGAAGGAAATGGTGGATTTAGCATAAGAGGCGGAATAATAGATATTTCTATTTCAGAAAATACTGGCGTTAGAGTAGAACTATGGGGGGATGAAATAGATTCTATAAGATATTTTAGTATAGCAAGCCAGCGTTCAACTCAAAACTTAGAGAAAATCCAAATATTTCCATTACATGAATACTTATTAGAAATAGATAAAAACAAAATTTGCCAAAACATATTAAATAACGATTATACTGAAAAACAATTAGAAAATGTAAATCAAGATATAGAAACAATAAAGCAAGGAAATTATATAAGTAAAATAGATAAATATATAGACGAATTTTATAAAAAGCCAGAGACAATATTAGATTATATAAAAGATAATAGTTTAATATTTTTAGATGAAAATAGCAAAATTATAGCAAGAAATAAAAATATAGTAGCAGATTATCAAAATTTAATAAAAGCATTAGCGGAAAAAGAAAAAGTAATACCACAAATAATACAAGGAAATAACCATATAGAAAATTTTGAAGCAAAGATAGAAAAAATGCAAAAAATATATATAGAAAATCAAGACATAGGTCAAGATAAACAAAACATAAAATATATATTTAAAACTAGAGAGATAAACTATTTTAAAAGTGAAATAGAAGGTTTTATAAAAGATGTAAATAATGCACAAGTAGAAAATAAAAAAATAATAATTTTAATAGATAATAAAGAAAAAGCAAAAAAATTATCTACTATTTTAGCTGATAATAATATTTTAAATACAATAAATGAGGAAAATCATAAAGATATTATAAAAAATAAGCAAAACATAGTAAAAATACAAATAGGAAATCTGTCTGCTGGGTTTGAAGATTTTGACTCTAAGCTACTTGTTATAAATGCGAATAATTTATTAGATAAACAAAAAAGTAAAAAAAGACAAACACCAAATGCTTTTAAAGAAGGTGAAAAAGTAGTCTATGCAGATTTAAAGCAAGGAGATTATGTAGTTCATAAAAGCCATGGTATAGGAGAGTTTATAGGAATAAATACAATAACAGCAGATAATATTACAAAAGATTATATAAAGATAAAATATAAAAATGATGATATTTTATATGTACCAACAAATCAATTAGATACAATAAGAAAATATATTGGAGCAGGAGAGGCTAAACCAAAGCTAAACAATCTTGGAGGAAAAGATTGGGAAAAAACAAAAGCTAAAGTTAAAAATAATTTGCAAGAAGTTGCAAAAGAACTAATTGAACTATATGCTAAAAGGCAAAAAGTACATGGACATTCGTATTCAAAAGATACCCCATGGCAAGAGCAATTTGAAAACAGTTTTCCATATGAAGAAACAGATGACCAATTACGTTGCATAGAAGAAGTAAAAAAGGATATGGAAATGCAAAAACCAATGGATAGACTTTTATGTGGAGATGTAGGTTATGGAAAAACAGAAGTTGCAATCAGGGCAGCATTTAAAGCAGTAATGGATCAAAAACAAGTTGCATATTTAGTACCAACAACGGTTTTAGCAGATCAGCAATATCAAGGATTTAAGCAAAGAATGGAAGAATTTCCAATTAAAGTAGAAGTTCTAAATAGATTTAAAACAAAAAAACAGCAAGAAGAAATTGTAAAAAAACTAAAATTAGGTGAAATTGATGTTGTAATTGGAACACATAGGTTACTTAGTCAAGATGTAGAATTTAAAGACTTAGGACTTTTAATAATAGATGAAGAACACAGATTTGGAGTAAAAGCAAAAGAAAAAATAAAGCAATACAAAACAAATGTAGATGTACTTACAATGACAGCAACTCCAATACCAAGAACATTACATATGTCTATAGTTGGAGTAAGGGACATGTCCATAATATATGATCCACCTCAAAATAGAAAACCAGTTCAAACATATGTAATAGAATATGATAGTGAAATTGTAAAAGAAGCAATAACAAAAGAATTAGAAAGAAATGGTCAAGTATTTTATTTATACAACAATGTTGAAAATATAGAAGCAAAATCCATAGAAATAGCAAATCTAGTTCCAGAAGCAAAAGTAGCTTATGCACATGGTCAAATGACAGGAAGACAAATAGAAGATATAATGAAAGATTTTGTAGAAGGCAAAACAAATGTGCTTGTATGTACAACAATACTAGAATCTGGAATAGATATACCAAATGCAAATACAATAATAGTAGAAAATGCAGATAGGCTAGGTTTAGCACAGTTATATCAAATTCGTGGAAGAGTAGGAAGATCAAGTACACAAGCTTATGCATATATAACATACAAAGCAGACAAAATCCTATCAGAAATATCAGACAAAAGGCTAAAAGCAATAAAAGAATTTACACAATTTGGTTCAGGTTTTAAAATTGCCATGAGAGATTTAGAAATAAGAGGAGCAGGAAGCCTTCTTCGGAGAAATTCAACACCGGACATATGGAGCAGGTAGGTTACGATACATATTGCAATTTATTAGATGAAGTAATAAAGCAAATGCAAGGAATAGAAATAGAAGATACTAAAGATGTACAAATAGATATAAACATATCAAGCTACATACCAGATGAATATATATCTGAGTCTAGTCAAAAAATAGAAATATATCAAAATATAGCACTATGTAAAACGCAAGAAGATATAGAAAATGTAATAGATGAAATAATAGATAGATATGGAGACTTGCCAAGCGAGCTTGAAAATTTAATAGAAGTATCAAGAATAAAAAGAATGTGTGAGCAAAAACATATAATAAAACTATCACAAAGAATGGAAAATGTAGTATTTACATTTGATAACAAAAAATTTGATTTGAAAGTAGTAGAAAAACTTGTTGATAAATACAAAAACAAAATTAAATTTTCAACAGGAAATCCATATATAACATTAAATGTAAGATCTAATTCCCAAAAGGAAATTGTAAAGCAGATAAAAGAGTTTATTGAAAGTGTATAAAATAAATTTAAATAGAATAATAAATTAATCTTTAATTATTATTTTACTTAAAATAAATAAAGAGATATTGCAAATAAAAGCTAATATCTCTTAAATACGGTCATAACATTCTAATTATGACTTTATTGTAATAATTATTATATACTTTAATTTTAAAATTATGCATAAAAGTACTAAAGAGCCATCCTAGGCTCTTTTTATTAAAAACTTATTACGATTATTGCTTTCTAACAATAATTTTATTGTAATTTAAGTATAGCATAACTTATAAAAATTTGTCTAGCCTTTTTCAAGAAATTTTTTCCTTAAATTTTCATAACAATCTGTATTTGTAATTTGTTTAAATTCTGTTAATTGATTTTTTAATTTTGAAATATAGAGTTCTTTATCTTTTAACTGTCTTTCAAATTGTTTATAGTAGCCAAATAAATCTAAAATTGCAAATAATTCCATATCGATATTTTTCATTTCCTTTTTAGATATTGTTGTTATATATGAACCTAATCTTGCTTTACTTATACACATTAAGTTTGAAACATTAGCATAGCCATCTAAAATAATATTATCATTTACATCTTTTCTAGTTTCTATTGGAACTATACAAGATATTTTCTTATTAGTATGAGATATAGGTACAACAATTACATTTCCTGAATGAGAATTTCTAGTATTATTTTGAACAATTATACAAGGTCTTTCTTTTTGCATTTCTGAGCCAATTCCAATACCAAAATTACATTTATAAACTTCTTTTCTTCTTACCACTCTTTTTATAGAATTACTTGAAATTGTATCTAAATAAATTTTTGTCTTTATCCAATCTAATAAATTTTGTATTTTTGATAATTCTATTTGCATTAGCATTTCTCCTTTTACAATATTATTTAATATTTTTTACTGATATTTTTTTGTTTTTTGGAAAGTAAACTTTTAGTAACTACTAAATTTTTAGAATTTTATAATTAAAATTATTTTAAATTTTATATTATGAATAAAATTTAACTTGAACAAAAAATAACTTTAGAATATAATATTAATGTAATTAAAAAGCTTATCATATTATAAAATAATTGTTTATAAAAATCAATATTGATTAAAAAAATAAATTTAATCAATTATTATTTTATTTAAAATAAAACAAATAACAAATATATAATGTAGGGTAGACGAAACTTTCAATCTAAATAAATTAATCTGTGCAAAGAAACTTGCGAGCTCTTCGGGGGGACCGATGAGCATTGTTAAAGCGAAGCTTGTTACAATGCCATAGGGGAGGAGCGAGCAAGAACAAAGCTATAATTTATAGATAGACCCTTTGAAAAATTCTTAAGAAACCGAAGGTGTCTTAAGTGGGATGGGATTAAAAGGTAAGGGCGAAGCCCTTGGCCTTTTATAAAATATTAAAATCAAGGAGAAAAATCTATGTTAGCAAATAAATTAAATTATGGAGATACAATAGGGGTAGTAGGAGTATCAAATAGCTTAGATATTAACAATCATTATGAATGTTTTTATAAAGCAGAGAGATTTTTGCAAGATAAAGGATTTAAAATAAAAAGAGGAAAATATGTATTAGAAAATTATTATGGCTCAGCAGGAACAAAAGAACAAATGGCAGAAGATATGATGAATATGTTTAAAGATAAAGAAGTAAAAGCAATTGTTTGTCTTAAAGGTGGACAAACTTGTAATACATTTATAGATTTATTAGATTATGATGTAATAAAACAAAACTCTAAAATAATAACAGGTTATAGTGATATAACAGTATTACTACAAGCAATTTATAAAAACACTGGACTTGTAACTTTCCATGGAGAATCATTTATTCATTTTGGTGAAGACGATGCAGAAGAAAAATATAAAGAATTTGAAAGTGCATTTATAAACAAAAAAATAGGAAAATTTCACACAGGAGATAAAAAGATAATAAGAAGTGGAAATGTACAAGGTATGCTTATGGGAACAAATTTAGGAAGTATGATGCATCTTTTAGGAACAAATTATTTACCAGATATGCAAGATAAGATTTTATTACTTGAGAGTTACATAACATCACCAAATGAATGTCAAAGAAGATTTGCACACTTAAAACAATATGGAATATTTGATAAAGTTAAAGGTATAGTAATAGGATATAATTACGACTTGCAAAAAAATGGAGACACATATCCACAAATGGAAGATATATTATTAGAATATACAAAAGAATATAACTTTCCAATAATAAAATGCAACGACTTTGGACACGAAATGGCAAATTCAGTTATACCAATAGGAGTGAATATGAAGATAGATTGTGATAATAAAAAAGTAGAGATAGTGGATGAGTTTTTAAATTAAAATATAAAAATTTGTTCTATTTCCTAGACAAACAAGTAAAAATATACTATACTAAATAACATAGGAAATGAGAATAAGCAGATGTGGTTGCCTCCAATAAAGGAGGTCAGGCGTATGATAGAAACATATTTAATTGCAATAATATACATATTTTTTTATTCATTAATAGGAGTAACTATCATCGCAATTGCCTTAATTATAGCGTTAGCAATAATTTTGAGTAAGAGCGAATAACCAATAAAAAAACACATCTGTAATTTGACCGTTGTAGATGTGCTTTTTCTACCATGGTAACCACGTTTGTGGTTTCTCCATTTCCTATATTTATTATACATACATTTATTGTTATTGTCAAATAATATAAAAGATAAAAAACTAAAACTTGCGAGCTCTTCGGGGGGACCGATGAGCATTGTTAAAGCGAAGCTTGTTACAATGCCATAGGGGAGGAGCGAGCAAGAATAAGATAAAAATTTATAAAAAAATCCTTTGGAGATTCTTAAGAACCTTAAGGTTCTTAAGTGGGATGGGATTAAAAGGTAAGGGCGAGGCCCTTGGCCTTTTATAAAATATAAACAAATTTTTAAATTAAAATATAAATAGAAATTAAAATATTAGGAAAAAATATAATAATGGAAATAGAAGATTTTAAGGAGACAAAAATGCAAGTAATTACAAGTAAAGATAATGAAAATATAAAAGAAATAAAAAAATTAAGTAGCAAAAAATATAGAGATGAAAAAAATGAATATATAATAGAAGGAATTAAATTAATAAAAGAAGCAATTAAAGAAAATGCAAAAATAAAAAAAATAATAATATGTGATGACTGTTTAAAAGCAAATCCAATAGATAAAGAATTATTATATGAAATTGCCAGATTTGATTGTATATATGTGTCAGAAAAAGTTTTTTTGGGACTAACTAATGTAAATACACCACAAGGAATTTTAGCAGTTATACAAAAAGAGCAAGACAATAAAGAAAAAATAGATTATACACAAGATATAATATTTATATTAGAAGACATACAAGACCCAGGAAATTTAGGCACAATTTTAAGAACTCTAGACAGTGCAAATATAAAACAAATTATAATTTCTAAAAACACAGCAGATCCATATAATCCAAAAGTAGTACGTTCTACAATGGGAGCAATTTTTAGAGTTAATATAATTACAAGCCAAAGTTTAAAAGAAACTATAAAAGATATAAAAAAACACAAATTTGAAATAATAACAACATCACTTGAAGCATCTAAAAGTATGTATGATATAAAATTTAATAAAAAAGCAATAATAATAGGAAATGAAGCAAATGGAGTTTCACAAGAAATTGCAAAATTAGCAGATGAAAAAATGATAATACCAATGCTAGGAAAAACAGAAAGTCTAAATGCATCTGTTGCAACTGGAATAATTGTATATGAATATGTAAGGCAAAAAATAAAAATCGTTTAAATACGATTTTTATTTGTCTAATAATTGTAAAATTTGTGGGTAAATTTGAGTTGCATTTTTATTCCAATTATCAACTATCTTTTGAGCTTGAGTGCTAGAACCAGCAAAAGTTTTTAATTCAAAAATTGTTTCACCATTTTCAAAAACTTTGCATTTTATTTTATAATCTTTTTCTGTAATAGGCATATATTCAGCACGAACAGAGATTTCTTCTTCAATAGAATCAAATTCACTATCAAAGTTTTTATCAACTTTTAGTTTCATTATACCAGGAATCATATCTTGTGTTAAGTCCAATGCAGAAATTCCTTGTTTTGTAATTTCATAAAACTCTATATCTTCTTTTTTGTAAGAAATTACGTATTTTGTATTTAATAAATCTAATAGAAATTGTTGAAAATAAAAGTAATTCATATCTGTAACAGATAATACTAATTTTAAAAATTCTTCATTTGTAAGTGCTTTATTTGCTTTATATAATATATATAAAATTAATACTTTACTTTCTGCAATAGATCCTTTATCATCAGATAGTTTCATAATATCCTCCATAAATTTAAAGTTTTTTGTATTATATCACATTTTTTATTAAAGTTCCATTTTTTATGTTATAATATACTTAAATTTTTAAAGGAGCAAATTATGAATTTATATGAAATTTTAGAAGTAAGTGAAAATGCTTCAGAAGAAACAATAAATAAAATATATAAAATACAAGCCAAAAGATATCATCCAGATTTACAAACATCAGAAACAAAAAAATTAGAAGCGCAAGAAAAAATGAAAAAAATAAATGAAGCATATAGTATTTTATCAGATGCTAATAAAAGAAAAGAATATGATGAGAAATTAAAACAGCAAAGAGAAGAACAAAAACAAATAGAAAAACAACAAATAATAAATGAAGCTACTGATGAATATAATGAGAAAGTACAAAAAACATATTATAATCAAGTACAATTAAATAATAAAGTTTATAATGAAAATCAACAAGATCAAAATGTATATACAAAAAAAGACTATATAAGAGATTATAATAAAAGATTAAGAAAATTAAAATTTCAAAATTGGAAGGAAAATTTTATTATTAATTTAAAAGTTATATTAATAATGGTTATT
This sequence comes from uncultured Clostridium sp., assembly GCA_948469315.1. GTDB lineage: Bacteria > Bacillota > Clostridia > TANB77 > CAG-508 > Merdicola. Next base: position 51,050 of record CAOKLQ010000001.1, read on the forward strand.
ATTTTAACATTTATATGGCTTTTTCCACCAACACATAAGTTTTTAGTAAATATGTATGAAGAAAATTTTATATTACAAGCAATTGTAGAAATTTTTAATAAAATTATAAATTCATTTAAAAATTTATAACAAAGAATTATTGAATATTGTAGGGTGTCGAGCACTTCCTCGACTCATATAAATATATTAAATGTATAAATTTAACAAAACTAGGAGAAAATAAGTCAAAGTGGAGGTCTGATTAAATGGTAAATAAAAGAAAAGTTGTGTTAGTAGGAACGGGCTTTGTTGGAATGAGCATGGCTTATAGTTTATTAAATCAAGGTGGAGTAAATGAATTAGTTTTAATAGATATAGATAACAATAAAGCACAAGGTGAAGCTATGGATTTATCTCATGGAGTTCCATGTACTCCTGCAAAAATGAGTATAAAAGCAGGAGATTATAGTGAGTGCAAGGATGCTGATATTGTAGTTATAACAGCTGGTATGAATCAAAAACCAAATCAAACAAGATTAGAACTTGTAGAGATAAATGCAAAAATAATGAGAGATATTACTAATAGTGTTGTAGATAGTGGTTTTGGAGGAATTTTTATAATTGCAAGTAATCCAGTTGATATAATGACTTATGTAGTGCAAAAGGTTTCTGGTTTTCCTAAAGAAAAAGTTATAGGTTCAGGAACAATGCTAGATACAGCAAGATTACGTTATTTAATAGGAGAATATTTAAAAGTTTCTAGCAAAAATGTTCATGCATATATTATGGGAGAACATGGTGATTCTTCTTTTGTTTCATGGGAAAATGCTTATGTTGGTTGTAAAAAAATGGTAGATATAATGAAAGATAACAATTTGCCTTTATCCGATTTAGATGATATTCATAAAGGTGTTGTTAATGCGGCTTACGAAATTATTGAAAAGAAAAAAGCAACTTACTATGGAATTGGTATTGCTTTAGTTAAAATAATTAAGGCTATTTTGAATGATGAAAATGAAATAATGACAATTTCGACATACCAAAATAATGAGTATTGTCAAAAAGGATTATATATAGGAGTTCCTGCTATTTTAGGTGGAAGCGGTGTAAAGGAAGTTTTAAAGTTAAAATTACAAGATAATGAACAAGCAAAATTTGATAATAGTTGTAACATTATAAAAGATACTATAAACAAAATACAGGATTTGTTATAATGTGTTGTAATATGTATTAATTTTGTGGTAAAATAATTTAAAAATATGGAATAAATAAATCTTTTCTTTAATATATTTATATTGTAAAGATATATTAAAGGGGAGATTTTATGGAATATTCTAAAGATGAAGTTTTTGAGATTGAGTATGAAAAAAAGGGGACAAGTAGTAGATTTTTTAAGACTATTATTATTTTAACGATTATTTTTAGTGTGGTTAATTGTCTTTGTATTTATGATTTTTATAAAATTTTGTGTAGATTATAAAAATCATAAGAAGACAACTGCTAAGAATGAATAAATATAAGATAAAAAACGAGTTCGACCTTTATCCAGTTAACATCTAACTCAGTTAGAATGTGTATCTACAATACGAATTTTTGCTATCGAAAACGCCTTGGAGAACGGAATTTTTAATCTTATATTTATTCATTCTTAATTACTTTTTTTATAAATGAAATTTAAATTTATAGATATAATATTTTGGAGGAAAAATGGAAATAGCAAATAAATGGAAAGATTATGAAATATTGGATATGGCAAATGGAGAAAAACTAGAAAGATGGGGAGATATTGTTTTAGTTAGACCAGATCCTCAAATTATTTGGAAGGAAAGAAGTTTTCTAAATAAATGGAGAAGTGCTCATGCTGTTTATAATAGAAGTAAAACAGGTGGAGGAAGTTGGAATTATAAAAAACATGTTCCACAATCTTGGCAAATTAAATATGATAATTTAACATTTAATATAAAACCAATGGGGTTTAAACACACAGGTTTATTTCCAGAACAAGCAGCAAATTGGGATTGGATGAGAAATAAAATACAAATGTCAAATAATATAGAAAAAAATAATCACAGAGAAATAAAAATTTTAAATCTATTTGCATATACAGGAGGAGCAACAGTTGCATGTTTATCTTCTGGTGCATCTGTATGCCATGTTGATAGTTCAAAAGGAATGGTATCTTGGGCAAAGGAAAATGTATTATCTTCTGGTTTAGCAGATAAAAAAGTACGTTTTATAATAGATGATGTTGTTAAATTTGTTCAAAGAGAAATAAGAAGAGGAAATAAATATGATGCAATAATTATGGATCCACCATCATATGGAAGAGGAGCAAAAAAAGAAGTATGGCAATTTGAATCAAATATAGATGATTTAGTAGAATTATGCATGGGGGTATTATCAGATAATCCATTATTTTTCTTAATAAATTCATATACAACAGGAATATCATCAAAAGTATTAGAAAATATACTAAAAATACATATAAAAAACAAAGGCAAATTTTCAAGTGGAGAAATAGGCCTTCCAATGTCAAATTCAAATCTAGTTTTGCCATGTGGAATTTACGCCCGCTGGGAAAAATAGGTAAGTGATAAATTTAACATATTTTGTAAAAATTAGAACTTGCGAGTTTTCAGGGGGTGACCAATAATGGTTGTTAAAGCAAAGCTTGTTACAACCATATTGGGGAAAAACGAGCAAGAGCAAAATTGAAATTTATAGGAATTTTTTTGAAATATTCTTAAGAAACCGAAGGTGTCTTAAGCAGGATGGGATTAAAAAGGTAAGGGCGGAGCCCTTGGCCTTTTTTAATAACAAATAATAACTATAAAATAGAATAATAAAATAATCTTAATTATTAATTTATTTAAAAATATAAAATAAACTAATGTCAAAAAATAATAAAGGAATAAAAAAATGAATAATTTAAAAATAATATACGAAGACAATCACATAATAGTAATAGAAAAAATACCAAATATTCCATCACAAGCAGACAAAACAGGCGATGTGGATATGCTTACATTAATAAAAAAATATATAAAAGAAAAATATCAAAAAAAAGGAAATGTATATTTAGGACTAATACATAGATTAGACAGACCAGTAGGTGGAGTTATGGTATTTGCAAAAACATCGAAAGCAGCATCAAGATTAAGTGAGCAGGTACGAACAAAACAGTTCAAAAAAGAATACTTAGTAGTAGTAGATGGGAGATTTGGGAAACAAAAGGATATTCTAGAAGACTATTTATTAAAAAATGGACAAAAAAATATAAGCAAAGTAGTAAAAGAAGGTACCAAAAATTCAAAATATGCAAAACTAGAATATGAAACATTAAAATATAGCCAAGAAATAGACTTATCATTACTAAAAATAAAACTACATACAGGAAGACATCATCAAATAAGAGTTCAGTTATCTTCAAAAGGGCATAGTATATATGGGGATCAAAAATATGGTACAAGAGGAAAAGGTAAACAAATAGCCCTATGGGCATATAAATTAACAATAATACATCCAATAACTAAAAAAGAGATAACATTTATATCTGTGCCAGAAAGAAATAAAACTTGGAAAATATTGGAAGACGTACACCTAGACAAATAAAAATTGTCTAGGTTTATTTATATTCTAGGAAAGTTATTATGATATGATAACTTTCCATAGAAGAGAATTATGCGGATTATTAGAATTACTTTGTGATTACTATCGCTTAGAAACTCTTGGAATCCGTTTATTTATATTATCTTATGTAAATTTTACGAAAACGCAATTTTTATTTATGAAACTTTAAAAAACAATTTTTGCATATAAAAACAGCATTTTCATATATGTTTTTAAAATTAAAGAAAAAAGTCAATTATAATTATCTTCAAGAAAAGTAAATAAACAAAGCTTAGGAGATAATATAAATGGTAGAAGATATTTGTAATTATCTAACTAAAAAAATAAGAATTAAAATGCCAGAAGTAGATGAGCAAAGAGCAGAAGTAATAAACTATGGTTTGCAACTTATAATAGGGGAAATACCTAAAATGTTTTTAGCAATTTGTTTAGCACTAATTTTAGGTTCAATAAAACTAGTATTAATAACATTATTATTTTTAATCCCATATAGAGGTTTTACAGGAGGATTTCATTTAAAAACTCATATAGGTTGCTTTATATGTACAATAATAATGTATAGTCTTCCAGGTTTTCTTACAAAGTATTTTACAATAAATGGAAATTACCAGTATTTGACAATGGCATTAATATCTATATTTGCAATATGGGCAATTAGAGTATATGCACCAGCAGATACAATGAATTTGCCAATACTTACAAAAAAGGAAAGAAAATTAAAGAAAAATTTATCATATACAACATTAGCAATAGCAATGATTGTGGCAGTAGTAATAAAAGACAATCAAATTTCAAGTGTTATTATTTATACAATTTTAATGCAAACAATATTTATAACAAAAACAGCATATAAAATTAGTAAATGCGAATATGGTTATAGAAATCTTAAAGAGGAATCTATAAATTGTTAAAAAGATTATTAGCCGGCAATAATCTTTTATACATAATTTAACCAAAGAGGAGGAAATTTGTTATGGTAAAAATGTTAGCTAAATTAGCAGAAAAATATGCTAAAAATACTAATACAGCAAGTGTTATATTTTCAATAATACATCAACCAAAATGTCCAGCATCATTAATAAAAAAAGACTAATATTAATATAAAAGAAGATGTAGATTTTACATCTTCTTAATTTTTATAAATTTCTAATTGTTGTTTAAAGTAAGTTTCATCTTTAGAAGTAAATAAATTTAAATTCGTATTTTTAGTTAGTATTTGTCTTACTTCCCATAGACCAAGTCCAGTATTTCCTTCTTTTGTTGAATAACCTTTTTCATATATTTTTTCTGTATCAATTTCTTTATCTTTATATGTATTTTCTACTATTAATAATTGTCTTTTACAACGAGTGTCTTTTCTAATTGTTACTGTAATTATTCTTTCGTCACATTCTTGTGTTGCTTGTATAGCATTATCTAATAAGATACCTAATATTCTACAAAATTCATATATTTTCATATCTATAGAATTTAAATCCATAAAAATATCTAAATTAAATTCTATTCCTTGCTCAGTTGCTAAATAATATTTAGATGAAATTAAACTATATATTGCAGGATTATTAATTGCATCTGGATTTAATCCAGTTAAATTATTTACTTCTTGACAATCTTTTAAAAGTTGAGAATAATATTTTTCTAAACCTTCTAAATCTTTTGCTTGTACATATCCACCAAGTGCTTGAATAATGTTATTAAAATCATGTCTAAATGCTCTAATTTTATCATTTAAAATAGCTAAAGTTTTATTCATAAGTCGAGTTTCTTCTAAATTCTGTTTTGCAATATTTAATTTTGAAGTACTAATTAAACTATATATACTAATAATAAAATATGATATTAAGCTAGATATACTTATAACAATAAGAAATAGTGGTAAAAAACTAATATAGTAACAAGAAATATACATTTGGGTGAAAATTGCTATAATACCTAAAATAGTTGATATAATTAATACTCTATTCTGCTTTTTATTTTTTATATCTAATGATTTAATATTGATCCTTAAGTATTTAAATATTATATGTAATAAAAATATAATTGTATATTCAATAAAAGAAGAAAGCAGTCTATATATAGGTATTACTAAAATTTCATTGGTAGAAATATTAAAGTAACTAAATAATTTCATTAATATACTATCAATAACAGCAAAAATTAAAGTTGGGAAAATTTCACTTGCAATAGATTTAAGTATACTCGTTTTAAAAATAACAAAAATTAGAATTGGACACATAATTAAATTTAAAAATGTACCATAAGGGTCAGGAATAATAAATCGTGATAAACATGCTAGTATAGCAAAAGATGAAACAAGTATTATTTTGTTTTTAGAGTTTTGATTCATATTAAAGAATGTAGTAAATAAAAGCATAAAAATATAAGCTTCAATAAAAGCTAAAGGAATAGTAATAATTGCTACCAGATTTTCATTCTCAGTCGTCAATGCTATCCAAATATTTTGCATAATTTCCATTGTTAAAAACCTCCATTAAATTATTTTTATATTTTGGTCCAATTGAACAAGAATTTTGAGAGTTAAAAATTACTGTATCATTAGACTTGATATTTGTTATATTATTTACATTAACTATATAAGATTTGTGACATCTTACAAAATTACTAGGTAAACTATTTTGTATTTTAGATAAAGAAGAATATGTTTCATAAGTTCTATCAGAGGTATGATAAATAAGTTTCATTCCATCTTTTTGAATATATTGAATATCATTTTCTTTTAATAAAACTTTACTATTTCCAAGCTTTATAAAATTAGTTTTAGTATTTCCTTCTTTTAAATCTTCAAATATTCTAAGAACTGTTTCTTCCAATCTTTCAGGAGTTACTGGTTTTGGAAGATAATCAAAAGTCTTTAATTTATAAGCAACTAATGCATACTCTAAATGTGCAGTAAAAAATATTAGATATAAGTTCTTATTATTCTCACGAATTTTTTTAGCAAGTTCTAAACCAGAATATTCAGACTTAAAATTTATATCTAATATTAAAACATCTATATTATTGCTATTGGTATACTCAAGTAATTTTGTAGCTGTCGATGAGAAAAATGATACTTCAGCATCTAAGTTATTTTCTATAAATATGCCTTCTAACATTTTAACTAATCTGTTCAAAATGACCATGTTATCATCACAAACAGCAAAGTTTAACATAAATTTATCCTCCGTATTATTAATAAAGTATTTTTGTTGTATAAATAAAAAATATAGCAAATAAAAAACTTGCCTACATACAAGTTTAAAATATAAATTTAAAAAAGTCAATAAATGTGAAAAAATATTTTCAAATGAAGAAATATTAAATTTTATACATTATTTAATTTCCATTTTATTCCAGTAGATAAAATTTAACATAAATTATTATTAAATGTAATATATATTAATAAATTATTTTATAAATTTAAGATATTTTTAATTTGGAGGGATATATGAATAAAAAATATTTTTATACTACATTACTTGGTTTAATAATTTTTATATTTTCATTTAGCTTAATTATGGTAGATAAAAATTATAGCAAAATATCTATACAAACATCTGCAAATGCTACAAGTTTAAGTAATAAAAAGATAGGATGGGGAATTAAAAGAGAAGATAATCATGCTCAGCCAGACTTAGGAAAACAAAATAAAGAACTAATTAATAAATATGAAGGATATTGTTTAGGAAATCCAGATAAAAAATACATATATTTAACATTTGATGAAGGGTATGAAGCAGGCTATACAGCTAAATTATTAGATACTCTAAAGCAAAACAATGTTAAAGCTGCATTTTTTTTAACAGCACATTATTTAAATACTAGTCAAGATTTAGTAAAACGAATGATAGATGAAGGACATACAATAGGAAACCATATTCCTAATAATTCTATGTACCAAAAAATAAAAATGAGTAAAAGCTAGATGAATAGCCATTTTGCAAAGATTTAAGAATAGCGAATTGAATAATCAATTTGTTATTTTTTTGATTAAAAATATAACTAGGTATTAAATATTAAATAAATATATGTCTAAAACTCGTCAGAATTAATTTTGAATGAGTTTTTTTGTTTTAGAGTAACTTTTATCAAATAAAGTCGAAAAAATGGAAATGGAGGAAATAAACATGAAAGAAGATAGTTCAATACAAGTATTAGAAAAATTAAATGCAGGAAAACTTTGTGTTATAGGATTACCTTTAACCAATACAATGATAAGCGATATAGTAGTAATATACTTAGGAAAAGATAAAGATTACAGATACAACTTTTATGATGGAGGAGGTAATTGTCGGTGCTTTTAAATTAAGAAAAGATTTCATATTGCAACGAAATATTAAAATAAAACAATTAGAAGATAAAACCATTGATTTATATAATGAACTAAACAAAAAAGAAAAAATCAAGCATAGAGAAAGGTAAGAAAAAATGAAACGAAAAAAAGAAGAAAAGAAACAAAATTTTATAGTATTTGATACACCACAAAAACACACAGAATTTAGTAAATATCATATATCTAGGCAAATACTTAGTACATTAGAAGAACATGAACAAGAACTAAAATGTTTATCTTATCAAAATATATTAAGAAGATTATTCGGATATTTTCATTATGAAAGCAGAGGAAATAGACGAGGATTTATGACATGGGTAAATATAATTATTCCTAATGTAGATAAAAGCAAATTAGATTATTATGAATTTAAAAGATTAATAGAATCATCTTATAAAAAATCAGAAAAATTTATGAAAAAGCTAAGAGAGGAAAGTCAAAATAAATAGGGAAAAGCGATTTGTTTTAATACAAGTCGCTTTTTACACATAACAGCGAAATAACATAGTCATTTTTTATTAAATGACTAAATTTAAAGGAAAGGAGGTAGCCAAATGTCAAAAACAAAAGTTATAGCCATTGCAAACCAAAAAGGACGGCGTAGGAAAAACAACAACAGCATTAAACTTAGGTGTAGGACTAGCGAATAATGGAAAAAAGGTATTGCTAATTGACGCAGATCCACAAGCCGATTTAACAACTTGCTTAGGATGGACAAACCAAGATGAATTAGAAAAGACACTTGCAACAATAATGAATAAAGTTATAACAGACAAGCCACTAGAACAAGATGAGGCAATTTTACATCATAAAGAGGGCATTGATTTATTACCATCAAATATTGATTTAGAGGCAATAGAAATGGGATTAGGAAATGTAATGAGTAGAGAATATATAATGAAAACTTATATAGACCAAGTAAAAGATAAATATGATTATGTACTCATTGATTGTAGACCATCTTTAAATATGATGACTTTAAATGCTCTTGCAAGTGCAGATAGTGTCATAATTCCAGTACAAGCACACTTTTTATCAGCAAAAGGAATGACACAACTTATTCAAACAATTAATAAAGTAAGAGTACGAATAAATCCACAATTAAAAATTGATGGAGTGTTATTAACTCTTGCAGATATGCAAACAAAAGTAGCAAAAACAACATTAGAAACATTGAAAAATAATTATGGAAGTAGATTGAAAATTTATAAAACTATAATTCCACAGGGAGTAAAAGCTGTCGAGGGAACAATGGCAGGAAAAAGTCTTTATGCTTATGACAAAAATAGTAAACCGGCTATTGCTTACGAAAATTTTTGTAAGGAGGTATTGAAAAATGACAAGCAAAAAGTTAAACATGAATTTACCCAGTGCAGATGATTTATTTGAAAATGTCGCTGGAAAAGATGTCTTTGATATTGAAAGAGCAATACCAATACCAATTAACAAATTATTTGAGTTTCCAGACCACCCATTTAAAGTAAAAGAAGATGAAGAAATGAGGAGAATGGCAGAAACAGTAAAAGAAAGTGGAATATTGCAACCTTTAATTGTAAGACAAAGAGAAGATGGCAATTATGAAATTATTTCTGGACACAGAAGAAAAATGGCAAGTAAAATAGCAGGCTTAGAAGAAGTCCCATGTATTGTTAGAAATTTAACAAGAGATGAGGCAATAGTAGAAATGGTAGACAGTAATATGCAAAGGGAGAAGATTTTACCAAGTGAACGAGCATTTGCTTATAAAATGAAGATAGACGCATTGAAAAATCAAGGAAAAAGAAATGATTTAACTTCGGCACAACTTGTGCATAAGTTAGAGAAGAAAACAGCAAGAGAAAAAGTCGGCGAAGAAATGGGCGAAAGTAGAGAAAATATAAGAAGATATGTAAGACTAACTGAACTAATACCAGAATTATTAGAGTTAGTTGATGAGGAAAGAATAGCATTTACACCAGCAGTTGACTTATCATATTTAAAAGAAGATGAGCAATATATAATTCACAATATTTATCTTCGTGATGAAAGAACTCCCAATGTATCACAAGCCAGATATTTGAAAGTCCTAAGCCAAGAAAATAAACTTACAACAGACAAAATAGAAGAAATTTTAGAAAAAGAAAAAGCAAATCAAATTGAAAAACTAAAATTGAACAGAGAAAGAATAGACAGTGTACTCCCAAGCTATATAAAAACAGAAAATCAAGCAGAAGATTTTATAATTCAATGCATAAAAGAACACAATGCGAGGGAGGAAAAAAAGAGAGCATTGGCACGATAGAAGTCTGTCAAAAACATGGGAGGACATTTTATAAAATTCCCCCTTACAAACCCCTTTTAAATACTATCTCTTTACTAACTCAAAAGAGTATATATATTATAAAATAAATAATATATAAATTTAATATAAATTATAAAATTACACATTTGTCCTATTCAAAAAAATTAACTAAAATGGAGTTAGAATAAAGGAATTGGAGGAATGTAGTATGAAAAAGTTAATAGCAATAATTTTTATGTGGATAATAGCAAGTAACAGCTATTATGGAATAGTAAATGAGAAAGGGGAAAGAATTACAAGTTTTGAAAATACAACACAGGAAAGTAAGGCAGAAGAAAATGCAGAAGACAATCAAGTAAATATTACAGAAGAAATAATTGAAGAAAAAACATCAGAGGAAAATGTAACGCAAACAGATATTACACAAAATAATGAACAAGAAAAAGTAAAACAAAATAAGCAAACAAAAGCAACAGTTCAAAGTAATGTTGAAGCTAGTCAAAATAATAATCTAAATACAAATTCAAATAATGCTAAAGTTGAAACAGCTTTAGTTGATAATGATACACAAAAGCAAGAACAAACAAATCAAACTAAAAAACAAGAAATACAGCCCAATATAACTGCACAACAAAACGAAACAAAGTATGTAAGAAATGAACAAATGATTCAAAAAATAAAAAGTGTAATAGAAAGTAATGTTACAGAAGATATGAAAAACTATGGATATACAATAGTAGTTGATAGTTCAATAAAAAATTTAACAAATCAATTTACATTCACAGAAAGTAGAGTAAAAAATAATATAAGATATTCATTTGGAACAATAAGGATTTATGCAGAAGATTATTACTCTAATGGACAATTAATAATGACAGAATGTTATATTTTATAATAATTAAGAATGGGCACTAATTTTAGTGTCTTTTTTTATGCGAAAAATAAGGAGGATTAAAAAAATGAAAGTAAAAATTAAAAAAAGCATAGCATTTATAATGCTGTTATTAACAATGTTTTCAACATTTTCAAATATAGTTTTAGCAACAGAAATATCATCAGCAGAATTACATGATAGAGGAGATTGTGGGTATCACTTGCAGTTTTGGGATACAAAACAAAATGCGTGGTCATATATAATCACAACATTTGTTACTTATACAGAGAATGGAGTAGAGTACCCAGCATATTGCTTAGATAGAGATTTACATGGAGTTGGAGCAGTTGATGATTATACAGTAAATATTGATAGTTTATTAGATGATGTAAGAATATGGAGAACAATTATAAATGGTTACCCATATCAAACACCACAACAAATGGGAGTTGAAAATCAATATGACGCTTTTGTAGCAACAAAACAAGCAGTTTATTCTGTAATACATGGAACAGATGTAAATAGTTATTATAATGGTGGAGATAATAGAGGTGTAGCAATAAAAAATGCAATAACAAGATTAGTTGATATTGGTAGAAATGGAACACAAACACCTAATAATACAAACGTAGCAGTAAATAAAATAGGAGGATTTTATGAAGATGGAGATTGTTATTCTCAAAATTATACAGTAAAATCTCCAGTTGAAACTTCACAATATACAATAATTAATACAGTAGGTTTACCAGAGGGAGCAAAAATAACAGATTTATTAGGAAATGAAAAAGTAACATTTGGAGGAAACGAAAATTTTAAAGTAAGAATACCAAAGAGTCAATTATATAAAGATGTTAATGTAACATTATCAGTTAGAGCAAAATGTAAGACTTACCCAGTTTTTTATGGAAGAACTACTATTGCAGGCACACAAAATTATGCAGTTACTTATGATCCATTTGGAGATGTAGTAGGTAGAACAAATATGAATGTCGCAACTAATACAGGAAAAATAGAAATAAATAAAATAGATGATGAAACACTAAAACCAATAGAAGGAGTAACATTTGGATTATTTAAAAGAGATGGTACAGAAGTAGCAAGAAGTACAACAAATAGCAAAGGGATTGCAACTTTTCAAGGTTTATATCAAAATTCTTATATATTAAAAGAATTGTCTACAAATCCTAAATATATATTAAATAAAGCTGAATTTAATATTGAAGTAGAATATAATAAAACAACTAAAATAGAAATTGAAAATGAACACAAAAAAGGTAATTTGAAAGTATATAAAGTAGATAAAGATAACCACAAAATTGCACTAGGTAATGTAAGTTTTGATTTATATAGTAAAGAATTTGAAAAAGTTTTAGGAACTTATGCTACAAATGTTGATGGAGAAATTTATATTGAAAATTTAAGAATTGGAAATTATGTTTTAATTGAAAAAAATACTCGGAAAATGGTATGACTTAGCAGAGGACACAGAATCCGTAGTTGAATGGAATGAAACAACAGAAACAGTAATTGAAAATGAATTACAAAAAGGTAGAGTAAAAGTAATAAAAGTAGATAAAGAAAATAATGAAGTAAAACTTGCAGGAGTAGAATTTGAAGTTATTGATAAAGACGGAAAAGTTTTAGAAACAATAACAACAAATGAAAATGGAGAAGCATATACTTCTAAATATGCTATAAGAGATTATCAAAAATTGTATCTTCACGAAACAAAAACAAATGAATTTTATAAAATAAATGATAAACAAATAGAAGTTGAATTAAAAGCAAATCAAATTAAAACAATTACATTTGAAAACGAAAAGAAAAAAGGACAAGTTGAAGTAATCAAGATAGACAAAGATAATAATGAAGTGAAGATACCTAATGTAACATTTGAAATTTATGATGAGGAAAATAATTTAGTAGATACTATTGTAACCTCAGAAGATGGGACAGCTACTTCAAAGTTTTTACCAATAGACAAAGAATATACAGTAAAAGAAACGATTACAGAAGAAAACTATGTATTAAGTGATGAAACAAAGAAAGTAACCTTAAAAGAAGATGAAATAACTTCTATTACATTTGAAAATGAAAAGAAAAAAGGACAAATTCAAGTAATTAAAACAGATGGAGAAACAGAAGCACCACTTGAGGGAGTGACTTTTATAATAGAAGATTCAAAAGGAAATGAAATAGATAGAATTGTAACCAATGAAAAAGGAGAGGCTATATCAGAAAGACTTGCTATTGATGAGAAATATACTGTTTATGAGGAAAGTACAAAAAAAGGTTATATATTATCACAGGAAAAACAAGTCGTAGAATTAGAAGAAGATAAAATAACAACAATAAAATTCAATAATTACAAAGAAAAAGGTGCAATAAAAATAACAAAGGTTTCATCAGATGGAAATAACATTGTAGGAATTGAATTCAAAATTACTGGAACAAGTTTAACAGGAGAAGAATTTGAGGCTATATACAAAACAAATGAAAATGGGGAAATTTTTATTGATGAGCTACTTACAGGAAATTATGCTATTGAAGAATTATCAAGTGAATTGAATAGTAGTTATATAATTCCAGAGATACAGACTGTAACCGTAGAAAATGATAAAACAACAGAAGTTGAATTTTTTAATCAATTAAAAGATACTCCAAAAACAGGAGATGAAAGAAGAATTGCATTTGCAGTAATTGGACTTATTTTATCTATAATAGGATTAGCTATATTACTAATCAAGAAATTCAAAAATAAATAATAAATTTTAAGTAAAATGGTGGCCACATGAAGTAGCCACCATTATTACTAGAAAAGAGGAAACAATGGCAAAATATAATATAAATCAGATTTCAAAAATGATAGATAGACTAGCTGAATCAGGAATAAATACAGAAAAAGCAATATTGAACATGACATTTGAAGATTTAGAGAAAATACCTAATTACACAGTAACAGACATTAAAACATTAATAAGTCTTAGAAAGGCAATTAGAGTTAATAAAAAAGCCTTGTTTTTGTTTTTAGGAGATGAAGTTAAATAAATATTTAAAAGGATGGGAGGTAATAATTTTGACTAGAAAAGAACAAGAAGTTACCGAATTATATTTGGAAACAATACAAGAAGTATCAAGAAATAAAGAAAATTGGCTGTCCTTTTTAAAAAGTGCAAGTTATAACTATAAATATAGATTTGACGAACAAATACTTATTTATGCTCAAAAACCAGAGTCAACAGCAGTAGCAGAAACAACAGTATGGAATAAGAAATTAAAAAGATGGATCAATAAAGGTTCAAAAGGTATAGCTTTAATGACCGAAAAAAACGGAGAACTAGGGCTAAGATTTGTATTTGATGTATCAGACACAAATAGCAATATGTATGGTAGAAAATTTAAGTTGTGGACAGCAGAGGAAAAATATCATAATGATATTATAGAGGCATTAGAAAATAAATTTGGAACAATGGAAAGTAAAGATAATTTACCATTTGCTATCATGTCAACAGCATTTAATCATGTAGCAGAAAATATGCAAGATTATTTAGAACAATTAAAACCTATTATAGAAAATAGTAAATTGGAACAATTAAGTGATAAAGAGTTAGAAGATACATTTTTAGAATTATTAATGTATAGCACAGTAGCACTTACATTATCAAGATGTGGTATAAAAGTAGATGATTATATTCAAGTAGAAGAACTTGAAAAAATAACAAACTTTAACACTTTTGAAACAATGACTATACTAGGAACAGCAACAAGAGATTTTTCAAAGGAAATTTTATTAGAAATATCAGAAACAGTTATAAATGTGCAAAAACGAGAAAAAAATCAAAATCACACATTTGATAAAAATAAACAGCAAGTTTATGATAAGATTATAAAGAATTTGAAAGGAAGTGTTAATAATGAATATAACTTACAAAGAGAAAGAGAATTATCTAATACCAGAGGTGGCAGTACCACAGAGCAAAAACAACAAAGTGAAATTGGGCAGACTAGCACACATGAGATTGGCATACCTAAAAGAGAACAAGACAGGAATGTACGAGATACTTCTAACGAGCAACAAGTTGAAAGACCACTTGATAGAAATAGAAAAGACAGCAAAGAACAGAATACAACAGATAGTGGAACAAATGAAGAAACAAGAGAAGATAACAGAAGAATTGAAAGCACAAGACCAGATGGAATGGGTGGGCAAGATGAACAACATTCAAGTAACAGCAGAGCAGATAGTAATAAGAGAGTTAATACTAGCATAGAAGAACAAACTACTGAAAAAGGAGCAGAGAGTGCTTCTTTTTTTGATGATGACACAAATAAAAATATATTAGACTTATATCATTTTAAAGCAGGAGATGTATTCTACATTGGAGAAAAAGGCTTTACAATTATTGCAATAAATAATGAAAAGATGTCAATATATGATAATGAATTCCCTTTATATCAAGAAACAGTTGAAATAAAAAGTATAATAGAAAGAATTGCAGAAAATCCTGTAAATGATTATTTAAAAGAAGATAGACCAATAGAAGAACAATCAGCAACAAAAGAACAAGAAAACATTGATATTTCATTCAATAATTGGCTAGACACATTTATAGATGAAAAAGGAATTTCATTAGATGATATATTTGAAATAGAAGAAAACGGAGAACACCATATTTTTGAAATAGGAAATATTGTAGAAAATATAAAAGCTACAAGTCCTAAAGAACAGGCAGAAATAAAAGATATGCTTGTAAAAATAGATTTTCATAATGGAGATGTTATTGACTATTTCAAACATTTAGCCAAAGCATTAATTATAAATGAAAGAGAACAAATACAGGAACAGCATGAGGAAGAAACACAAAAACAAGAAGAAAATGCAGTTAATGAAGAAATAGCAAAAAGGCTAACAAATGCAAATAGAAACAGGAATATTGAATATTTTGATTTACACCCAGAAATACCAACTGAAGAAAGAAATAATTTTAAGATTAAAGATGATTTATTGGGAGTAGGAACAGCAAAAGAAAAATTTAAGAATAATGTAGAGGCTATAAAAATACTAAAATTATGCGAAGAACAAAATAGATATGCTACACCAGAAGAACAAATAGTATTATCAAAATATGTAGGTTGGGGAGGACTAAAATCAGTATTTGAACAAGATAATAATAGTTGGTCAAATGAATACAGTGAATTAAAAGATTTACTTACTGAAGAAGAATATAAAAATGCTAGACAATCAAGTTTGACAGCATATTATACACCACCAATTATTATAAAAAATATTTATAAAGCCTTACAGAACATGGGACTAAGAAAAGCTAATATATTAGAGCCATCATGTCGGAGTTGGTAACTTTATAGGAATGATACCAGAAGAATTAGAAAATAATTGTCAGTTATATGGAGTGGAAGTAGATTCAATATCTGGAAGAATAGCAGGGCAACTATATCAAAAATCTACAATAGCAGTACAACCTTATGAAAAAACAAATATACCAGATAACTTTTTTGATGTAGCAGTTGGAAATGTACCATTTGGAGAATATAAGTTAAATGATAGAAGATATGATAAATATAAATTTTTAATACATGACTATTTCTTTGCAAAAACTTTAGATAAAGTTAGACCGGGAGGAATAGTTGCTTTTGTAACTTCTAAAGGAACAATGGACAAAGAAAATAATATAGTTAGAAAATATTTATCACAAAGAGCAGAACTTGTAGGAGCAATAAGACTACCAGACAATACATTTAAAAGTAATGCAGGAACGGAAGTTACAGCAGATATTATATTCTTAAAGAAAAGAGATAAAATTACTGATATAGAAGATGATTGGGTAAATATAGATACAAACGAAAATGGTATAAGAATGAATAAATATTTTGTTGATAATCCAGAAATGATTATGGGACAAATGGTAATGGAAAGTGCAAGATTTGGTGGAGAACAATCAGTTTGTAAAGCAATAGAGGGTAGTGATTTAGATTATATGCTACAAAATGCTATTGATAATTTACAAGCAGAGATGGAAGAATTTGACCTAGACGAACTAATAGATGATGAAGAAAAATCAATACCAGCAGATCCAAGTATTAAGAATTATTCTTATACAGTTATAGATGATAAAGTATATTATAGAGAAAATAGTAAAATGTATGAAAAGGATTTACCAACAACTACTATAAATCGTATTAAAAGTATGGTGCAAATAAGAGATTGTGTAAGACACCTTATAGAGTTACAAGTAGAAAATGAAACAGAGCAGGAAATACAAGATGAACAAAAAAGGCTTAATGTTTTATATGACAACTTTGTAAAAAGATATGGGAGAATTAATACAAGAGGAAATAATCAAGCATTTCAAGAAGATAGTAGCTACTATTTATTATGCTCACTAGAAATTTTAGATTCAAAAGGAAATTTTGAAAGAAAAGCAGATATATTTACAAAAAAAACTATAAAAGCTAAAGTAGAAATAACAAAAGTAGATACAGCAAATGAGGCACTTATACTATCATTGTCAGAAAAAGCAAAAATTGATATTGAATATATGAAATCACTTACAGACAAAACTGAAAAAGAACTTATTAGAGAACTAGAAGGACAGATTTTTGAAGTACCAGATAAACTTATTGGAGAGCCAAAATATGTAACAGCAGATGAATATTTAAGTGGAAATGTTAGAAGAAAATTAGAAATTGCAAAAAAGATAGCAAACGAATTTCCAGAATTTGAGGTCAATGTAAGAGAACTTGAAAAAGTAATACCAGAAGATATAAAAGCTAGTGATATTGAGGTTAGATTAGGTGCTACATGGATACCAGAAAAATATATAGAACAATTTATATATGAATTATTAAAGGTCAATGACTACTATCAAAGGAGAATTAAAGTACATTATTCTGAATATACAACAGAATGGAATGTAACAGGAAAATCAGAAAATAAATCAAATGTATTAGCAACTAATACTTATGGACTAGATACAAAAATAAATGCGTTTAGAATAATTGAAAACATGCTAAATTTAAGAAATACAAAAGTATATAAAGACAGTTATGATAAAAACGGAGAGAAAATAAGAGTTTTAGACAAACAAAGAACAGCAATAGCACAGTCAAAACAAGATGAAATAAAAATGAAATTTGATGAGTGGATTTTTAAAGATCCAACAAGACGAGAAGAATTAGTAAGAATTTATAATGATAAATTTAACTGTATTCGTAATAGAGAATATGACGGAAGTCATTTAAATTTTTATGGAATAAATCCAGAAATTAAACTAAGAAAACATCAAGTAAATGCTATTGCAAGAATTTTATATAATGGAAATACTCTACTTGCACATGAAGTAGGTGCAGGTAAAACTTTTGAGATGGTAGCCTCAGCAATGGAAAGTAAACGATTAGGGTTATGTAATAAAAGTCTATTTGTAGTACCAAATCATATTGTAGAACAATTTGCTAGTGAATTTTTACAATTATATCCAAGTAGCAATATTTTAGTAACAACGAAAAAAGATTTTGCTAAAAACAATAGAAAGAAATTTTGCAGTAAAATTGCAACAGGAGATTTTGACGCAATAATCATTCGGACACAGTCAATTTGAAAAAATACCAATGTCAGTAGAAAGACAAAGACATTTTTTAGAAAAACAAATAAATGAAATTATGCAGGGAATTGCTGAATTAAAAGCAGAAAATGGCGAAAGATTTTCTATAAGGCAACTAGAACTTACACAAAAAACACTAGAAACAAAACTGGAAAAATTAAATAATGCAGATAGGAAAGATGATGTAATAACATTTGAACAGCTACGGAGTTGATAGACTTTTTGTAGATGAGGCACATTACTATAAAAACTTATTTTTTCAAAGCAAAATGAAAAGAGTATCTGGAATTGGAAGTAGTGACGCACAAAAAAGTTCTGATATGTTTATGAAATGTCAATATATGGATGAAATAACAGGAGGAAAAGGAATAATATTCGCAACAGGTACACCAATATCAAACAGTATGGTAGAATTATATACAATGCAACGATATTTACAGTACAACACATTATTAAAACACCACTTGCAACACTTCGATTCATGGGCAAGCACATTCCGGAGAAACAGTGACAGCAGTAGAACTTGTACCTGAGGGAAACAAGTTCAAAATAAAGACTAGCTTTTCAAGATTTTATAATTTACCAGAATTAATGAACATGTTTAGAGAAGTTGCAGATATTCAAACAGCTGAAACATTAAATTTACCAGTACCAAAAGTTGAAAAACACATTGTATCAGTTGACGCAAGTGAAATTCAAAAAGATATGGTAAAAGCATTAGGAGAAAGAGCAGAATTGATAAGAGAGGGGCAAGTCAGTGTTTATGAGGACAATATGCTTAATATAACAAATGAGGGAAGAAAATTAGCCTTAGATCAAAGAATTATAAACAGTATGTTACCAGATGATAAAAATAGCAAAGTTAATGCTTGTGTAGATAATGTATATGAATTTTGGAATAAAACAGCTGAAGAAAAACTAACTCAGCTGATTTTTTGCGATTTGTCAGTACCAATAAAAGCAACTACAATTCCAATAGTAGAAAATGAAAATGGAGTATATGAAGTTGATAAAGAAGAACTACAAAGAATAGAAGAAAGCGAAGAAACACAAGAATATCAATTTACAGATGTATATAATGATATAAAGAAAAAACTAATTGAAAGAGGAGTACCAGAGGAACAAATAGCATTTATACATGACGCAACGACTGAAACAAAAAGAGAGGAAGTTTTTGCTAAAGTCCGTTCTGGAGAAATAAGAATATTATTAGGTAGTACCTTTAAAATGGGTGCAGGAACTAATGTACAGGATTTAGGAATAGCGTTTCATAATTTAGATTGTCCATATAGACCAGGAGATTTAACACAAAGAGGTGGTAGATTTATAAGACAGGGAAATAAAAATCCAGTAGTACACCAATTTAACTATGTAACAGAGGGAACATTTGACGCATATATGTATCAAATGGTAGAAAAGAAACAAAGATATATAGGGCAAATAATGACAAGTAAAACACCAGAAAGAAGTATGGAAGATGTAGATGAAAAGGCTTTAGACTATGCAGAAATAAAAGCTATTGCAACAGGTAATCCACTTATTAGAGAAAAAACAGAATTGGAAACAAAATCTACAAAATTAAAAATGCTAAAACAAAGTTATCTAAGTCAAAAGTATGAACTAGAAGATATGGTAAATAAAAAATATCCACAAGAAATTACAGAATGTGAAAAAGAAATTAAAATACTAACCGAAGATAGTGAATATTTGAAAACTAATACACTAAATATAGATTTTTGTCCAATGCAATTAGATAATCAAATATATAATGAAAAAGCAAAAGCAGGAGAAAAAATATTAGAACTATGTAAAAAAGTACATGATACAAAGGGAATTTATATAGGCACATACAGAGGTTTTAAAATGTACTTAGAATTTAATACATTTGCAAAAGTATTTCAAGTAGCATTACAAAATAAACAGACTTATAGAGCAACTTTAGGAACAGATAAGTTAGGAGTAATAACTCGTATAAATAATGCTTTAGATTCGATTATGAAGTCAATTCCAATGGCACATGATAAACTAAAAAACTTGCAACAACAATTAGAAACAGCACAAGAAAATTTATCAGTACCATTTGCAAAAGAACAGGAATTACAAGAAACTTTAAAACGATTAAAAGAAGTTAATGCAAAACTAAAAATAGGAGAAACTAGCAGTAGTGAAGTTATTGAAGTAGATGATGATGACATTGAAACAGAGGGATGTGAAAAACAAAAAAATAGAGAATATGTAAGATAAATAGAATTCTTATTTGTTGCAAACATACCTAAAATATGGTAAAATATAAAATAGTTAATATTTATAGTAAAAATAAAAAAGAATTATAAACATGAACTTTGAAAAAATTATAATTAAAAAGGAGTAAAATGTTATGAATAAAAAACAAGAAATAAGGAGTAAAAATAAATATAGAGACTTCGGCTGTGTAACTATTACAACGAGATAAGCTATATATTAAAATATAGTTAGTTGTAATAGTTAATATATGGCATTATATCTCGTTATGAAAATTATTAAATAATATAAGGAGATATAATTATGATAGAAATAGAATTAAATAAAATTAAAAAGAATTATGGATTAAAAAATGTATTAGATGATTTAAATTTAACTATAAAGACAGGCGAGAGAGTAGCTTTAATTGGAAATAATGGTGCAGGGAAAAGTACTCTATTAAAAGTAATAATGAAACAAGAACAAATAGATTCTGGAAATATAAATATAAGAAAAAATGCTTCAATTGGAATGCTTAAACAAATATATGAATATGAAAAAGAAAATCCTAGTGTATATACTTTTTTACAAAGAAGTTTTGAAAAATATTTTGAATTAGAAAACAAACTTAATGTTTTAGAAGAAAGTATGTCTAAAGAACAAAATAATGTAAGATTAGATGAATTAGTAAGAAAATATGGGAATATCCAACAGGAATTTATGCTAATGGGAGGATATGAACTTCAAGAAAAATTTAATAAAATATGCTCAGGGTTTAAAATAACAGAAGATATATTAAAGCAAGATTATAATGATTTAAGTGGAGGAGAAAAAACAATTATAAACTTAGCTGCATTACTCTTAAAAGAACCTAATATTTTATTATTAGATGAACCAACAAATCATTTAGATATGAAAAAATTAGAATGGCTTGAAAAGTTTCTAAATGACTATAAAGGAACAATATTAATAGTTTCACATGATAGATATTTTTTAGATAAAGTTGCAACTAAAACAATACTTTTAGAAAATGGAAAAGAAAAAATTTATTTTGGAAACTATACATATTTTTTAGAAGAAGATGAAAGGCGAACACTTGCTGAATTTGAAGTTTATAAAAATCAACAAAAACAAATAGAGAAAATGAAAGAATCTATAAGAACATTAAGAAGATTTGGAGAAATTGCTAAAAATGAAATGTTCTATAAGAGGGCTAAAAGTATTGAAAAGAGATTAGCAAAAATGGAAATAGTTTCAAAAGTAGATTTAGAAAATAAAAATAACCTAAAGTTAAAGATAAATTTCAACTCTAGATCAGGTAAAGATGTAGTTATAATTAGAGATTTGTGCAAGAAATATGAGAATAAAGAAATATTTACCTATACAGATTTACATATTTGTTATGGAGAAAAAATATGTTTAATTGGAGAAAATGGTATAGGTAAAAGTACACTATTGAAACTTATAATGCAAAAAGATAATAAGTATCAAGGAGATATTGTAATTGGCTCATCAGTAAAAATTGGATATATACCACAGGAAATCAAATTTGAAGATAAAAGTCAAACTATATATGACTTTTATAAACAATTTGATACAAGGAGCGAAACAGAAGTAAGAAATACATTAGCACAATTTATGTTTAGAGGAAATGATGTATTTAAGAAAGTAAATATATTATCTGGAGGAGAAAAAGTAAGGCTAATATTTGCTAAATTAATGAGACAAGATATAAACTTTTTAATTTTAGATGAACCAACAAATCATATAGATATAGAAACTAGAGAAATATTAGAAAAAAGTATAAAACAATATAAAGGAACAGTTTTATTTGTTTCACATGATAGATATTTTATAAATTTATTAGCTGAAAGAACATTAGAAATAAAGGACAAGAAGATATATTCGTATATTGGCAATTATGAGGATTATAAATTACATCAGAGATAGTTGAAGTTAAAAATAAGGAGAAAAAATGGAAACATTATTAAAAAGTAAAAAAATAAAAGCAACTGAAAGATGGTATCCACTAGCTATAGAAACTTACAAAAGTTATTTGAAAATGGATTATAGAGTTAAAGAGAGTCATTTAATTAAGAGAAATATAGCATATAACTTACAATATCTTGAATATTTAGAAAAACAATTAAAAGAACTAGAATTGTCTAATGTTTTATATGTAATGACTTGCAAGAGTTATGTAATAGTTGGTATGGGAATAATTGAGGGATTATTTACTTATTTATTAAAATCCAAAAATTTATGGAATATGAATGAATGGGAAAGTGTGAAAGTGATTAAATCAAATGAAAACGAAATATACGATAAAAAAGTAAAAATACAAACAGAAATATTTGAAAAAGTTAATGCTTATGAAATGCGAATGGATTTAGATTCGATGATAAAAAAAGTTGAATCTAAAAATTTATTAAAAATAGAGCATTCAAGTTTTCCAGCACTTAAAAAATTAAGAACTCTAAGAAATAGAGTACATTTACAATTAGGAGAAAATCATTCGGATAATGATTATAATAATTTTGGATTTGAGGAAAAGGAATTGATGGGAAGAATTTTATATACAATTCTTACTACTGAAGAATTTTGTGCAGATGTACAAGCTTGTAAAAACTATGAATTTCTAAAAATAAATTTTAGAGATTAAAATAAGTAATAAATTACAAAAAAGTATTATAAAAAACAAATAGTAAAATTAAGGAAGATATTAAGAAATTAGTATCTTTCTTTTTTTGGCAGTTAAAAGGAGGGAAAATTTTATATGACAAAGTTAGAAGAATTAAAAGAAAAATTTGATAAGAAAATTGATAATGAATTTAAAGAATTTATAGAAAATTTGAAACAATGCACACCAGAAGTAATTATAGAAAAATCCTATGAAAAAGTTTCAAAAGAAGAAATGATTTATAAATTAAAAGATAAAGAATATACAACAGCAGACCTAAAAGCATTATTAAAAACAGATGGAATATTAGAAGAATGTTATGATGAATGGCTAAAAAGTGATGGTAACTTTAATGAAGTTTTAGAGTATGCAATAGATGAAAGAGTAGATTTAATAGTAGAAGATTTTAGAGAAAAAAATAAAAAAGAAAGGGAAAGGTAGGTGCATACAATGTTACCAATTCCAAAAGAAATAGTTGCAGAGGCAAGAAAAATTGACTTATTAACTTACTTAAAAAATTATGAGCCTAATGAATTAGTTGAAGTATGTAGAGGAACTTATACAACAAAAACACATGATAGTTTAAAAATTAGTAATGGTTTATGGTATTGGTTTACAAAGCAAGTTGGTGGGAAAAATGCAATAGACTATTTAATAAAAGTTAAAGATTATTCATTTATAAATGCAGTAAAAACTGTTATGGGAAATATACAAATACAGACACCTACAATTTATAAACAGCAAGAAAAAAGCAAAGATAAAAATTTGATTTTACCATTAAAAGCAGAGAACAATGATAGAGCAATTAATTATTTATTAAGTAGAGGAATAGACAAAGAAATTATACAATATTGCATTGAAAATAATTTGTTATATGAAGAATCAAAAAATCATAATGTAGTATTCGTAGGTTATAATGAAAATAAAACACCAAAGTATGCTTTTTGTCGAGCAACTAATGAACAAAGATTTATGCGTGAGGCAACAGGAAGTAATAAAAAATATTCATTTAAGATAAATGCACAAAGAGAAAATAATATAATTCATGTATTTGAAAGTAGCATTGATTTATTATCATTTGCTACTATTTTAAGTTTAGAAAATAGAAATTGGAGAGATGAAAATTTATTATCACTAGGTGGAATTTATACATCAAAATATGATCCAGACAAATCAAAAATTCCAATAGCATTAGTAAATGTATTAGAAAAAAATTCTAATATAAACGAAATACATTTACACTTAGATAGGGACTTAGCAGGAAGAAATGCAAGCAGTTTTCTTCAGCAAGTTTTAGGAGAAAA
The DNA here is from genome assembly GCA_948469315.1 of uncultured Clostridium sp. GTDB lineage: Bacteria > Bacillota > Clostridia > TANB77 > CAG-508 > Merdicola. Next base: position 75,970 of record CAOKLQ010000001.1, read on the forward strand.
ATACAAAGTAATAGACGCAACTGTACCATTTGGAAAAGATATGAATGAATATTTATGTTTGAAGTATGAAACAAAAAAATCAGAAAAAGAAAGGACAAGATAAAATGGAAAAATATAAATTTAAAATAACAAAAACAAAAGAAAGTTTAATAGAAATTGAGGCAAAAGATAAAAAAGAGGCAGTAAAAAAATTAGCAGGTTATTTGGCTACAAATAATAAATTATTTTGTAAGAAGATTTCAAAAGGAAGAAAAGGTTTTTATATATTTTTAAATGAAATATGTAGCGAAACAAGACAAACAATAATAGATGATTATGATGAAATTAACCAAGATATTATTAAATATTTATTATCAGAAGATGAAGAATCGTTAAAAGAATATGAAGAAATTTTTACAAAAAAATATGAAAATTATAAAGAAAATTTTTCAAAAAATAAAACAGAAAATGAAAAAAATATTTCAAAAAATGATGATGAAATTGAAGATGATTTACCAAAAGAATATATAGAAATTTGTTGTGAAAAGTGTCGGTAATTGCATACCTATTGACGAAATTATACACCGATTAGATTCCTAACAAGCACTGAATTTTTCCTCCCTAGAGAAAAATTCAATATATGGGGCAAAAGCCCCAATCCCCATTAAAAATAAAATCAAAACGAAAGGAAAAGTGTATGAGAAAATGTAGAAATAAAAAAAATTTTTGGCTTGATGATGAAGATAATAATTTGTTAAAAAAGTTAAGTGAATTATCTGGCAAAACACAAACCGAAGTTATAAAAAAATTGATTAAGGGTGCAACGATAAAAGAAAAACCACCAGAAGAATTTTATAAAGCACTAAATGGACTAATTGAACTAAGAAAAGAATTAAAAAAGATTAGAGATGTAAGTAAGTTTACTAAAGAACTAGATACAAAGAAAGTTGAAAATACATTAAAGAAAATTGATGATCTAAGAATGCTTATAGCAGAAACTTATTTGAAATAGGAGGTGCATTATAAATGGCTACAACAAAAATTTGGAATATAGATACAAGATTAGATAATGTAGTTGATTATGTAGTAAATGAAAAGAAAACAGATAGTGCAAATTATTATAACTTGCATAAAGTAGTTGAATATGCAAAAGCAAGTTATAAAACAGAACAACAATTATATGTTACAGCTTTAAATTGTAGTGAAGATAATATAGTAGAAGAAATGATGGAAACAAAAAGAATATTTGGAAAAGAAAATGGAGTATTAGGCTATCATGCTTTTCAATCTTTTTGTGAGGGCGAAGTAACACCACAGCAAGCACATAAAATTGGAGTGCAGTTAGCACAAGAATTATGGGGAGATAGATTTCAAGTAGTAGTAACAACACACTTAAATACTAATCATCTACACAACCATTTTGTGCTAAATTCTGTATCATTTGTAGATGGAAAAAAGTATTATGATAATCACGAAACTTATGCTTTAATGAGGCAAACCTCAGATAATCTTTGTAAAGAATATGGACTAAATGTATTGAAAGAAAAGCCATGTGGTAAATATAAAATTGATTATACTAAGTATTATAAAAATCATATTCAAAAATCAAATTATCATACAAAAGCAAAACAAGACATTGATTATGCAATTACACAAACAGATAATTATAAAGAATTTGAAACCTTAATGAAAAAAATGAATTATGAATTAATTTATAGAGCAGGAAAACTAAGCATAAGGAAAGAGCCTTATAAAAGAAATATAAGAATAGCAAGAGCATTTGGAGATAATTATACAGTAGCAAGAATTAAAGAAAGAATAAAAACAGAAAAAGCAATAGTAAAAGTACCATTTCCAGAGGCTAGAGCAAAAAAATATTATTGTAAAAAAAGTATGATAAAAAATAGACCAAAAACAACAGGAATAAGAGCATTATATTTATATTATTGTTACTTGTTAAAGATATACCCTAAAACAAATAAAAAAAGAAAAGTACCATTATCAATGCGTGCAGATGTGCAAAAATTGCACAGAATATCAGAGGAAGCAAAGCTACTTAGTAGGAATGATATTAAAACTACTAAGGAGCTTTCTTTATATAAAAATACCTTAAAGGAAGAAAAGCAAAAACTAGAAGAACAGCGAGATAAATTATACTACGAAAATACTAAACTAAAGAAAGAAGAAAGACAAGAAAATTATGAGAAACTCTCAGATATAGCAAGTAAAATACAATTCCTTAAAGGCGAAATACTAAAGTGTGATGAAATCATGTCAAGAGTACCAAAGATAAAAGAAAACATGGAAGAATTAAACAAAAAAGAAAATGAAAAAGAAAAAGGAAAGGAGAAAGAAAATGAGTACAGAAAGTGAAAGTGCAGAGCAAGTAGTAAGACTTAGTTTAGAGGGACTTGAAGTAGTAGCAAAATTAACTGGTAGTATGGCTAAAAATTTTGCAGTTATGCTTTATAGTATGTCACAAAATAGTAATAAAAATAAAAAGGGTAAAACTAGACTTACAAATATGTTAAAAAGCAATAGTATTCTTACAATTTTTTCAATAAAAAAAGAAGATTATCCAGATTTTAAGAAAAAGGCTAAACAATATGGTATTCAATATAGTGCATTATATAATAAGAATGCTAAAACAAGTGATGGATTAGTTGACCTTATTATAAAAGAGGAAGACGCAGTAAGAGTAAATAGAGTTGTAGAAAGATACAATATAACAAAAGTTGATGTTGAAAAAGTTGAAAAGACACTTGCTGAAGAAACAAAAAAAGAACAAAATCAAAATACAGAAAAGCCAGTAATAGACAAAGATATTCAAGAAAAAAACACATCACAGGACTTGTTAAATAAATTATTGAAAAAGCAAAATGTAAAAGAAGAAAATGAAAATACAAATCCCAGTAATATTTCAAGTCCGGAGAAAGATTCTCCATCAGAGAATTTATTGAAAACGAGCGAAGGGAACGCCAAAATGATGAATAATAATGAAGAAAAGCCATCAATTATTGAAAAAATAGAAAGAATAAAAGAAAACAATGCACAAAAGGAAAAAGAAAAAGAGAAAGAATTAGAAGTAATGGTGGATACCCCAAAGCAACCTAAAGCAAATGAAACTAAACACGAACAACCTAAAATAATAAATAAGAAAGATAGAAAGGAGCAACAAAAATGAGTACATTTAATGAAATATTAAGAAGTGCAGTAAATAATGTGCAAAATCAAAACCAAGAATTTGATAAAGAACAATATGCAAAAGATAAACAAGAAAAAAGGGAATGGGCTTTTAAAACCCAAGATGAAATGGCAGAAAAAATTACACAAGACACAGAATTACTAAGAACTTATTTAGAAGTACAAAGTGTATTTGATAGTAAATCAGTAGGAAATGCGTTGCTAATAACAGCACAAAATCCAAAAGCTACACAATTAAGGGACGCAAGAAGTTGGATAGAGAGTAAAATTCATATAAAAAGACACCCAGACAAAGTTACAATTTTAGAGCCAAGAGAATATACAAAAGAAGATGGAACGCCAGCTACAAGTTATGACACAATAGACTTAATAGATATTTCACAAACACAGTCAAAAGGAAGAATAAATACAGTACCATATACACATGAAAGTATTTTAAAAGGAATATTAACAATAGCACCAGTTGAAATACAAACAACAGAATATGGAACAAGTAATGGAAAAGTAGTAAACTTTAATGCAGACAAAAGAATAATAGAAGTAAATGATATAGCAGATACAAAAGATATTATAAAAGGACTAATAAATGAAGTTGCAAGTATTCACATGTCAACATTTGAAAATACAGAATTAAATGAATTTAAGAATAGTTGTGCTACTTATTTAACTTGTAAAAAGTATGGAATACCAACACAAAATATTGAATTTTCAATACCACAAGAATTAAAGGAAATGTCGCCACAAGATATAAAAGCAGAGTTAGGCAAAGCAGTAGAGTGTTTTCAAGTTATAAAAGATGGAATTGACAGAACAATAGATATACAACCTAGAAATAGAAGTAACAGAGAATACGAAAGGTAGGTTATATAAATGAATACAGATACAAGAGTTATGGAAGTAGATAAAATTGAATATGCAATAATTTTAAATGCACTAATGAATATGAGAAATACTCTAAAACAAGAAGAAAAAGAAACAGACTTAGTTGATAAAGTTATAAGAAAAACTGTAAAACTATCTCCTAAACAAAAAGGAGGGCTGTTTTATAAAATGAAAAGGAAAGATAATTATGAATCAAGATAAAAGAATATATATAATTTTATCTATTATAGGGGTAATACCTACAATATGGCTTGCTTTTTTAATTGCACCATTATTAGATGGTGGACTTATAAGAATAATAAATGAATTACCATTAAAAATAAGTCAACCTTTCAATATTGAGTTATGTGAGAATAGTATGAAAACTGTTCTATTTTTTTTACTTATTTACATTGTCAGTATTGGTGCATATTTTTCTACAAGAAAAAATTATAAAAAAGGAAAAGAGCATGGCTCAGCAAAATGGGGAAATCCACGAACAATAAATAAAAAATATAAACAGCTACCAGAAAGCGAAAATAGAATATTAACACAAAATGTAATGTTAGGACTAAATGCTAAAAAGCATAGAAGAAATCTAAATACTTTAGTTGTACGGACGGAAGTCGGTGCAGGTAAGACTTTGTTTTATGCAAAGCCTAATCTAATGCAAGCCTCAAATAATATATCATATATAATACTAGATCCAAAACGGAGAAATATTAAGAGATACAGGCTATCTTATGAAGAAAAATGGATTTGATGTAAAAGTATTAGATTTAATCAATATGAATTTAAGTGATGGCTATAATCCGTTCAAATATTTAAAAACTGATAATGATGTACAAAGACTTGTTACTAATCTTTTCAAAAGTACAACACCTAAAGGAAGTCAAAGCAATGATCCGTTTTGGGATACTGCAGCGTCAATGCTTTTAATGTCTTTAATATTTTTATTAAAGTATGAAGCACCAGAGTATGAACAGAACTTTGACACAGTATTAGAACTATTAAGGGCAGGAGATGTAAAAGAAGATAATGATGATTATGAAAGCCCACTAGATACTTTATTTAATAGTATAGAGGAAGTAAACCCACAGCATATAGCTTTGAAATATTATAAAGATTATCATAGTGGCTCAGCAAGAACATTAAAATCAATACAAATAACATTATCATCAAGACTAGAAAAATTTAATTTGCGAGATTTAGCAAACTTAACAATGGAAGATGAAATGGAATTAGAGAAATTTGGAGAAAAGAAAATTGCTTTATATTGTTTGATTTCTGATAATGATACTAGCTTTAATTTCATTATTTCAATGTTATATACACAAATATTTCAACAAGCATTTTATAATGCAGACCATAAATATAAAGGTGCATTACCTATACCAATACACTTTATAATGGACGAATTTGCAAATGTATCTTTACCAGATGACTTTGATAAAATCTTAGCTACAATGAGGTCAAGACGGAGTTTCTGTAAGTATTATTATACAAAATATGGCTCAGCTAAAGGCACTTTTTGAAAAACAATGGGAAAGTATAGTTGGAAACTGTGATGAATTTTTATATCTACGGACGGCAATGAACAATCTAGTCATAAATATTTAAGCGAATTGCTACGGAAAAGAAACAATAGATACTAATACTTATGGAAAAAGTACAGGACATTCTGGTAGTTATTCAACGAACTATCAAATTGCAGGTAGAGAACTAATGACACCAGATGAAATAAGAATGTTAGATAATAAATATGCTATATTACTTATTCGTGGAGAAACACCAATAATAGATGAAAAATTTAATACTTTTAAACACAAGAATTTTAAATATACAGAAGATGGAGGACACAAACCATATTTTCATGGAAATATTAACAATGCAATAGCAACTATATCAAAAGTAGATGATAATACAAAAGATATAAGAGAATTCAAAATTAAGAATATAAAAGACTACGATATTTTAGTAGATGATGAAATAGACGAATACTTAGAAAATGAAAATAAGTAGAAAGTTTTAGAGAAAAATAAAGAGAATAACCCTCTTAAATAAATTTAGGAGGTTATTTTTAATGAAAACAAATAAAAAATTAAATTATAAAAAAATATTAGGAACAGGAGCAAGAGTAGGAACGACAGCTTTAGTATTACTATCAAGAAGTGGAATAGTATTTGGAGCAACAGATGACCCATTATCAGTAATCAATAATCTAAAAAACTTCATGTTTCAAATAATAAGTGCAATAGGGGTAATTTTGCTATTGTGGGGAATTGTGCAAATAGGCATGGCAATTAAAAGTCATGACCCAAGTCAAAGGGCTAACGGCTTTATGACATTAGCAGGTGGAGTAATTATAGCATTTGCAAAACAAATATTAGAATTAATATTAGGTTAAAAATAAAGAAAAACAAAGAGAATAACCCTCCTTAAAATTCAAAAAATAAGGAGGAAAAGAAAATTGTCAGATAACTGGATCGTAGGAAATTTACAACATGCTTTAGATGTATGGAATGGAAAACTAAGCGAGATATGGCAATTAGTTAGTCAAACTCCAGAAACATTTAAAGGTGGAACAATTTGGGATGTAATTATAAATATACATGGAGCATTACAAGCAATAGGATTAGCATTACTTGTTATATTTTTTATAACAGGAGTAATTAAAACTTGTGGCTCATTTGTAGAGGCTAAAAAGCCAGAACATGCAGTAAAATTATTTATAAGATTTGGACTAGCACACATGATAGTAACTTATGGACTAGATTTAATGCTTGCTATATTCAAAATAGTACAAGGAATTACAACAACAATTATGCAGACAGCAGGATTTGGAAATAGTGCAACAGCAACATTACCAAGTGAACTAATACAAACAATAGAAAGCTGTCGGATTTTTTGAAAGCATACCACTTTGGGCAGTAACACTTATTGGAGGACTACTTGTAACAGTATTATCTTTTATTATGATACTAAGTGTGTATGGTAGATTCTTCAAACTTTATATTTATACAGCAATATCTCCTATACCTTTATCAAGTATAGCAGGAGAGCCAACACAACAAGTAGGTAAACAATTTATAAAATCTTATATATCAGTATGTATGGAGGGAGCAATAATAGTGCTTGCTTGTATAATATTTTCATTATTTGCGTCATCTCCACCGGCAGTAGATGTAAATGCACCAGCAGTAACGCAAGTATGGAGTTATGTAGGAGAATTGGTATTCAATATGCTTATACTTGTAGGAACAATAAAAATGAGTGACAGAGTTGTAAAAGAAATGATGGGATTATAGAAAGGGGAGAAAAATACAATGGAAAATGAAGTTAATTATATTGCTTTTTGTTTAGGGTATGATTTGATAAATGAAATGTTAAGTAAATCAGAGGCAAGTGAATGTGATATAAATTATGATTTTTGTAATTATCTAGCTAATAAGTTTATCAAAACAGATTATTACAAAAATGAAAAGTATTCTACTTATGATAATTTAAGGGAATGGCTTAATGATAATCAAGATATTATAAAAAGTGAACATTTATATTTTTCTGGAATTGATAACAAAACTATTATAGAGATTGGAAAGAGAAATAGTACACCAGTTGCATTAGTAGAACATCATTTTAAAGATGGAACAAAAGAGTATATAGTAGCATTTAATTATGAAGTAAATAATGAAAAAGTTAATTGGGGCTACGGATACTATTATAATAATGATATAAAGAAAGCAAAAGAGGATTTTGAAAAAGTAAAAGCAGGTGGAAATTTAGCAGATACTTTTACAAAAGATAATAAGAAAAAACACAAAGAAAGGGAAAGGTAATAAAAAATGGAAGTCAAGATAAATAAAGAAATAAGACAATATACAGAAAGTATATTTTTTGGCTTATCACTAAGACAATGTATATTTTCTTTACTAGCTTGTGGAACAGCAGTATCAATATATTTTATATTTAAACCAATTATGAATACAAGTGCTGTTTCATGGCTATGTATGGCAGGTGCAGTACCATTTGTATTGCTAGGATTTGTAAAATACAATGGAATGACAGCAGAAAAATTTTTTGTTGCTTGGGTAAAATCAGAAATTTTAACACCTAAAAGGCTAACATTTAAACCAGATAATTATTATTTAAATGTATATAAACAAAACCAGAAATATAAAAACAAAAAACAACCTAAGATAGCAAAATCAAAAAAGAGAAAAGAAAAATAATGAAAAACAAGTAAAAGAATAACCCTCTTAATTTGAAAAAATTATGGAGGGTAGAAAATTGAAAAGATTAAAAGATTTTTTAAAAAGAGATAAAGAAAAATTTATAATTCCTAAAGGAGTGCAAGACACTATTCCTATAAAAAGAATATGGGAAGATGGAATATTTCTTACAGGAAGAAACAAATACTCTAAAACATTTATATTTACAGACATAAATTATATTGTAGCAAGTGAAGAAGATAAAGAAGAAATGTTTTTAGATTATATGCAAATGCTTAATTCATTTGAAAGTGAAACATTTATAAAATTTACAATATTAAATAGCAAAATTGATAATATTGAAATTGAAAACAATATAAAGATAGAAAATGAACAAGACAGACTTGATAGATTCAGAAAAGAATACAACAAAATAATTGAAGATAGTGCAAAAAGTTCTAATGGAATAAAACAAGAAAAATATATTACAGTAACAGTAACTAAAAAGAGTTTAGAAGAGGCAAGAACAACGATAAGAAGAATAGCAGTAGAATTAAATAAACATTTCAAAAAATTAAATTCTTCTTGCACAGAATTAGACGCAAATGAAAGACTAAAATTATTACACAATTTTTATAGACAGGGCGAAGAAAGTAGCTTTAATTTTAATATGATAGACAATATGCAAAAAGGACACAGTTTTAAAGACTACATTTGTCCAGATAGTATGGAGTTCAAAAAGAACTCTTTTAAAATTGGCGAAAAATTTGGTAGAGTGCTATTTTTAAAAGAGTATGCGTCTTTTGTAAAGGACAGCATGATTTCAGAATTAACAGATATAAGCAAAAATTTAGTATTATCAATAGATATATTACCAGTTCCGACAGATGAGGCAATAAAAGAGGCAGAAAATAGACTGTTAGGAATTGAAACTAATATTGCTAATCATGTAAGAAAGCAAGCAGAAAACAACAACTTTTTAGCGTCAATTCCTTATGATTTAGAACAACAACAAGCAGAGGCAAAAGAATTTTTGAATGATTTAATGACACGAGATCAGCGTATGTTTTTAGCAGTAATTACAGTAGTTGTTACAGCAGATACAGAAAAAGAACTTGAAAACATTACAGAGGCTGTGACAACAACAGCAAGGAAGAATTTATGTCAGTTAGGAATGTTAAGTTTCCAACAACTTGATGGATTAAATACAGCATTACCAATAGGAAATAATAAAATCGATATACTAAGAACATTGACAACAGAAAGTTTAGCAGTATTTTTACCTTTTAAAGTTCAAGAAGTACAACACACAAACGGAATATATTATGGACAAAATGCAATATCGAAAAACATGATATTGTTAGATAGAAAAGAATTACTAAACGGAAATAGTTTTATACTTGGTGTTTCTGGAAGTGGAAAAAGTTTTACAGCTAAACAAGAAATAAGTTCAATAATGCTAAAAGAAAAAGACGCAGATGTTATTATAATAGATCCAGAAAATGAATTTGCAGGACTTGTAAGTAAATTTGGTGGCGAAGTTGTAGAAATATCTTCAACAAGTAAAAATCATATAAATGCAATGGACATGAATAGATACTATGGAGATAATTCAAATCCAATAATCTTAAAATCAGAGTTTGTATTGTCGTTATGTGAGCAGTTAATGGGGAAAGCATTAGAGCCACAACAAAGGTCAATAATTGATAGATGTACAGCACAAGTTTATAGAGATTATCAAAATAGAGATTATGAGGGAGAGCCACCAACATTGAAAGATTTTAGAGAAGAACTACTAAAGCAAAATGAAAAAGAGGCAAGAGAAGTTGCACTAGCAATAGAATTATTTAGTAATGGTAGTTTAAATACATTTGCAAAGCAAACTAATGTAAATATAAATAATAGACTTGTTTGCTACAATATATTGGAACTAAAAAAACAATTACAACCTATTGCAATGTTAGTAATATTAGATAGTATTTTCAACAGAATAACAGCTAATAGGCAAAAAGGGAAAACAACTTATATTTATATTGATGAAATATATTTGTTATTCCAATATGAATATTCAGCTAATTTTCTATTTACTTTATGGAAAAGGGTAAGAAAATATGGAGCAAATTGTACTGGAATTACGCAAAATGTGGAGGACTTGTTAAGAAATGAATTAGCAAGAACAATGCTTGCAAATAGTGAATTGATTATCATGTTAAATCAAGCCTCAACAGATAGAGAAGAACTTGCAAAATTACTAAATATATCAGATGCACAATTAAGTTTTATAACAAATGTAGAGGCAGGACATGGGTTAATAAAAATTGGAAATTCTTTAATTCCTTTTGTAAATAAATTCCCTAAAAATACAGAACTTTATAAATTGATGACTACGAAATTGAATGAAGTATTTTAGAAAGAGAGGGATTATAAAATGAATAACAAAATAATCATTATTTTAATTATACTGTTAGTAGCTAGTTTAGTTACTAGCAGTATTTATTTATATATGCAATACAAAGAAGATAAAAAACAAGAGGACATTTTTGAAGAATTAAGCAATGTTATTATAGGAGAGGATTCAGAAAGTAATGAAGAAACAAATAATAAAGTAGATATATCAAAATTATATGAAGAAAACAATGACTTTATAGGATGGTTACAAATAGAAAATACAAATATTAGTTACCCAATAATGCAAACAGAAAAAGAAAGAAAAGATTATTACTTAAAAAGAAATTTCTATAAGCAATATTCAAGTTTAGGAACACCATATATTGCAGAATATTGCAATGTTATAGAAAGTGACAATATAATTATTTATGGACATCATATAACGAATAATAAAATGTTTGGAGAGTTAGAAAACTATAAAAATAAGAACTTTTATAATAACCATAAAATAATAAATTTCAATACAATTTACGGTAATGCAGATTATGAAATAATTGCAGTATTCAAAACAATAGCATACACAAATACTGACTTTAAATATTACAATTTTGTAAAAGCAGAAACAGAGAAAGAATACAATAATTTTATTGATAAATGTAAAAGACTATCATTATATGAAACAGAAAAAACAGCAAGATATGGAGAAAAATTATTAACATTATCAACTTGTGAATATTCTAATAAAAACCGGTAGATTAGTTGTTATTGCAAGAAGAATTAACACTAATGTATTGGAGGAATAGAAAATGGCAGATATAAAAGTAAAGAAAAAGAATAATCAAATAATAAAAACATTAGATAGAACAGCAATAATAGGTAGCAAGATAAAAAGTAACATTGTAGATATAAAGGAAAAAACAAAAGAAACTTATGAGAAAAATCAAAATTCTGGACAAGAATACGCAGAAAATAAAGTAGAAACTGGAATACAAAATATAACTTATTATGGAATAAGAAAAGCAAATAAAATAGGAAAGAAAAGTACCAAAAGAACATTAGAAAATATAAAGAACACAAAGAAAAATATACAAAGAGGAAAACTAAAAATAAAAAAGGTAAAAGAAAGTATTAAAAAAGTAAAAAAAGCAGGAGAAAAAACAGTAAAGACAATTAAAAAATCAATAAAAACAGCAAAACAAAGTATAAAAGCAACAAAGAGAACAATAAAAACGGCTCAAAAGACAACAAAAGCAACTATAAAGACTACAAAGCAAGTAGCAAAAACAACTGTAAAAATAGCACAGAGAACAGCACAAGCAACAAAAATAGCAATTAAAACCACAATAAAAGCTATTCAAGTTGCAATAAAAGTTACTATTGCAATTATAAAAATGATAATAGCAGTAGCACAAGCACTTATATCAGCAATAATTGCAGGAGGTTGGGTAGCTGTACTAATAATAGTAATAATTGCTATAATTGCACTTATTTGCACTTCTATATTTGGAATATTTTTCTCAAATGAAAGTGAAATAGGAGATATAACAATGAGTTCTGTTATTAGAGAAATAAACACAGACTTTACTAATAAAATAACAGAGATTCAAAAAAATACACCACATGATGATTATGAAATAAATTCTAATAGGGCAAGTTGGAAAGATATATTATCAATATATGCAGTAGAAGTTAGCAATGGAGAGGAACAAACAGAAGTTATAACATTAGATAATAAAAAAGTGGACAAACTGAAGAAAATATTTTGGGACATGAACACAATATCTTACAGAACAGAAGAAATTGAAAAAGAAATAGAAGTATTCAATGATGATGGCAGTACAAAAATAGAAAAAATCAAAAGAAAAATACTATATATTGATATAACAAGTAAGTCATTAGAAGAAATGATAGAATTATATAATTTTAATGATAATCAAAGAATACAAATTGCAGAATTACAAAAAGAGGAATACAATTCTTTATGGTCAAGTGTTATATATGGTTCATCAGTAGGAAGTACAGATATAGTAGAAGTTGCAAACAGTCAAATAGGAAATAAAGGTGGGCAACCTTATTGGAGTTGGTATGGTTATACAGCTAGGGTTGAATGGTGTGCATGTTTTGTGAGTTGGTGTGCAAATCAATGTGGCTATATAGAAAGTGGAATTATACCTAAATTTGCAAGTTGTGAAAGTGAGGGTGTTGCTTGGTTTAAAACTTGTGGACTTTGGAAAGATGGAGGTTATGCACCAAAAAGTCGGAGATATAATCTTTTTTGACTGGGCTGATAGTAATGACGGCAAAGCAGATCATGTCGGAATTGTAGAGAAATGCGAAAATGGTATAGTTTATACAATAGAGGGTAACACAAGAGGAGATGTGTGCAAACAAAATCAATATAATATAGATAGTAGTGTTATATTGGGGTATGGTACTCCTGCGTATCAATAAGGAAAGTGATGGAAAATGAAGATAAAACAGTTTGATGTAGTAGAATTAAAAGACAAAGATAAAGCAATAATAAAAAAAGTTATTAGTAAGAAAAAATATTTGATACAAATAATAAAACAAAATGAAGTTCAAGAAAGATATATTACTAATAAAGATATAAATAAAGTTGTTTATTCAAAGGAAAAACAAAGATAAAAATAAATTGTGCTAACTAATTTTAGTTGGCACAGTTTATTTTTTTTGAAAAAATGTTACATAAAGGTACAAAAATGTTAAAAGTATGGTATAATGACATAAAAAATTGGCTTAGGGGTGTAATGTAATGAATCTATTAAATAAATGCACAGATAACGAAATAAATTTAATAAAACAAGCAGGAGTAATTATTGAAAACAAAGATTATACAGAAGATGAATTAAAACAATTTGGCAATCAAATGGAAGAATATATAATGAGCCACAGTTCTAAAAATAATGATATAGATAAGTTACAAAATAACTTTAGTAGAATTTTTAGAATAATATATGGGTAAGGGAGACAAAAGTTTATGAAATATACATATACTGAAAAAGATTTAGATTTAATTTCTTGGGAAAGAATTGATAATTTTATTGATAAGATTTATCAAAATGTTAATGAATATGTAACTAATAATAATTTGAAAATAAAATATATTGCACCTATTTTGCGTGGAGGTGGAGTACCAGCAGTTACATTATCACATTTATTCAATGTAGTAGATATGCTTCCTATACAATTAAAACATAATGATAAAACACATGATATAGACACAAAAATAGGCTTAGAATATGTAAAAGATACAAGTTTGAACGAAAATGATTGTATTTTACTTGTTGAGGGAAATCATGTTACTGGAAAAACAGCCAATATTGCAGTAGATATGATTAAAGATAAATTTGGAGATAATGTAAAAATTATATATGTATCTTTAACAAGAGATTATACATATAGAAATAGTGTAAAAGATGTTTGTTATACAACTTGGGCAATGACTACTAATGAAATGAAAGATTTATCAGAAGAAGAATGTAAAGAATTAAACATAAATTACAGTTTAGTATCAGTATATCCTTGGGAAAATGTTGAAGAAGAATTAAAAGAATTAAATGCAGATTAAAAATAGGGAGGTAATTATGAGCAATTATTTATTAGTGCATGGAAGTTTTGGAAGTCCATTTGTAAATTGGTTTCCATATTTAAGAAATGAAATAGAAAAACGAGAGTTAGTAGTTTATACACCAGATTTACCTACTGGAGTAGAATATCAAAATTATGATAATTGGTCAAAAACAATAGAAAGTTATGTAAGTGCAGGAATAATAAATGAAGACACTATAATTTATGCACATTCTATTGCACCAATATTTATATGTCATTTCTTAGTTAGTCATAAAATAAAAGTTAAAAAATTAGTTTTCGTTTGTGGATTTAATAACTACTTAGGAATAAATGAAGAATACGATAATGTAAATAAAACAATGTATTTTGATGATTTAGAAGATGTAAAACAATATGCAGAAGAAATTATTTGTTTTTACACTAAGAATGATCCTTATGTGAAATATGAGGCAGAAAAGGAATTTGCAGATACAATAGCAACTAAACAAATTGTAATAGATGATGGAGGACACTTGAATTCTGAAAGTGGTTATACAGAGTTTACACAATTATTAGAACATTTATAAAAATAAGTTAGAGGAGAAAATGCTATAATGAAAGATTTATTAAAAACAAATTGCTTTGATATTCAAGAAACAATGATAATAGTAGGAAGTTGTTTAGAAAGTATGCAACCTAAAGCATATAAAGAGTTAGAAAAGATTTCCTCTAATATTTATGATGTATGCTTAGAAAAAGAACATCTAAATATGATAGTAACTAAAATAATTGGTATGATAGCAAGAGGTAGAATAAAAACAATGATTTTTGCAACAGTAGATAAATCTCCACATTGTACACAACTTCATTATATTATAAAAGAATTAGAAAATGCTATTGATATAAGCAATATTGAAATTATAAATTATGTAGCAGTAGATAATAAACTGATTAAAATACCATTAGAAGTAATAAGTTTATCTAAAAATTTATCTAAACTAAAAGAAAAATTGGAGGATTAGAATGAATATTATAGATATTTATAATAAATACCATATACCAGAAAATTTACAAATGCACATGTTAAGAGTTGCAGGGTGCAGTAATTTAATAATAGATAATTGGAAAGGTCAAGAATTAGACAAACAGGCTATTATTAGAGTTTGCTTATTGCACGATATGGGAAATATGGTAAAGATACCAGAAGATTTTTCAAATGATGAGGAATTTATAAAGATTAGAAGAACATATTTTGAAAAATACGGAACTAATGACCATGAAATAAACCTAGAAATTGGAAAAATAGAGGGACTATCTGAAAAGGAAATAGTAATTTTAGATGGCAAAAGGTCAAGAAAGAACGAAGAAACATTAAAATCAAATTCTTATGAAATAAAAATATGTGCATATTGTGACCAAAGAGTAGCACCAGATGGAGTAGTTAATCTAAAAGAAAGATTAGAGGACGCAAAAGTTAGATATAAAAATAAGCCATTATCTGTATGGTCAAATGAAGAAAAAGCAAATCATTTAATTGATTGTGCTTTAGAAATAGAAAAACAAGTTATGGATTACTGTACTATATCTCCAGAAGATATAAACGATGAAAATATAAAAAAATACATAGAACAGTTAAGAAAATTTGATATTGAAAATGGAGGGAATTGATAATGTTTAATGTTAATCATATTGCAATAAGTGTAACAGATAGTGAAAAAAGCATAGAATTTTATAAAAAGTTTGGATTTGAAAATTTTAAATCATGGAAAGCAAATGATGATAGCATAAAAATAAATATGCTAAAGTTAAATAATACAGTTTTAGAAATATTTTGTTATAAAGAATATACAGAATTACCAGAAACAGCGAAGTCAACAGCAACAGACTTATCAATAATAGGAACAAAACATTTTGCTTTAGGTGTAGAAGATATAGAAAAAGCAAAGGAATTCGTAAAAATTAATGGAATAGCAGATAATATGAAAATAAAAGTTGGAAGATTAGGTAAGCCATACTTCTTTATAAAAGATCCAGACGGAATTTTAGTAGAGATAATTGAAAATGATTAAGGAGTAACAGTATGGAATATAGTTTTAGAGATTGTACATTAGAAGATTTTGATTTTCTATTTAATTTGAAAAAAGAAAATTTTAAATGGTATGTTGATAAAATATGGGACTGGAAAGATGATGACCAACAGGAAAGATTAAGACAAGATTTAAAAGAACATTTGAAACATAAAAGAATTATTTTAATTGATAATAAACCAGTAGGAGTATATGCAGTACATACAACTGAAATAGGAGATTTATTTATCAATGAAATAAGTATAGTAAAAGAATATCAAGGAAAAGGAATAGGAAGAAAAATCTTAGAGGAACAATTAAAAGAAAATCAAAAAAATGGAATTAGGACAACTTTACAAGTATTTAAAGATAATCCGGCTAAAAAATTATATGAACAATTAGGATTTAAAGTATATGGAGAAACAGAAACGCATTATCAAATGGAAAATGTAAAATGAGGAGAAAAAGTATGTTAAAAGCATATAGTGTATTTAAAGATTTAGATAAAAAGGCATATGAAATTATTACAAATGCAGGAATACAATTAGATGTATCAACTTCTGAACAGAGACCTAATAAAGAACAACTATCAAAATTATTAACTGACTATGATATTTTAATAATAGGTGTAAGAGAAAAATTAACAAAAGACATGCTAATACAAGTAGATAAAAAGAAGATAATAGCAACTTTATCAATTGGAGTAGACCACATAGATAAAAGTTTCTTTACCTCAGATTTAATAAAAATAATCAATTGTCAAACATCAAATGTAATATCAGTAGCAGAGCATATATTTGCATTAATATTAAGCCTAAAAAAGAGAATTATAGAATCAAATGAAATTGCTATGAGAGGTGGAACAAAAAAAGAGTTATCAGCAAGGAGTAATGATATAAGCAATAGTTCAATAGGAATAATAGGAGCAGGGAAAATATCACGAGAAGTAATAAAAATAGCAAAAATATTTAACATGAAGATTTACTGCAATACTTTAAACCCAGAAAAACATCAAGATTTATTAGAACAAGATGTAAAATTTTTAAGTCTAAATGAACTATTATCTAGTTCAGATATTATTACAGTAAATATTCCTTTGAATGAAGAAAATAAAAATTTAATTTCAAAAGATAAAATAAGATTAATGAAAAAAACAGCTACATTTATAAATACATCAAGAGCAGAAATTGTAGATATGAGTGAATTGATAAAATATGCAGATGAGAATGATACATTTAATGTTGGATTAGATATTGATTCCGAAAATTATAAAGAAATACTAGGGGTAATAAAAAATAATGTAATAGTAACTCCACATATAGCAGGAGTAACAAAAGAAGCTATAAAAAGAATGGATGTTGAGTTAGCAAACAATATAAAAAGATATTTTGAAGAAAGATAGAATTATAAAAAGATGAGGAGTAAAATAAAATTACTCGATATAGAAAAAAGAGAAAGTGTAATAATAGATTGGTCGTGAAATATGAAAACAGATGAAATTATAGAATATTGTTTAAAAAAGAAAAAAGCATATATGGATTATCCATTTGGAGATATACCAATATGTTTCAAAATAAATAATAAAATATTTGCAGAATTATATCCATTAGAAAATGACTATAAAATTACATTAAAGTGTGATCCATTACTAGCTGAATTATATAGAAAACAATATAAAAATGTAGTAATAAGAGGTTACCATTGCCCACCAGTTCAAGCAACTTATAGAAATACGATTTATATAAATAAAACAGTTAGTGATGAAATTATTTATGAAATGATAGACCATTCTTATGGGGAAGTAATAAAAAGTTTTTCTAAAAAAGTGCAGAGGAAAATATTAGAAAACATAGATGAGTAAAGGAGATTTAGAAAATGTTATCAAGTAAATTAAAAGTAGGAGATACAATAGGAATAATTTCGCCATCAGCACCAATAACCGAAGATTTTAAAGAACAATTTAATAGAGGACTACAAGTATTTAAAGATATGGGATTTAAAGTAAAATTAAGTAAAAATATATATGCAAATACATTAGGATATTCAGCTACAATAGATGAAAAGATAGAAGATATAAACGAAATGTTTTCAGATAAAGAAGTAAGAGCAATAATATGCTCACAAGGTGGTCAAAATTCTAATACAATTCTACCATATATAGATTATGAAGTAATAAAAAGTAATCCTAAAATAATAATGGGAATTAGTGACTCAACAGCAATATTAAATGCTATTTATTCAAAAACAGGAATAATAACATATCATCAAAATGATATAATTTGGGGATTAGGCAGAGAAGTATCAGAAAAAGAAGTTAATGATTTTAAATTAAGGTTAATAGATGGAGAAAATGGAAAAGTAGAACATTTTACAAAATGGAAAAGTTTAAAAGATGGAAAAGCAGAGGGAATTTTAATTGGTGGTAACTTATCAACTCTTGTCAAATTATTAGAAACAGAATACAGTCCAGATTTTAATAATAGTATATTGTTTTTAGAAGAATATGCAGAAGAATCTCCACTAGATGAAATAGATAGTAAAATAAACATATTAAAACAACACAAAGTATTTGAAAAAATAAAAGGTTTATGGATAGGATATTATGAAAAGGATACAGAAATAGCAAAATTCGAAGATGTCATAATGAATAACCTAAAAGAATATACATTTCCAATATTAAAATGTAATGATTTTGGACATAACTGTGAAAATGTAGTTATTCCAATTGGTGCAAAAGCAAAATTAAATGCAATAAGTTGTGAAATAGAAATTTTAGAAAAAACATTAAATTAATAGGAGATAGAAAATATGAAAAGCGATTTAACTATCAGAAAATTGCAAGAATGTATTAAAAATATAGACCATAAAAATAATTCAAGTGAAAAGTATATGCTAAAATTGATGGAAGAAGTAGGAGAACTTGCTGAAGTTATAAGAAAAAATAAAAAAATGGAAAAAGGAGAATCTATAAAAGGAACAATAGATGAAGAACTTCAAGATGTGTTATATTATGTAGTTTGCTTAGCAAATATAAATGATATAGATTTACAGGAATGTATATACTTAAAGGAAAACTTAAATTGTGAAAAGTATAATAGAAAGAATATGTTTGAGGATTAGTTATGGAAAAAATAATAAAAATTGCAACTTGGAATGTAGGACAAGATTTAGAGAATAAAGAAATCAATCAAGATTCATACAAATACATACAAACACAAATAGAAAAAAATAATATAAATATAATTGCATTTCAAGAAGCTATTACAGAATCTAATAATTTACAAGCATTAGCAAAGTATATAAGTGAAAATACTGAACTAAAATATTGCGAAGAAATTTCACTATCTCCATCAGATATGAATGACAATGATAAAATGGGAGTAGCAATATGTTCAAAGTTTAGAATAAGTAATAATGAAAAATATATATTAGAAAATCCAAATTTAATATATAAAAAGACAGATATAATTACATATTGGTCACATGATAAAGGATTTAATATATCTCAAATAGAAGAACTAAATACAATAGTCATTGAGGGACATTGCTTACCATTTCATATATTTGGAGAAAGTCCACTAAAGTATAAAAGTATATATGAAAAATTAGAAGATAAAATATTAAGTATAATTGAATCAAATAAAAATGTTATTCTATTAGGCGATTTTAATTATACAAATATATTTGAGTTATTTCCAAATTTAAAAGATAAAATGAAATGTGTATATGAAAATGAAAAGACTAGAAAAGACAAACAAATTGATTACATATTAACAACAAATCGGTATAAAACATAATGATTATGAAGTTATAGAAACACGATTTGACCATAAGTTATGTGTAGCAAAATTAACAATAGGTTAAGGGGAATATAATGATAAAAAACATAATATTTGATATAGGTGGAGTATTACTTGAATATAATCCTAAAACATATTTAGATAAATTAAATATAGAAGAAAGTAAGAGAAAAGAATTAAATGATATAATCTTCCATAGCCAAAAATGGAAAGATTGTTTAAATGGCTTTATAAACAATGATCAATTAATAAAATATTTAAAAAGAGAAAATTCAAAATATAAAAATGAAATAGAACAAATACTTAGCAAAGACAATTTAAAATATATGTTACCACCAAAACAAGAGATGATAGAATATTATAAAAGTTTAAAACAAAGAGGATATAAAATATATTTATGCTCTAATATAACAGAATGTACTTATAGTTATATTAAAGATAATTTTGAAATAATACTAATAGCCGATGGAGGAGTATTTTCTTGTTTTGAAAATATCAGTAAACCTAACATTGAAATTTACCAAAAATTAATTAAAAAATACCAAATAAATGTAAATGAATCAATTTTTATTGATGACACAAATAAAAATATAATAAGTGCAAATGAAATTGGATTTAAAACTGTATTGTTTAATAATATAGAGCAAATAAAAGATATAGAAAATTTTATAGGAGTAAATAAAAATGAATAAATATGTAAAGAAATTTCCAAAAGAGCCAAGTTTTGAAAGAGGAACTTTTTTCAAAGGATATTATTTAAGTGAGGGAAAATTAGGAATAGAAGTAGACTATATAGACATGATGACAGGACATGAATATTATCAAAAAGAAACTGAAAGCATACATATATATTATATTCTAGAAGGAAAAGGCTTAGCAAATATTAACGGAGAAATTTATGAGATAAATAGTGGAGACACTATTGAAATTCCTGTAAATACAGAATTTGCTTTTAAGGGGAAACTAAAAATGATAGAAATTATGAATCCACCATTTAATCCTAATACTCATATTGATACAAGAAAAAATGATTTATAATAAACGGAGGATTTATATGATAGATATTGCAAAGGCAAAAATTGCTTTCAAAGATTTTTTAGATGAATATGAAGACAAAAGTGATTTAGGATTTGAGTTAAAAATAGTACATACTTATCATGTAGCAGAAAATGCAAAGAAAATTGCAGAAAAATTAAATTTAAGCAAAGAAGATATAGAGCTAGCTGAACTAATAGGATTATTACATGATATAGGAAGATTTGAAGAATTAAAGATTACAAAAGAATTAAATAGTGTTAAGTTTGATCATGCAGGACATGGCTCAAAAATGTTATTTGAAAAAGGTATGATTAGAAAATTTATAGAAGATAATCAATATGATAATATAATAAAAAAAGCAATAGAAAATCATAGCAGATTAGAAATTGAAGAAAATTTAGATGAAAGAACTTTATTGCATTCTAAAATAATAAGGGACGCAGATAAGATAGATAATTATAGAGTAAAGAAAGACGAAAAAATAGAGTCAATATTCCCTAAAAGAGTAAATAGAATAGAAGATATGGAAGAATCTAAGTTATCAGATATAGTCTATAATGCAATTTTAAATAAAAAATGTGTTGATATACACGATAGAGTAACACCATTAGATTTTTGGGTTTGTATATTAGCTTTTACATTTGATTTGAATTTTGATGTATCTTATAAAATAATAAAAGAAAACGACTATATAAATGTGTTAGTAGATAGATTTGAATATAAAGATAAAGAAACTAAAAGCAAGATGGAAAACATAAGAAAAATTGTAAATGAGTTTATAGATGAAAAGATAAAATAACACTTAACATAATTTTGAAAAACGAATTGACAAAAGAAGAATGATATGTTAAAATAAAAACTATAATTTAAGAGTTTATCTAGGTTTATAAAGAACTGAGCGATAAAGGGTAACGAAAATATAAATAGTTACTTACACTTAAAAGATGAGATTAACAAGTCTTGCAAAGGAGTCTTAAAAGATTCTTTTGTGAGGCTTTTTTTGATAGGAGGAGAAAAATGATATGGAAATTAAAATTGAAAATGATTTAAGTGTGAATGAATATAACAACTTGAGAAATACAATTGGTTGGGATACGAAAGATGTAGATGTAGTACAAAATGCAATAAGAAACAGTATAATTGTAAAGAAAGCAACTTTAAAAAATAAAACTGTTGGAATGGCAAGAGTAATAGGAGATGGAATATATTATTTAATAGTTGATGTGTTAGTTGATCCAGAATATCAAAAAAATGGTATAGGAAAAAAACTTATTGATGATATAGTAAAAGAAGTTGAAAATAAAACTAAAAAAGGACAAAAATGCAGTATAAATTTAGTATCTATGAGTGGTAAAGAGGAATTTTACGAAAAATGTGGATTTAAGAAAATACCATTTGACTATACAGGACATGGTATGATAAAAAGAATTGAAAAATAGGAAGTGATAAATATGAGTATAAAAGGAAATGAGAGTATTATAAAATTGGTAAATCCAACTATGGAATATAAAGAACAAGTAATGAATTATAGAAAAGTATTTTTAGAAAATAATGAATCTTTTGATGGTTGTTCAGGATTAGAAGAATGTGAAACTTATGAAGAATGGATAGATTTTGATAATAGATTATCTAAAAAATACGGAAAGGAATATGCACCATCAACAGTATATTTGGCTATTAGAAAATCCGATAATAAATTAGTTGGTATAATTGATTTTAGACATACACTATCAGAATTTCTTCTAAACTATGGTGGAAATATTGGATATAGCGTTTTACCAGAAGAAAGAAGAAAAGGATATGCAAAAGAAATGTTAAGACTTGTATTAGAATATTGTAAAGAGTATGGATTACATAGAGTTTTAGTAACTTGCGATAAAGATAATATAGGGTCATATAAAACAATTCAGAGTAATGGTGGTATATTAGAAAATGAAGTTATAGATAAAGTTAATCTTTCAGAATCTGGAGTAATACAGAGGTATTGGATAAGTTTAAAAAAGAGATTTGCAGATAGTGTAGGTAAAAGAGAAAATGTTATAGAAATAGAGCAAAAAATAAAATCAATAAACAGTGAAAATTTTATTGGAGATATTTATTTAAATAATTTTAAAAAAGTAGCTACACCATATATATTAGAAAATGGAGTATGTTTGCAAGATAGTAATTATAAATGGCTAGAATTTTATGACTATAATGCTAAAATCTTACTTACAGCAATGTATAATCAAAATAATGAAATTATTGAATGGTATTTTGATATAGCAAGAAGTATAGGAAAAGAAAATGATATACCATACGAAGATGATCTATATTTAGATGTTTTAGTAACATCAAATGAAGAAATTATCTTGTTAGATGAAGATGAACTAAAAGAGGCATACGAAAGGCTAGAGATTACAAAGGAAGAATACGATGAGGCTTATAAAATAGCTAATGATTTAATACAAAAAGTAAAAGGCAATGAAGAAAAGTTAAAACAATTTACAGATAATTATTTAGATGATATGTTAAAGGAGTGAAAATAGAATATGGAAACAATAATTGAAATACCTAAAATAGAAGATTTAAAAAAAGTAAATAAATTAGCAAAACAAGTTCATGAATTACATGTGAATTGGAGACCAGATTTATTTTTAAGTGTAGATGAAGTGATTAGTAAAGAAGATTTTGAAGAAATGATACAAGCAAAAGAAATATTTGTAGCAAAGATACAAGATGAAATTTTAGGATACATAACTATTAATATTAAAGAAAAAAATAATCCTAGTATGAGATATAGAAAACAACTACAAATTGAAGCAATATGTGTAGATGAAAAAAATAGAGGAAAAGGAATAGGAACAGAATTATTAAAATATGTAAAAAAATTTGGAAAAGAAAATAATTGTACAGATTTATATTTAACAGTAAATAAAGAAAATAAAAATGCGTCAAAGGTTTATGAAGAATTTGGATTTAAAGTAAAGAGTATAGCATATTCAATGCAAATATAAAAAGGAGGACAAAAATGATAATAGAAAGTAAAAGATTAATTTTAAGAAATTGGAAAGATGAAGATGTAGATGATTTAGTTGAGGGACTTAATAATATAAATGTTGCAAAATGGATGGCAGGAGTTCCATTTCCATATACTAAAAAGGATGCTAAAAGTTTTATTGAAATAGCTAAAAATCAAGATGAAAAAGTTAAAATATCTTTAGCAATAGTATTAAAACAAAATAATAAGGTAATAGGTGGAACTGAATTAAGAAATATAAATAAGAAAGATGGAACAGCTGGTGGTGGTATATGGTTAAATGAAGAATATCAAAAAAATGGATATGGTACAGAGGCGTTTTCTGCTAGAATAAAATATGCTTTTGATGTATTAGGGCTAAGAAGAATAGAAAACGGATATTTTGCTAATAATGAAAAATCAAAGAAAATGCAAGAAAAACTAGGGTATAAATATGAGGGGATAAGAAGAAAAAAATATTTATGCTTAGCAACTAATGAATATGTAGATGAATGCATTACAGGTTTATTAAAAGAAGAATTTGTGGAATTTAGTGAAAAACAATAGACTACAACAGCCTATTGTTTTTCTTGTTTTTCTACAATATCAATATTATCAAAAACAGGATCATCAAAGAAATCTTTTAACTTCATTTGTAAAGCCTCACAGATATATTCAATAATATCAATTCTTAAATATTTAGTTTCGCCACCAAGAAATTTTGATAAAGTAGTTCTTGAAATTCCTGCAAGCATACTTAATTTATAGATAGTAATGTCTTTTTCTGTAATTAAATTATTTATTCTTATTCTAATTGCTTCTGACAAATCCATATAAAACGCTCCTTACAATAAATATTCCCATTTTAATAAATTCTAGCAAAACAAAAACTTTTTATAGTTGACAATCTTCAACTAATATTGTAAGATTAGCACTAGATAAAGAAATGAAAAGAAAGGAGGAATTAAGCATGAAAACTATTTTAATTGCAGAAACACATAAAGAACAAGCAAATATTATAAGAAGATATTTAGAGCCATTAAAAGACCAGATACAAATATTAGATAAAGGAGCAAGCAATTCACAAGAAATGAAAGACATGATAAGCCAATACAAACCTAATATAGTAATAACAAATGAGCGTAAAAAAGATGGCTTAGCAACAGACATAATAAAAGAAATACAAGATGATCCTACTAAATTTCAACCTATATTTATTATTGTATCAGCATTTAGTGATATGGAATATACATGCAAAAGAAAAGGAATTACAGCATATTATGTTCAAAAGCCATATAGCAATGAAGATATTACAGAATGCATTACTAAGATAATCAAAAACTAAAATGATGAATTATATTTTTTTTATCCAAAATATTACTATGAGCAATATTTTTGTTCTTATATATTTATTCTAAAATAGTGTCTAAAATAATAATATATAGATAATATTAGAATAAATGAGGTAGTATTATGGAGAACAATGTAGGAAAAAGAATATTAGAAGTAAGAACTAAAAGAGATTATACACAAGAAGAATTAGCAGAAAAAGTAGGTAGTGTAGCAAGTTATATATCAAATATAGAAAGAAAAAATAAGTGTCCATCATTACCACTACTAAGAAAAATAGTGAAGGAATTAGATACATCTTTTGATTATCTATTAATTGATGATTTTGAAATGGACAAGAAGTTAGAAATAAAATATAAGGAAATGTTTAAAGAAATCAAAAAACTAGATGATAAAACACAAGAAGAATTTTTTAATTTAGCAGATAGCATTATTAAAAGTTTTAAAAATATTGAAAACAATTCTATGAATAAATAAAAATAATATATCAAGAATATAAAAATATATAAAAATGTCAAAATATGACTTTTTTATATATTTTTTTTGCTTTTTTGCACATTGTAACAAAAT
This sequence comes from uncultured Clostridium sp., assembly GCA_948469315.1. Lineage (GTDB taxonomy): Bacteria > Bacillota > Clostridia > TANB77 > CAG-508 > Merdicola. The sequence continues at coordinate 102,002 of CAOKLQ010000001.1, forward strand.
TCGACATAGGAGATATGCTAGAATGTCAAAGCAAGATATTGTCCAAATTTTTGCAAAAGCAAATGAAAAGTATTAATAAAGATACACAGCTATAAATGTAAGAGAAAAACGCACGAAAAAAGTTTTATAAGTTAAATCATAAAGTTTGGCTAGTAGCACCAACTTATAACACTTTTGAACTGTGATAGGTGATACTTACCACAGTTGGAGTGTGTAATGAAATGGGGGGCAATAGATAAAGATTGTGTAATTGAATATTTATATAAAGAAAAAGAAGTTAGGATTATGTCTGTGAGTGGTACAGATAATTCTGACTTCTTTTTTTGTCGAATCAGTGAATACACAATAATTTTTTATAGTGGTTGTCGAAGTCCACCAACTTTCGATTTGAAATTTTCAAGTCGAAAGGAGAAAACAAAGTGGATAAAAACCCAAAAAGAAATAGAGATAAATGTAATCCCTATTATTTAAGTAGTGATAAAAAGAATAATACTTATATTGTAACTATTTCAAGTGATGATATAGCAGAAGATATAAAAGTAGAAATAACAAAAGAAGTTTTTGACTTAATGGATGAATTAGAAAAAGATGAGGCTAAACTGATCCAACGAGATAAAAGACACTTAAATTCAAATATATATCTAATAGAGCATGATGAAGAAAGTTTTACACAAGAAGAAATCATGGAAGTATTTTTTTATAAAAAAGCAAAAGACAAGCCTAAAAGTTTGGAAGACAAAGTAATTGAGAAAATAGAAAATGAAAAGCTATACAAAGCATTAAATTCATTATCAGATATGCACAGACGAAGAATACTACTATATTTTAAACATAACTTATCATTTTCACAAATTGCAGAAATAGAGGGCTGTTCTAAAATGGCTGTAAAATATAGCATTGACAATGCTTTAAAAGAATTGCGAAAAAACTTTTTTAAGAAAAATTAAAAACTTTTAAATTTTGACTTTACGATTTGCAATTTTCTGTACTTACAAGTAGAGAGGGTTAATCTCTACTTGTTTTTCTTAGAACGAAATAAAGTACATTGAAAATTGAATAGTAAAGTTCGTTAGATACAGTCCCTATATTTTTGAGCTAGTTAAAGTAGCGTTACTTTCTGAAGAAAAAAGTGCTACTACTTAAATATTAGTAAAGCTAACTAATAAGGCGAAGATGGAAGTATAGGTAAGAAACTTTTACATAGTCACAGTTCGAGCGTTGAAACAATTTTTTGTGAGCCGTCGCAAGCAATGAGTGTAAGCCAGACAGAGTCTGACAGGAGTATAGACAGATACTACCAATGAAAATGTTTTGCTAACATTTGTCTAACGAATTATAGGAATAGATAAATAAAAAACAAATACAAACTCCGTAAAATAGCATTGTAATATCAATATGTTTCACTTATTTACGGAGTTTTTAACATATTGAAAGGAAATAAAAAATGATTATAACAATAAGTTTGGTAATTATGATAATAATTGCAATTTTTATGTACCTAATTATATTAGGTGCAAATAAAAGCAAAACAAATGAAGATAGAGAAAGAGAAAATCAAGAGGAAATAGACGCAATAAGAAAATGGGAGGAGAAACATGTTAGACAAAATAAGAAGAAAAGAAATATATTTAGCAGATTTAGGAAGAACAGCAGGAAGTGAAGAAAAAGGTGTAAGACCAGTTTTAATTGTGCAAAACGACTTAGGAAATAAATATAGTCCAACAACAATAATAGTTCCTATAACTAGAAGAATAGAGGGAGAATATAAAATACCAACACATATACAAGTTGAGCCATTTGGAAAAATGTTATATAAGGCTACAATACTTGCAGAGCAGATAAAAGTTATAGACAAGCAAAGATTAAAGTATTACATAGAAGAATTACCTAATGAATATATGAAAAAAGTAGATTATGCAATGACAGTTGCAATAGGAATAAATGAAGAAAGGATTAGCGAAAATGGAGTATGAAGATATAGAATTTATAGATTATGAACATAAGAATTTTTATAAAAAACAAATTGAAAAATTAGAAGAAACAGGAAAAGCAGATGTATTTCATAAATCAGCAATTTATACTTTAGGAATATGTGAAACAACAAGAACAAATTTTAAACAAATACTTAATTTAGAAACAGACCAAATAAATATAGATAGTTTACAAAGTGCATGGCAAACAGGCGGTAGTAAAAGAGTTACAAGAATGGCATTAAATTTATGGAATCACAAAAATATTTATGAAAGTAGGCAAGATGAAAAAGAAGATAAAGTGTCTAAAAATTATAATGTTAGTGAATTGTTTTGTGATGGATATGCAAGATATTTTATACAAGCAGTAAAAATACGATACCCAGAAAATTTTAGAGAATATCAAAATAATAAAATTATATTTATAAATAATCAACAACAAAATAAAGATGAACAATATGGGGCATATATAAGAATAGGACATTGTCAAAATGAAGTTACAGCAGTTATAGAAGTTGAAGAAAAGAAAGAACAATTACTTAAATATTGCAAAGAAAATGGCTATAATGTAAATCATGTATTTTGTGATATTGGATTTTCTGGTAGGTTAGAAAATAGAATTTCATTAGAAAAATTAGTAAGTGAAATAAATAGAGGTAGTCTAAAAGGAATGATAGCAGAAAGTGTATCTACAATAATAAGAGAGCAATCATTTGTAAAAACAAAAATGTTTTTAGATGGAATAGATGGAAAAATAGTTACAGTACATGAGGGCGTGATAAAAGAAAATAATGATAAAGGATTATCTAATGAAATGTATAATACAGTAAGTGAAGAACAAAGAAGTGGCAGAATAAATGGTAGAATGAAATTACCAGTATGCAATAATGAAAAAGAGACTAAGACAGAAAGAAAAGTAACCAAGAAATCAAGTCCGAAAGCTAGAAAAAATAAAAATTTAGAAAGATAAACAAGTCAATAAATGGCTTGTTTTTTGTTAGGAGGAAACAACAATGAAACAAAATATAAAAAATAGAAATTATAAAATTAAAGAGTCGATAGCTTATTACATTTTAGGCTATCAGAGATATAGAGAGAATATCAAAGAAATTGAAAAAAATCATTGGATAATGATTTTAAAATTTATACTTGAAACTGCTAGAGATGAAGTAGATACAGGGAAGATTATTCAAGACAATAAAGAGTTATTAAATAAAATACAATTTTCATGGGATTTATCAGCAGATGAGTTTGTAGCTTATGCAACATGTATATTTTATGTATTGACTAACCGAGAAAAAGAAATTACATCAGAAAAAATAGTAACAGAATTTTTGTCAGAAATATATAAACACCATCCTAGAAAAATAATGAAAGAGGCTAATTTTATTCTTGATGAGTTTTTTCCAGAAGAAAAATAGTTTTAATAAAAATAAAGCAATTAATCATAAATTTAATATTACTAAAATACCTTTTAATATGAAAGTTAGGAGGTACAAATGGATGGAAAGAATAGTGAAGAAAATAGCATAAAAGTTATATATGGAAAGCAAAACTTAAAGGATATTGTAACCGAAATGCTAGAAACAATTTTTATTGAAAAAATTCAAAAAAGTGAAAATGAATAAAAAATTATAAATTTACACATTTTACTTGCAAAAATCTAAAAGTTAAAATGAAATAGCAAAATGGTTATTTATTCTGGAGAGGAGGTAAAATGTATAGAATAAATAATTATAAAGTAGCTAAATATATGCGTTTATCAAGAGATGATGGAGATGATAGAGAAAGTGAAAGTATAGAAAATCAAAGAGATATATTAGACAATTATATAAATGAACATGAAGACTTAGAAGATATAGGAGAATATGTTGATGATGGTTATACAGGAACTAATTTTAATAGACCGGGATTCAAACAAATGATACAAGATATTGAAGATGGAAAAATAAATTGCATTATTACAAAAGACTTATCAAGATTTGGTAGAGATCATATAGATACTGGTTATTATTTAGAAAGATATTTACCAACGAAAGCTATAAGATATATAGCAATTCGGAGATAATGTAGATACTATCAATCCGGATGGCTTACAATTTTTAACTTTTAAATTAAGCTTTAATGATTATTATGCACAAGATATTTCAAACAAAATAAAAAGTGTAAAGCAAAGGAAAATAGAAAAAGGAGAATTTCAAGGCTCTATTGCACCTTATGGCTATAAAAAAGATGATATGCAAAAAAATCATTTAATACCGGATTTAGAGGTAAGTCATATAGTACAAGAAATATTTGATATGTATGTTAATAAAGGAATGACTACAAGTAAAATTGCTGATAAACTAAATGAAAGAAAAATTGAGCCACCCGGAGTATATCTAAAATTACCTAATCTTTTAAAAGATAAAAGTAAGGATTTATCAGAATATGAGTGGAGAAGTGTTCAAATTATTAATATGCTAAGAAATGAGGTATATATAGGAAATGTTGTAGGGAGAAAGTTTCAAAAAATAAGTCATAAAGTAGATAAAGTTCGTGCAACTAAAAAAGATGAGTATATTATTGTAAAAAATATGCACAAACCTATAATAGATGAATTAATATGGAATAAGGCACAAGACAAATTAAATAAATATAGTAAAGTCAAGACAGTAAAAAATGAGCAATCATTAAAAGATTTTATATATTGTGCTGAATGTGGAGGAAAAGCAACATATAGAGTTAGGCGAAGAACGAGAAAAAGTGGGTATGTATGGGAACAAAAAACTTTTATATGCTCCAATAAAAATATACATATAAATAATTGTACTTGTAAGCCGATAGATGAATCTATAATTATAGAAAATGTAAAAAAAACAATAAAAAATGAAATTGAAAAAATAGATTATACAGATGATGAACTTTTATTAATATATAAACAAGCAGATGAAAGAGTACATTCAAAAACTAGCATTTTAGAAAATAAAATAAAAAAGCTAAAGCAAAGATTAAAAGATAACTCAGATGAAATAGAAGAAGTTTATCAAGATAAAAGACAACAGATTATCACAATAGATGATTTCAATATCTTCTATAAAAAATTACAAAAAGAAAAAAATGAATTACTATGTGAAATTCATGAGTTAGAAACACAAATATTAGCAATAGAAAAAGATAAGACACAGACAGATTATACAGAAATAAAAAAATTAGCCCAAGAATTATTATCAATTGAAAACCCAAGTAAGCAATTATATTCTAAATTAATTGAAAAAATAGAATTTGACAGTAATAAGACTGTTACAATAACATTAACTTTTGGTCATAGTGAAATAAATACTGAACTGAAAGAGGCAATATGATAAAAACAAAATACAAAGTTGCAAAATATATGAGATTATCTGAACAAGACGGAGATAAAAAGGAAAGTGAAAGTATAGAAAATCAAAGAGACTTAATAGATAATTTCATAGAAAAAAATGAAGATTTAGAAATTGTAGGGGAATATGTTGATGATGGCTATACAGGTGCTAATTTTGATAGACCAAAATTTAAACAAATGATAGAAGATATAGAAAATGGAAAAATAAATTGTATTATTACAAAAGATTTATCAAGATTTGGAAGAGATCACATAGATACAGGTTATTATTTAGAAAGATATTTACCAAGCAAAAACATTCGATATATTTCAATAGGAGATAGAATAGATACAATAGACCAAAGAGGTTTACAATTCTTGACTTTTAAATTAAGCTATAATGATTATTATATACAAGACATTTCAAAGAAAATAAAAAGTGTTAAGAAAAGGAAAATGTTAAATGGCGAATATCAATCTGGAATAGCAACTTATGGTTATAAAAAAGACGATAAACAAAAAAATCATTTAGTTATTGATACAGAAGTATGCGATATAGTAAAAGAAATATTTGATATGTATGCTAATAAAAAAATGTCAACAATAAAGATTGCAGATGAACTGAATGAAAGAAAAATAGTACCACCAGCAGTTTACTTAGATTTACCTTGTACTAGAAAGAAAAGTAAAAATCCAAATGGAGAGTTTGTATGGCTAAGAACAACAATAGGACATATGCTAAAGAATCGAACATATTTAGGTCATGTAATTGGTGGAAAAAAAGAACAAATCAGTCCGAAGATAAAAAAAGGAATACAAAAAGATAAAAGTGAATACATAATAGTAAAGAATATGCATGAGCCAATTATTGATGAAGAAACATGGAATAAAGTACAAGAAAAGTTAAATTCTTTTAAGCATGATACAACTAAAAAATACGACTATATTCTAAAAGGATTAGTATATTGTAAAGAATGTGGAAGTGAAGTAACTTTTAATCATAACATAAGTAGAAATAAGAGTGGGAATATTTCATGGGAGGGAAATTTTGCAAAATGTAAAAAAGCAAATAATTATTCAGGCTTATGTAAAAATAAAGTTTTAGGAGAGCATATTTTATTAAGAGCAATAAGAGATACAGTAAAGAAAGAATTAGAAAGTATTAAATATACTTCAAAAGAACTTAAAGAAATATATTCAAAAGCAGAAAAGAAAACTAAAAATAAAATACAAAAGATAGATGAGGAAATAGAAAAAAAGAACAAAGAACTTACTATTATATCAAATAGATTTTCAGAGTTATATCAAATGAAACTATCAAAAGCTATTCCAATAGAAGAATTTAAAAAAGAATATGAAAAAATTAATAATAACAAACAAGAAGTAAATGAGAAATTAAAAAAACTACAAAATGAAAAATTACAAGAAGAAAAAAGTAAAACTACTAAAAAAAGTGAAATCAATAAAATAAAAAAGACAGTACAAGAATTTATGAATATGGAAAATCTTAATAGAGAAATAATAGAGAAATTAGTTGAAAAGATAGAATTTGACAAAGAAAAAAATATAACAATACAATTAACTTTTTCAAATCCTTACATAAATGATAGTAAAGTACATAAAGTTTCTGGCAAAAAGTATATGCAGTATTCTGTGTAGTTATATGAATGTAACTACAAAAAAATAAATATAAAATTGGTACATAGAATTCTTAGTGATACATACAGTAAAACATAAATCTATGCCAGATATATCAGATGAAGAAATTAAATCAGAGGTTATGGATTTACATGTATCTATATATCAAAAGTTTGGCTATGAAATGAAATATATAAGACCACCAAAAGGAGAATATAGTGAAAGAACCCTAGATGAGTGCAATAATTTAGGATATAAAACTGTTATGTGGAGTTTTGCATATAAAGATTGGGAAGAAAATAATCAATCAGGAGAAGAAAATGCAAAAAAAATGATATTAAATAATTTGCACAATGGAGAAATAATGTTATTACATGGAAATTCCAAAGATAATTGTAATGTTTTAGATTACATTATAAAAGAAGCAAAAAATCAAGGGTATGAGTTTAAAACATTGGATGAATTTGAAAATTAGGTTGGCAATTCTAAAAAGTAATTAAATTTAAAAACTCCGTTTTCCAAGGCGTCTTAGATAGCAAATGTTCTGATTATAGATACACATTCTAACTTAAGTTAAATGTTAAATGGCTAAATGTCAAACTCATTTTTAAATTTAATTATTTTTTAGAATATAAATTTTATAGGAGGAAACTACGTGAAAAAAAATAATATTAGAAAAATAAATAAATTATTAGAGTTTCCAGAAGAAATCTCATCTAATGAACCTAAAATAACTATAATGGGTTTTGAAAAAGTAATGGTAGAAAATTATAAAGGAATATTAGAATATGAAAATTTTTTTATAAGATTAAATACTTATATAGGTGTAATAAATATTAATGGATTTAATTTATCTTTAAATGAAATGACAGATGAGAATTTATTAATTACTGGAAAAATAGAAAGTATAGATTTAGAAAGTAGCACTGATTAAGGAGGAAAAAAAATTGTTTTTTAAAATTTTACTAAATAAAATAATTGGATATGTAAGAATTAATGTAGAAGGTTTTTTTATAGAAAGATTTATAAATATATGTAAAGCAAAAGAAATTCTTTTATGGGGAATAAAAAGAGAAAAATCAAGTATTATGCATGCAAATATTTCTATAAAAAATTTTAAACAAATAAAAGAAATTTCTAAAAAAACAAAATGTAGAGTACATATTGAGAAAAAAAGGGGAATACCATTTTTTTTAGATAAATATAAAAAAAGAAAAATATTTTTTATAGGTTTAATAATAATTTTATTAGCTACATTTGGAACATCAAAATTTATTTGGAATATAGAAATAATTGGAAATGATAAAATTTCAAAAGAAGAAATTTTAAGTCAGTTAAATGAAGATGGTCTAAAAGTTGGTAATTTAAAATCAAAAGTAGATATAAATAATATAGTAAATAGTATTAGATTAAAAAGAGCAGATATTTCTTGGGTTGGAATAAATATAAAAGGAACAAATGCAACAGTTAAAATAGTAGAAGCAGATGAGAAGCCACAAATTATAAATAGTAATGAATTTTGTAATATAGTTTCAAATAAAGAAGGTGTAATAGAAAAAATAAATGCAAGTAATGGTACGGCTACAGTAAAAAAAGGAGATGTTATAAAAAAAGGAGATATTTTAATTGGAGGATGGATGGAAGGAAAATATACAGGGACAAGATACTTACATGCAAGAGGAGAAGTGCAAGCAAAAGTATGGTATACAGCTAGGGAAAAGGTAAGTTTAAGGGAAACTAAAAAGGAAAAAACTGGAAATGAAGAAAGCAAATATAAAATAAAATTTAATAATTTTGAAATAAATTTTTATAAAACTCTTTCCAAATTTGAAAAATATGATACAATATACGAAACGCAAAAAATAAAAATATTTTCTGATTTCTATATACCCGTAGAACTAATTAAATGTAACAGTTCTGAAATAATTGAAAAAGAGCAAAACTATACTCTAGAAGAAGCAAAGCAAATGGCAATAAAAAGAGCACAAGAAAAACTAAATAGTGAGGAGTTTTCACAAGAAAACATAGTAAATAAGAATATAAATGTAAATGAGGCAGAAGAATATGTCGAAGTTGAAGTTATATATGAAGTATTAGAAAATATAGGAACTGAAGAAAAAATAGTATTTTGAAAGGATGGAAAGCTATGGAAAGAGGATTAAGAGTTTTAGAAACAGACAAAACTTTTTTTAAAAAATTAACAAATACTATAGGGAAATTATTTGTACCTACAAAAGTAGGATTTAATAGTGTAATGATTTCTATAAAAAGGAACAATTTGATAAAAGCATATTTAAATTACGAAGAAGGCAACAAAGATGAAGATTTAAGAAAAAAATATGAAGATACATATTCTTTATATTTAGAATCTATAGATAAATATATAATGGATTCAATATATAAGAAAGTAAAAAGTGATACAGCAACGCAGTTTGAAAGAGAAGCTTTAGCAAATTACTATGAAGTAACACATCTAAAAGAAACACAGTATTTAGAATATAAATATAGAAAACAAAAATATTTAATAGATATAGATTATGAAACAGTAAAAAATTTAAATAAAGAAAAATTAAGATATAAATATGACATATTTTATGCTGCAAAAATGGATTCATTATATAAAGGTTTATTAAAACACTATTCAGTACAACTTGCAGACAATTTAGTTGCAAAAGATAAAGAGCAAATTTATGACAAAATTTTCAGTACATTAGAAGATTATATAGGAACAATTTTACCAATAAAAATTAAAAATGATGAAAATGAAAATTATAAAGAGATAATAGAACAATATGAGAATTACGAAGGTTATACAATAGGAAGATTAGAACAAAAAGAATTAATAGAAAAAAAGGCAGTACTGCTAGGAATTAGTAGACAGTTATTTACACATAGCTTACCACTAATAGTTGCAGAGCAATGCTATATAAAATTGTTAAAAGAAACAAGAGACTTAATAGTAGATACAAAAATTGAACAAAAAAGAAAAGCAGCATATGGATTATTAATAAATTTAATAGAAGAATATAATATTAGATTATTATCAACCAAAATATATTGGGACAAACCATCTAATAGAGATGAATACAAGAAATTTTGGAATGAATATAAAGATATTCAAAAACTAAAAGAAGAAAGCAAACAAGCCTACGAAGAACAAAAAGAAGTATTGTTTATAAGAGGAGACCTAAAGAAATTACAAGAAAGTAAAAACATATTAAGATATGAAAAAATAATAAAGTTCTATAAAACAAGACTAGTAGAAATAGGTGCAATGAAAAATCTAAAAAACACATATAAAACGCTAGGACATTACACAAAACAAAAACAAACTGCATAAAACATACAACAAATTAATATCAAACAATGTAGGGCTAGGTCAAGACCTACCCAAATAAACACAAACACACAATAAATCAATGTCAATCAAGAAAAATTAAATATAAAAAATAAAAAAGGGAAAAAATGGAAAATCTAGAAATACAATATCAAGACATAGAAGAAAACAAAAATTATGAAACAATAATAAAACAAGTAATAGACAAATGTTTTGAAGCTGAAAAACTAAAAAACTTATATATATCAATAACATTAACAACGTCTAATAAAATAAAAAAAATAAACAATAAATACAGAAAAATAGACAAGCCAACAGATGTATTATCATTTCCAATGTTTGAAAAAGAAGAAATAGAGCAAGTATGTAAAGAAAATTTTGAAGGAATTAGTGAGACGTTAGGAGATATAATAATTGCAGTAGAGCAAGTAAAAAAGCAAGCCAAAGAATATGAGCATTCATTTGAAAGGGAATTAGCTTACATGGTAGTACACGGATTTTATCATCTAATGGGCTATGACCATATGCAAGAAGACGAAAAAGATCAAATGCGTAAAAAAGAAGAAAATATCTTAGAAATGTTACAAATAAATAGATAAAAAATAAAAGAGGAAAAATAAAATGATTAGAAGTAATAAAAGAAGAGAAAAAAATAACAAATTAAAAATATTTATAATAGTAGCAATATTAATAATACTAACTGTAGCTTCAATTTTAGCATACATGATATTATTTAAAGACAAAAATCAAAATGAAATAATATCATTAGGAACAGAAGAAGGAAATATTGAAGAAGAAATAGTGGAAGATACAGGAATAAAGATATATTCAGGAAATGAAAGACCAATAGCAGTAATGATAGATAATCACAAAGGAGCGTGGCCACAAGCTGGCTTACAAAAAGCATACTCAATATATGAAATAATAGTTGAAGGTGGAGAAACCAGACTAATGGCTATATTTAAAGGTCAAAATGTAGAAAAAATAGGACCAGTAAGAAGCTCAAGACATTATTTCTTAGATTATGCTTTAGAAAATGATGCAATATATACTCACTATGGATGGAGTCCAAAAGCAGAATCAGATATAAAATCTTTAGGTGTTAACAATATAAATGGAATAACGGAAAATAGTAGTAGTTTTTGGAGAATAAAACAAAAGTCATCTCCACATAATGTACTAACAAGTACTTCGAAAATAAAAGAGATTGCAAAAGAGAAAAAATATAAAACAACATCATCAAAGAAAAGTGTATTAAATTATGTTACAGATGAGGTAGAATTAGAAACTGGTGTAAAAGCAAATAAAGTAAAAATACCATATTCAACACTTCATACTACAAGTTATCAGTATAATCCAGAAACAAAGACTTATACAAGATATGCAAGAGGAAGTAAGCAAAAAGATTTTGAAACAGGGAAAGAAATTACAACAAAAAATATAATAATAACATTTGTAAAAAATACACCTTTAAATGATGGAGAAAATAAAGATAGACAAAATTTATCAAATATAGGGACTTTCAAAGGTTACTATATAACAAATGGAAAAGCAATAGAAATAAAATGTGTAAAAGAATCCAGAAAAGCTAAAACACTATATAAAGATTTAAATGGAAATGAGATAGATGTAAATGATGGGAATACAATATTTAATATTTGTCCAATAGATGCAAATGCTACATTTGAATAAAATTATGTAAGTGGGTGGGCCTTGTGTCCACCCGAAAATTTTTTTTATATTCTAGGAAAGTTCTCCTAAAAAAGTAGAACTTTCCGTAGAAGATAATTATGGGAATTATTAGAATTTCTTTGCGATTTCCATCGCTTAGAAATTTTTAAAATTCGTTTTTTATAATGCAAATTTCTACAAAAAAATCAAAATTGAAGATATATAATAAACTCAAATACAAATTTTAATATAAATATTACATAATTATATAAAATATGATATATCAATATATAAAATAGAAAGGGAAAAAATATGGAAGAAAATTTTAAATCTGGTTTTGTTTCAATAATTGGAAAAACTAATGTTGGAAAATCTACATTAATAAATTCTCTAATAGGAGAAAAGGTTGCAATAACAGCAAATAAGTCTCAAACAACAAGAACAGCAATAAGAGCAATTGTAAATAGGAAAAATTCTCAAATAATTTTTATAGATACGCCCGGAATTCATAAGCCAAAAACAAAGTTAGGTGAAACAATGTTAGAGACTGCATATGGAACAGTTGCAGATGTTGATGTTATTTTATTTATGGTAGATGCTTTAAAAGCAGAAATAACAAAAGGTGATAGAATAATATTAGAAAAAATAAGGGAAGCAAATAAAAAAACAATTTTAATTATAAACAAAATAGATTTAATAAAACGTGAAAAGTTATTAGGAATAATGGATATGTATGCAAAAGAATATAACTTTGAAGCTGTAATTCCAGCTATGGCAACTAAAAATAAAGAAGTAGATACTATATTAAATGAGATAGAAAAGCACTTAAAACCAGGTCCTGCATATTATGATATAGAAGAATATACAGATCAAACTGAAAGACAATTAGTAGAAGAAACTATAAGAGAAAAAGCACTAAAGTTATTAGATGAGGAAGTTCCACATGGTATATATGTAGAAACTGAAAAAATGCAAGAAAGGACTACAGTAAAAGGAGATCAAATATACGACGTAGAAGCTACAATATATTGTTTAAGAAATTCTCATAAGGGAATAATAATAGGAAAAGGTGGAAAGATGCTTAAGAAAATCGGAACATATGCAAGAGAAGATTTAGAAAAAATGTTAGGGATAAAAATTAATTTAAAAATTTGGGTTAAAGTTAAAGAGGATTGGCAACAAAAAGACAGCATTGTAAATAGGTTTAAAACAAATAAAAATTAGAAATTTATTATATACATGAAATTTTTTTGAAGGACTTCAAAAGATAAAACTAGAACTTGCGAGTTTTCAGGGGGCGACCAATAATGGTTGTTGAAGTGAAGCTTTTTACAACCATATTGGGGAAAAACGAGCAAGAACGAAATTAGAATTTATAAATAACCCTTTTGAAAGATTCTTAAGAAACCGAAGGTGTCTTAAGTAGGATGGGATTAAAAGGTAAGGGCAAAGCCCTTGGCCTTTTGAAAAATATAAAAAAATAAAAATATAACAAATCAATGTCAAATACATAATCATTTTACATGAATAAAAAATAAAAATTTACAAAAGATAAACAAAAAGGAGATGATTTCATGATTAAGAAAATTGCGTGGAATACATTTAAAAAAACTGGAAATATAGATACATTCGTAGAATTAAGACAAATAGAAGAAGTAGAAAAGAATATAACAAAGGCGGAAGAAAATGGGTATTATAAAAACCAAGGCAATGGTAATTGCAGAACATAATATGGGAGATTATGATAAAATGCTAACACTTATAACTCCTGGACTTGGAAAAATTTCGTGTGCAGCAAAAGGTGCAAGAAGGCCTAAGAGTAGCCTTCTTGCAGGTTCTCAATATTTATGTTTTGGTGAGTACATATTATATAAAGGTGCAAGTTCATATAATATAAATTCATGTGATCCTATTGAAGTTTTCTATAATGTTAGAACAGATTTAGAAAAATTGGAACAAGTAGCTAAAATAACAAAATTAGTACAAGCAGTTACAACAGAAAACCAAAATAGTTATAAGATATTACAATTATTGTTAAATACAGTATATGTAATTTCAAATTTAGATAAAGATTTAAGGTTAATAAATTCAATATTTAAATTACGATTAATGTACATATTAGGTTTTGCTCCTCGAATAGATAAATGCTGTAATTGTGAAGAAAAAGAAGATTTAGAATATTTTAGTTTTAAAGACAAAGGACTAAAATGCAAAATTTGTGCAAAACAAGATAAAGGTGCAATTAAAATAGCTAATGCAAGTGTAAAAGCAATAAAATATGCAGTATTAGCACCAGAAAAAAAGTTGTATTCATTTAACATACCAGAAGATAGTATAAAGGAATTGGAAATAATTGCCAAGTTGTATGTAGATGAGATTTTAGCACAATAATAAAAAAGGAATTAAAAAATAATTCCTTTTTTATTGTATTAACTTTTCATATCATAATTTTGAGTTATCAAATGTTCTATATAATCAGAGACTACTTTAGGATCTTTATTTGTTGTATCATATGTGACATTTGATACAGATAAATCTTTACAAAATTCCAATAATAAAGAATTAAAAGAAATAAAGAAAAACAAAGATGGTATTATACAAGTGTATATGAAAGCTGTATAGAGGGTGTTAATTGTAACCATCCTATTTTTAAAAGATATAAGCAAGTATTGAAAAGTTTATTTAATTATTAAAATATTTTTAAAGCATAATAAAATTATACTACAATGTTTAATAATGTAAAAATTGGAAAAACTAATAATATATTCAAAAGAAGGTGTTTGAATAATGTTATTAGTTTTTTTCATATTTCTAATTATAATTTTATTAATAGTATCATTAAGATTCGAAATTGAAATAGAAGATTTTGAATATTCAAACTATGAAAAACAAATTTCAGACAAGTTAATGATAAAATTTAAAATATTTATACTAAACAATATAAAAATACTACAAATAGGACTAAATAAGCAAAAAATAAAAAGAATATATTCAAAGAAAAGACTGGAGAAAATTAATGCAAAAAGATTAATACAAAAACTGCCTAAAAGTAATAAAGAAAAAATAAAAATTTTAGAAATAATTAAGTTAAAAAAAGTAAATCTTTATTTACAAATTGGAACGCAAGATGTAATGTTTACAACAATTTTTATTCCGATGTTTACCACAATACTTTCTATAATATTTGCAAAAACGTCTAATCCACAAAAATGCTTTTATAAATTACAACCAATCTATATTGATAAAAATATTTATAAAATAAGCTTAAACTGTATAATTAGTATAAAAATGATACATATTATAAATATAATGTGGAAAGTTTTAAGAAAGAGAGATGATATAAATGAACGAACATCCAATCCAAGGACTTATGAATACAGCTATGGACAGCATTAAAGATATGATAGATGTAAATACTATAATAGGAGAGCCAATAGAAACAAGCAATAATACATTAATAATACCAATTTCAAAAGTAACTTTTGGATTTGCAGCAGGTGGAAGTGAGTTTAATGGAGAGACTATAGATGAATATACAAAAAAGGATAAAGAAGAAGAAATACAATACAGGTTACCATTTGGAGGAGGAAGTGGAGCAGGAGTAAAAATATGTCCAGTAGCATTTTTAATAATGCAAAATAATAATGTAAAATTATTACCAGTAGACCATACATCAGCAGTTGATAAATTATTAGATTATATGCCAGATTTAGTAGAAAAGACAAATAATTTAATTAATAAATCAATGAATAATAAAAAAGAAGAACAGAAAAATTTAAATAATAAAAAATATAAGAATAAAAAGAAAAATAAAAGACCAATTATAGAAAATAATTATGAATTTGAATATAATGAGATAGAATCAGATATAGATGATATAATAGAAGAGGGCGAAGATGAATAAAATCTTTGCTTTTTTTATGTTAAAATTTATAAATATGAAAAAACAAGAAAAAGTGACATATTATGCCAAAATTGGTAAAAAAATATGTCACTTTTTTGTGATTTTAGTATTGCAATAATTTATTTTTATTGTTATGATAAATATGATTAAAAATAGGTGCATAAGGAGCAAAAAATGATAGAATTTAGAAATGTTAATAAAACATATGGTACAGGTACTGAAGCTGTAAGGAATGCAAATTTTGTTATAGATAAAGGCGATTTTGCATTTTTAGTGGGTTCATCAGGTTCAGGAAAATCAACTTTAATAAAATTAATATTAAAAGAAGAAGAACCATCTTCTGGAAATATAATAATAAACGGAAAAGATACAACTTTTTTAAAACCAGATAGAGTTCCATATTTAAGAAGAAGTATGGGAGTAGTTTTTCAGGACTTTAGATTATTACCAGATAAAACAGTATATGAAAATGTTGCATTTGCAATGTATATAGTAAAAGCTACACCAAGACATATTAGAAGACAAGTTCCAATGGTTCTATCTTTAGTAGGATTAAGTGGAAAAGCTAAGATGTATCCAAATGAATTATCAGGAGGAGAACAACAAAGAGTGGCACTCGCAAGAGCACTAGTAAATAATCCATCAATGATTATAGCAGATGAGCCTACTGGAAACCTAGATCCAGAAACAGCATGGGAAATAATGAACTTATTAAGCGATATAAATATGAGAGGAACAACAGTAGTTGTAGCAACACATGCAAAAGATATTGTTGATAAAATGAATAAAAGAGTTATTCGTATTGAAAGCGGAAATATAATAAGAGATGAAAAAGGTGGTTATGACAGTGAGATTTAATATAATAGGTTATTTTTTGAAAGAAGGTTTTAGTAACACACTAAAAAATAAAAAATCAACAAGTGCATCTTTATTGGTTATGTGTTTTACAATGCTTATATTTGGAGTATTTTTTATAATAGGTCAAAACATAAATAATATGATGAAACAAATAGAATCAGCACAAGGAATACAAGTATTTATTAATACAGATGTGTCAGACGAAGAAGTACAAAATGTAGGAACGAATTTAAAGCAAATAGATGGAGTAAATACTGTTACTTTCGTATCTAAAGAAGATGCTTTAAACCAAATGAAGGAAAGATTTAAAGACAAACAATATTTATTAACAGGACTTGAAGAAAGCAATGTATTTCCAGCATCATATGTTGTAACACTAACTAATTTAAGCGAAACCTCAAAAGTACAAAGCCAAATAAGACAAGTTGTTGGAGATAAATTAAAAAATATTACAAGTAAAGATGAAACAGTTACGACATTAATAAAAATGGCAAATGGAGTAAGAGTTGTAACAGGTGTTATACTAGTATTTTTAGTAATAATATCAGTAGTTATAATTTCAAATACAATAAAACTTACAGTACATGCAAGAAGAAAAGAAATATCAATTATGAAATATGTTGGAGCAACAAATGGATTTATCAGATGGCCATTTATTATAGAAGGTATAATAATGGGAATTCTTGCAGGAGCACTTTCAATACTAGTTGTAGGAATAATTTACAATATAGTATCACAAAAAATAATAGCATCACAAGTATTTGTAAAAATGAATATTAGCCTACTAGGATTTTCAGAACTATTTAACTTAATAATTCTAGTATACATGATACTAGGAGTAGGAATTGGAATAATAGGAAGTAGTGTTTCAATGAGAAAATACCTAAAGGTTTAATTAATGTAATGTCAAACATTGTAGGGGGCGACGGCCCTGTCGACCTGAACGCATCAAAACACAAAAGAATAACGTCAAATGTTGTAGGGACATGGCGTGCTATGTCCTAAAAAACCACAATACATTTTCTATAAAAATTTTTAGAAAGATGAGGTAATTGAAATGAAAAAAAGTTTAATTGCCGCAATTTTAATAATTATAATATTAAACTTTGCTATTTTTTCACATGCAGAAGATTTAAACCAATTAATAACACAGCAAAATGAGCTACAAAGCCAGAAGTCTCAGGTAGATTCTAAACTTGAAATAGTACAAGGTGAATTATCAGAGAACCTAAGACAAGTAGAAGAATTAAGTAGTAGAATAGCAGAGGACGAAATACAAATAAGTAGTTGGGATAGTCAAATAAAAGACTTAGATAAATCTATAAATGAAATACAAAAAAAACTAGATATAGCACAAAAGGATTATGACAGCCAAGAAAAATTATTAGCAGATAGATTAGTTACATTATATGAAGCAGGAGACACAACATTTTTAGATTTTATGCTAAATTCATCAAATATAGTAGATTTTATATCTAATTATTATTTAATAGTAGAACTTACAAGTTATGATGAAGATTTACTAAATAAAATAGATAACCAAAAAAAAGATATAGAACATAATAAAACAATGCTTCAAACTCAGCAAAGTGAATATAACATGATAAAAGCAAACTACGAAAAAAAGAGAATAATTTTGCAAAATACAATAGCATTAAAAGATGAATACACAAATAAATTATCAGATCAAGAAAAAAATCTATCTTTACAAATAGATGAATACAGAATGCAAATATTGCAAGTAGAAGCAGAAATATCCAAAATTGCAACTGCAAATTTAGATACTAAATATATAGGAGGCCAAATGGCATGGCCAGCACCAGGGTATACAAGGATTACTTCAAACTATGGAATGAGGACACATCCAATAACAGGAGTATACAAATTACATACAGGAGTTGATATAGGAGCTCCAATGGGAGCAAATTTTATAGCAGCAAATGATGGAATTGTCACAAAAGCAGGTTTTAATACAGCATATGGAAATATGGTTATAATAGACCATGGAGGAGGAGTCTCAACATTATATGCACATGGAAGTGAGATTTTAGTACAAGTACGGACAAACTGTAAAAAAAGGTGATATAATTCTAAAAGTAGGATCAACAGGATATTCAACTGGAGCACATGCTCATTTCGAAGTAAGAATAGGTCGGACAACCTACAAATCCACTACCATATATAACAAACAATGCAGATGTACAAACAATTGAAAGAAATAATATAAATAATTTGGAGGAATAAAATGAAGAAAATATGTATTAAACTAATTGCAACAAGTATATCTTTTATAATGTTATTGACAACAATAACTTTTGCGGTATCTAGCTCAGAGATAGATAAGCAAAAAAATCAGCAAAAAGAAATAAAAAGCGAGATAAATGATAAAAAAGGTGAATTACAAGATATAAAAGAGGAGAAATCTGAAATAATAGCACAGGTAGACAAATTAACAGATAAGATTTCGTCAGTTCAAGAGGAAATAGATAGCTTAAATTCTAAAGTTGACGAATTAAATAAATCAATAAAAGAAAGTGAAAAGAAATTATTAGAAGCCCAGAAAGATTATACAAAACAAGAAGAATTATTAAACCAAAGACTAGTTTCAATGTATGAAGCAGGAGAGACTACATATTTAGATATTTTATTATCATCAAATGATTTTACAGATCTAATTTCAAATTGGTTTTTAGCATCTGAACTTGCAAGCTATGATACAGAGATGTTAGAAAAAATAGGTAATCAAAGAAAAGAAATAGAAGACACAAAAAATAAATTAGAATCAAGCAAAGGTGAGTTGCAAGCAGCAAAAGCAAGTAAACAATCAAAAACAAACGAATTAAAGAATGCTAAAGAGGAGAAAAATAAAAAAGTAGCTGAGCTTTCAAGTGAAGAAAAACATATACAAGAGCAATTACAAGAATTACAAGATTATAATGCTAAAATAAGTAGTGAAATAAAAGCAGCTGAAGAAAGATACAAAAAAGAATTAGAGGAATTAAAAAATCAGCAAAATAATGGTGGAAATGGCTCATCATTTACAGGGACTTTTATAAAGCCAGTTAACACAGGAACAATTACTGCTGGTTGGCGTTATTCAAGTGGAGCACTTCATGCAGCAGTAGATTATGGAGTACCAGTAGGAACACCAGTATATGCATCAGCAGCAGGAGTAGTTATAAAAACAGCAAACTTAAATTATAGTTATGGTACATATGTAGTTATTCAACATACAAATGGAATGCAAACATGGTATGCGCATGGTTCAAGCCTAAAAGTATCACCAGGGCAAACAGTATCACAAGGACAATTAATAATGTTAAGTGGAAATAGTGGAAACTCACATGGAGCACACTTACATTTTGAGATGAGAACATCACCATATAACTATGGATCTTCATCAAATCCAGGAAATAGAGTAAATCCACTTAATTATTTAAAATAAAAAAGAAAACAACCTAATAAAATTAGGTTGTTTTTTGGTGACCCGTACGGGAATCGAACCCATGATTCAGCCTTGAGAGGGCTGCGTCTTAACCGCTTGACCAACGGGCCATCAACACATACTAATATAACACATCAAATTTATTAAGTCAATAGCCTATGGGGACAGCCCCCAATCCGACGACTTGTCGGATTTAGGGACAGGTCTAACATTTTACAAACAAAATTTCATAAAACTATTGACAAATTAAAAAAAAGATATATAATAATATCAAACATAAATTTGGTGAAAGGAAAAACTATGGAGATAAAACAAAGATTAGATAGTTTCCTTGTAAATAAAGGATATTTTAAAACTAGACAAAAAGCAAAATATGCAATAGATAGTGGAACTATATATGTTAATAATATTAAAGTTACAAAATCAAGTAAACTTATATCTACATTAGATAATATAGATATAAAAGGAGAATCATTAAAATATGTAAGCAGAGGTGGATTGAAACTAGAAAAAGCAATAAATAGTTTTAACATAAATTTGAAAGATAAAATATGTATGGATATAGGAGCTTCAACAGGAGGATTTACAGATGTAATGCTTCAAAATGGAGCAAAAAAAGTATACAGTCTTGATGTTGGTCATAGTCAATTACATGAAAGCTTAATTAAAAATCCAAAGGTAATAAATATGGAAGGAATAAATATAAAAGATTTAAGTTTAGATAAAATAGAACAAATAGATTTTATAGGAACAGATATATCTTTTATATCAATAACAAAGGTAATAGACAAAATATATGAGTTACTAAAAATAAAAGGAGTAGCTGTAATTTTAATAAAACCACAATTTGAAGTTGGAAAACAAAATATAAATAAAAATGGAGTAGTAAAAGATATAAAAATTCATAAAAAAACATTAAATCAAATAATAGAAAAAGTAAATTTTATAGGATTTAATATTTTAAATATAGAATATTCACCAATAAAGGGACCTGCAGGAAATATAGAATATTTATTATATATAGAAAAAAATAAAGATAATTTATTAGATATATTTGAATCAAAAAGTAAATGTGAAAAAATTGTAGAAGAAGCATTTAAAAATTTAAAGTAGGAGGCTTGCAGAAGATGATTAATATATTACATATAAGAAATATAGGGATAATAGATGATATAAGTATAGATTTTAATAAAGGATTAAATGTATTAACAGGAGAAACTGGTGCAGGAAAAACACTAATTATAGATTCTCTAAATGTAATTTCAGGAGGACGCTTTTCAAAAGACATGATAAGAAAAGGGCAAGAATATTCTTTTGTAGAAGCACAAATAAGTGTAGAAAACAATTCAGACAATATAATAGTTTCAAGAGAAATAAATTCAAGTGGAAAAAATACATGTAAAATAGATGGAAGACTAGTTACAGTTACACAATTAAAAGAATTTATGAAAAACAATATAGATATACATGGTCAAAATGATAATCAAAATTTATTAAATAATTCTAAACAAATACAATATTTAGACGATTTTTCAGGAAAAGAATTAAGTGAATTAAAATTAAATTATAAAATAAAATATGAAGATTATATAAATTTAAAAAATGAACTAAATGCAAATTATGGTGATGAAAAAGAAAAACAAAGGAAATTAGATTTATTAAAATATCAATATAATGAAATAGAACAAGCTAAGTTAAAAATAGGAGAAGAAACTAAATTAGAGCAACAGATAAAATTAATAAATAATTCAGAGCAAATATATATAAACTTAAATGAAGCAAATGAGAAAATTGAACAAAATGCAATAGATGCAGTAAATAGTGCTGTAAGAAATATTGAAAAAATAAAGCAATATGATATATCTTACAAAAATATAGCAGATATATTAAAAAGTATATATTACGATTTACAAGAAATAAAAATAGATATACAAAATAGCTATCATGAAGTATATTTTGACGAAGAAAAAAAGTTAGAAATTAACGAAAGATTAGATACGATATATTCTCTAAAAAGAAAATATGGAAATACAATAGAAGAAATTTTAAAATATAAAGATGAAGTTAAACAAGAAATAAGTAAAATAGAAGGATTAGAAGAATACATAAATAACTTAAAAGACCAAAAACAAATACTAGAAAATGAAATGTTAGAAATATGTAATAAATTAAATAATATTAGAAAACAAAATGCAAAAATTTTAGAAGAAAAAATAAATAAAGAACTTCAAGATCTAGAAATGAAAAATGCAAGGTTTTATATTAATATAGAATTCAATACAAATAAAGAGTTTAATAAAAATGGATTAAATGATATAGAATTTTTAATTAGGACAAATTTAGGAGAAGACAAAAAAAGCTTAGCAAAAATAGCTTCAGGAGGAGAGACTTCAAGAATAATGCTTGCAATAAAAACATCTCTTGCAAATGTAGATAATACTCCAACTCTGATATTTGATGAAATAGATACAGGGATAAGTGGTGTAGCAGCAGATATGGTAGGAGAAAAATTAAAATTAATTGCTAAAAATCATCAAATTTTAATAGTAACACATCTAGCAAATATAGCAGCTAAAGGAGACTATAATTATTTCATATATAAAGAAGTAAAAAATGAAAAAACACAAACAAAGGTAAGTTTATTAAAAGAAGATGAAACATTAGAAGAAATAGCAAGAATAGCAAGTGGTAAAATAACAAAAGTAAGTTTAGAGCATGCAAAAGAACTTAGAAATATAAAAATTGCATAATTTGTCGAAAAAAGTGTCGAAAAAGCTAATAAAAACACGATATTATGTTGATTTGAATGTGAAATTATGTTAAAATAAAATTGTAGCTATGTAAATTATTCCCAAGTAATTATAGGGAACCAACGAAAGGAGAACTATGAACAAGAAACATAAGATTCGGTTAGTATGTTGGATAATTACTAGAGAGGCAGTTGTTACGATGGCAGGAATTATATTAGTAGCATTAATTTCTGCTTTAGTTACAGCAATTAATCCAGCGGAAAGTAGAACAATATCTGTACAAAGTGTTACTACTACTAATCAGAATGTTATAGGTCCTGAGTATCAGCCTACTCAAAGAGTGTCAACTATGCAGTTGATGATAACAGGAAAAGAGTTTGCAAAAGGAGATCGTGAAAAGAAATATCAGCAAAAAGTAAAAGCAGAACAAAAGATTAAAAAATATATATGTTCTGTTTTAGGAGAGAATTTTGATTTTAGGGGTTATCCTAACTGGAATAAAGTTGATATAACAGAACTTGAACAGATGGCTCACCTTATATATGGTGAAGCAGGAGACCAAGGTGATGAATGTCAGCAAACAGTGGGAAAAGTTGTATTAAATAGAAAAAAATCAAAGTTTTATCCAAATTCAATAGAAAGTGTGATTTTTCAAAGAGGACAGTATGCTTGTACATGGGATGGTAATTATGATAGAAAGCCATCTAAACAGGCATATAAAAACGCACTTAAAGTTCTTACAGGAAATTGCATAAAGGTTCCTGAAAATGTTCTATATCAGGCTCAGTTTACACAGGGCTCTGGCATATGGCGGAAGATAGGAACTGAAACTTTTTGTTTCAAGTAATAAGCAGGAGAAAGCAATGTTTTTCCTGCTTTCTCCATGCACTTTAAATAAAACTTTACTATTTGACTGTTTACAATATACAGTTTTTAGTATATAATAATTCAAATAAATTCAAGAAAAAGGAGAATTACAAATGCAAGAAAATAACAATCAAGAACAAGAATTAGATTTAAATCATCTAATGCAAATAAGAAGAGATAAATTAAATGAGTTACAAGAAAATGGGAAAGATCCATTTGAAATAACAAAATATGATAGAACAAATACAGCAGCAGATGTAAAAGAAAATTATGATAAATTAGAAGGACAAGATGTATCTGTTGCAGGAAGAATTATAGCAAAAAGAATAATGGGAAAAGCCTCTTTTTGTACAATACAAGATTCAGACGAAAAAATTCAAAGTTATGTTAGTATAAATGATTTAGGAGAAGAAAGCTATAAGTTATTTAAAACATATGATATTGGAGATATAATAGGAATAAAAGGATTTGTATTTAAAACAAAAACAGAAGAAATATCAGTTCATGCAAAACAAGTAACATTGCTTTCAAAATCGTTAAGACCACTTCCAGAAAAATTTCATGGTCTAAAAGATATAGATTTACGTTATAGACAAAGATATGTAGATTTAATAGTAAATCCAGAAGTAAAAGAAACATTTGTATTAAGAAGCAAAATAATAAGAGAAGTAAAAGCATATTTAGATAATAAAGGATACTTAGAAGTAGATACACCAATATTAAACACAATAGCAGGTGGTGCTGCTGCAAGACCATTTATAACACATCATAACACATTAGACTTAGATATGTATTTAAGAATTGCAAATGAATTATATCTAAAAAGGCTAATAGTAGGTGGATTTGACAAAGTATACGAAATGGGAAGAATGTTTAGAAATGAAGGAATGGATATAAAGCACAATCCAGAATTTACAAACATAGAAATGTATAGCGCATATGAAGATTATAATGATATGATGGATTTAACAGAAGATTTATTTAAAACCGTTGCTAAAAATGTATTAGGGACATCAGTAATAGATTATCAAGGAACACAAATAGATTTAGAGTCTACATGGAAAAGAATAACAATGATAGATAGTATAAAAGAAGCATGTGGTGTAGACTTTAATACAATACAAACAGATGAAGAAGCTTTAGAAATAGCAAAACAAAAAAAGATAGAAATAGATGAAATAAAGCAAACAAGAGGAGATATAATAAATGCATTTTTTGAAGAATTTGTAGAAGAAACATTAGTGCAACCTACATTTATATATGACTATCCAGTAGAAGTATCTCCATTAACAAAGAAAAAGCCATCAGATAGAAGACTTACAGAAAGATTTGAAGTATTTATTGGAGGAAGAGAATATGGAAATGCATATTCAGAATTAAATGATCCAATAGATCAATATGAAAGATTTAAAAAACAAGTTCAAGCAAGAGAAGCAGGAGATGAAGAAGCAAACATGATGGATGATGATTTTATTCAAGCACTAGAATATGGAATGCCACCAACAGGAGGACTTGGAATTGGAATAGACAGAATGATAATGTTACTTACAAATTCGGCATCAATAAGAGATGTAATATTATTTCCAACAATGAAACCTTTGAATAATGTTTGATAATTTTATAAGGATGTTTTTTTATGATTAAATATTTAAAATATAATGATAAAGATTTTTTAAAGTTGTGTAAAAAGTTAGAAATTGAACATAAAGAAGTTATAAAAGAGCAAAGAGCTATTAATGCCAATTGTATGAATAATTTAGACAAATATAAATATGTATTGGTCAATTATAATAATGAGATCCCCAATGGAATTATAGCTTTAACTGAGCCAGTAAATGGTACTTCAGAAATAGGACGAGTATTTGTTGAACATGATTATAGAAATAGAGGTATTATGACACAACTACTTAATGAAGTAGAATTAATAGCAAAAAATAATGGTACAAAAAAGTTAAGATTATGTACTTATAATAGATTTGTGTCAGCAGTTAAATTATATACAAAATTTGGATTTAGACAAGTTAAAGATAAAAATGAAACAGGATTTTTGATGTATATGGAAAAGATATTGTAAAAGACAACTTATATGTATTTTTTATTATAGGTTTATAGGTAAAGCCTTTATTAAAAACCTAAATATATTATATAAGGTGGAAAAATTTTGTATTTTGATAAAAGAATTATAGGTATAATTTTAATTTGTATGATAGCTTCCACATTAATTAGTTATCTTACAGATGCAAATAGATTATTAAGTTTAATTATAACAATTCCGGCAGTGCTAATTGCAATAACATTTCATGAATTTGCACATGCATTTGCTGCAGATAAATTAGGAGATGATACTCCAAGAAGGCAAGGAAGATTAAGTTTGAATCCACTTGCACATTTAGATCCAATAGGTTCGCTACTACTTTTATTTGCAGGATTTGGATGGGGAAAACCAGTAGAGGTAAATCCTACAAATTATAATAGAAATATATCAATGGAAAAAGCAGATGCAATAGTTTCAATTGCAGGTCCACTTATGAATTTTGCATTAGCAATAATATTTACACTACTATATTGTGCAATTTATAAGTTTAAAGTTACTTTATTTTTTGCAACAACAGGTCAGGTATTAAAAATATTTCTTATTACAACAATAAGTATAAATATAGGGCTTGGAGTATTTAACTTATTACCACTTCCTCCACTAGATGGATCAAAAGTAATAATGCCATTTTTACCATCAAATGCCAAAAGATTTTTTATAGAAAAAGAGCAGATATTTTATATAATATTTGTTGTAATTTGGATTACAGGACTTGCAGGAACTATAATTTCACCAATAATAAATGTAATTTCATCTGGGATATTAAAATTAGGAACATTAATATTTGGATTATAATAATTTATAATTCAAAATAATAATAATTTTTTCAAAATCCATAGTTCAAGCTAATCTCATAAGAAATTGTAATTAAATTTTAGGGCACCCTTTCAAAGCAAGTTTGAACATTTTCCCTAAAATGTTTGCAACAATTTCTAATTTGATTACTTTCAATCAAAATTTTTCAAAAATTATTATTATTTTGTAGGAAAATTAAAAGGAAATAAAATATGAAAGATATAATTATACTAGGAATTGAATCAAGTTGTGACGAAACCTCTGTTGCCATTGTAAAAAATGGAAGAGAGGTGCTTTCTAATGTAATAAATACACAAATACCAATACATGAAAGATTTGGAGGAGTTGTACCAGAAATTGCATCAAGAAACCATGTTGAAGCAATTTCAACTGTTACAAAAGAGGCTTTAAAACAAGCAAATGTTACATTTAATGATATAGATGTTATTGCATGTACTTACGGACCAGGTTTAGTTGGAGCTTTGCTTGTAGGTGTATCTTATGCGAAAGCTTTAAGTTATGCGATAAACAAACCACTACTTGGAGTTAATCATATAGAAGGTCATATTGCAACAAATTATATTACATATAAAGAACTAAAACCACCATTTATATGTTTAATGATGTCTGGAGGAAATACTCGGAATAATACATGTAAAAGACTATATGAAATTTGAAGTATTAGGAAAGACAAGAGATGATGCAGTAGGAGAGGCATTTGATAAAGTAGCAAGAGTAGTAGGACTTCGGATATCCAGGAGGACCCAAAGTAGATAAGATGGCAAAAGAAGGAAAACCTACATATAAATTACCTAAAACACATTTTGAAAACTTAGATTTTAGTTTTAGTGGAATAAAAACAGCAGTGATAAACCTAAATCATAATACGCCAAATATAAACAAAGAAGATTTATGTGCAAGTTTTGAAGAGGCTGTAACTCAAGTTTTATTAGAAAATACAAAAAAAGCACTAGATAAAACTAAAGTAAAACAACTTGTGCTTGCAGGAGGAGTGTCTGCCAATTGTTTTATAAGAAAAGCAATGCAAAATTTAGAAAAAGATAATATAAAAGTATATATGCCAGATTTAAAACTATGTACAGATAATGCAGCAATGATAGCATCAGCTGGATATTATAATTTTATAAATGGAAAAACATCCAATTTACACCTAAATGCAATACCAAATTTAAAATTAAATTAACTCAAAAAAAATTAAATTTATTTTCAAATTCCGTTCTCCAAGGCGTTTAAGATAGTAAATTTAGATATTGTAGATACACATTTAATAGGGGGTAGATGGCTAAATGTCGAACTCATTTTCAAATATAAATTAATTTTTTATTTATAATTTAAGTAAAATTATGGAAGGAGAATTTCAAATGTCACTTTATGCAATTTCAGATTTACATTTATCTTTTGATGAAGATAAGCCAATGGATATATTTGGAGACAATTGGCAAAAGCATCAAGAAAAAATAAAACAAAATTGGCTAGAAGCAGTAGAAGAAAATGATTTAGTGTTACTTCCAGGTGACTTTTGTTGGGCAATGTATTTAGAAGATGCATATAAGGCATTTGAGTATTTGGAAAAGTTACCAGGAAAAAAGTTACTTTTAAAAGGAAATCATGATTATTGGTGGACAACAATCAAAAAAATGAGAAATTATTTGCAAGAAAATAATTTTAATTCAATAGATTTTATATATAATAATAGTTATGAATTTGGAAATTATATAATATGTGGTACAAGAGGATGGACAATTTCAGATACAGATAGTGAAAATAAAAAAATATTAAATAGGGAAGTACAAAGATTAAAACTATCTTTAGAATATTCTAAAAGTAATTTTAATTTAGATGAAAAAAATATAATAGTATGTATGCATTATCCACCAATAAAAGAAGATCATATATCAGAATTTGTAGATTTAATGAAACAATATAATGTAAAATTATGTATTTATGGGCATTTACATGGAAATGCACAAAAAGAAGTAAAAGAAGGATTAATAGAACAAATAAATTTTAAAATGGTATCATGTGATTATACTGATTTTAAATTAATAGAGATTAATTAATAATATAGTTTTATATATTTAAACAATAGAGCCAATTATAGGCTTTATTTTTTATATTTTAGGAAAGTTCTCCTAAAAAAGGAGAACTTTCCGTAGAAGATAATTATGGGAATTATTAGAATTTCTTTAATTAATATTTAAGACTATTCAATTGTTGTAACTGGAAATACAATAATGGAAGCCAAAAGAGCATATATGAATGTGATGACCACGAATGGTAATAATGCAGCATTCTCATCTGATGAAGCCTATGGCTATACTGTAAAAGGGAAAGTAAGCAGGATTTCTGCAAATTCAGAATCTGGTAATACATTTTATTATATGATTTTGGATGATGACAGAACAAAGCTATATATGGCAGCATATACAATATCTGAAGAACTTCCAATAACTAGGGAAGGAGATACTGTTGAAATAAGCTATATAGACGAATCAAATGGCAGTATTAATGTAGTAAAATTTGATAATGTCGACTTTTCGCAAGAAGTTAGTAGCGATCAGGCTAAAAAAGATGAAGACAAGAAGACCATTATTAAAGATTCAGATAATAAGGTAATTGAAGTTGATCCTGAAAAGAATGAAGAAGAGTGGAATTCTCTAACACCTGAAGAAAAGGCAAAACTTATAAAAGACTCAAAAAATAAAGAGGAATAAAGAACTAAAAAACTAAAGCGAATTGTTAAAAAGAAAGACAAGTAGAAATTTTTACTTGTCTTTCTTTTTATAAAGTTGTACTTATAATTATATATAATAAATATAAATTTTAATATGAAACAATAGACAAAATAAAAGATTTATGATAATATAAATGCATTATATGCCGATGTGGCGGAATTGGTAGACGCACTGGATTCAAAATCCAGCGGGAAACCATGTGGGTTCGAGTCCCACCATCGGTACCAGTTAAAAAATAATGGCTTGAAATAGCCACTTACAGAGATTAAAAATTAATCATACACGCTTTGTACTTGATTTATTGAAAATAAAAAATTAAAAGGCTTGTATTTAAATGAAAAATGAGGAACAATTAGGAATTAAATTTCTAGTTATTTTTTGTTATTCGCAAATAGATTAGCAAATTGACATTTTATATAATATTTATATTATCAATAGTTTCTACGATTGTTATAAACATTGATATAAAATCAGAAAGTAAAAAGTTTGTATAAAAATTTTTGTAAAGTTTTTTATAATTTCATTGCAATTTATAAAAATTATGATATACTTTAATAAATTGATTGATATTTATATCAATTATGTGGAGTGCTAAAAAAGTTGTAAATAACTACGTATTCGATACTAAAAAACTATTTACAAAAACAAAAAAATAGGTGTATAATATCAAAAGATGTAAATAATAAATAAAAAGTTGAAATAAAAGAGGTGGCAGTACATGAAAATATATGATAAAGAAATATATAATAAACAAAAAAGTATTAACACTACAGCAACAATAATAATAGCATTTATTATTGGATTTGGTGTAGGTTATTTAGCAAATGCTGCAACTTTAAAGAAAAACAATATAGTAAACAATAATGTAAATAATGGTATTAATAATACAATTGAAAATACTACTAATAATAATTCTTCAAATAATGCAGTTCAAAATAATAACTCTCAAAATAGAGTAGAAAACATATTAGAGCATGAAGAAAATAATAATACAAAAGATACAAATAATGTATCAAATTCAAATACAAATGAATAGAAAATATAATAAATTAAGAATAAATAAAAAACCATTGAAAAAGCAAAGTATATAAACTAAGAAAATATTTACAGAGAGATAGGCTGTAGCTGAGAGCCTATTAAATATAGTTTATAGAAATTTCACTTTAGAGGTTCTTATGCTGAAATAATAGTAGGTAAAGACGGTAGCTACGTTATAGCAAATAAGGTTAATTAAAATATTTAATTAATAAAATTAGGTGGTACCACGTAAAAAACGTCCTATGTAATATAATTTACATGGGATTTTTTATATATAAATTAATGTCAAACAGTGTAGGGGCGGGTCTTGGCTCGCCCGAAAGAGACATACGAACATATTGGCAAAGACCAATTCCTACAAAAAATATAAAATAAATACAAGGAGGTAAAAATGAAAGGGAAAATAGCAGAAATTAAGCAAAACGCTATAGAGGAAATAGCAAATGTAAAAGATCTAGCACAGTTGAATGAAAAAAGAGTAAAATACTTAGGAAAAAAAGGTGAATTAACAGCATTATTAAGAGGAATGAAAGATCTAAGTTCAGAGCAAAGGCCAATAATAGGAAACTTAGTAAATGTTGTTAAAGAAGAATTAGAAAATTTAATTAAAAAAAAGGAAATTGATTTTAAAAAAAGAGAAATTAATGAAAGTTTAGAAAAAGAAAAAATAGATATAACACTTCCAAGCACAAAAATAAAAAGAGGAAGTAAACATCCAGTAAATAGAATAATAGAGGAAATAGAAGACCTATTTGTATCTATGGGATATGATGTATGTACAGGACCTGAACTTGAAACAGATGAATACTGTTTTGAAAGATTAAACTTACCAAAAGGACATCCTGCAAGAGATATGCAAGACAGTTTCTATATAACAGAAGAATATTTATTAAGAACTCAAACATCAGCAGTTCAAGCAAGAACCATGGTAGCAAATAAAGAAAAGACACCAATAAGGGAAATAACAGCAGGTAAAACATATAGAAGAGAAGATGATGCAACACATTCACATCAATTTGGTCAAATAGAAGGGTTAGTTATAGATTACAAAGAAAATAATATATCATTAGCAGATTTAAAAGGAACATTAGAAGTGTTTGTAAGAAAAGTAATAGGAGAAAGTTGTAAGTTACGTTTTAGACCAAGTTATTTTCCATTTACAGAGCCATCATATGAAGTAGATGTGTCATGCTTCAAATGTGGAGGAAAAGGATGTAACTTATGTAAACAAACAGGTTGGATAGAAGTACTAGGGTGTGGAATGGTACATCCAAATGTATTAAAAATAAATGGATATGATCCAGAAAAATTTGGAGGATTTGCATTTGGAACAGGGGTAGATAGACTTGCAATGTTTAAATATGGAATACCAGACATGAGATATTTATATGCAAATGATGTAAGATTTTTATCACAATTTGACAGAAAAGATGAAGATTAATTAAAAAAATATATACAAAACAAATGTGAAACAAAGAATAATTTTAAAATAGGAGGTTAACATGAAATTAAGTACAAATTTTGTTAAAGACTACATAGATATAGATGTAGATGTAAATAAATTGGCTGAAGATATGACAAAAGCAGGAAATGAATATGATACTGCGCAAAAATTAGTAAATGCAACTAATTTAGTAATAGGAAAAATAATATCTTGCATTCCACATCCAGATTCTGACCACTTACATTTATGCAAGGTAGATATTGGAGAAGAAGTATTAGATATAGTCTGTGGTGCACCAAATGCTAAAGAAGGAATAAAAGTAATAGTAGCACTTCCAGGAGCGATGCTTCCAGGAGGAGTTAAAATAAAAGCAGGGGTAATTCGTGGAGAAAAGTCAAATGGAATGTTATGTGCATTATATGAAATAGGAATAGATAAAAAATATTTATCAGAAGCGGACAAAAATGGAATATGTGAATTACCTGAAAATGCAGTTATCGGAGATGATCCTATTAAATTTTTAGGATTAGATGATAATGTAATAGATTTTGACCTAACAGCAAATAGAGCAGACTTACTTAGCATTTTAGGAATGGCATATGAAGCCGGTGCAATATATGATAAAAAAATAAAATGTGAGCCAGATATATCACATAAAGAAAATGGGGAAGATATAAATAATAATTTTAAAGTAGAAGTACAAACAAAAAATTGTAAATTATTCTTAGCAAAAAAAGCTCAAAATGTAACTATAAAAGAAAGTCCAGGTTTTATAAAAAATAGATTAATAGCATCAGGGATAAGACCAATAAATAATGTTGTAGATATAAGTAACTATGTAATGCTAGAGATAGGCCAACCACTACATTTTTATGATACTGATAGTTTAGATGGAAAATTAATTGTAAGAATGGCAAATCAAGGAGAAAAGCTAACAACACTAGATAATATAGAAAGAACTTTAACTAAAAACGACATAGTAATTGCAACTGATAATAAAGCAATTGGTCTTGCAGGAGTTATGGGAGGTTTAGATACAGAAGTTAAAGAAGATACAAAAAATATAATTATAGAATCTGCAATATTTGACTCAGTACTAGTTAGAAAAACATCAAATAAAATAATAAGAAGTGAAGCAAGTAACAGATTTGAAAAAGGATTAGATTATAATAGAACATATATGGCCATAGATCGTGCATGTAATTTACTTGAAAAATATGCAGATGCTACAATAACTACAGGAACAGTTATATATGATGAAATAGAAAAACAAATAAAAAATATAGAAATAAAATATGAAGATATAAATAGAGTTTTAGGGACTAATATATCTAAACAAGACATATTAGATGTCTTTAGAAAACTAGGATTTGAATATAAATCAGATGAAGAAAAGGCAGTTGTAAATGTTCCAAGTAGAAGATTAGACATATCTATAAAAGAAGATTTAATAGAAGAAGTAGGAAGAATTTATGGAGTAGATAATATAATCGGAAAATTGCCAAAACTTGCAATGAAAGCAGGTAGCTATGATAAAACTACAAGAACAATAAGAAACAAAATGATAGAACTTGGATTAAATGAAACATTATCATATATATTAATAAATGATAAAGATGTTCATAAATTTACAACAGATAAGTTCGAAGAATTAAGATTATTAGATCCTATAACAGTAGACAGAAATGCATTAAGATATAGTATGATTCCTTCAATGTATAAAATATATCAATATAATACAGCAAGAAATCAAAAAGATGTATCTATATTTGAAATAGGAAAAGGATTTTTCAAAAAAGATCAAATATATGGAGAAGAAAACAAACTTTGTGTTCTTATGTCAGGGGAGTATTTTATAGGAATAGATAATAAAAAACAAGTAGACTTTTATATTATAAAAGGAATAGCAGAAGAATTACTAGATTATTTAGGATTTGAAAATAGATATAGTTTTGTAATACCAAAACAAATGCCAGAAGAGTTTCATCCAGGCCAAACAGCTGGGGTTTCAGTAAATAATGATATAATAGGAATAGTAGGAAGATTACATCCGCAGCTAACAGATGAAAAAGTATATGTAATGGAAATAAATTTAAGTGAATTACTTGCTAAAAAAGTAGGAAAGATGAAATATAAAGAAATTTCAAAATATCCTACAATAAAAAAAGATTTAAGTATAATAATAGATAAAAATATAACATCTGAGGAAGTTGCACAAATATTAAAAAAATCAGCAGGAAAATTACTTAAAAATATTGAAGTATTTGATGTATATACAGGCAAGCGGAATAAATGAAGATAAAAAAAGTATATCATATTCATTATCGTTTGGGGCAAATGATAGAACATTAACAGATGAGGAAATAAATGATGTGCTAAATAAAATAATAGAAGCTGCTGAAAATAAATTGGGGGCAAGTTTAAGAAAATAAAAGTGAAGGAGGAGATAATTTCTCCTCCTTCAGTCATAACAAAATTATTAGTTGTTTTTTGGGCCCGTTGATAATACCTAAGTAAACCCTGCGGTAAACCGCTTAACGTTAAGATTGGTCATGTTTTTACCTCCCAGCCTGTACAATTAGGCGCCAGCAGCTGATTTAAGATTTTTTTGATTTTTTAGAAGTACTCGGTCCATCCCTCATAAAAGTCTTCCTCCTTAATTTTATTATGCTCTAATGATCTCAACCTGAGCATATTTAAATTATAACACATACGTTTACATAAGTCAATAGAAAAATAAAAAAAACTAAAAAAGTTTAAATATATATTGACAAGAGCTATATAAAATAATATAATAGCAACTGTTGAAAGGCAAAAACCAGTTCAAATATTATATGTAGATGTGGCGGAACTTAAGCAACGCTAGAAATTTTAATTTCGTATGCGTTGGCTATATGTGTAGCTATATAGGAAATATAATTAATAACATGCAGATGTGGCGGAACTGGTAGACGCACAGGACTTAAAATCCTGCGGTTGAATAAACCGTGCCGGTTCGATTCCGGCCATCTGCACCAATAGATTTATCAATTTTTTTTGATAAATCTATTTTTTTATAAGAGTGTGTGGAGGAAGTATGTTAAAGACTACGAATGAAAATATAGATGAGATAAAAGAAAAATTAAAATATATAGGTTTAGATTTCGAAAAAGTACCAGAATTTTTTAATAGATATAAAAAAATAGAGTTTAAAACTATACGAGAAAATGAACAAAGGAAATACAAAATCTATAAATTTATAGATGTAAGAGATATACAAATATATATAACGCCTAAAAATAGAATGGATAGTTTTCTAGAAAAATATAAGTTTGCTAAAAGAATTGAAAAATATATAGATCCTAAAGATGAAGAAGATATACCACTTGGAGCTAACTTTTTAAAAATGTTAAAAGATGTTCACATAGAAGAAATGCAAAAAATAGAAGAAATGCAAAAACAAATGAATAAAAAAATTCCATTTAAAGTCAGTTATGAAGATAATTTTCTGTGGGAGATATATTATTCTAAAATCTATAATCAATTTTTTATGCTAGTTACATCTGAAGATACAAATTATGCAAATTTATTTTATTTAATAAAAAAGCAAATAGAAAGTTTTAGCCAAAATAAGGATACAAAAATATATGTTCCAATATGTTATATGGACTACGAACAAAGTTTTTTAAAAAAGAGCGAACTAAACGATATAGAAAATTATATGTGGCTATTTACAAATAATTGGCCTTATGTATATGAAGTGTATGATAAAGCAGAAAAAGTGACTATTCAAATAGTAGGAGAGACGTATATATTTGATAACTTAAAAAGTTATTATAAAATAATATTAAAAACTAAAGAAGAAGCGATAAAATTTTATAAATATATAAAAGCATTATTTATATTACAAAGCGAGATTTCCTATAGATATAAATTTATTCCTAAAATAGATGGATATGGGGCATTAAAGTTTTATTATAATAATAAAAAGTTAACATATGAGATGTTGCCACAGTTTATTAAGCAAGAATGTAAAAATATATCTAATGAATTAGAAAATATAATTGAAGATAAATATAAAAATGAAGAAAATCTAGAAGAAAAAAAGAAAATATCTAAACGAAAAGAAGATATGTATCGCCAAAAAGAAAGAGAAATAATATTATTTTTAGAATGCAAAAAAAGTTTTTTTGGAAAATTAAAATACTTCTTTAAACATAAAAAAATAATAAAAGATCAACAAGAACAAAATATACAAAAAAGCTTAAAAATAGAAAAACAAAAAATTGAAATAGAGCAAAAACAATTTTATACAATAGAAGATTTAGTAAATTTAGGCAAACAGTATAATAAGACACAAATTGAAGCTAAAAACATAAGATTAGATATAAAAGCAATGAATTTGAAAATAGAAATGATGGAAAGAAGATTAAAAAACGCGACACAATATATAAATGAAATAGACAAGCATAATAAAAGTATTTTTGATTTTTGGAAATTTACAAACAAATATGAAAAATTAGCATTATATGAGGGAGAAATAGTAAAAGAAGAAAAATCAGATAAGATACAAAAAACATTTGAATATGATATAGATTTTGAAGAATTTGCTACAAGAATCGACAAGATACAAAGAAATAAACTTACTAAAAAAGAATGTGATTGTATATTTCTTACTCAAACAAATTGCTTAGAATTATTAAATATAATTAAAAAATATGAATTAAAAGATGAAAAAATAAGTAAAAGAGATGAAGAAATAATAAAAAGTAAATTAAAAGAAATAAAAAAGGAAGCAGAAGAACAAAAGAAACTATTTGAAGGTGAAGAATTTGATATATTTGGAGGTCTTTTGCAAGATAATACAAAAATAAAACATATAAATGGTAAAAGACATAGAGAAATAGAAAAAAGTGAATATAAAATTTTAGACATAAACAAAAATACAAAAACAGATGAATATATAAAGTCATTAAAAGTAACAATAGAAACTATAATAGAGACATTGGAAAAAAGTCAAACAATAGAAAGTATGCCTATTTATAAATGCCAAAAAGAAGTTATAGATACAAATAATTTTGAAATATTTAATATAAATATTCAAAACTGCTTAAAAAATAAAGTAGAGGAAAAAGAGTATTTATATAAGATAAACTTACCTCAAAAAGCAAATGCAATATATTTATCGAATATAATATATTATGATAATATAAATGATACTTTACCATTAGGAATGGATATAGAAGATAAAGTGCTATTAGATTTAAATCGATATGAATTAAAATTAAAGAACAAAGATATTATAAGAGTAAATCAAGAAGATGGATTATACAATAGAGTAAAAACTATTAGTGTTTTTGAATATGAATTATAAAAAAACTAAAGTAGGGATTTTGAGTTTTCTTAAAATCCCTACTTTTATATGTAGTTATATTTTAATTTATCTTTTTTATTACATTTATAATCTTTGAGTCCTAAATATTACAGAACTATTAAATCTATATTACATTTCTATTAATTATATTGACATATACAAATAAAAGAATAAAATATATGTATCAAAAGGGGTCGAAGAAATATGCGAATAATAAGTGGAACAGCTAAAGGAGCAAAATTATATACATTAGAAGGAATAGACACAAGACCGACATTAGATAGAATAAAAGAATCATTGTTTAATATAATAAAAAACGAAATTTTAGATTCATATGTATTAGACTTATTTGCAGGAAGTGGTGGGGTAGGATTAGAATTTGCAAGTAGAGGAGCAAAAAAAGTTATTCTATGTGATAATTCAAAAGAAGCAATAAAAATAATAAACAAGAATATAGAAAAAACAAAATTGGAAGAAAAAATAGATTTAAAACAGATAAATAGTCAAAGATTATTAGATAATCTAAAAAATGAAAAATTTAATATTATTTTTATAGACCCACCATACAATTCAGATTTAATAGTAAAATCTGTGGAAAAAATATTTGAAAATGATATGATATCCACAGAAGGAATAGTAATACTAGAAACAGATGAAGAAGAAAGAATATTAAAGCAAATAAAAAAATATGAAAAAAACATATATGATATAAGAAGGTATGGAAGAGTAAAACTTATCTTCATGCGAAAGGGGTAAATAAAACCATGGAAATATTTACATTACTAGAAACTTTAGAGGACATTTTAGAAAGAAGTAAGACAGTACCATTTACAGATAAAGCAGTTATAGATAAAGAAGAATTTTTAGAGATAATAAAAGAAATAAGACTAAAACTTCCTGATGAATTAAAACAAGCAAAATGGGTAAAAGAAGAAAGGCAACGTATATTAGAAGAAGCAAATAAAGAAGCACAAGATGTAGTAAAAGAAGCAGAAAATAGAATTATTTCAATGATAGATGAGCATGAAATAACTAAAAAAGCATATGAACAAAAAGCAGAAATAATAGAAGCTGCAAATGAAATGTCAAGAGAAATATCAAATGGAACAAAAGAATATGCAGACAATGTATTACAAGGAATAGAACTTGCACTTGAAGATGCACTAAAAATAATACAAAATAACAGAAAAGAATTAAACTAAAATCGGACAAAGAGACCAGATATCGGAGGAATTCCAAAATCCGATTATCTGGTTTTTAAATTAGAGGCAAGCGGGACATACCTTAAACAGTAGAGGAATGACCCTAGAAAAAAAGGTGTGTCCCCTATCATTATAAAAAAAGAGGAGGAAAAAATGGCACAAAAAAGAAGAAGAACAAATTCAAATACAAAGCAAACAAATAGAAAAAAAAATAATAAAAAACAAAAAAAATTAAATAGTGATATAACAATGGTTGCAACATTTATATTAAGCATATTACTTGCAGTACTTATATACACAAAATCAGGAGTACTAGGAGAAGAACTAAATATAGTTTTAGGAGGAATAATGGGATGGGTAAAATACATCCTTCCTTTAGGTACTTTTGCAATTGCAATGTATATAGTAATAGATGAAGAACAAAGGGAAAACTTAGTATCTAAACTAATAAATTATGGAATACTTTTAATATGTGTTATAGCAATAATGACAATATATCAAATGTCAGTAGGAACACTAAAGCTATCTTTTGAAATGCAGACTCTAATAAATAAAGCATATGAATTGGGAAGTAAAAACATAGGAGGAGGAGCATTAGGAGCTTTAATTGCTATTCCAGTAGTAAAATTATTAGGAATGGTAGGAGCAGTTATTCTATTTTTAGGAATAGCTATAATAAATATTATATACATGTTTAAAATAAAACCTGCACAAATTGTAAGTAGCTATATAAAAGAAAGAAAAGAATATGAAGAAGATGATGATGAAGACGAACAAGATGATACCCAAGAACAAATAATACAAAAGCCAAGAAAAAAGAAAAAGAAAACCAAAAAAGAAATTTTCCCAGACTTCGGAGAAGATGAGGAAAACCAAATTACAATTAATTTAGATGATGAGACAGATGGAAAACTAAAAAAATATAAATATGAAGAAGATGACTTAGTTCCATTAACAGCACAAAACAAGAAGCGAGTAAAATCAAATATAGATATAGAC
Source organism: uncultured Clostridium sp. (assembly GCA_948469315.1). Classification (GTDB taxonomy): domain Bacteria; phylum Bacillota; class Clostridia; order TANB77; family CAG-508; genus Merdicola. The sequence goes on from CAOKLQ010000001.1 coordinate 141,467, forward strand.
ATAGGTGAAGAAGATGATGTAAAAGATAATAAAGAAGAATTCTCACCAAATCATATAGAAGGAAATTTATTTAAACAAGAGGAAGAAAAAAAAGAAGATAAAGTAAAAGAGGTACTAACACTAGAACATGCCATAACTGTTGAAGATGAAAATTATGAATTCCCACCAATAGAATTACTAAGCCAAGGAAAAGGAAGAACTCTAAAAGGAGGAAAAAAAGCATTAGCAGATACAGCAACAAGACTTCAAAAAACACTATATAGTTTTGGAGTATCAGCAAAAGTAGAAAATGTATCAGTAGGACCTTCTATTACAAGATATGAAATAAAACCAGCAGAAGGAGTAAGAGTAAATAAAATAGCAAACCTAGCAGAAGATATAGCTCTAAATTTAGCAGCAGAAAGTATAAGAATAGAAGCACCAATACCAGGGAAACAAGCAGTTGGAATAGAAATTCCAAACAAAGAAAATGAAGTAGTTCATTTAAGAGATATATTAGAAAGCAGTAAATTTGGAAATAATAAATCTAAGCTTGCAATTGCACTTGGAAAAGACGTAGCAGGAGAAGCAACAATTGCAGATATTGCAAAAATGCCACACGTACTAATTGCAGGAAGTACTGGATCTGGAAAGAGTGTGTGTGTAAATACATTAATTACAAGTATAATATATAAAGCAAAACCAAATGAAGTAAAACTTGTAATGGTAGATCCTAAAGTTGTAGAACTTTCAGTATACAATGGAATACCACACCTACTAATTCCAGTTATAACAGATTCAAGAAAAGCTGCAGGAGCACTAGCATGGGCAGTTCAAGAAATGGAAAATAGATACGCAATTTTTGCAAGCAAAGGAGTAAGAAACTTAGAAGGATACAATGAATCTGTTATAGATGGAGTAGGAAAACTGCCACAAATAGTAATAATAATAGACGAGCTTGCAGATTTAATGATGGTAGCAAAAAACGATGTTGAAGATGCAATATGTAGGCTTGCACAAAAAGCAAGAGCAGCAGGAATGCACCTTGTAATTGCAACACAAAGACCGTCAGTAGATGTAATCACAGGACTAATAAAAGCAAACATACCTTCAAGAATAGCATTTGCAGTATCATCACAAGTAGACTCAAGAACAATACTAGACTCAGCAGGTGCAGAAAAATTACTAGGAAAAGGAGACATGCTATTTTATCCAGCAGGAGCACCAAAACCTACAAGAGTACAAGGAGCATTTATAGATGACAAAGAAGTAGAAAAAATAGTAGACTTCCTAAAAGCAAATGGAGGAGAAACAACCTACAATGAAGATATAATAGAATCAATAGAGCAAGCAAATACATCAGACAAAGAAAAAGACATAGAAAGTGTGCAAGAAGATGATACAGATCCATTTTTAACAGAAGCAATAGAAACAGTAATAGAAACCAGACAAGCCTCAACTTCATTCATACAAAGAAGATTCAAAGTAGGCTACGCAAGAGCTGGAAGAATAATAGACCAAATGGAAGAGCGAGGAATAATATCAGGCTACCAAGGAAGCAAACCAAGAGAAGTACTAATGACAAAAGAACGCTGGGAAGAATTAAAAATGCGGAACAGGGGAAACATCACAAGAAGAAATTAATGAATGATGAACAAGCAAAGATGAATAATGTCATTTAGAGGCCAATTGCATTGACTCAAATAAATATGAAAATACAACAAAGTAATATTAAAGACGAAAAAAACGAGCGGGTGCGAATTTGTCTATACAATTAAATATAAATAGAAAAAGGAGGTTATTTACAATGAAGAAAAATCTTTTCACAAATTTAAAAGACTATAATAACGAACTAGAAGAAATATTAGAAAAAAAAGATTTTTCAGAAAAAGTAAAAAACCTCCTTCTTAGTATGTTATATAAAATAGAAACGTCATATTCAGATTATAAAAAAACAAAAATATTAGTACCAGAAAAATGGGAATTAATAGAACAAATAATTAATAATATAAATTTAAACTGTAATAAAATAGAAATATTAAATCCGAAAACAAAAGAAGAAATAAAAAAAATAAATCCAATTATAAATAAAAATAAAAAAGAAATAAAGATATATCAAAATGAAAAACAAATATTAAAAGCAATATATGAAATATCAGAAGAAGAAATAACAATAAATAAAAAATATGATATAGCAAAAAAAGCTTTAGAAGATTTTTTTGAAAAATCACAAATAATAAATAAAATAGAAATAATTAGAGACTTTGATGGTTGGACTTGGTATAGAGATAAAGGAGAAATAAAAAATTTAGAATATAATTTAATATATCAAAATTTGTTAATATTATTAGGAAATAAACAAATAGAAAATATAATAAATAATAAAAATGAAGATATTATAAAAAAAATAAGTGAAAAATTAAAACAAAATTATGGAAGTGAATTATCATTAAAAATAGTGTATTATTTTATTTTAATAATAACTCAAATTTATTATAAAGAAAATAATTTAAGATTAATAGAAGGTGGAAAAACAAAAAATAAAAAAGGACAAACTGTGGAAAATGATATTTTAAAAAAAGAGTTATCCACAAAAAACAAACAAATTCAAAAAATAGAAAAAATAATATCAAGTAAATTATTATTAGAAAAAGAATTTATAAAAAGAAATAAAAATGGAGAAGAAATATTTAGCTTAAAATCATTTATAAATATTTTAAATAATGAAAAAGAAAAAATAATAAATGAAATAATGGAAATTAATAAAAAAATAAATAACAAAAATATTACACAAAAAAAATTAGATGAAAAAGAACAATTCTTAAATGATATAAAAAATACAAGTTTAGAAAAAAATATAATAAATATGCAAAAAATATTTATACAATGTTTAAATCTAAAATTAAAAAAATGTAATTCAAAAAAAGAAGTTACAGATCTAATATATATTACAAGATATTATAAATTTCTTGAATTAAATAATGCAAAAAATATTTTGCAAATTCAAGAATTAAATATAGCATTAAATAGTTATATTAGCAAGCTTGCAATAAAAGCAATTGAATTAAAAGCAATAAATAAAATTTCAGAATATATAGAGATAAATTTAAAAATATTTAATGAAATATTAAATTTAAAAATAATAGATTTAGAAAATATAGAATGTGTTATTAAGAAAGAAGATAATAAATATATTATTAAATTATTTGATGATGAATCTATAGAATATGAAAAAGAAATAAATGAAATTAAAATTGAAAAAATTAGATTAAATAAAAGAATTAAAATATTTAATTAAATAAAAAATAATTAATAAATAGTTAATAAATGGAGGTAAAGTATGAAAATTACTTTTTTAGGCGCAACAAAAACAGTTACAGGTTCAAACTTTTTAGTAGAAGGAGCAGGAAAAAAGTTTTTAGTAGACTGTGGAATGTATCAGGGAAAGGCGACAGATGAGTTAAAAAATGAAGAAGAATTTGCATTTAATATAGACGAAATAGACTTTATGCTACTTACACATGCACACATAGACCATTCAGGAAGAATACCAAAACTATATAATGAAGGATACAAAAATCCAATATATGCACACAAAGCAACATGTGATTTATGTGCAATAATGCTACCAGATAGCCGGACATATACAAGAAATGGAAGTAGAATGGAAAAACAGAAAAAGAAAAAGAAAAGGAGAACTAGAAATTCCTCCTTTATATACAGCAGAAGATGCTGCAAGATGTTTAGAGATATTTATACCAGAAAAATATGATGAGATAATTGAAATAGATAAAAACATACATATAAGATTTAATGATGCAGGCCATATGCTAGGTTCAAGTATTATCGAAGTATGGATAAAAGAAAATGAAGAAGAAAAGAAAATTGTTTTTACAGGAGACTTAGGAAACAACGATATACCACTTTTAGCAGAGCCAACAATGATAGAAGATGCAGACTTTTTAGTTATGGAATCAACATATGGGGGAAGACTTCATATGCAAAACGAAAATAAAGCACAGACTTTCTTAAAAATTGTATCAGAAACAATTCAAAAAGGAGGAACCGTAGTAATTCCTTCATTTGCAGTTGGAAGAACACAAGAAATTTTATATGAATTAAACAATATAAAAGAAGATCCAAAAGATGAACATTTCCTTGAAGAATTTGAGGAATTAATGAATACACCAGTATATGTAGATAGTCCACTTGCAATATCTGCAACAGAAGTATTTGAAGACAACATGAACTTATTTGATGAAGAAACACAACAAATAATAAAAAGTGGAGACAATCCATTAGAATTTCCTGGACTTAAATTTACAAAAACAGCAGATGAATCAAAAGCATTAAATGAAAGAAACGAGCCATCAATAATAATTTCAGCTAGTGGAATGTGCGAAGTAGGTAGAATAAAACACCATTTAAAACATAATCTATGGAATCCAAACAGCACAATACTATTTGTAGGATATCAAGCAAAAGGAACATTAGGTGATCAAATAGTAAATGGGGCAAAAAAGGTAAAAATATTTGGAGAAGAAGTAGCAGTAAATGCAAGAGTCGAATATATAGAAGGCTACTCAGGACATGCAGACCAGCAGTGGTTACTAAACTTTATCTATTCATTTATAAAAAAACCAAAACACATATTTTTAGTACATGGAGAGCCAGAAGGACAAGAAATATTAAAAGAAAAAATACTAAAAACTACAAATACACCAGTTACAATTCCAGAATATGGGGAAACATATGAATTAGATGAAAAAGTAGAGATGACAAATAAAATAGAAATAAAAAAAGAGGCACCAGAAAAATACTTAAGACTAAAAGTCTTAGGAAGACTAAACACACTAAAAGACGAAATAGCAGACATGGAAGAAATGGTAAAAGAAGACTTAAGAAACGAAAACATAGAAGACAAACAAATACAAAAATTAGATGAAAGAATAAAGGAATTAGAATTACAAATTGTTAGAATAATAGATAATTAGAAAAAAGGAGAAATATATGAAAACCAAATATTACAATGATAACATAATTGGAAACAAAGAAATGCTAGTGTCAATCAGTAAAACAGGAGAACTATTAAGATTATATTATCCAACACCAGACAATAAACAATACATAGATTTTTTCGAAACAGGGGTAAAAATAAACGACTCATTAATTATCTATAATTATAATGATGTAAACAACATATACAATCAAAAATATATAGAAGACACAAATGTATTAGAAACACAAATAAAAAACACATACTTCAATCTAAAAATAGTACAAACAGACTTTGTATCAATAAATGAAAATGCTCTAATAAAAAGATATGTATTTAAAAACGAAAATGAAATAGAATTAGATGTAAAATTTTTAATACATTCAAAACTACATTCAGGAGAAAATAACTTTGTAGGAGCAAAAGTCACAGAAAAAGGACTAATCCAATATTCACATGATTATTCATTAAATATAATGGCAATAAAACAAAAACTGTATTCACATCAGATAAATGACACTTGCAAAAACATATATACAGGAGAAATAAAAGATAAAGACTATATAGGAATGTCATCAGATTCAAGTATTTGTTATGATATAGGAACACTAAAGTCAAATGAAAAAAAGACATTAGACATAATAATATACTTTGGAGAAGAAAATCAAAGTAAAATCAAAAAAATAGACCCATTAAAAGAACAAGCAAATACTATAGCATATTGGAAAAAATACTACAAAAAACATAGCACAATTAAACTTCCAGAACCGCAAAATGAGTTTGATGAAAAACTAATACAAATATATAAAAGAAGTATAATGCTATTTCCTCTATTATCAAATGAAAAAACAGGAGGAATAATAGCAGCAGTAGAAGTAGATGAACAAAGGCAAAAATGTGGAAGATATGCATATTGTTGGCCAAGAGATGCAGCATTTGTAACTAAAGCTTTAGACATACTAAAAATGAATGATGAAGCAGAAAAATTCTATAAAATATTTTGCAAAAATACACAAAGTCCAAATGGAATGTGGGAACAAAGATTTTATACAGATGGAAAACTAGCACCATGTTGGGGGTATCAAATAGACGAAACAGCAAGTGTAATATATGGAGTATATAACCACTACAAATACACAAAAGACAAACAATTTTTAAAAGACACACTATTAATGTGTGAAAAAGGGATAAAATTTATAAACAAATACATAGAAGACATAATGCAAGAAAAAAACAAAATGCAATTAAGTTATGACCTATGGGAAATGTGTGAAGGAATACATCTATATTCATTATCATCAATATATGCAGCATATGAAGCAATGGAGCAAATATATGATGAAATACATGAAGATTACAAAGAAAACAAACTAAAACAGCAAAAAATAGAAAAGGAAAAAATAGAATATCAAGACAAAAAAATGCAAATAAAAAAATATATACTAAAAAACATGTATGATGAGAGTAGAAAAACATTTGTAAGAAATGCAAAAGACAAAAAAATGGATATAAGTATATTAGGAGTAGTAACACCATACAAAGTATTTATGACAAAAGAAAAAGAAGTAATAAACACAATAGAAAACATAGACTTAACATTAAGGACATACACTGGAGGATACAAAAGATTTGAGCAAGACAATTACATAAATGGAAACCCATGGACAATAGCAACACTCTGGATGGCATGGTATAAAATAGAAAAAGGAGAAACAAACAAAGTAAAAGAACTCTTAAGTTATATAGTAAAAACAGCCTCAGAAAATGGTTTAATAGCAGAACAAATAGACAACCAAACACTAAAACCAGCATGGGTACTAGGACTAGGATGGGCACATGCAATGTTTATAATTGTATTGGATAAATTATATGGAAAAAAGTGATAAGAAAGCGAGGAAAAATAATTGGGACAAGATAAAAAATATCAGAAGTATTTATTAAAATTTTCTTTTCCAATCATAATAAGTGGTATTTTTATGACAATAGCAAATGTCATAACCAATATAATGATTAGTTATATGGGAACAGATGAACTCTTATCAAAAAATATATTTTCAAAGTTTAATAACTTGTATTTAGCGTTTAATTCTGGATTTGCGTTAATATTTGCTAATTATTATTTTAAATTTATAAAAGAAGAAACAAAGAAAAAGAAGATTTTTAAACTAAGTATAATAGCAATAGGTATAATATCTATTTGTATAATGTTAATTTTTATATTATATAGAAAAAGCCTATTTAGTTTATATTATAAAGAAGAAAATGCTATTACAATTTTTAGTAAGTATTCAGTGATAAGAGCACTATGTTTTCCTATTATAGGAATTAATGCATTTTTAGATTATATACTTTCTGAAAACAATAGAAAAAGAATATTAATAGGAAATATTACATCGCTTATTATTGAAAGTGCTTTAGTATGGATAATTGTATTTAAAACTAATTTTGATATGCAAGCAATTGCAATAATAGAGATATTTGCAAGAATGATAAAAATAATAATATTTATAAGACCATACAAGAAATACTTAAAAATAAAAGTTTTAGATGAATTTAAAATTGAAAATATTACAAAAATTATAAATATTAATAAAAAAGTAATGATGATTTCTTTTATTACATTTATGAATGTTTTTATAGGAATATTTTTGTTAAAACTATATTCATATGTAGATGTATTAGGAATCTTATGTATTACTATAAGTGACGATATTTTAAAAATTACATCTAATTTATTTGTTGCTTTATCTAGAATTGTCACAACACAGATTAGTCCAGAAATTAGCAAAGGAAAAGAAATACTAAAATGGAGAATAAAAAATATATATAAATACATAAATAAAATAAATATTATATTTGTAATAATAACAATATTATTTTCAATCATATTCTTGAAATTATATAACATTGAATATGAAATTATGAAAAAAACTATTATTATATTATGGGTTCAATGTATTTTATATATTGCAACTCCACTAACTGAATTTCATATATTACTATTAAAGATAAAAATGAATATTAAAAAACTATTTATAGCAGACACAGTATATGATTTTATAATATTATGTCTTAGTTTCTTAATATATAAAGTTTTCTCCTTAAATCTTATTGAAGTAGTTTTAGTTTATAATCTTCTATTATTTATACAAACAATAGCATCTAAAAAATACACAAAGGAAATGTTACTCAAGGACAGTCCCTGAGTAACATTTCCTTTGTTCTTTAGCAACTGGGGGACAGTCCCTAATTAACACTTTTTGTTCTTTTGGGGACATACCTTAAATTTAAAAATGAAAAAAGTCTTGAAAAAGTTGCAAAATTGTATTAGTATAATTAAAGTTATATAGGGAGCTAATCGAAAGAGGCTATGAAAAATGAGTAGAAAATGTAGAGAGATTAGCAAAAGTGGTATATACCACGTTATGATTAGAGGGGTTAATAAACAAGAAATATTTTTTGATGAGCAAGATAAAATTGTGTTTATTAATCTATTAACAAAAGCGAAAGAAAAATATAGTTTTTCTTTATTTGCATATGTTCTTATGAGTAATCATGTACATATTGAAATAAAAGATAATGAAAATTCTATTTCTAAAATTATTCAAAGTGTAGCAACATCATATGCTATTTATTTTAATGAAAAATATGATAGAGTAGGACATTTATTTCAAAATAGGTTTAAAAGTAAGCCAGTAGAAAATAATAATTATTTAATTAATTTAGTTAAATATATTCACCAAAATCCTGAGAAGGCAAGAATAGAATTAACTCAAAAGTATAAGTGGAGTAGCTATTTTGACTACATTAATATGAGGAAAAAATTAGTAGATATAGAATATGTCTATAATTTAATAGATAAAGATAGAAATAAAGCTATATTAAAATTTAAAGAAATACACAAAAAAATAATACAGCCAGATACTAGTGAAGATATATTAGAATATGAAATTAAAAATTCATTAGATTATGAAGAAATAATAATATGTATAGATAAAGAAATAGGAATAGATAAAATTAAAGAGATAAAAAGATATAACACAAAAGAAAAGATAATAGAAATAGCTAAATTATCAAACATAAAAGGAGTAAATTCATATCAAATTGCCAAGATCTTAGATGTTGATGTAAGAATAGTAAGAAAAGCATTTAAAGGTATGTCCCCAGAAGAGCAAAAAATGTAAAGAAGGGACTGTCCCTAAATTGAAAGGAGAAATTATGGCAAAGGTTAAATCTGTTTTTGTTTGTAATGAGTGTGGTTATGAGTCACCTAAATGGATGGGAAAGTGTTCTGCTTGTGGTGCTTGGAATAGTTTTTTTGAACAAAAAGTTTCTAATGATCCCAATAGCAAGGGTGGACCTAAAAGGAAAGTTTGCGCTGAGGCTTTGAATAAGTTTGTAGGTAAGGAAAATGCTAGAACTAAAACTGGTTTTGATGAATTAGATAGAGTTTTAGGTGGAGGACTTGTTAAGGGCTCTTTGGTTTTGCTTGGTGGAGAACCTGGCATTGGAAAGTCTACTTTGATTTTGCAACTTTGTAATAAAGTAAAAGGTGAAGGTAAAGTTTTATATGTTTCTGGTGAAGAATCTGCTGAGCAAATTAAGCTTAGAGCGGATAGATTAGAAATTAATAATGATGATATTTTTTTCTTAGGTGAAACTGATATTGATTTAATAGAAGAAAATATTACAAGTATTATGCCTAAACTTGTAATAATAGATTCTATTCAAACTATGTATAGTGATGACATTACGTCAGCTGCAGGTAGCGTTAGCCAAGTTAGAGAAATTACTTCTAGAATTATGAAAATGTGTAAGCAAAAGGAAATTACTACAATAATTATTGGACATGTTACAAAAGATGGAAACATTGCGGGTCCTAGAGTTTTAGAGCATATGGTAGATACTGTTTTATATTTGGAAGGTGAGAGATATTTTTCTTATAGAATTTTAAGAAGTGTTAAAAATAGATTTGGTTCTACAAATGAAATTGGTATGTTTGAAATGGAAAATTTAGGAATGAAGGAAATTATAGATCCTTCTTCTGTTTTAATTTCTGAAAGAGAAGATAATCCTACTGGTGCAGTTGTTGTTGCAAGTATGGAAGGGACAAGACCAATTTTAATTGAACTTCAAGCTCTTTGTTCACAAAGTGTTTTTGGACTTCCTAGAAGAACTGCAAATGGTATTGATTATAATAAATTAACTTTACTAATTGCAGTATTAGAAAAAAAGGCTGGCTTCATGCTAGGAAATCAAGATGTTTACTTAAATATTGTTGGAGGTATAAAGGTTAATGAGCCAGCTTTAGATTTAGGAATTATATTAGCTGCAGCTTCAAGTTTTAAAAATAAGAGTATTCCTCAAGGTGTAGTTGTAATGGGAGAAGTTGGACTTACTCGGAGAAGTAAGAAGTATAAATCTAATTGAGAAGAGATTAAAAGAAGCAGAAAAACTAGGATTTTCAAAATGTATAATTCCAGAAAATAACAAAAAACTATTGAAAGAAAAGTATAATTTAGATATAATAGGTGTCAAAGATGTAAATCAAGCGATAAACCATTTAGGTTTAAGATAGGAAGGTGTTAAGATTTTGAGAACAAGTAAAGAAGATGAATTAACTAAAATATTAAAACTAATAGCACCTGGAACACCTATAAGAGAAGGGCTAGACAATATATTAAAGGCAAAAACAGGAGGTTTAATAGTTTTTGGAGATTCTAAAGAGGTTTTAGATTTAGTAGATGGTGGTTTTTATATAAATGAAGATTATACGTCTGCTAGACTTTATGAGCTTGCCAAAATGGATGGTGCAATAGTTTTAAGTAGTGATTTTAAAAAAATATTATATGCAAATGCTCAGCTTATACCATCACCAGAAATTAGTACTAAAGAAACTGGTACAAGACATAGAACAGCAGAGCGTACAGCAAAACAAACTAAAGAGCTCGTTGTAAGTATATCTCAAAGAAGAAATGTAATTACAATTTTTAAAGGAGAACTACGTTATTCAATAGAAGACACATCAAAAGTATTAACAAAAACAAATCAAGCACTTCAAACTTTAGAAAAATATAAAAAAGTATTTGATAATAAGCTAAGTATGCTAAATGAGTACGAATTTAATGATATAGTAACTTTAGATAATGTAATAACAGCAATTCAAAGAGCAGAAATGGTTATGAAAATTGTAATTGAGGTTCAAAGTGGAATATATGAATTAGGAACAGAAGGAAGATTAACTGGAATGCAACTTGAAGAGTTAATAGGTGATTTGGAAAAAGAAGAATTATTAATTATAAAAGATTATATAGTAGCAAAGAAACGTAAAACACCTGAAAAAGCATTAGAAGAAATAATGAATTTAGATTATGAAGAGTTGATGAGGCAACAAATTATAGCAAAAATATTAGGATATGAATTATTTGACACATATGAAGAAGTTGCAGTTTATACAAGGGGATATAGGATACTAAATAAAATTCCAAGAGTTCCAACAAATATTGTTGAGAATTTGGTAAAAGCATTTAAATCATTCCAACACATTCTTGAAGCAGATATACCAGCATTAGATGCAGTTGAAGGAATTGGAGAAATAAGAGCAAGGACGATAAAGCAATCTTTAAGAAGAATGCAAGAACAATTTGTATTTGATAATGTATTATTGTAGAATTTCTATTATAAAAACAATTAATTTATATTTGAGAATGAGTTCGACCTAGGCTTTACATATAATTAGAATCCGTAATAATATTTATGAATATTTTATTGAATTTTAACCATTTGGAGAACGGAATTCAAAAATAAAATTAATTGTTTTTAGATGATAGATGATTATATAAACAAAAGAAGGTGAAAAATGAAATCTAATAAAGGAATAACTTTATCTGCTTTAGTTATTACAATAATCGTAACACTAATACTTGCAACAACAGCCACATATGTAGGATATGATGCAATACAAACTTCAGCTGAGCAAAGGTTTCTAAATATGCTAAAACAAGTAAATGAAGCGGTAAATTTACATTCACAAGATTACGAAGATTTAGATTTAACAATATTAAATCCAGAAGAAACCTATGGAAATGTAACTTATCAATATAAATTAGAAACAAAACAAGATTATCAAAAAATAGGATTATCAGACATAGATGATATAATATATGTAAATTTTAATATAGGTCAAATATATAGTAAAAATGGAATAAATGGAAAACATACTTTGCAAGATTTTGGAGTTGAATATTATAAGCCAACAAAAGAAGTAAATAGCCAAGAAGATAATGTTACATTTGATATAAAACTTGAGCCACTTAAGTATTCTTGGAAGTATATAATAGATAATGAGCAAATTACTTGCAATGGAAATCTTGAAAATGGAAACTTGTTTTATTGCAAATATAGTGAAGATGGAAGCCATAATTGGAAAAGAGTTCCGAAAGTAGAAAATGGTTATGAATTAGAAACAAAAGAGCCAGGAGTATATGAACTTAAATTTAGAGATGATACAGGGCAAGAAAGTGAGATAAAGCAAGTGTATTCTTATATAAGAGATGGGCTAGAATTATATTATGATGGACAATATAACGAAAATTATTATCATAATGTACAAGCAAACATTTGGCAAGACTTAAGTGGAAATAATAATTCAAGTTTAGTAGATGCATTATGGGAAGATAAAAGTTTAAATTTAGATGGAGTTACAAATACACTATATTGTAATTCATTAAATTATGAAGAAGCAACAATAGAAGTAATTAGTCAGAAAGAAAATATTATATCTAAATCTAATATAAATAAAATTACAACTTCTACTTCAAATTTTGATATAGGAAAATATTTAAATAATAATATATCAAGTTATTACAAAGGAAGGATATATTTATTTAGAGTTTATAATAGAGCATTATCAGAAGATGAGATTGCTATAAATTATAAAATAGACCAAATAAGATTTGGTGAAATTTCAAAAGAATAAAATTTAAGGAGGAACAAAGATGAAGAAAGGTACAAAAATTATATCAATAATAGCTATAATAATTTTAATAGCATTAATAGGAACATTATGTTTTGGGTATTATAAAAAATTAACAAATAAAACACAAAACCCAATAGTAACAATGGAAATAGAAGGATTAGGACAAATAAAATTAGAGTTATATCCAGACAAAGCACCAAATACAGTAACTAATTTTATATGCCTTGCAAATAATGGATTTTATAATGGATTAACATATCATAGAATAGTAAAAGACTTTATGGTACAAGGAGGAGATCCAGAAGGAACAGGTTCAGGTGCACCAAAACTTTCTAATTTGAAAGAAGGAGATAAAGATGAAACATATGCAATAAAAGGAGAATTTGTTCAAAATGGTTATACAAAAAATGACTTAAGATTTGAAAAAGGTATAATTGCAATGGCAAGATCAGATTACAGCCAAATGGGATTAACTAAAGAAGGATATAATTCAGCAGGTTCACAATTCTTTATAATGACAAAAGATAACGCATCTTTAAATGGTTCATATGCAGCATTTGGAAAAGTAATAGAAGGATGGGAAGTACTAGATAAACTAAACGAAACAGAAGTAAAACCGGCAGAATCTGAAGGAGCAGAAGCAAGCAGTCCTGTTACTCCACCAGTAATAAAAAGTATAACAGTAGAAACAAATGGAGTAGATTATGGAGATCCGCAAACGATGGAGCCATTTGATTATTCAGCATATATGAATCAAATGTATGGTGGGTCAGTTAATTAAAGATAAAATATAAATAGTAGGGGCACGAGACATCGTGCCCTTTTGTAGATGTGCTAGCAGAATAAATTAATTAGATTTAAAAACGAGTTCAACATTGAGCCATTTAACCATTTTTTTAGTTACAATGTGTATCTACACTTTGAATATTTGCTATACCAAACGCCTTGGAGAACGGAATTTTTAAATCTAATTATTTATTCTGTAAAATGTATTAATCCCTTAAACTTGCACATTAATAAAAAGTAAAAATGCAAAAACATAAGCATATCTTAATAGTGTTTTTAATTTACGTCTTTTAAAATAATCTAAAATTTCAGTAGTAGCACAATATTTATCTGATAAAGTAATAATAAAACTTTCCTTATATTTTGGAAAAGCAAATGTTACAGGCCACATGTGTTTTAAAATAATATCTTTTTCTTTGTTGTTTAGATCAAATAATTTATTAGCATTTTCTAAAGCAATTTTAGGATGTACAAAAGCATGTAATCCACCTAGGTTTTTGCTAGAGCCTCTCCAGTCATATAGAAATAAATCATGCAACATACCAGCTTTGGTGCTTGATATATAATCTAAATTAAATTTTTTACATATAATATAATTTACAAATGCAACATGCTTGCAATGTTCAAAGCAAGATACATCACAATGATGATTATAATCTTTCATTTTTTGAACAGTTTCATTTTTAACAAGATCTTCTATAATATCTTCAAATTCTCTTAGATATAAATAATTCATAAATGTTCTCCTTATAAAGAAAAAATAATATAAATCTAATTAAATTATAACATTAATAACATTATATGACAATAGAAAAATAAAGGTAAAAATTTATGAGATATAAAATAAACTTAAAATACTATACAGAAAGTAATTTTTAAACGAATTAAGTTTTTTAATAATAAAAGTAAAATTATTTATTTAAAATAAATTAATTATATTATACAAAGTAACACTTAAGGA
>CAOKLQ010000002.1 GCA_948469315.1 uncultured Clostridium sp.
GTAGAAGGAAATGAAGACGGAAATTACACAATAACAAAAGTAGAAGGAGACTTAAGTATAAGTAAGATAACACCAATATACACAGTACCAACGGGTCTATCAGCTTTATTTGGAACTACATTAGCTAGTGTACAATTGCCAGAAGGATTTACTTTTGAAGATGCTTTAACTACATCTGTGGGAGAGATAGGAGAACATACATTTAAAGTGACATATACACCAACAGATACACAAAATTATAATTCAGTAACAGGAATAGATGTAATAATAACTGTAACTCAAGGGGATTTTGTAAATGGAATAAAAGTAACATCAAATGCTAAGAAAAGCTATGTATATGGAGAGTCTTTATCATCATTACAAATAAAAGTAACAACACTTATGGCTTCAGGAAAAGATGGAACAGACGTAACAGCACAAGCTACAATAAATAAACCACAAGTAGCAAAACCATTAGGAACATTACAAATATCTGTAATATATGATAAATGGACGAAAACAATTGATATAAATGTAGTTGAACCTGCAATCACATATATAATAGAATCAGAGGAAGAAGATAGTACAGAAGCTAAACTACCAAATACTCTTACAGTAAGAGATAATGTAGTAGTAATTTATGCAACAAAGAATTTTACAACAACAGTTGAGAAAGATGGAGAAACAACAACTTATTCTAAAGGATTCTATAGAGCTATAACAGAAGGAACTTATACAATAAAATTGTTTGATGAAAATGGAATACAAATAACAACAAAAACATTAATTATTAAAAATGCCAAACCAGAATATCAAATGACAACAGATGCAAATGGAAATGTTACTATTACAATAAAAGACTTTAATACAATACAGTCTGTATCATTATATTATTTAGATAGTACTTCATGGACTAGTACAACAGAAGAAATTAAAGATAACTTTAAATTAAATAGTGATGGATCAGCATCATTAACATTTAAAGGAAAAGGATATTATACAATGACTATTACAAATTCAAAATATGAAGTTCCTTTTGATTTCAATATACAATAATTACAGCTAAAATAAAAGAGTTTTGCTATATAATAAAGACAAGATATTTAAGTTAAGTATCTTGTCTTTTATTGTTTATAGTTGACAATTACCACTAATTTTTATTAAAATAATAATAGGTAAAAAAATAATAGAGAGAGGAAAAATATGAAAAAGAAAAGTTTAATGAAGAAAATACTTATAAGTATATGTATAATAATTATTATTTTAGCAATAATAATTATTACATTAATAAAAAATAATAAATTACAACAATTGATAATTAAACCAGTAATTTATTATATGCATGATGATGAAATAAAAATGCCATTACTTGTAAATAGTAAAACATTTTCTAATAACACAAAAGTAATTTGGTCAAAGAGTTGTACAGGAGTTATAAAAAAAGATGGACAAGAAATATCCAGAGAAAATGGCATAACAATAACTCAAGAAGGAATTTATGAGATAACAGTAACATCAATTATTAGTAGACAAACAGTAACTAGAATTTTAAACATAGATAAAACACCACCAAACGTTGAAATTAGCGAGAACTCAGATGGATCTTATACTATTACATTTGAAGACATAAATGATATAGGTGTGGCTAAATTAACAAAATATAATTTACAAACAATGGAAATAATATCAGAGTTGGATTTATTAGAGGGTGGATTACAAAAAAGTATAAAAATCACTGAAAGAGGTTATTATAGTTTAAAAATAGAAGATTATTATGGAAATATATATAATAAAATTACAGACTTTAATATAAAATAAATAAAAAGGAGAAATTAAATATGAAAAAAAATAAAATAATAATAGGAATTGTTATATTAATAGTTGTATTTATGGGAATAATTATTTTAAATAAAATTAATACTAAAGTAGAAAAAGAAGGAACAAATAAAATAGTAAATGAGAAATTTAATGAAAATGTAAATACAGAAGAACCAGATTCATCAGCCGAAACAGAAAAAAGACAATAAAAGAATTATTACATAAAATACACAACAATTATGTTTGTTACAGAAATATTACAATTCTTGATGAATTGTAATATTTTTTTAATAAAAATGTAATAAAATAGTAAAAAGATATTTACAAAAAAAATTAAAAATGGTATAATAGTATTGCTAATGAAATATGAAGAATTCTATAATACCTATAATAAAGAAGAGAGGGAATTTCTATTGAGAAACCATTCTAAAGGTAAACATTTAAAAGAAAAACCTAAATCAAAAAAGAAAAAGATAATAGTTTTTTTCTTAATTATAGTTATAGTAATATTTTTAACAAACAATATAGAAGATGTGAAAAATATTTATGAAAACATTTATGAAAATATTTATGAAAATATTGTAGATAAAATAAGTACTACATCAGAAATTATAGATGTTGATATACCTGAAAAAATGGGTGGGTATAATGTGTTAGGAATATTAGTAGTTGATAAGTTAGAAATTCAGAAAAACATACTAGATAAAACAACAGATTCTTCATTAAATATATCTGTTACTAAATTTTATGGACCAAACATAAATGAAGAGGGAAATTTTTGTATTACAGGTCATAATTATAAAGAAATATTTGCAGATTTAAATAAATTAGAAATAGATGATACATTTTACATTATTGATAAAATAAATTCTAAAAAAGTTACTTATAAAATTTATGATATGTATACAGTAAATCCAACTGAACTAGATTGTTTAAGTCAAGATACAAATGGTAGAAAAGAGGTAACACTTATAACATGCAATCCACGGAGGACTAACGAGATTTATTATAAAAGCAAAAGAAGTGTAAACTTCAAATTATAATATTTTAGGAGGAAGCAAATGAAAAAAATATTTTTAAAAACGATAGCTATAATTTTATTATTAGTAATGATATGTCCAGGATTTGTAAATGCTGCAACAATATCAATAAATAAGCTAGATGGAATGAAGGTAGATGAAACTGTAAAAGTTACAATTTCAACGCAAAATCCTGTTTCTAATATGCAATTTGATATAGAGTTTGATAGTACAAAGTATGAGTATATACCAAATTCAGCAAAAAGTGCATTAGAAAGTACATATTCAAGCTTATGCAAAAAAGATACTGTAAGAGTTTCAGCAGTTGATTATAATGGAAAAAGCTCAAAAACAGTAACATTAGAATTTAAAGCTATTGCTACAGGAGATAGTGTACCATTTACTGTTGGGGGTACAGTAGAATTAGGAGAGAATGGAGAGAAATTAGATAAATCAACAATAAAAGTTTCAAAAATAGAACCTGCTCCTAAAAAAAACAATGATATTGAGAATTTAAAAGAAGATAGCAAATATATTAGTGAAGATGGAAAAGAAATAAAATCTCTTCCTCAAACAGGAAATACTAATATAGAAAATATAAAATCACTTGGAATTTATACAAGATTAATACTTGAAGAAAATCAAGGATATAAATTAATAGTTCCATATGCACTTTCAAATAGTGATCAAACAGTTTCAGTAAATGATATAAAAAATGAATTTGGAGAGATAACAACAAGTGCAACAAATCTTGTAAAAACTGGTGATACATTTAATAAAAATGGAAATAAATATACAGTTATAGTTTATGGAGATTTTAATGCAGATGGAAGAATAACTACATTAGATGCTTTAGAAATAGGAAAATATACATTGGATGATGCAACAAATGCCTATACTAAAGAACAAATAAAAGCAGCAGATGTAAAAAATGATGGAAAAATTACAAAACAAGATGGTGAAGCTATACAAAAATTTATTGTAGGAAATGGCACAATTATAGATAATAAACCAGCTAAAGTAGTAGGTATAACTCAAAATGGTACAAGTGCTGTTAATGGAAATTTATCAAAAACTTTATATACCAAAAATACTAATCAAGCAAAACAATATAATGGTCTATTATATACAATAATACCAATTCAATTAATAGATGAAAAAGGGAAAACCTCAAAAATTTTAAATAAAGATATAAATACAGATGCAAACAAGAACAATATTGGAACAGTTTCAATTCTTGAAAAGGATTATGAATCAATTACAACAGCTGATATATCGGTTATAGGATGGGTTTCAAATGGACAAGGTGGATATGAGCCAAATAGTGGTGCATATCAATCAATAGATGCAATTGGAATTGCTATAAAGACAAATGCTCCTAACATACCTAATATGGGAGGAAGTTCTAAAAATAGATTAGAAAAAGGTTTAGTAATAAAATATGATGGTATAGATGCTAATGGAAATGTATGTCGTAAAAATACTACAATAGATATTACTGTAGATGATACTGATCCACAAATAGAAACTACTATAGAGAAAACTGACAAAACATATACAGTAAAAAATTCACAAACAAAAAATAGTGTTCAAGAACAAAGTAAAGATAACAAATCAAATACAGACAAAGCTAAACAAAATGAAGAAGAAAAAAATAATACAACAAATAATAATACAACTAACAATACAACTAACAATACAACTACTACAAATATATTAAAAAACACAAATTTGGCAGAACCTAAAGTTGTGGAAAATAAAACTTCTGAAAAATAAATAATATAAAAATAAATAGAAGAAGTTTCTATAAAAAATTATGCAGAGCCTAAGATTTTCATATGTTAGAAAATTAGGCTCTCTTTTTTTTCATTATTTACTAAAAACTGTTGTAAAAAAAGTATTTAATTGATATACTATATTTACCTAATAAAAAATATAATAGGAGGTATTATTATGGAAGAAAATAATAATGAAAATTTAAACGAAGAAATATTAATAGGAGAAGTTGAAACTCAAGATTCGATAAAAATAGCAGATGATGTTGTAGCAGTAATTGCTGGAAAAGCTGTATCAGAAGTACAAGGTGTAGCTTCAATGGCTGGTGGTTTTGCTGGAGGAATTACAGAAGTATTAAGTGGAAAGAAAAATTTAGGAAAAGGTATTAAAGTAGAAGTTGGAGATAAAGATACAAAAATAGATGTAAATATAATAGTAGAATATGGGACAAGAATACCAGATATAGCTTTTGAAATTCAAAATAGAGTAAAAAAAGCTGTTGAAAATATGACAGGTCTAAAAGTATTAGAAGTAAATGTGCATGTTCAAGGAGTTCATACATCAGGAGAAGAAATATCAGCAGAAACGCAAAAAACAGAAGAATAAAAAACGGAGGAAAAAATATGAAATTTTTAGAAAGAATATCACTGACAATATTTTCGGTAATAATGCTAGTAATATCAGTAATTAATTGTTTATTGATATTTGGATGGCTAAGACTTGGAACAATAAACACTTTTATAACAGGTATTCTAAATAATTCAGCATATTCAAATACAATACTTGCAATTTCAGTAATAATTATTTTACTTTCAATTAAATATATTTTCTTTAATTATTCAAATGATAAAGATATAGCAAAATCAGGAAATGGAATTTTACTTGAAAATGATAATGGGAAATTAATGGTATCAAAAGAAACTTTAGTAAACATAGTAAATGGAGTTGCAAAGGGATTTGAAAGTACTCAAAATGTATTAACGAGAGTGACTTTAGATAAGCAGAGCAATTTAAAGATATTTGTTGAATTATATGTAGAGCCAAATGCAGTAATAAAAGAATTATCAGCAAACATACAAACAAGAATAAAAGAACAAATAAAGAAAACAGTAGATTTAGAAGTAAAAGAGGTAAACATTAAAATAAAAAACATAGCAACGCAAAATCAATAAATAATATAGGGGGGCGATTGTGTATCGACCTGTAAACATATAAACCAATTATAATCAAATATATACAAAATAATTATCTGGAGGTAATAATATGGATGGATTTAAAAACTTTATGTCTGAATTTGGAGGAGCACTAATAGGGGCAATAATAGCAATATTAATTTTATGTACAGGACTATTTAAACTAATTATAGGGATAATATTAATAGTATTAGGAATGTTTATAGGAAACTACGTACAAAAAAATAAATATGAAGTAAAAGAAAAGCTAAAATATTTTATAGATAGAATGTAATAAGGAGGACATATGAATAGGTCTGCAAAAAGAGAACTAGCATTTAAATTAATATATAGTCTAGAAATACAAAAAAGTTCAGATAAAGAAACAATAGATGTATTTATAGAAAATAATTGTAATAAAGACAAAGAAACTAAACAATATATTTTAGATATTTCAAAAGGAATAATTCAAAACAAAGATATAATAGAAGAAAAAATAGCTAAAAATTTAAAAAAGGACTGGACAATAAATAGGATATCTAAAATAGAACTTGCTATTCTTAAACTTGCAATATATGAAATAAAATATGAAGAAGAAATTCCTTTTAAAGTTTCAATAAATGAAGCAGTAGAGCTTGCCAAAAAATATGGAGAAGACCAATCTTCTTCTTTTATTAATGGAGTTTTAGCAAATATAATAAAGGAAGATTAGAAAGTAAAAGGAGCTTAAATAATGAGACCAGAACCAATTAGTGTAACTGAGCTTAATAAATACATGAAAAATAAAGTAGACAATGATGAATATTTAAACAATGTACTTGTAAAAGGAGAAATTTCAAATTTTAAGCATCATTATACAGGACATATGTATTTTACTCTAAAAGATGATAATTCTTTAATAAAATGCATAATGTTTAAAAGTTATACAGCAAATCTTAATTTTGTGCCAAAAGATGGAATGAGTGTTATAATATTTGGCACAGTTTCTGTATTTGAAAGAGATGGAGTTTATCAAATTTATTGCAAAGCAATGCAAGAAGATGGACTTGGAAACTTATACAATGAATTTGAAAAGCTTAAACAAAAATTAGAACACGAAGGATTATTTGATGAAAAGCATAAAAAGAAGCTACCTTTATATCCAAAAACAATAGGAGTTTTAACATCTCAAACTGGATCAGTTATAAAAGATATAATAAATGTATCTACAAGAAGAAATCCAAATGTATATATAAAATTATTACCAGTACCAGTACAAGGAGAGGGAGCAGCTATAAAAATTTCAGATGCAATTAAAACTATGAATGAAAGGCAATTAGCAGATGTTATAATAATTGCAAGAGGAGGAGGCTCTTTAGAAGATTTATGGCCATTTAACGAAGAAATAGTTGCAAGAGAAATATATAGTTCTGAAATTCCAATAATATCAGCAGTAGGTCATGAAACAGACTTTTCAATATCTGATTTTGTATCAGATTTAAGAGCACCCACACCATCAGCTGCAGCAGAACTTGCAGTTCCAGATGTATTAGAATTAAAAGAAAAACTAGAGTTATTAAATAGAAGATACAAAATAGCTTTACAAAGAGGACTCGATTTAAAAAGATTAAAACTAGAAAAATTTATGACAAAATCAGTATTTAAAGAGCCTATACAGAAAATAAATGAAAAATATTTATATGTAGATAAACAATTAAAGAAAATAGAAAATATAATAAAAATAAAACTAATACAAAGTAAAGCTAATTTTCAAAACACAGTTCAAAAACTAGACAATTTAAGTCCACTAAAAACACTCTCAAGAGGTTATTCAATAATAGAAAAAGATGGACAAATAATAAAAGACAGCAAGAAGCTGAAAAAAGGGGATAAAATAAACATAAAATTATACACACGGAAATACAAATGCACAAATAATATAATAAAAAATAAATTAGAAACTAACGTTTGGGTCGCGCTAATGGGCGACCCAAACGAACATAAAAGTATAACAAATCAATGTCCAATGATAAAAAAGAAAGGAAAACAAAATGAGTAAAAAAATAGAAAATGCAAATATAATAATAGTAATAATATCAATCATATTATTGGCTATAATTTCAGGAGTAACATTATATGAATATAAACAAGCAAACAAAATAAATAAAACAAATGAAATACAGGGTAATAGTTATTATAATGATGAAAATGAAATTATAAATGAACTGATATAAAATATAATAAATAGAAAAGTAAATTTATTTATATAGGAGGATATATGGAAGAGAACATAAATTTTGAAAATGCAATCAAAAAATTAGAAGATATTGCAAATGAATTAGAAAATGGAGATTTACCATTAGAAAAATCAGTAGAAAAATTTGAAGAAGGAATAAACCTTTCAAAAAGATGTAATAAAATTTTAGAAAAAGCAGAGAAGAAAATTTCAATACTAATTTCAGATGGAGATAAATTAGTAGAAGAAAATTTTGAAAATTAAAATAAAGGGGAAGATTGAAAAAATGAATTTTATACAACAAATTATTACTAACAAATACATATATGTACCATTTTTATTATGGTTTTTTATACAATTATTTAAAGTAATATGGGATTTGTTCGAAACAAAGAAATTCAACTTTAAAAGAATAATGGGAGCAGGAGGTATGCCAAGCTCTCATTCAGCAGTAGTAACATCACTTACAACATTAATTGGAAAAAATGAAGGATTTGCAAGCTCAATATTTGCACTATCATTAATATTTGCATTTATAGTAATGTATGATGCAGCAGGAGTAAGAAGAGCTGCAGGAAAACAAGCAAGATTATTAAATAAAATAGTAGAAACACCAGGATTAACTCGGACTTCAGGTAACAGAAAAACTAGTAGAGGTGTTAGGTCATACACCAATGCAAGTATTTGTAGGAGCATTAATAGGAATAATAGCAGGAGTAATACTATAAAAAATAAAATCAAAAAATGTAGGAGGTCGATGTTAATTTGTTACTCACAACTAGAACATATAAATAAATTAATATCAAAAAGATGTAAAAATTGTAATTTATATAATCGTACAATAATTAAGGAGGTATATAAATGACAGACATTGAAATTGCAAGAAATGTTAAACCACAATCAATAGAAAAAATAGCAAAAAAATTAAATATAAAAGAAGAATATATAGAAAATTATGGTAAAAATAAAGCAAAAATTTCAAATGATATTTTCAAAGAATTAGAAAATAAGCAAAATGGCAAATTAATTTTAGTAACATCAATAAATCCTACTCCATTAGGAGAAGGAAAAACAACAATGTCTATTGGAATAGCAGACGGATTAAATAAAATAGGGAAAAGTGCAATGCTTGCTTTAAGAGAGCCATCTTTAGGACCTGTATTTGGAATAAAAGGAGGTGCAACAGGAGGAGGCTATTCACAAATAATTCCAATGGAAGAAATAAATTTACATTTTACAGGAGATATGCATGCAATAACATCTGCAAACAATTTACTTTCAAGTTTAATTGATAATCACATATATTATGGAAATGAATTAGAAATAGAAAAGGTTACATGGAAAAGATGTATGGATTTAAACGAAAGACAGCTAAGAAAAATAGAGACTGGGCTTTCAGGAGAAAAGACAATTGCACCAAGGCAGGACCAATTTCAAATAACAGCAGCATCAGAAATTATGGCAATACTTTGTTTATCAGAAGATTTAAAAGATTTAAAAGAAAATTTAGGAAATATTCTAATTGGTTATAATAAAGAAGATAAGCCAGTATTTGCAAAAGACTTAAATGCTGTGGGCGCTATGACAGTTTTATTAAAAGATGCAATAAAACCAAATTTAGTACAAACTTTAGAAGGAACACCTGTATTTGTTCATGGTGGACCATTTGCAAATATAGCACATGGATGTAATACTATTATTGCAACAAAAATGGCCTTAAAACTTTCAGACTATACAATAACAGAAGCAGGATTTGGAGCAGATTTAGGAGCAGAAAAATTTTTGGACCTAAAATGTAGAAAAGCCAAATTAAAGCCAAATGCAGTTGTTTGTGTTGCAACATTAAAAGCACTAAAGTATTATGGTTGTGTAGAAAAAGAAAATATATATGAAAAAAATATAGAAGCTTTAAAAATAGGTAGTAAAAATTTATTAAAACATATAGATAATTTAAAAAACAAATTTGGAACAAACGTAATTGTTGCAATTAATAAACATATAAAAGATGATAAAGAAGAAATAGAAATATTAAAAGAAATTTTAAATAAAGAAGATATACAATTAAGTTTAGTTGAAAGTTGGGAAAAAGGTGGTAAAGGAGCAAAAGATATTGCTCAAAAACTAGTTGATTTATGTGATAAACAATCTAAACTAAATTATATATATAGTTTAGAAGACAGTATAAAGCAAAAAATAGAAAAGGTTTGCAAAAATATATATGGAGCAAAAGATATTGAATATACTGAAGAAGCTTTTGAAGATATCGAAAAAATAGAAAATATAGGTTATAGTAATCTTCCAATTTGTATTGCAAAAACACAATATTCTTTTTCAGATGATCCTAAAAACTTGAAATGTGAAAAAGAATTTAATATTAATATAAAAGAAGTAAGAGTAAATGCAGGAGCTGGATTTATAGTAGTTATAACAGGAAAAATAATGACAATGCCAGGACTTCCAAAAGTACCTGCTGCAAATAATATAGACATAGATAAAGATGGAAATATAGTTGGAATATTTTAGAAAATTCAATAATTTATTAAAAATGTTATTATATTTTTACGTGGTAACAATTCGGGGGGACCAACAAGTTACAAGCTATAGGGATTAGGAAATTTAGACTTCAATTTTTTAATCCTTATAGCTTGTTAGCAGTTGGGAGTTACAAGTAAAACATATAATAACATTTTTTGATATAAGAAAATTAATTTTGTATAAAAACACCAATTTTGGATAAAATAATTTTAAAAATATTTTATAAAGAATAGGTGTTTTTTATTATGAAAATAAGAAAATTTGTAAACAAAAAGCGAAGTTTAATAGCAATTTTAACTTTATTAATAGGAATATTATTAATATATAATATATTATTTACAAATAATGAAGTAGAAGCTTTATCTAAATATGGTTCTAGAGGAAGTGAGGTTACACAAATACAAACAAAACTAAAAAGATGGGGATATTATAATGGAAATGTAGATGGTATATATGGAACTCAGACTGTTAATGCAGTAAAAAGTTTTCAAAGAAAAAATGGTCTTGCAGTAGATGGAATAGCTGGTAAAAAAACATTAGAGGCAATGGGAATATATAGTTCATCTAGTTCTTCAAGTTCTTCATCTACAAGTTCATCAAGCAATGTAACACTACTTGCAAGATTAATATATGGGGAATCGAGGGGAGAACCCTACACAGGACAAGTAGCAGTTGGAGCAGTAGTATTAAACAGAGTAAAAAGTAGTTCTTTTCCAAATACAATGTCAGGAGTAATATATCAAAAAGGAGCATTTGATGCAGTAAGTGATGGCCAAATAAACTTAAATCCAGACAGTACATCAAAAAAAGCAGCACAAGATGCAATAAATGGGTGGGATCCAAGTTATGGATCAATATATTACTTTAATCCTGCAACTGCAACAAACAAATGGATATGGTCAAGACCACATACTGTAACAATAGGAAAACATAGATTTTGTAAATAATGTAAAACAAGTACAGTCCATAATTGATATATTTTGTTCTTTTTGAGATATACCTTAAAATTATAAAAATAAAAGCCATGTAACGATGGCTTTTATTTTTATATGTTTTCTAATATTTTAGGTAATACTTGTTTTTTTCTAGAAACTATTCCTTCTAATAGAGCAGTATTATTATTTAATTTAACATCAAATGCTTTTTCAACAACATCTGTTTTATCACCTAAAGCTATAATTTTCGAATTCGCATTTAATATATCTGTAACTACAAATACATATAAACCTAAGTTATTTTCTTTTATATCTTTTTGAATTGCATCTTCTAAATCATTTTGTCTTGTAAATACATCATCAACATCAGCACTGTTTATTTGAGAAATTTTAAAATTAATTCCATTTCCTTCAAAAGGTTTACAATCTACATTAATTA
Organism: uncultured Clostridium sp.; assembly: GCA_948469315.1. Classification (GTDB taxonomy): domain Bacteria; phylum Bacillota; class Clostridia; order TANB77; family CAG-508; genus Merdicola. Next base: position 11,889 of record CAOKLQ010000002.1, read on the forward strand.
CTTCGTCTGCTGAATACTCACTTATATCAGTACCTGCTTTTAGTAGATTTTGACCATATTCATATAAATCAACACTTGCAATATCTGCTAATTTTTTAGCTATAGTTTTATCTTCTTCAGTACATGTTGGTGATTTAAATAATAATGTGTCAGATATAATAGCACTAAGCATAATACCTGCCATTTTAGGCGTTATTTCAACATCATTTTGTTTATATAATTTATAAATAATAGTTGAAGTACATCCAACTGGTTCTGCAACATAATATAATGGGTCATTAGTTTGAAGATTAATTCTATGATGATCTACAACCATTTTAATATTTGCATTTTCAATACCTTTAACACTTTGACCAAATTCATTAGAGTCAACCATTATAACATTTGATTTTTCTTCAACTTCCTCTAATAAAGAAGGTGTTTCAATTCCAAAAGATTTTAAAGCAAAAGCAGTTTCTTTATTTACATTACCTAATCTAAAGCATTCAGCGTTTTCTCCTAATTGATTACGTAAGTTAGCCATTGAAATAGCTGATGCAATTGAATCTGTATCTGGTTTTTGATGACCAAATACAAAAGTTTTATCTATCATAAAAAATACCTCCTTAAAATCACTCTTATACATATAATTATACACTAATTTAGCAAAAAAGTCAATTTTTGGAAAACTATAAATGCAAGCAAAAATATAATAACATTTAGTAGAGACGTGGCGTGCTACGTCCTAAAAGATAATGTCACATATTCAAATAATTTAAAGGTTCTACATATAATGTCTTATTATGTGTATAAATAACCATTCCCGGTTTACTTTTATTTGGTTTCTTTACATATTTTACATAGCAATAATCAACAGGTACATTAGAAGAAAGTTTTGCTTTACTGTGAAATGCTGCAATTTGAGCACATTTTTTAATTATATTATCATTTGGAGTTTTATTATCTAATTTTAAAATAATATGGCTTCCATGAATGTCTTTTGTGTGAAACCATAGATCATTTTTGCTTGCAATTTTAGTAGTTAAGTGATCATTTCCAATATTGTTTTTTCCTATAAGAACAGTAAATCCGTCAATATCTACTTCTATTGGATCTAAAGAAGATGTTTTAGAATTTGCTTTTTGTTTTGTCCTTTTATGTTTAAATGAATTTTTAAAAATATCATTTTCAGAAATTTCTAGGTAAATTGTATTAATATCGCTTATATCTTTTGAATTTTCCAATTCATAAATAATACTTTCAATGTAATTAAGTTCTCCTTCAGTATCTATTTTTTGTTTAGTACATATTGCTAAAGCATTTTTTAGTTTATTGTATTTTTTAAAATATCTTTTTGCATTAGTTGAAATAGAATACTTCTTATCTAAAGGAATATCAATTAAGTTGTTATTATCGTAATAATTTTCTAAACTAATTGCATCCAAATTTATATCTTTTATTTTATATAAATTTGATGTTATAAGTTCTCCATAAAGTTGATATTTTTCTTTATTTTTACATTCTAAAAGCTTTTTATCTATACTTTTTAGACGAAATTTATATTTATTTAAATATGAAGCAATAAGTTTTAAAATAGAGTTTCTATATGATATGAAAAGTTCATTTTTGACTTTATTAAAATAAAAGTCATCTATAAAGAAATTTACATCTAAATTTGATTGCTTTTCAAAGGTATCACAAATGGTAAAGTCTTTTTTATTTTTTTCATTAATAAATTGCATGCAAGTTAGTACATTTATATTATTTAGAAGACTTTTTATATCGTAAAATAATATTTTTAAAGATTTATTAGAAAAGTCTTGATTAGATAAATTTAGAGTTTTTAATCTTTGCTGAATAAAAGCCATACTAATTCCAGTAAAACTATTAGAAATAGCAATATCAATTTTAGAAAATTTATTTACAATTACATTAGAAAAAACTTCAAAATTATCAATTTTAAGTAAACTTTGTTTAGTAGATATAGGAAAAATATATTTTCTTGCTGGCATAATGTCTCTGTTAGAGTTAGAAGTAATATCTAAATGTCTTAAACTATCTATAATAAATCCGATTATCATTTAAAAGTATTATATTACTATGTTTTCCCATAAGTTCAATAATTAATTGTTTTTTAGTTAAATCATTAAATTCATTATAACCCTCTAAGTCTAAAATAATAATTCTTTCTAAATCTATACTTGAAATATTTTTTATTTTATAACCTATAATATGCTTACGAAGTAGCATATTATAGGTTAGTGCATTTTGTGGATTAGGCTTTGAGTGCGTTGTAAGATTTATTCTACAATTAGAAGAATCTATACAAATATTTAAAGCATAATTTTTACCCCCTGAATAAACACCTAAAATAATTTCATTTTTATTAGGTTCAAAAACTTTATTTATTTTTCCATCTAAAATAGATGAATTTAATTCATTAACAATACATTTTGTAACAATACCATCAAAAGCCATAATTAACCTCCTAAAACATAAAAATAATAACACAAAAACAGATAAGTATCAACTAATATTTTGACAATAAAATGAAATTATATAAATGGTATATAAATACTAAAATTAAAATTTGACAACTTATGCATAATATGATAAAATCAAAAACTGTAATCCGCTTAATCATGGTACAAAATGCTATGAAACAACTAGCTACCTTTGGTTTAGGATTAGCGAGTATACGAAAAAGGGAGGTGCATTTTAAATGTACGCAATTATTGAAAGCTGTGGAAAGCAATACAAAGTAGCAGAAGGTGATGTGGTTTTTTTTGAAAAATTAGATACTGAGGAAGGAAAAAAAATTACTTTTGATAAAGTAATATTAGTATCTGAAGAAGGAAAAGTACAAATAGGAAATCCTTATGTTAAAGGCGTAAAAGTTGAAGGAAAAGTTGTAGCACATGGTAAAGGTAAAAAGATAATTGTTTTCAAATATAAAGCTAAAAAGAATTATAGAAGAAAACAAGGACATAGACAACCTTATACAAAAGTTGAAATTACAGCTGTAAAAACTTCAAGTAGCAAAAAAACTACTGCAAAAGCTGAAGAAAAAGTAGCTAAAAAAGCAGAAGCTTAAAATTAATTTGATTATTAATAAAAAGAGATAAATAAAAAAAGCGAAAGGAGTGAGAAGAGTGGCACATAAAAAAGGTCAAGGTAGTGTTAAAAACGGAAGAGACAGTGAGTCAAAACGTTTAGGTGTCAAAAGAGCTGATGGACAATTTGTTCTTGCAGGAAATATACTTGTAAGACAAAGGGGAACACATGTACATCCAGGAAATAATGTAGGAATAGGAAGCGATGATACTTTATATGCATTAGAAAATGGAATAGTAAAATTTGAAAGAAAAGGTAAAGACAAAAAACAAGTTAGTGTTTACCCAGAAATAGAAGAAAATAAAAAGGCTCAAGCTTAAAGTTAGGAGCTATAATATTATAATTTTTATGTAAAAGAGATATATTATATAAGAGCTATATATTTAGGGATATAATTAGGTTCAAATCCTAATAGCTCTATTTTAAGAATATGTATGAAAGTAGTTGAGGTGTGATTACAACACTTTATGTTGTTAATGTTAAACATTAGCCTAACTGTTCATACTAGCTGTTCTTAAAGAAAAGGATTAGTTTAATTGGATAAGAGATTATGGTGTGACTATAACACTATGTAATTGTTCTCCAAGAAAAGCTAATCCTTTTTATTTAGGACAAGTACATGAATATGCAATTTGCTAATGTATCAAATAAATAAAATAAAAAATAGCAAGAGTTTCAAAGATAGGACCATATTGCAGGGTTCTATTTTTGATCCTATGCCCAATTGCACAAAAGTTTCATAATACAGTGTTTTTATGATTAGAAGTATTCCGAAAAATTCAAGAAAACAAGAAATGCAAACATCTAATCAACTACCATAACAGCAAGAAGATATAAAAGAATAAATTTGATAAAACTAGTAGAGTAGGGAGAAGTAGTAGATTTTCAGACTATCAATATTTATTTTATAAAAATTAAAATAGAAAAGTAACAATATAAAAATAGAAATCGAGATTAAAAGAAAATTTAAAATATAAAAATTATTAAAAATAGATAAATAATTATTCACGAAAGATATTAAATTTTAAGACATCTGAGGAATATTATCAAGAAGAAAAAGTATCATAAAAACTAACGTTAAAAAAAATTTTAAAATTTTTAATAAAAAAACCTGCAATTAATATTGCAATTTTCACCTTGCAAAAGGTAGAAATAAAACATTTACATAATTTTTATAATATAGTATAATGTATTAATCAAATAGCTACATTTAAATCATTAGCAAAAGGAGGACTATCATTATGAACAATATAAAGCTTAAAAGAGTAAAGAATGGGACCTGTGAAGTTTGTCGGAAAACATTTATAGGAAAAAAAATGTGGACAGCCACAGTTTTTGCACCTATTGTCTTTGGAGATAGTTTGCAAAGATTTTATTGCATCAAATGGTTTGTTGTTAGAACAATCAACTGAAATAGGCTTTATTAAAGGAATATCACAAATTAAATGACTATATAGGTCAAAGATATAAAAAAGGAATGAATAATTTTGTATTGATTGATGAAGTACAAATGTGTGAAGGATTTGAAAAAACAATAAATAGTCTACATGCAGAAGAAAATGAAGTAAATAAATTTCTTTAAAACTTGGCAAATTAATAACACTATCATTTATTTTAAGCTATAAATGTGATATAATACAGTAAGTTTAAGCAAAAAGCTTACTGTATTTTAATGTAACTATAAACATTGTTTGTTAAAAGTTAGGAGGAGTCGATATGAATTTACCTACTATAATTTTGTTCACAGTTACTACAGTTATTGTTATTTCAGCAATAGCATTTATGAAAGCATTTATTCATGCTACGGCCGAAGAATTGCTTCCTGCTGTCGAAGAAGCTGCTGGAGAAGGCGAGTATCCTCAATTTTATGCTTTAAAGATGGAAAAAACAAGAGACATATTTTAAAAGCAATACAAAAAATGATCTTTCTATGATATTGGAAGATCATTTTTTGTATTTAATTAAGCATAGTATAATTATAGATTCCTAGCTGAATGCAGGATCTTTTTATAATTAAGAAAGTGAGCAGAGTAGGAGAGAGGGCAGTTTTGAAAATTTGAGATTTTAAAATAAATAAAAAATAAAATTTTAAAACTAAAACTTGAGATCCTACAAAATTTTTTCTATATAAAAATTTACAAAACAAAATCATAAAAATATAATTTAAAATTAAAATTTATAAAAAATTTGTAAATGTTAAATTTATAATTTTATAATACGAACATGAAATTTCAAAACCCGAACATTTGTCTAAAATAAATTTTTACATATCATCATAATGATAATTTTATAAATTTGTAAATCAGATTATTTATATTATTTTATAATTTAAAAGCTTAAGAATCGTTTTTAAGGAGTTTTTATATAAAACTTAACAGTTACTTTATAATATGATTTATAATAAAATTTATATAAAGTTACTCAAATACTGATATTTTAAGGATTTGGCAAAATTGCTAAAAATACCTCAAAAAAACAACGCTCTAAAATCGATTTTAAGGCATTTTTAAGAAATAGACATATAGTTTGTTGTCTGTAAAATGCTGCAAATACTGAGATTTAGTCATTTTAAGGATTTCTACAAAATTTATTCCTACTCCTATTTGCACAAAACTTTGATAATATAGTGTTTTTATATTTAGAAGTATTCCGAAAAAATCAAGAAAAATTGACTTTTTGGAATATAAAAAAATTTTATGATATTAAAGTAATTAGAAAAATTACATAAATAATCAAATATAGTATATTTATTATATTCTATAACTTGACAGCCATTACAAAATAAGAGTTTTTTATAAAAAATACATATAGTTTGTTGTTACAAATATTAGTTAAATGTGGCTAGTATTAAGTAATAGCAAGAGTTTCAGAGATAGGACCATATTGCATGGTTCTATTTTTACCCCTATACTTTATTGCGCAAAACTTTGATAATACAAACCAAAATTAAGCAGAAAATTCATAAATAAATTTACATTTTAACATATATAATGTTATAATAATTTTGAGGTGATAAATTATGACTTTAGAATATGAAAATCTAAAAGACTACATCAAAAAATTAGGATTTGATATAGATATCGAAGCATATACGCAATTAAAAGAGGCTATTGAATACTATAATAAAAATAAAGATATTAATGGTTTAGAACATTATATGAAACAAATTCAAAATTGCGGAGGATACGCCTTACAAATTCCAATATGCATATTTTCTGGAAATAATTATACCTTTGAAGAACAAGTATTAAGAATTATAGAGCTATATCCTTTTGTTAGATTATTATCAGATACAGAGCTTAAAGAAGAGGAATATGTAGTTATATTTAGGTCAGGAAAAACAGGGCACCATTTTATACGTATTGATGAAAATGGAAATGCTACCGATAAACATGAATGCAATTTACCTGGAAGCTTTCAAGGATGGGGAACTTTAAAACATGATTCAGAAGCTGTTTTTGCTGTAATAAAACAAGAATATAGATCTGAAGCAATAAAAAGTTTGCCTCAATGTAATAAAGATATGTTTTTAGATGAAGATGCATATTATACAATAGAAGAAGATGGTTATAGAGATATTGAAAAAAAGAAAGCTACTAAACCAATAACTTTTAGTGATGTATTACAAGATGCTTATAATAATAAAAATTCTTCTTTTCTTTATCAAGGCAAAACTTTTTATTTAAAAATAAATAAAGATGATTCAGAGATTATATATATATGTAATGATACGGAAATACTTGGTGAATTTTGTACAGATGGAGATGAATGTATAATAGAATTAAACGATAAAAATAAAATTTTTAGTTATGAACCAAGTAAACCGTTAAAAATAAAATATAACAAACAAGATATGAGTAGGGAATAGGGAAAATAAAAGATATTCATATAGCCCAAAATATAATATAGCTTATTTTAAAGTCGCAGTTTCAATCTTATTATAAAAAATTAAGTAAGATTGAAACTTAAAAATTTTGCGTAAAGTTAATTTTATATATAAAATGTTAAGCCTTCCAGAAGACTGGGACTATTCAATCGCAGGACTTACAAAGATATGTAGAGAAGGCGAAAGGTCAATTAGAAGTGCATTAAATGAACTTAAAGAAAATAACTATTTAAAAATCACAAAAATGTACCCAAACCAGACAGAAACTAAGACAATTCAATACATATACGATATTTACGAAAAACCAATCGATATTAACAAAGAGGTTAATATTAACAATTATCAAGAGGTACGAAATGTACCCCTTGATAATGTACCTCTACAAAACGTAGGACAATTAAATACTAATAATAAAAAAACTAAAAATAAAGAAAAATTATATAAAAAGAAAAGCACAACAAAGGCTTACAAAAACTACGAACAAAGAGAGTATAACGACCTTAATAATCTATATACCAATGTTTAAAATTAATATTTTACCAGAGGGTGGTTTTCCACCTCTGGATAATATACCTCTGGATAAGGGGAAATAAGTTCCCCTTCGAATAACCCTTTTTATTATAATCTTATCTGATAATCGCTAAAAACGACTATTTCTAGTGCATTGTGGGGACATGCTTTCCCCACGCCCCTAAGCAAGCCCAAGCTAATTAAAAATTTTTTCCACTTCGTTACAAAAATGTTCACTTAGCTTGAGCGGGAGCTTATTAGTTTTATAATAAAATAAACAATAATTTAACAAATAGATAAAAATATTAATAGACGTATACAGCAATAAACAAGCTAATTGTAGCGATTTTCAGATAAGTTATAAAATTAAAATAATTATATCTCCAAGTTAAAATAGGGAAGAGAAGAGTTATGAATATAACAGAGAAAACTAAAATTTTTATTAACCAATACGGTATTTTTTACGAAGGTCAAATACTAGATAATTACGACAGAAATGGTGAATATATTGAACAAATACAGTTAAAAAAGTTTTTTATTCATTACAAAAAAATTAACAAATCAATTAAGATTCCAAAGCTATATTTTAGTATGTCAAAAATTAATAAAACTTTAAATTTTACTTTATCAGCAGAACTTCTAGGAATATATTACAAAGTACCGCAAACACGCAGAAACAAGCCAAAATAACGACGCATGAGAATCGATTTTAAGACATTTTTAAATTTTAAGCAACAAGTTATATGCCTCAAATAGTATTGAAATATACTGTTTGGGGCATTTTGACGTTTTGTCCTACTTCTATTTGCGCAAAACTTTGATAATACAAACCACTATATAGGTTATAATATACTTATATATTAAAAATGAGAAACAAGAATCGATAGATAAAATATAGTTATTGAAATAATATCTAACAGATAGAAGTTAATTAAAAAATAAGTTAGCTTCTTTTTTATTGCCTCTAAAAATAAAATTAAGGAGGTAAAATTAAATGAAAAAAACAATTTATGATTTTGAACAAAAGTATGAAATACAAGATCGTTTATTAGATGATGGAGTGTTAGAAGGATTAGATGAAAGAACATTGCACGAAACAATAAAAGCAATGTTAATTAATACAATGAAAGATTGTATCAAATATGAAAACTGGATGGATCCAGATATGGTAGAAATAGCTAGATTCATTGCAAAAGAAAATAAAACAGAAGAAGAAATGAGAAAGATAAAAAATGCACAAGATAGATTAAGAAACTCATTGCATTTTGCAAAACTTTCAGAACATAGTCTATATACTGTTTTATATCAAATGTTGACAACAGATACTATAAAACATGCATTCAAACAAGATATACCAGCATTGTATGAAAATTTGTATTATCTAATAGATATTGAAGATGAAATTGCAGAGAGCTTAACATTTTCTTTTGCAGAGCTTTATGAAGCACCATGTTATAAAGAAATATGTGCTAATATAAATGCTACTATCGAAGATTTTGTAGAAAATGTAGAAGAATATGTAGATGATGTAAAGGAACATGATTTATATGATGAATTTGTAAGTTATAGAGAGCAATCAAGAAAAAGAAAAAAAGCAAAGGAGAATGCCAATGAGTAAAGTTATAGCAATAGCAAATCAAAAGGGTGGAGTTGGAAAAACAACTACCACTTTTTCTTTAGGTGTAGCTCTTGCTAAACAAGGTAAAAAAGTATTACTTATAGATGCAGATCCTCAAGGAGATTTAACTACTTGTATGGGATATTATGATCAAGATGAATTACAAAATACCATTGGAACATTAATGTCTGATAGTATATATGATAATGAAGTAGATGCAAAAAGTAGCATAATTCATCATAAAGAAGGAGTTGATTTAATTCCATCTAATCTAGATTTATCAGCAGTAGAAGTTTCTTTAGTAAGTGCAATGAGTAGAGAATATATGCTAAAAAATTCTATAAAGGATATAAGAGATAATTATGATTATATTTTAATTGATTGTATGCCTAGTTTAGGAATGATAACAATAAATGCTCTAGCTTGTAGTGATAAAGTAATAATTCCTGTACAAGGAGAATATTTAGCTGCAAAAGGTATGGGACATTTATTAAAAACAGTTACTAGAGTTCGCAAACAAATAAATACGAACTTAAAAATAGGAGGAGTATTACTTACACTTGTAGATAAAAGAACTAACTTATCAAAAGATGTAAGAAATACATTAAATGAGAATTATGGACAATATGTAAAGATTTATAATACTGAAATTCCAAAAGCTATAAATACAGCAAAATCAACTTCGACAGGTAAAAGTATATTTGAATTTGACAAAAATAGTCCTGTTGCTTTAAGCTATAAAAATTTAGCAAAGGAGGTTTTAGACGATGAAAAAACAAGAACAAGAAATGAAACTTCCAAAGTTAGATGAATTATTTACTAATCAAGCTCAAAGAGATTATGAAAAAGCAGAGAAAGTAGAAGAAATTGATATAAGTAAAATTGCAGATTTTCCAGAACATCCTTTTAAAGTACGAAATGATGAAAAAATGCAAGAAATGGTAAAGAGTATAAAAGAATATGGGGTAATATTACCTGTTATTGTAAGACCAAAAGAAGATGGAACTTATGAAATGATTTCTGGACATAGAAGAAAAAAGGCTTGTGAACTTGCAGGGGTAAAACAAATAAGAAGTATAGTTAAAGACTTAACAGATGATGAAGCAACTATTCTTATGGTAGATAGTAATATTCAAAGAGAAGAAATATTACCAAGTGAAAAGGCTTTTGCATATAGACTTAAATTGGAAGCAATGAAACATCAAGGTAAGAGAGTTGATTTAGAAGAAAATGAAACTTCCAATCCAATGGAAGGGAAGTTTGAAACTGCTGAAATTATAGGAAAGGAAAATAATGAAAGTGCTGCAACAATAAGAAGATATATTCGACTTACTTATCTAATACCAGAATTATTGGAAGAAGTAGATAATAAACGAATAGCTTTTAGACCAGCTGTCGAACTATCTTATTTAGAGGAAGATTATCAATATGTAGTTTTAAATAAATTACAATATGATGAAGTTTCTCCTAGTTTAAGTCAAGCTATTACATTAAAGAAAATGCAGCAAGAGGGAACTATATCTGAAGAAAAAATAGAAAACTTATTAGATAAAGAAAAACCAAATCAAAAAGAGTTTATAAAAATACACAATGAAAGAATAGAAAAGTACATACCAACTAAAATAAAAGAGTCTGGTAAAGTAGAAGATTTTATTATTCAATGTGTGGAAGAACACAATAAAAGAGAAAAGTTAAGACAAGAGCGAAATGCTAGATAATGTGTGTGAACAAGTAACAATAAATATAACTATTTGTTTGTGTGAACACTTTACAAAGTTTTCCCTTACAATCCCTTTTAAATACATACTATATTACAAACTAAAAGAGTAATATTATATTTAATAAATTAAAAATTAAATAAATAATTTACACATTTGCGACTTTATTTGAAAGCAGTATAATTAAGGCATAAGGAGATGATTAGTTATGAAAAATAAAAAGATAATAAGTTTAGTAATTGTAGCTCTAATAGGTGCAGTAGTTATAACAGCTTTAATAATAAATAAAACGAAGGCAAAAGAAGATAATATAGTACGTATTAATGAGGATGTAAATGAAATACAAAATACAAATGAGATTAAAGATACAACGGAAAATATTTCAGATATAGCTAATAGCATGGATGAAAATGTTATTGTAGAAACTAACCAAGATGAAGTATTACAAAATGAAACAAAAACAAAAGAGCAAGAAATAGAAAAAGTAACACCTAGTGCAGAAAAGAAGAGTGTTGAAAAATCTAGCAACAAAGAAACTACAAAAACACAGTCAAAACAAAATGCACAAGTAGAAAAACAGCAAGAGACAAAGACAAATGATAGTATAACAGTAAGTAAATCAGAAGAACCTAAAAATACAAATGAAAATGTCAATAAAAATACCAACAATGCTTCAAAATGTAATCATTCAAATGGCAAATGGTATAATTCAAAGGCAGAAGCGGAAGCAATATATAATGCAGAATTAAAGAAATGGGGCGATAAATGGACTAATTATGAAATAGATACAGACACTTATAATAAAAATTGTCCAAATGGGTATGAAGTATTTAGTTGTCCATATTGCAATAAATGGACTATAAATTTATATTATTAAAAATAAAAATATATAGATTGAACAGGCAAAGAGCTTGTTCTTTTTTTATTAAAGGAGGATATTTAAATGTTAAAAACAAAGAAAATAAATAAAATTTTATCAATAATACTTTTAGTATTAACTATATTTAGTATTGCACAACCTATATTTGCAGCATCTGGTACAGGAGAATGGGTAGGTGGACAATATGGTTCAAAAATATTTACAACAGATAGTGATAATAGTGGAAATGGAATATTAATTAGAAGATTAATAAATAATAAAACAGGAGAAAAACTAACAGTTTTTTGTGCAGAACATGGAGTACCTTTTGAAACGGGAACAGTTTATAACGGAGAATATTATACACCAACAGACAGTAGAGTAAAACAAGCTTGTAAGATAGCATATTTTGGATGGTATGCTCAAAATGGTGGCTATGTAGTAGATGGTGGAATCTTAGATGATTCTTGGGCTTATGAAGTTAGATTAAGCTATGTTTTCACACAACAATATATATGGGAAACATTAGGTCAAAGTAATGCAACTTTTATAGATGCAAACATTCAAAATAGATATGTAGCTTTTAAAAATGATATAAATAATAAAATAAGTAATATGCAAAGAAAACCAAGTTTTTGCAATGGAACAGTAACAGTAGAAGCTGGAGAAACAACTATATTAACTGATACAAATGGAGTATTAGCAGATTATACAAGTATAGATAAAACAACAGAGGGAATAAGAATAGTTCATAATAAAGGCGAAAATACTATGAGCATTACAGTTAATGATGATTGCACAAGAGAAAATTACAGAATATCAGATGAAATGATGAAAAATTGGGGAGTTATTAAGGAAGAATCAAGAGATAATGATACAACAATTTATTTCTCATTTAGAGATGGAATACAAAATCAACTTTGTGCAATGCACTATAATGATCCAGTAACTATGAATTTGGAATTAAAAATAAATCTTTTAGGAAATTTAGAATTAACTAAACTAAATACCAATGGGGATTTAGTTGATGGTGCTATATTTAATGTTACAGGACCAAATGGATTTAATCAAGATGTAGCAGTAACAAATGGAAAAATAACATTAGAAAAAATAAAAAAAGGAACTTATGTAGTAAAAGAAAAGTCAGTTCCAGAAGGATATTTATTAAATACAGAAACTTATAGAGCAGAAGTAAAACCTAATGAAACAACAACACAAGTAGTAGTAAATGATGAACCAATAGGAGAAATTACAATTACAAAAATAGATATAGAAACAGGAAATCAAAATAGAATTGATGGAAAAAGTCATCATGGAGATGCAAGTATAAAAGGAACAGAACATACTTTATATGCAAGTTCTGATATTTACAATAAAATTTGTTGTCTATAAAATCAAGCAAAATACTGAAATATAAGGATTTAGGAAATTTTGATAAAATAATCTAAAGTTATATAAAATTTTTTTAAAATTATGAGGTTACAATAATGAAAAAAAATCCAACCAGGAATGAACTAAAATAATGAAGCTCCAGAATCGATTTTAAGGCTATTTTATTAAAAAGTAGTATAGTTTGTTATTGGATAAACAAGCTAAAATAGGCTTTATTAAAGGAATAGCAAGATTTCAGAAATAGGACTATATTCATATGGTTCTATTTTTGATCCTATCTCTATTTGCACAAAACTTTGATTTTGTGCAATGTAATATTTCTGATTTTATACTATATTATATAATCAAACAAAGGCGCAAATTTAATTACGCCTTTGTTTAGAAGTTTTAGTATTCTTTTACAAAAGAATACTTTATTTCATTATGAAATAAAATTTTTAGACTTATAGTCTTTTACAATTTCAGTAAGTTCTTCTTTGCTTAAAATATGGCTATAAAAAAGTCTTTTTGATATGTGTTCTAATAATTCTTGATGTTCTCCAATTATTTTTTCTGCTGATTTATAGCAATTAGCAATTAATGTATCAATTTCTTTTTCATAAGCTATTTTACTTTGTTCACTTAACGAAGAAGCGATTGATTCATTTTCTCCAAAAAGAATGTGATTAGAAGAGATATTTTTAGATAAACCATATTTTGAAATATAGTCTTTAGCAATTTGTGTTGCTTTTTCTAAATCGCTATTTGCTCCAACACTGAATTCATCAGTAAGAAGTTTTTCTCCTATTCTTCCTCCTAAATAAATAGAAATCTTTTCTTTAAGGTAAGATTCTGTATGAATTACTTGTTTGTGCTTAATGGTGTTCGTAGCATTAACTCCCAAATAATCATCTGCAGGGACAATAGAAATTGCTAATGTTTCTATATCTTGGACATTGTCACAAAATACTGAAACAACAAAATGTCCTGATTCATGATAGCAAATAGCTTCAATATCTTTTTTTGACATTTTTTCAAGTGCTTTAAAATTCATATTAAAAGTAGCAAGGATATCATTTGTAGAGACATTTTTTACATTACGTCTTTTAGCTTTTGCCATTGCAACATCAATTACATCAAGAGTTCTATCTGGATTTGCAGTTTCATAATCAAAACATGTAGCATATAAAATGCATTCATCTATAATTTTCTTTGAGATTTTTACTCCATGAAACTCTTGCAATGTTGCAATTTTATTTTTTATCATTGGATATACTTCATCAATTTCTGGTTCTTCTACAATAATTTTCTTAAAACGCCGCTTTAATGCACCATCTTTAGAAAAATATTTTTCATATTCATCAGATGTTGTACCTCCAATAACTTTGCTTTTACCACGTGCTAAAATTGGTTTTAAAGCATTTGCTAAGTCCATCTCTCCTTCTTTGCATGCACCAGCACCAAGAACAGTATGAATTTCATCAATAAAGAGAATAATATTTTGATTTTCTTCAATATACTTAATTAATTCATCAAAATTTTGCTCTGCTTCTCCCCTATACTGTGTTCCTGCAATTATTGAGTTAACACTTAAACTTATTACATGAAAGTCTTTAAATTCTTTTGGACAAGAATTTGAAACAATTTCAAAAGCAATCTTCTCAACAATTGCAGTTTTACCAACACCTGGATCGCCAACAAGAATAGCATTTGCCTTTTCCTTTTTTAGCAAAATATCCCAAAGTTTATTTGTCTCATCATTTCTACCAAGTATTTGACATGGTTTTTTTATATCAACTTCAAGATTTATGTCTGACAAAAATCCACGTAACTCCTTTGGAATAATTTGTTTAGATATAATGTTTTGAACTGTTAGTTGTTGTTTAAAATCTTTAATAGGTACATCACATTGTCTTAAGACTTTAGAACATTCTGTTGGAAGTTTCTGTATGAAAGCAATTGATAGGAGATCTAAGGTTACCTCTTCAATTTCTTCATAAGTTTGAACAAGTTCAAGTGCATAAACAATTATATCAAAAACAGATTCATGCATTTTAATAATCGTAGAATCATTATCATTCTCAATACAAATAACTTCTACAGTTTTGATTTTTACAGTATTTTTGTTTTTTACATTTTTATTTTCTCCTTTTTCATTGGTAATTATAAAATCTTCTATATAATATTCAATTTCACTATTAAAAACTCCGTAGTCTAGTAAAACATCTGAAATTGTACCGTTTTCACTATACAGAAAACCTTTAAGCATACATAATGGAGAAACTTTTTTTGTTTCATACTCATCCTTGCTTATTTGTACTAAATACCGAAGAAATTTATAAACCTCCTCTGATACATAAACTTTTTCATTCATAATGATACCTCCTTTATATTATATTTTAATAAATTGTATCGCAGTTATTTTATCATCTTTTTATAATTATGTCAACGCAAAAAAGAGAGGTTTTCCCCCCTCTTTAAAGTAAATTAAATTTTATTTATACCTTTGCAAAAAATTATCCATTTTTTCAAGAAATTCTTCGTTGTTTTTAGTTTCTATCATTTGACTTATTAATTGTTCTGTTACATCTGCAACTGGCATACTATTTAGTGCCTTTCTTAGAGCATATACTGTTTCTTTTTCTTTCGGCGTTAATAATAAATCCTCTCTTCTTGTTCCAGATTTGTTTATATCTATTGCTGGGAAAATACGTTTTTCTGATAGTTTTCTATCTAAGTGAACTTCCATATTACCTGTTCCTTTAAATTCTTCAAATATAACATCATCCATTCTACTTCCTGTTTCTATTAAGGCTGAAGCAAGTATTGTTAAACTTCCTCCATGTTCTATATTTCTTGCAGCACCAAAGAATTTTTTTGGTTTATGTAATGCAGCAGGATCTAAACCTCCCGATAAAGTTCTTCCTGATGAAGGAATTACTAAATTGTATGCTCTTGCAAGTCTTGTAATACTATCTAGCAATATTACAACATCTTTCCCTTGCTCTACTAATCTTTTAGATCTCTCTAGAACCATTTCTGCAACTTTTACATGATGCTCTGGTAATTCATCAAATGTTGAATATATAACATCTCCTTTAATTGAACGACGCATATCTGTTACTTCTTCTGGTCTTTCATCTATAAGTAAAACTATTAATTCTACTTCAGGATTATTTTGTGTAATACTATTTGCAACTTTTTTTATAAGTGTTGTTTTTCCTACTTTTGGTGGAGCTACTATCATACCCCTCTGACCTTTTCCTATTGGGCTTATTAAATCTATAATCCTCATAGCATATTCTTTAGGATTAGTTTCTAGGTGCATTCTTTGATTAGGATATATTGGTGTTAAGTCATCAAACTTTTTCCTTCTATAAGCAAGTTCAGGTGCTTCTCCATTTACTTCTCCAACAAATATTAAAGATGGGAATTTCTCTCCTTCTTTTGCCATTCTTGAAATACCTTTTATTTTATCTCCAGTATCTAATCTAAATCTTCTAATTTGTACTGGTGATATATAAATATCATTTGGTGTAGATAAATAGTTTTCTCCTCTTAAAAATCCATATCCATCTGGTAAAACTTCTAAAATTCCTTCTGCCATTTTATCATCTTCATTTGTTATTTTATATGAAGTATTATTATTTTCTTCTTCCACTTTTTCATCTTCTTTTTTTGCTTCATATATTTTTTTATCATTTAATAAATCTATTAGTTCTTCTTTTTTATATTTACTAATATTTTTTATTCCTTTATTTTTTGCAAGTTCTTTTAACTCACTTAATGTAAGATTTTCTATTTCCATATATATTCCTCCTATAATATATTTTAATTTATTCTTTATTAATTAATTATTTATTGGGTATTTCATAAAGACTTTAATAATATAATTTGAATTAAAAATTGAATTTTAACTTTTTTATAATTTTACATTTTATACTTATACTAGTAAGTTATTAGAAGACAAATTTTTATATAATAAATAATTTGAACCCCTAAAAAGAATTTTTAGGGATATTCTAATTTCCAACATCTATGTAAACTCTTTCATTTGGTAGATACATATTTAGCTTTTGTCTAGCTATTTGCTCTATATACTCTTTTGAATTTACACTTTCTTTTGTTGCAAGTAAAGTATCTTTATATTCTTGTTGTTCATTTATTTGACTTGTTATATATTCTTTTTCTTTGCTATATGAAGTTAATGTTATTTGTTGTTTTATAAAAATATAACTTACATAAATAATAAATAAACATATTAATAACCATTTTAAAATTTTGCTTTTGTTATTTTTTTTCATCTGTACACTCATCTTTCCTTTATATAGAAATTATTGCTCTTAAACGACAACTTTTTATTTATATAATACTATATATTATATTTTTCTACATTATACTTTAAAATCCTCTTTGTTTGCAACCTTTTTCTTAAATTTATTTTTATTTTTTACAATTTTTTTCATTTTCTTGTTAGAATTTTGACATATTTTGTAAAAAAAGCTTGTAATAGGTCTAGTTATTAGTTTATTAATTACTTTAAGTATAAATCTTATTGGATAAATAAATATTTTCTCTATTATTCTTGAAATAAAAGTGATTATTTTAACATTTATTGTTATAAAATATTTGCTTATAGTTAGCAGATAAAATATAATTCCAAGTAATAAGCCAACAAAAATAAATATTCTTATTTCTCCACTATTAAATTTATATATACTAAATATGATTAAAAAACCTGCTATAGTCCAAAAAAGCATATCTTGCATATATGTTATAAAATCACTTGTTTTGAAACTCTTTCTTAAGACTCTAAATATGTCGAATAATATCCCTATTAATAATCCATTTATAATAAAAATTAGAAATATATAAGCTTGATTAAAAGAATAATTTTGCATAAAACTCACACCTTATTTAAATATTTTGCTCAATATTCCACCTTTATTTTCTTCATGATCTTCACTATAACCCAAATTATATATACTGCCTTCTACAATAACTTCTGATGTATCTATACTTAACTTATTTATTCGCAAGTTCTCTCCTTTTACAGTAAGCATCCCTAATTCCGTATCCATAATAACAACTTGATCATCAAAACTGAGTACATCTAAAACACCAGAAACACTTAACTTTTCTCTGTTTTCTAAAATCAAATTTTGAACAAAACTAGAACCTATACTTTTTCTTTCTTCAAGAGTCATAGCCAACTTCCCCCTATCGTTTATAAAAACTCCTAAAATAAATATATGCGAGAAGACTTGGGTTTAGAACAAAATAAAAGGAAGTTATCGTTACAATGATAACTTCCTTTTAAGCATTTTACAAAATACATTAAATTATTATTCGAATTTTGTCGGTAAAGCTTTTACTAAGCCATAGTGATTAATTCTTAAAAAATATGATCTTCCGAGTACTGATACATTTTTAACATTTACTTCTTTTAGAATTCTTTTAGCAAATATTTCTTTTGTAGAATGCTCACCATGAGTTACTAAAACAAATTTCAAATTACTAAACTGTTTTAAAAATTCAATCATTTCATCAGCTTTTGCATGTGCAGAAAATTCTGTTGTATATGCTACATTAGAACCTTTCTTTGCAAGAACTCCACCCACATCTACAATTTCTCCGATTAAAGCATCCTTTAATTTTCTTCCTAAAGTTCCTTCTGCAGTGTAACCTGTAAAATGTATCAAAGAGTCCTTTCTTGTAATATATTCTGGAAGATAAGTTTGTGCTGGACCATAAGAACCCATTCCAGAAGTTGTTACAATTATTTTTACACTTGTATCTTTTAATACATTACATCGGTTTTCTTTAGTAACATGTATAAGATTTTTTGGAAGAAAATCTTTTAATTCTTGCTTTATATCCAATCCATCTTTAATAAAAAGTTTAGTATATTTCATAGCTAATTTTCCATCAAAGTAAATTGGAATATTAATATCGAGTTTTCCTAAATCTTGCATTTTTTTTAGGGTATATAAAATTTCTTGAGCTCTTCCTAACGAAAATACTAATGAAAGTACAGTTCCATTCTTTTTTAATAACCATTCTTTGATATTAGATTCAAAACATTCATATGTTTCATTTGAATTCATATCTCCATATGTTGATTCCTGAATAATTGTTAACGGTAATTCTTTAATCCAGTTTGGAATAGGATCGACATCAAAGAAGATATTTTTATTATTGTAATCGCCAGTAAACAATAGATTAATGTCTTCACATTCATAACAACTAATTTGAACAAGTATAGAAGCAGCACCTATCAGATGTCCGTTATTCAAAAATGTTACTTTTATATTATCATTTATTTGAATTGATTGATTATATTTACATGGTTTAATTAATGATAATGTTTTATCAACATCTGAATCAGTGTATAGACATTTTACATTTTTTCGCTTTGAAACTGTTTTAAGTACTTTGTAGCTATCGCCTAAAGCATAAGGTAACAGCTTACTGTTAGTTTCTGTAGTATAAATTGGTTTATAAAATCCTTTTTTTACCATATAAGGTAATCTACCCACATGATCAACATGAACGTGAGTTATTAAACAAAAGTCAATGTTTTCTGCCTTAAATGGTAACACAGAATTTAATTTTTCATATTCTTTTTCTTGAAATAAACCGCAATCTACAACAAACCGTAGTTCTTTTCCATTTGGAAATTTGACTATTACAAGATATAAAGAACCAGTAACTTCATCGTTTAGTGCCATAATATCTGCATAAAACCGACCAATCTTAAACATAATAATCCCTCCATAAAATTAATTATTTTTTAATTAATGTTTAATGTTACAAAAATTTTTATATATCATATTCTATCATCTTATGTTAATCGTGTCAATAAAAAATAATCTAATTATATGTAAAAGAATTATTCACTCAAAAAAAATGAGTGAATAATTCTTTATATTAACTTTCTATGCAATTGTTCTACTAAATTATCAGAAACTTTTCCTTTAAACATAATTGCAATTTTTGAATCGCTTAAATCAACTCTTAAAATTGGTTCTTTGTTTTCTTCTATTATTTTCATAGTATTTTTTAGTATTTTGTCATTATTCATTATTCCATAACCAATTATAGAAATTTTTGAAACATTAAAATACGTACAATCTATCATATTTAGCTCATTTTCTAACAAATCATTAAATTTATTGAAAAATTCTGTTTTTATTGTAAATTTTATATCAAAATTATAAATACTATTATTTGCTAAATTATTTATAAAAATGCCATTATTTATTAAAATTTCATAAATTCTATTAAATAACTCTATAGAATAAGTTTGTGCTTTTGCATGTATATAAACAATGTTATCATTTTTTACTATACTTTTTACTCCACTTTCTTCTATTTTATAACTAATAACAGAACCAGGTTTATTATTAAAAGTTGATTTTGTAATTATTGGTATATTAAATTTTTCTCCTATTTCAACACATCTATTATGAAGGACTTTTGCTCCCTCTGCTGAAATTTCTAACATTTCTTCATATGATAAAGTATTTAATTTTCTACTTGATGCAATTTTATTAGGATCAGATGTGTATACTCCATCTACATCTGAAAATATATAGCAATGTTTAGCATTTAAAGCTGCTGCTATTGCCACTGCACTTGTATCTGATCCTCCTCTTCCAAGTGTTGTTATATCTAGATTTTCATTAATTCCTTGAAAACCTGTAATTATAACAATTTTACCTTCATCTAATTCTTTATTTATTCGAGATGTATTTATACTTTCAATTATTGCATTTTGATTTGTATTATTTGTAAATATTCCAGCTTGCCATCCTGTTAGAGATATTGCTTTAAATCCAAGTTTATTAAGTAAAATACTTAATTTTGAGCTAGACATTTGCTCTCCTGAACTTAATAAAACATCTAATTCTCTATCATTTGGAATCTTATCAAGTTCTAGAGCTTGACTTAAGAGTTTATCTGTTGTTTTTCCTTGTGCTGAAACAACAACTACTACTTTGTTTCCTTTATTTACAAAACTAATTATTTTTTCTGCAACTATGTTTAATTTTATATTATCTGAAACGGAACTTCCTCCAAATTTTAATACAATTGTGTCCATAATTGGCACCTTCTTTATACATTAATACATATACATTTTAAATATTTATATAAAACGTATATTACATTATATGTATAAATTTATAGTTTTGATAAAATTAATATAATTATTTTATCAAAACTATAAATTTGTCTTTAAAAATGCTTCAATAAAATCATTAATTTCCCCATCCATTACAGCTTCTACATTTCCTGTTTCACAATTTGTTCTGTGGTCTTTTACCATAGTATATGGGCAAAATACGTAAGAGCGTATTTGACTTCCCCATGCTATGTCTCTTTGCACTCCTTTTAAATCTTCAATTTTATCTTTATGTTCTTTTTCTTTTAAATCTAATAGTTTAGATTTAAGCATTTTCATTGCAGTTTCTTTATTCATGGTCTGAGAACGTTCAGATTGACATGTAACAACAATATTTGTTGGCAAATGTGTAATTCTAATTGCAGAATCTGTTTTGTTTATATGCTGTCCTCCTGCTCCTGAGGCCCTATATGTGTCTATTCTTAAATCTTCTTGTTTTATATCTAATTCAATATCTTGTGTAATTTCTGGCAAGACTTCTAAAGATGCAAAAGATGTATGGCGTCTACCTCCACTATCAAATGGAGAAATTCTAACTAATCTGTGTACTCCCATTTCTCCTTTTAAATAACCATATGCATAAGGACCTTCAATTAGTGCTGTTACACTTTTTAATCCTGCCTCTTCCCCATCTAAATAATCAAGTTCTTTTATAGTAAAATTATTTTGAATAGCCCACCTTGAATACATTCTATATAGCATTTGAGCCCAGTCTTGAGATTCTGTTCCTCCTGCCCCTGGATGAAGTGTAATTATTGCATTGTTACTGTCATATTTTCCAGATAATAATGTTGAAATTTCTAGTTTTTTTAATTTATAATTTATTTGTTTAGTATTTTCAAGAAGTTCTTTTAATAAATCTTCATCAAACTCTAATTCTAGTAGTTCATTCATTTCTATTAATGCTTCTAAATTATTAAAAATTTCAAAATAAGCTTCTTTTTTATCTTTTAATATTTTTATTTGCTGTAAAATAGGAGTATTTAATTTACTATTCTCCCAAAAACTTGGATTTATAGTTTGTTTTTCTAACTTTTCCAACTCTTTTATAACATTTTCTATGTCAAAGAGATTCACCTAAACTTTCTAATTTAGATTTTATTAAATCTAATTCTTTTAGATTTTCTTCTAATTCTAGCAAATATATCATCTCCTTATATTATATTTTTTTATATTGAGTCCATTTTGTTGGATTATCTTTTATCTGCATAATTATATCTTCTATATCATAATTAGAAATTTCAGTAATAATTTTGTCAACTAACGTTTTACTTAATATTTTTGTGTTGCCTTTTTTAAAAAGAGCCTTATTTTTAATTTTTTCAGGAATCTTTATATTATATTTAGGTATTAGATAAGAATTTAGTATATCATAATCATTATATATATCCTTAGAAAAGTATTTTATATAGTGATTATAGAACAAATAATCTGTCAATAAATGTAAAAAATATCCTTTGGAATAACTAGTATTTACTGTATTTTCTTTTAAATATTCATATAAATTAGTTTTAGAACTTGTTTTTCCATAATGTGTTAGTGATTTGTCTTCTGCATCATCTGGTGCAATTATAGCTTCTATAAATTCAGTATAATTTTCTTTTTTATTTGTGTGTTTTTTTAAATATTCTTCAGCAACTGCTAAATGTATTACATAACCTGGCATATCAAATTCTCCTTACAAAATATAATTTTATTATTAACAATATTAAATATTTAGAAAAAAGACAGTATATGTTGAAATTTTAAAAAATAAGGTTGCATTTTATTGCACAATAGCATTTACAGAACCATCTTTAATTTCTAAAATCTTATCAACATTCTTTATTGTAGCCAGTCTATGGGCAATTATAAGCACTGTACTAGTTTGAGAAATTTTATCAATAATACTTTGTATCATTTTTTCTGTTCTTAAATCAATATTTGATGTTGGTTCATCAAATATATAA
Organism: uncultured Clostridium sp.; assembly: GCA_948469315.1. Taxonomy (GTDB): domain Bacteria; phylum Bacillota; class Clostridia; order TANB77; family CAG-508; genus Merdicola. The sequence continues at coordinate 35,078 of CAOKLQ010000002.1, forward strand.
ATACTTGCTTTATGTATTATTGCCCTTATTGTATCATAAAAGTAAAATTTTGTCTTTATTTTTGCGACTTTTTTATTTTGAAAATGAAATAAAAGGCAAAAAAAATAGCAAGAGCCAATTTTAAACTCTTGCTATTTGCTAATTACATATCTTTTAATAATTTCTTAAATATCGTTTCTAAAACATTAACAACAATACTATTTCCAGCTTGTCTATATAACTGTGTGTCCGATATTCCCACAGATTTTGCTTTATGAAAGTCTGCATCTTCAAATCCCATCAATCTCCAACATTCAAGAGGAGTTAGTTTTCGTATTTTCATAAAGTGATTTCCATCCTCTGAAATCAATACTGCTGCACTCGAACTTGTAATTCCACAAGTTGTTGTTTGTGTAGGTGCAATATCTTTTATCTCTTTTCGATTATATGGATTAAACATTTTTCTTTCTGCTATACTTGGTCTAAATTGACTAGCAGTAACTGCTGTTGCAATTCCTTCTGTATCATAGATTCTGTCTTGTAAGCTAGGTTGTTTCTTTTGATTATTTAAACATATAGGTTTAGGTGTTTCAATAACTGTAGCCATACTAGGTGATGTTAAAATTGTCTGCGATACCTCTTTTCCAACTCTCCCTCGTTTTGTTGTACTATTAGGATAAGAGTAATTTATTGAATCTCCTTCTCTTGCTTCTGTATATCCTCTTTTTGTTCCTTCTCTAACAAGAATATAAGGTTGCTTATGTCCTCCATTATCCATAGTAGTTAGTGTAGGCGATATTCCATTTGGATTATATACACTTCCTGCTTGATGCTTTGATTTTTCTGTATCAAATAATCCTGCTACTCTTTCAACTTTATTAGATTCTGCAATATATTGATTTTGGTTTCCGCTCATTTTGTGATAACCTGCTATAAGACAAGAACTTATATTAGGATTTTTACAATCTTTTAGCAGTTTGTTATTTTTCTTGATTAACCTTCCTATTCCATTTTCCGTTAAATAGAATTTGTCATCTACTTTATCTTCTAAAATATCTTTAAGTTTTAAATTTAATGTTACTGGAGATGGAAAAGTAAAATTGTTTTTATCAATATCTTTACGAATAGAAACAATAAATACTCTTTCTCTATTTTGTGGAACTCCATAATCTTTTGCGTTTAATACTTTCCAATAGTTATTATATCCTAGTTCTGATATATCATTTAATATTGAATCAAATTGTTCTTTAAATCTTTGACTTGTTAAATTTTTAACATTCTCAATTATACTATATTTAGGCATTTTTTCTTTTAAGATTTTATACCCTTCATAATATAATCCGCTTCTAGTTCCCTCTTTTATTCCTTCCATTCTACCAGCTATTGAAATATCTTGACACGGAAATCCCCAACTCATAAGATCAAAATCTGGTATTTTATCAGTTTCTATCTTTGTTACATCTCCTAAATTTTTATTTTCTGGTACATTATGAATAGTGCAATAACTCTTAATAGCATATTTATCTATTTCTGAAAATCCTACTAATTCATAATCTATATTTAATCTCTCTAATGCTTTTTCAAAAGCTCCAATTCCTGTAAATAGGCTTAATAATTTTAACATAACGTAATTCCTCCTTTGCATACGAAAAAAGCCCCAGAATTTAATCTGGAGCGAATTTTGTATTTAATTATTTACTATATAATGAATCAATCTCTTTTTTCTTTTCCAAAACAAGTTTTTCTAAATCTGTTCCCTTTGCGATTCCAATTTTTTGATTGTCTTTATCATATAGTTCGTATTCTTTATCATCTACTAAATATAATGTATAAAACTGATATTTTTCATTATAAGCAGTAAATTTCTTATCTATATGTATTTTGAAGTTTGTATAAGGTAAATTTATACAATACTCTTTATCATTTGAATTTTTGTAGTCTATTTTATTTCCACCAAATTTAATATTGTGTATGTATAAATCACTACTTGATAATTTTTCTTCTTTTATAGTTTCTAAATGATTAAGTTCTCTTTGAAGTTCTAATATTTCATTTCTTTTTTTATTTATCTTAATTCGTTCTGATCTTGAATCTTTAATTAACTGCTTTGCTTCATCAATAGAAATTATATTCAAATCATTTTGTAATTTTATAAATATATCAACTTCTGGTGGAAATACATAATCCTCATCTATTTCTTTATAAGATATAGCATACTCGTATAATTCATAAAGTCTAATATAATCATTTGCCATCTCTGTAGTTTTAAGAATCTTATCAAATTTCTCTTGATTCTTTTTCATTTCAACATTTTTATCTTTTATCTGCCCTCTCTTAATTGATATTTCTGTTTCAATATCATTAAAATCTCGGATATTATATTTATCTAAATATTCTAATTGTTGTTTTAATTTATAATATCGTTGTATTTCTTGATATTTTGTTTTTTGATATTCATTATAAACTTTTCCTTTAGTTTGCAACTGACTTTTTTCTATAGCAATTTTAGATTCATTTGCTTTTTGAAATAATATAGAATTAAATTCTGTTTTATTTGTTTTTATTGCTAGTAATTTAATGTTTGTCCTATCTCTATAAAATTTATATAAATTGCTAGTGCTATATTTTGAACTTATTGTATCTATTCTTGCATATCTTTGCATACCTAAACATTTAACCGAAATATGTTTTCCTCGCCTTATTTCATATCCTCTAATGGATAATTCATCTAATAATTCATCAATACCATTACATTTTGAAATAACCTTTTCAATATCATCTTGTATTTGCTCTTTCCAAGTCTGCCTTTTATATTGGTAATAGTAATCTCTTTCTCTTGATTTCTGATAAATTTTTTTAGGCATAATAAAACAACCATACTCTGCTGCAATCTTATCACTTGTATCGCTTAATCCGTACAAACCTTCTTTTTGATTTGCAAGTCTATCTTCTAATTTCTTTCCAGACAAGTTTATTGCATTTAGTAGGCTAAGTGCCAAACGCCTTGACTTATTACTAAGTTAGGTTTTCCAGCACTCGCCCCCGAACCGTACTTACAACTCTCGCTGTATACGGCTCTCCATTTATTCACGCAGTTTACTTTTATGAATTTTTGAATGGCAATCTTTACATACTACTAATGTTTTGCGATTAATCTTTTTCATAAATCTTGCCCAATCTTCTTTTTCGTCTAATTCTTTTAATATTCTAACTTGATGTACTTCTAGTTCACTGGTATGTTTACCACACCATTCGCATGTATTAGAATTTAATCTATCTGCCAGTTTAGGTCTTTTCAGAATACCTTTAGGTTTATGAACTGTATCAGCTTCAGCACCAAGTGGTCTTGGGTCTTTTGCTAAACTTCCTTTCCATAATATTCGTACCCTTTCATTTCCTTTACTATCTTGATATTTAACTCCAATATCTTTATTTATTCTAAACTTTGCTATTATTTTTCTAACTGATGTTCTATATTTACACGCCATGGTTCTATAAAAACTATATTCCATAATACACCTAAATTTGTGTAACTTTGAACGGTTATTTGCTATTGAATAATAGTTACAAAATCCTCTTATTTCTCCATTGTATTGGTCTAAAATGCTCAAATCATTTCTTCCTGTTAAATCTCCACGATGTATTGGTTTCCATATTTCAGTATTATTTTGTACTACTATTTTCATTGATTTTAGTTCGATTAGTTTCTTTTGAATTAGTTCTGTTGGAACTTCTAGCATTACATGTCCACCGTAATTTCTTGCTTTTATCCCTCTTTTTGTTTTCTTTGTAAGATTACTTTTAGGTGTAACTCTTATATCATATCCTAAAAATCTAGCCTTGTTAGTTGATTTAGTTATAAGTGTTTTCTCGTTTGATAATTCTAGGTGTAGTCTGTTTTGAATAAATTGTCCTATTTCTTCTTTGACTTTCCTTGCATCTTCTTTAGAACCAATTATACCAATGATAAAATCATCGCAATATCTAACATATTGTAATCTTTTAAAATTGCTATCCATTGGGTCTTTACATGGCATAGTTTTGTGTATTTTATCTAATTCTTGAATTCGTTTTAGTAACATTCCGCTTTTTTTCTTTGTTTTTGCTTCTGCTAAGACTTTTTACTAAACTGTGTCTTCTTTCTGCTAGCTTTTTATACTCATTGTTGTAACCTCTTTTATTTCCTAAATCAAATTCTTTTTTGTATTCTGTCATGTATTTATCAAATTGGTCTAAGTAAATATTTGCTAATATTGGACTAATTATTCCACCTTGTGGAGTCCCACTATAGCTTTGATGTAGTTCTTGCTGTTCCATATATCCTGCATTTAAGAATTTACGTATAAGATTTATAAATCTTTCATCTTTAATTCTTTTACGCAAAATATTTATCATAATGTTGTGGTCTATATTATCAAAAAAGCCTTTAATATCTCCCTCTACATACCATTTACACCTTACAAATCTGTTTTGTATTTGTCTTAAAGCTGTATGGCAACTTCTGTTAGGTCTAAAACCATGAGATATTTCTTCAAAACTATCTTCGTATATTGCTTCTAACAACATGCGAACTACCTCTTGAACTAATTTATCGTCAATAGTTGGTATTCCTAATGGTCTAAGTTTTCCATTTTTCTTTGGAATGTAAATTCTTCTTGCTGGCTGAGGTTTATAACTTTCATCTGTTAGTGTTTCAATTATTCTGTCTATTCTCTCTAAGCTCATTGCGTCAATTGTTTTTCCATCTGTACCAGCTGTCATATTGCCTTGTTTAGAATAAATATTTTGATATGCTTGTAGAAATAAATTTCTGTTAAACATATTTCGATATAACCTATTATAGGTGTAATCTTTTGAATTAGAATGCTTTTGCAAACTGTTCAATACATTTTCTGGATTTCTCATAGTGCCTCTCGCACCTTCCTTTCTTTTATATTGAAGTGAATAAACTGCTTTCCTTCGCCATGTAAATGCCATTAACATTCTCAGACTACTACGAAAGCTCCGTTACCCTATTGAATATTCAAAGCCTTTTGCTCATAGCTAAACAAGTTTTAGCATTTCAACTTAGGTAATCCCCATTTAGATACAAAGTAATTAGCTTGTCCATTATCGGATACAACTTTCGTCCTTTTATGCTTATGCAAATAGGTCACATATTCGACTTGCCTACCTCATTTGTCCATTGATAACGTAGGATATGTGATACAACAGTTATAACTATCTTCTGTTGAAGCCACCACAAATGCCCTTTGGACTGTTGTTCAAGCAGTATAGCTTTTATCCTTATATGAACTTTTGGTCTTGCTATTCAGTCGTGACATGATAGTTTGTCAACTTATAACTTTAATGGAGTGCTATTGTCCCCTCAAGGTTTCCCTTTTAGGTTATCCATTGACCACAGACATAAATCTCGCGTCTGCCGTATTGCTAATACGGAATTACTTTGCCCCTTATGGGCGCACCAGATATATGATTGTGTATATGTCCTTTATCAATATGAGTGGATATTACACATTGATAATTCGGATATAGTTCTTTGCATAATTTCAAGCCAATTTCATTTGCTTGTTCTACAGTTATTTTATCCTTTGGAGAAAAACTTTGTATAATATGATATGCTGATCTAGTTCCTGTCATTTTAAATTTGTTTTGAACATCTTTAAATTCATAATATGCAGTATTTATATTGCAATTTAAGCTACTTGTAAATCCAACTTTTGCTCCATCATTTTTTTCATCCAAAATATATTCAATTAAATTTTTCGCAGTTCCTAAATGTGCTAATCTTTTTGTAACTGGCATTGCTTATTATCCTCCACTCCTTCGACTTTTGTATGATTTATTTGTTTCCATACATCTAAATCTAATTTTTCATCAATAAGTTTAATCATTGATTTTTGATTCCTTAATATTCCATACATAGTGTTCGTTAAGTTTTTTAATTCCTCACTTGATAACTGTGTTGCATATCTACTTATATGCCTTATTTCTTTTGCGATTTTTTTTAGTTGTTCTGTATTATCAGAATATGCTTTATATAGTTCCTCTTTGCTCTTTAAATCGACATAAGTAACATTTTCATAAATTACTGCATCTCTAACATAAGGTGCAAGTCTTTTATATCCATAATATTCTGCTTTTGCTTCTACTAATATTCGTTCTTCTTTTGATAACCAAACTTTTATACTTTCCCTTCTTTGCTTTGAATTCAATTCCATTACAATCACTCCTCTCAATTTTCAATTTAGATAAAAAAAGTTATCATATATGTAGCCTGCTTTAATATATCGCTCTGTTAATTCCATTTTATATTGTTCTAATAATTCTAAATACTTTTGTTTGAAACAGTTTTTACATAACCACTTAATTCCTTCTTTAGAAATCACAAATTCATTATCTTTAATATATCTATAACTTGTGTTTACTTTTACCATTTTATAAATGGCTCTTTTTATAGTTGGCTTTGATCTATTAAAATACGATTCTAATTTCTTCACATACATATCTTCATTAAATAGACTTTTAGAATTTATATTTAATAATTTTTCATATTCCTTAATTCGACTTTCAAAAAATTCAATGTCAGCATCAATTAAAGGTTTTTCTTTTTGAAAATATACATATCTGATCCACAAATATCCTTCTATTAAAATAAAATACCTTTTACTTTTAATCTTATTGCTTTGCCATCTACAATTAGGATGCTTTCTTAACATAGTTGATACAGCCAATCTTAAATCTTTGTGTGTAATTTCATTATTGTTTTTAGTTGTAATATTATTGATTTTTAATCGCTTTAATATTTTGTTATACGATAGAAAAATATTATCTAATTGATTTTGACTATCCATAAATATATTCCTCTTTTCTTATATTTCATTTTCATAGTCAATTACTTCATTATCTGAATGTACTATTTCGTGTTGTATGTTACTATTATCCAAATCATTTGTTAATTCTTTCATTGTGATTCCTAAATCATAAAGTTTGTTTAGCATAGTTTGTTTACTTGATTCTATATGCCTATTAGATAATACCCTATCTGTAAAATCTTCTAATGCTTCCTTAAATTCTTCATAATAGCTGCCAAAATTCCAAGATTTACTTTTCATATCAAATCCATTTGCTATAATATATTTTTCTGGTGCATCGTACATTTTCTCAATTAAAGCATAATTATCTACTAATGCTAAAATTTTTAAATCGCCTAATGACTTTGTTTTAAAATACATATTATTTTCTTTATTATCCATAACAATTTTCCTCCTTAACTTCAATTTTTTAACTCTTATATATTCTATTTCTATATTAAAAATATTCTTGTACTAGCGAAGCGTAGGACAAGAAATCCAGAGCAATTTATTTGCTCCGAATATTGAGGATCATTTTTAATGCCCAATATTCGCCAGCTTGGTGTTTTGACACCCTTTTCGCTGTTTAGGGCAAAAGCCCTAAAACCCATTTTGCCCGCTGGGAGATAATTTTTTGTTTTAATTCTTGAAAAAAGTGGAGCATTTTCTACTCCACTTTCATTCAATTTTTTTAATTAAAATCATACTCAAATTCGTTTTCATTTTTAGCATCATTTTTATTTAATTTTTCTTTTAAATTTTCATAATTTTCATAATTTTCATAAATTGATAACACATTTTCTGTTACAGCTTTTATACCATTCCAAGCACTTGTTTCAACTTCTATTTCCGATTTATCTTCAAATAATATTGTTGTTATAAATATTCCATCAGATCCTTCTTTATCTCTTGTACTTACATCAAAATATTTTATATTTAATTTATCTGTTATTTCTTTATACATAGAAGATAAATGATATAATCCTTCATCTTTATCACTTCCATAATCCATTAAGTTTTTTATTTCATTTTCTCTAAAATATTCAATAACTTTTGAAAGAGATAAATCATAATCAGTTGGAAAATGTTCTTTATAATCTTCAATAAAATCCTCATAGGTTGTAGCTTTCTCTGCTAAACAAATTATATTTGAATTATAATTACTATTAGATTTTGAATGTAATTCTAAAGTTTCTTTATCATAATACATATCATCTGTTTCAAAATATAAATGCAAAGTTGCTTCGAACTCATCTAGTTGTTCTAATGAAAAATGATTGAAAAAGTCAACTATTTTCTCCTTTGATACTGCATATTTTTCAATTAAAGGATAGTGATATTTTACCTTATATCCATATCCAATTTTCTTTAATTCTTCAAAAGAGATATAAAAATCCCACTCACCTTTTGAATTAAATAGTCCTAAATCTTTCAAATCATAAGCAACTTCATCTTTTATTACAGAATTATATAATTCTTGATAAACATTATATTCATATACTTCAAAATTCCCATCTAAATAATGTTTATAATTTTGGCTATTTATCTTGCCTTTCTCTTTTAAGTCTATATACTCATCTTCAATAAAAATATGTAATATCTTATTATCAATTTCAAGCAGCATTTCTTTTGACATTGTACCTATATATTTTTCACAAACACTTTTATAAAACTTTTCATCTTCATCAAGTATTTTTATAATATCTTGCATTTCAAATTTTTCTTTTTTACTTATCAAATCAATATATTCTTTTGTATGAATCTCGCTTAATACTTCTGCTACTGTATCACTTTCAATATACCTTTTTGTAACTAAATCCCAATCATCTTTTTGTAGTTTTACATTATCATCTTGTTTCATTTCTAGTGGATTATAAACATAGTCTTGATGATATGAATCTAATCGTTCCATAATATCTGCCAATGTATAAAATTCTTCTTGTTCTATTCCATTTAGATTTCCTTTTTGAATATCATTTAATCTAAATACATTTTCTAAATCTTTGTTAATATCAATTACTATTTGAAAGTCATATACATTTAACATTTGTCTAAAATATTTTACGATTTTTTCTTTCTTTTTTTCATCCATTTTAGTAACTCCCTTCTTAAAATTTTTCACATATCATTGTTGATTTCAATAGTGTCTTTTAATTCATTTTCTTTTATAATTTCTTGAAACCACTCTGTATAATGTTTCTTATTTTCTTGCTCTAATAGATGTAGTTTTTCTCCAGTTTTCATATAACTTTCGTATTTCTTTTTTACATATTCAGAATCTTCTTTCATAAGATCTTCAATATCTTCTTCATCTGTAAAATAGTCAAACATTCTAAAGTAAACTCTATCAATAATTTCATTAAGTGTAGTGTTTTCATCAAATTTAAAAGTATTACATTGTTCATCTTTTATGTTATATTTCCCATCTGGATATTTTGTAATAGACCACTCATAAAAATCTAAAAAGCCATCTAAATCAGATGTACTTTCTTTATCTTGTAATTCTTTTTCAAAGTTTGTATATTCATAATTCATTTTGAATAAATATTCTTTATTACAAGCTCTTATAAGTTCATCTACATTTAATATTTTCATTTCACTATCGTAATTCAAATAATCTTTTCTATCTCCCCAAGTAAAGCCTTTACTCCATTGAAATTCAATACAAGTATCATTTCTATTTCCATTATTTAGTTCTACATAGTGCCAAAACTTACTTTCCGAAAATTCATTGAACTCTTTATCATAACAACAACTTTTTTCAAAATATTCTGCATATTCTTTTAAAAATCCAACACTTTTCATAAGTTCAATAAATTTAAAAAGATCATCATCATAACTTCGCCTTAATTTTATAACTGCACCAAATGTTAAAAATTCTTCCATTTCATTCATCTTATTTTTTCCTCCCTTCTAGCAAAAAATATAACAACATTCTTTTTTATTGAATGTTGTTATATTTGTAGTTTTATCCAAACATTTCATCTGTAATATCTACTTCCTTTGTATGATTAAATATTATCTCTTTAGTTTTATTATCATATTTAAAGTCTTTACTTCTATCATCTTCATATAACATATCTAAAAAGATTCTTATTTCATTATCCTTTAAATCTAATTTTTCTAATTTAACAATATCATTTTGAGAATGTTCCTTAAATATATTTTTATTTATAAATTCCTTATATTTTTCATATACAACAAATTTCTTTTCATAATTCTGCATTTTATAAGCCATTTCATTTTCTTCATAATCCGTTATCCAGGTAATATTCATACTTTCACTTTTATAAGTCTTTATTTCTCCTGTTTCTGTATTTTCTACTGTAATTTTATATGAAGGATAATCATCATTTGTTATATTAAAATCCAAATATATTTCTGTAAAATGTTCCATACCTATCATTTTAACTAAAGGATTTGACAGTCCAATTTTTTCTTTAAATTCTTTAAAAATAACCAATTTATCTTTATGAGATAAATTTTTATTATTTCTTATTCCCTGCATAAAATTACTAACATCTCTAACCTTTTGACTTAAATCTTTATAATCTTTATTTTCTCCATAATCTATTTTATAGTGTAATTCGATTTCTGATTTTATAATTTCTGGCTCTTTGTTTTTTATTAAAGCATCAATTACATTTTTATATTTATCATAAGTCCTTTCTACTCCTAAAATAGTACAATCTCCAATAAAATTTCTTAATGGTGGATCTGCCCAAGCATTACAAAGTGCATAATATTTAGAAGAACTGTTTGGATGATAATTACCAACAATTATGTCATACATTAAATGACTATATTTTTCGTGAATATCTTTCCCTTTTATTTCAGATTTAAAATATGTCATAGGAGATACACTACTGTCTGCAAATTGACCTGTAATCGTTCCTTTTTCTTTGTCTATATCTATATTTTGTATATGATAATAGCTCATAATATTTTTCCTCCTTTTTAAAAAGCATAATCATAGTCATCATAAGTATCTACTGCCTTATTCAAACTATAATTATGCAATATTTCTTTTTCTTTTAAAAATTCTATAAATTTTTCTATTTTCTCATTTATTATTGTTCTTTCTTCACCTTCTGGATATGCTTTTATTAGTTCTAATTCTCCATCTTTATTTGGTACAAGACCTAAAGCTAATTCTGCGTGCCCACATAAATAATCACTTGTATATCCTAATTTATCATATACATAACAAGCAAATGCTCTTGCAAACATTTCTGGATTATTTTGCCAATATCCGTGATCTGTTTTAGCAAACATATCATCAAAGGTAATAGAATTTTTATAGAAATCTGTTTTTATTTTTTGTGGAGTTCCAATAGCATTTTTCTTTTGCATAGCACTATTCTGTAAGTATGCTAATTGAATCCTCTCATCTTTAGGAATAACTCTACCAACAGTTTCTCCTCGTAGTTTTGATAATTCATCAATTTCTTTATTACCTGTTCCTCTTAATCTATATTCTACTAAATTGTTTGATGCAGATTCCGAATTATCTATTAGTCTTTGTATTAACTCATCTTTTTGTTTTGTTTGTTCCTCGTTTAAATGCTCTTTTGGAAAGAAAGTATTAACAAAATTTTTCATTCTATTTAATTGCTTTTCATATTCTTCCTTCTGTGATTTTATTGTTTCTTCATTGCAAACTGTTTTATATTTCATAGTTTCAATCATATCTTTTAATACTTCTGATGTAGAATCTGAATACCTGTAATTGTCTGTGAAGAATCCTTTATAGCCTAAATTTTTCCCTACAATATCATCTAGTGCGTGGCTCCATTCGTGAGCTAGACTTCCTGCTCCCTTCATCTTTGTTAAGTTTATTACCTCTCTATCTGGCTCATAATGTGCTAAAGCACTTCCACTTCCACGAGAGCCAAAAGCAATAGATAAACGATTTCCAAGTGAAATATCATCTGGAGTTATAGATAATGCTTTACTTAAATCCATAAGAGCCTCAAAGCCATAATTTAAAGACTGTTGTCTATCATTTTCGTTTAGCCAATTTCCAAACTCTCCACCTTTAAAATTAAAGTTTTTCATCATATCCTCTCCAGTTATATCTTTTCCATTTCTAACATCATCACCATTACGAGAAATATGTTCAAGTTGTTTAGGAATAAATCCTTTCTTCCTAGTTTTATGAGTTGTTGTTTTAGTATTATCCTTAAAATTATCCAATATATATTTTTGTGCTTCTTCAATGCTTTCCAAATTGTTGATTACTATCTTTCCATTTTGCATAATGAAGAAAGTATTTTCTTTCCAAGAATTAGGATTGCTAAATTCTTCTTTTGGATAAATAAAATATATTCCGTATCCTCTTGTTAGTCTTATTACATCTCTGCCATCATATTTGGTAAATTCAGCATTTTCTTTTGTATATTCAAAAATATTGAATTGTGCTAATGTCTTTTCATCATCAGTATAACAAAATTGTTTCTTTTTAATTTCTCTATCTATGTTTAAGAAATTTTTGATTTGCATCAAATTTAATAACTTACTATCTATACAGTCAGATGCTGTTGGAGATATATCAACAGAATATGAATTTCGGTAAGTAACATATTCACTCATAAAATCATTGTAAAAATTCAACACTTCATTTTCTGTAGATAAATTCATAGCATAATCTCTTAATTTTCCTACAAATTCAATATAGCCTTCTTGCTTTCCTTTTATAGCTTCTGGGCTTTTATCAAAATAAGTAATAACTGGCTTTGTAGGAGTTGCATCTCTTAACAATTTTATAAAATATACTACTCTAATAGGTATTCCATTATTAACCATCTCTTGATAATTTGGCTTTTTCCATACATTATCCTTCTTTATTAACTTGCCTTTTTCTGCATCGTTCATCTCCAGTAAATCATCAATCATAAGTCCTCTATCTTTCCAAAGGTCTTTTTTAGCACCTCCAATTTTTTCTCCAAAATCTTGTAATCCCATATAAATTACACCTCCATATCAATATTATTTTTGTTATTTTTTGTAGTTTCTTTTTCTAATTCATTTTTCATAAACTTTTGAGCAACTATTTCATTGTATTTTGTTAAAAAGTTATCTGATAAATCATTCAGTTTTTCTTCATAATTTTCAAAATCTTCTAATGATTCTTTTATCGAAAAAGCCTCTTTGTATCTTTTATCTTGCCTATAAATATCAATTTCTTCATCTATTGAGAAATTATCTATCATTTCTTCAAGTTCATTCTTTACTTTTTCTCTATCATATATATCTTGATAATTGTCAAAAAAATAAATGGTATGAATCATATCAACTCCACCATTAGTCCAAGTTTCAAATTCAATACCATTATTCATTCCATTTTCACTTAATAAACTCACTTTAAAGCCAAAACTTTCAAATACTTTTATTATATTATCTAATGTATTTTTTTCTTTTCTTGTAGGGATATATTCTTTTGTGTTTAATATATCAATTTTTATGTTGTTATCTACTTCCTTTTTTATATTATTGATACATTTATCATAATCTGTAATTAAAATTTGATTAGGTTTTAAAACATAATTCCCATTACTGCATACAATAGTTATATCCTCATTTGAAAGATTTTTTATATAATTACTATCACTTCTATCTATATATTCTCCATTATCATCCTTAAAAAACTTAAATTGATTATCTGTTTGAGCATATTCAAAATATTCTATACCATCTTTATCAATATATGGTGTTTTTTGTTCTTCTGGAGAGTATGTCATAATTTCAGCATAATACTTAAAATATCTATTATCAAAATCTCTAATCATCTTATCAAATAGTAATGGATCTTTTAAATTTTTTAACATATCGTAAATTACTTTACCAAGACACTTAAATTCCATTTCATTATTGAATCCTGTTGATTTTTGTACTTGAAACTTATTATCTTTATTCTTTGTTATAATAAAAGCAGTTCCTGTGTGCATTTTCTTTTCCTCCCTATATCTCAATATTCATATTATTTTCAATTTCTTGTTCCGTTTTTTCAAATTCAACTCTTAATTTTGTATATTCATCAATTAAATTTTCTTGTTGTTTAGAATATGGAGATTCTTCCATTTCTCCTTCTAAATTTCCTGCTTTTCTTTGTTCATTTCTAACTGCTATACCAGCCAAATAAGTTCCAGCAAATGATATGTTAGAAAATCTATTATCTTTATTGAAGAATTGTAAAAGTTTTGAATCTTCTTTTGTTATTTCTTTAAATTTTAAAGTTATATCTCTCATTTTTGCCAATAAATTCTCTTGCTTTATGATATATGGTCTTTGTAAATCCTTTTCCAATTCTGTAATATTTAATTGTTCCTTTAAATAATCAATAATTTCATCCATTGTATAGCCTGTATCTTCATCTAAATATCCAGAAATCCATATAAATACAGTTTGATTTCCTTTTGCAATACCTTCTTTAACTGTTCCAAATATTCCATCTGTTAATGTATTTAATGCAAATTCTGGTTTCCAATCATCTTGTGAATCATTTATTTCTTTTGCTTTATCATTTATTCCTAGAGCAACGCAAGCTGTATCCATACCAATATCAGTTTCTTTAAGTTCAATTCCTTTAAAATAACTTATAGTACCATTATCTTTTAGTTCACAAATTCTTTTATCTTTATATAAAAACAAATAGAATTCTGTTCCCTTAACAGAAATCTCATCATTTATAGGTGTTTCGACTGGATAAATATCAATATCAATTTCCCAATTTCTTTCATTAAGATTATTCTTTTCATATCTGCACCAAACATTTCTTTCATAAGTTGGATCAGATACAACAATATGATTTAATTCTTTTATTTTACCTTTATATCTCAATTTCTTGTTCCTCCATTTCTATAAATTTAACATCTAAATTACTTTCAATATTATCTTTCATTTTTTCAAACATTTCCTTATTTTTTTCTATAGCAACCCCATTTCTCTTTTTGTTATAACAAGCTATTACGAAATTGCCACTTCCTGCATATTGATCCAATAAAGTTTCATAAGGTTTTGAAATGTATTCAATTATCTCCTCTATCAACTCTATTGGCTTTTCTGCTTCCATAATTTTGTTTTTTGAATTTTTAGGTTGATAATCAAATGCAGTTGGAAGCATCCCAGCAGTTCCTTTCATATAATAAACATCAAGATTATTTTCTTGCAACATATCTCTGACCTCATAAGATGATTTTCCTTTTACATCTAAATTATTTTCATTTGCTATTGCTAAATTTTTCTTTGCATCTAACTTTAAACTTCTAGGCTCCCCATTGCTAAAAATCATAACATCTTCAACATTCTTGCTTTTTCTTCCAGTATTAGAAATAAAGTTGCCCTTTTTCCAAGCAACTTTAGCAAAATATTTGAATCCATTTTCTTGTGCCATTTTCTTAATTTCATATAAGTAATCGAAGTTTACTTCCGATTCCTCTGGTAGAAACTCAACAAGAAAAGCTCCATCTTTTAATACCCTTTGTTTTTCTTTAAAGTCATTACTTTCATATCTAAATAATTCAAATGTAGCAAATTTTCTATTACCACCAGTTAAAGCCTTTTGTAAATCGTATGGATGATCTGTAATTATACCATCAATGGATTTATCCTTTATCATTGATAAATCTCTACCATCTCCATTTATAAGTAAACAAGTATTATCTTTTCCCTCTATCTGACTTGTTACTTTATATACACCTCTCGTTATTTTAGTAAATATTCCTTTTTCTACTCCCTCATAAATACGGGCTCGGATTGATTCGTTATTCACTTGCATATTTCTGATATTTTTTACTACTTCTGTTGCATCTTTCATAGAAAATTGTTCTTTATCAAAAAAATACTCAAACAAATTCATTTGAATTGTATTATCCATAATGCACCTCCTAATAGTCATATTCATAATTGTTTTCATCTTTATTTATATCCAAATGTTTCTTTAATTCTTCTCGTTTTATAGTAATAATTTCTCCATTTTCTACTTTTCTATATGTTGGCGTATTTCTAAAGAAATCTCTAAACACATAATTTTTATAACCTTTATCAATAAAGTATTTTACAATTTTTTTTGCATCTGGATCGTAATTTATTGCATTATAGACATCTTCAATAGTTAAGTATTCTTTTGATAGCATTTCAATCAAATCACTTGTTGCTACTGTACTTTCTCCAAATGCTCTTTTTGTCATTGGTATATACCATTTAACACCTAATTCTTTTTTATATCCCATATAACTCCCTCCTATATTCTATATTTCTATATCTGTATATTCATTGTCATCTTTTGTTATCATTTGTTCTTTCTCATAATCTTTTACTTTTTTTTCAAGAGTTTTTTCTAGTGTATCAAGAGTATATGGTGAACTTCTTTCAATACTTCTATTTCCTATTTCATTATGTCTTATCAATGTTTCAAATACTATTGGAACATCATCTTTGCCTTCGCAGTATTTCTCTCCCTTAAAATATTTAATGTTGTAATATTTTGATGGAGTTTCATTAAAATTTTTATTTATTTCATTTGCAGTAGCTCTTATTTTTATTCTACTTTCAGCCATTTGTACTCCTCCTTCATATTTCATAATTATAAAAAAAGAGAATGAGTACATAAAAATTATAATACCCATTCTTACTTTCAAATCTTCAAAGCATATTGTTACAAATAACAAAAATGCCAACAACATACTTAATAAAAACATTCTTAATATCTTTTTCAATATAATCACCTTTATTGTTTCAATCTTCCAAATCCATAAAAGTTTGGTCCATTCCACCATCCATTATTATATTTTCTTATTCTAACTCCAGATGGATTTCCTCCAGTATCTATAACATATTCAGCAGTATCTCCATTGATTGTTAAAGTTCCCATATATATTCCAATATGAGATATACTTCCAGGCTGTCCAGTATCGTATGTATCTTTTAAGAATATTAAATCTCCAGCTTGTCTATCATCTACATTTATAGGATTACAATATCCATTATAAATTCCCTGTGCTCCAGTATTTGGTATAGTTATAATTCCTGTGTGAGCAAGACAATGTATAACCCAAGAAGAACAATCATAATAATCCATACATTCTTCATATTTTAAATTACTGTGATCCATTAAATATCTTTTACCAGCATTTTTTAGAAATTCTTGATATATAGCACTTAATTGTTCATCTCCAATACTTACATTCAAATAAGCATAAGTAGTTTGAAAATCTGCACTAAATAATTCAAAAAATGAATTAGAATTATATAATAATTTTATTTGTTCTATTTCATCATCTGTAAATTTAGTTTGGTGAGAATCATATTTTACCTTTTTCTTTTTCTTGTAATTGTTAATTACATTAAAATTACTATTACACCAATCAATATAGGAATTTAACGATGGGTTACTAACAATCTTCTTGTTTTCTGTAACTGTTACTTTTGTTTTCGTTACTGTTCCATCTCTGTTAGTTGTTTCAATTTCTTTTTCATAGGTATAAGTTGAATCTGTAATTTTCTCAAACAATCCAGCATCTTTAAATTTCCCAAGTAATTCTTTTTCTGCATCATCAAATGTCAAATCACCATTTAGCATTTGAACGATAGAAAGTGGTGCTTTCCAGTTAATCATACCTTTACCTTCTATTGTTCCATCAACTATTTTCCCAGAATTATAAAATTCAACTGTAGTTTTGTCATACTCATTTTGAGTATTTATCATATATGTTTCATAGTTTTTCTTTGTATCTTCACTCATTCCAATACCAAAAAAGCTACAAAAAGCAGCTATAACAACTATAATAATAAGAATAGGTGCAATTTCTGGTAGCATAGATAAAATTAGTTTTACTACACTTGCTACTAATTTTACTAATAATTTCATTAACTTAATCATAACATTAGTAGTTTTAGATATTACTTGTTTTCCTAACTTCACACTAAATTTGCTTATTTTCTTTGTAGCCTTTTTAGTATATTTAACTGTTTCTTTAGTAATCTTTTTAGATGTTTTATTAGAAACCTTTTTTATAGCTTTAGTCATTATTCGGCTTGATGTACCTTCAAAAGCAGTTGTTCCATTTTCATTTAATCCTGTGTTTATATTTTTTCCAGTTCTTATAACCTTTTGAGCAGAATTATTTATAAATTTAGCTCCTTTTATAGCTGTAGCAATCCTTTTAGAAGTTTGTAATTTACTGTTATTTTTGTTTAGTGCAGTTGCATTTGTGCTATTTTCAGTATTATCTGCTAATACATCTTTATTTTCTGATGCAGTTTGTATTTTATTAGTTTTTATTATTTTATTGTGATTATCTTTATTAGTTTGAATTTCATCGTATTGTATAACCTTTGTTGATATTTGTTTTTCATTACTTTCACTATTATTAGTTACTTCTGTAATATTCTGGACTCCAGTTTCAAGTCTTGAATTATCAACATCACTTTCTGTTATTTTATTTAATTGTTCTGCATACCATTTATTTATATTATCTACACTATCTAATGCTAAATTTGTTCCTTTATGAGCATAATCTGTATATTTATTAAGAGAATTTGCTATATCCTTATTATTATCATTTGCCATAGTCTATCCTCTACTTATTTGCATATTTGAAGTTTGATTTAGTTCATATATATACGAATCTTTAGACACTTGATTTCTAAAAATAACTTTATCATCACCAAACACAATAATTCCCTGTCCTGCTGGTGAATCTGTTACATATCTTGCTTCCTCATCACTAATATCAAATATTTTAGAAATTGGTGGTAAGTCTAAAGGCTTTTGTTTTAAAATCATAGCAAATTCAGAGTTAGATAATATCTTACGCCCATCCTCATTCTTTATTACATCTTCAATATTTTGTGTAATAATTGTAGGTATTGCATTTTCTTTTCTTCCTGTTTTGTAAATTTTTGCAATATATTCACTAGAAAATTGATTTGCAAGTAATATATGGAACTCATCAATAAATATCCAGGTATGTTTTCCAAGTGTTTTATTTCTGTGAAGTCTGTTCATAATATGTTCTAATACAACTAAATATCCAGTTTTTTGGATGCTTGGTGGAAGTTCTGATATATCAAAGGCAATAAAGCGATTTTTTATTTCTATATTAGTTTTCTTTGAAAATATATCCATTCCCCCTATTACATATCTTTCAATAACTAATGCAAGATTTTTTGCTTCATTTTCTGGTTGTTTTAATAATTCATTATAAAATCTCTTAAAGTCTGGCTCATATTCTTCATTAAAATTATGTAGTTGATATTCCTCATAAATATTATTAGTACATCTATCAACAATCGTTTTTTGTTCTTCCGACAATCTTGAAAAAAGTGATTCTATAAAAGCAAGTACAAATTCTGATTTACTTTTAATTGCTTCTTTATCATTTTTTTCATATTGCAAAGAACTATCAAATGGATTTATATAAGTATTTGCATTAGTGCTTATACTTAATGATTGCCCTCCAAAAGCCTTAATTAAAGGATAATATTCTCCGTTGTGGATCAATCACACATACATCATCTTCTGGGTATCGTAGTAATACTTGTTCTATTAAGAGTTTTATTGAAAATGATTTTCCTGCTCCAGAAGTTGCAAGAACACATCCATTTCCATTTAGCAGTTTCTTTCTATCACAGAATACTGGATTTTTGGAAACAAGATTTATTCCATAAAAAATAGAATCTGGGTGCATCAAGTCCTTTGTGTTAAAAGGAACATTGGTAGCAGTAGATTCCGAAGTTAATGATCTTTGTATTTGTAAATTATTCCAACCAAATGGAAGGCAGTTTTGTAATCCTTCTAATTGTTGCCAATCCAAATTATATACTATAATTGAATATTCACTTGCAATATCTTTTACTACTTTTGTAGCTTTGTTTAATTCTTTTAAAGAATCTGCTTGAATACATATTAGAGCATTATTAGTAAATAGTTTTTGTTTTTTCTTTTGAAGTGCATCTCGTAATTCTTGTGCATCACTTATTGAATCCTCTAGTTTTTCATCTAATACTGCCTCATAAGAGTAATTGTTTTTATTAGCTTTTTTAATTTTTTCTAATCTTTCAGTTTTCATTCCAGAGATTTTCTTATTTACTGTTTTTATTACTTTGGCTGGGTTTTCTGGAGTAATATTCAAAGTTGTTATAATATTATAGTTGCTTAATGTTGTTATTCTATTATAAAATCGTGGTGTAATTGATTTTGGCAATTTACTAACATATACCACTCTTATAAACTTATTCTCACCAATTTTTATATAATTCTTTTCTCTAAAAGAAACATCTTTCTTTGCTGCAAGAACATCATAAATACTCAAACCATTTTCTTTTGCATATTGAATAAAATTATTAATTCCATTTTCTTCTGGTAGTTTTTCATTAAATATATTATATAAATAACTTAATCTTTCTAATAGCCTTACTCTTGTTATCTTGGATTTTAACTCTTTAAATTTTTCTTCTGATTTTAGTTGATATTGAAGAAATATATCTTGTGCTTCTTTCATATTTTCTGCTTTTGTTGTAATTACAACTTGTCTTTTCTCACATAAAATTTCTTCTTTATCTCCTATTGATAATTCAATAAGAGAATTAAATTCATTTGCAACTTTAGATTCATTCTCATTTAGGTTATTGTCTTTATAAATAAAATTTTGCTTATAATCATTTGTTTTTACTGGTGTTCCAAAACAAATAACTTGAATATGATCGTTATAATTAAAAGAATGTAGGAATCCAACCCATTTAAGAAAAATATTTTCTTGTTCTTCATAATTTGCTTTTGCAAATGAAATGTCTTGATATTCAAAACAAACAGAGTAATGCGTATCATCTAATTGTATAATTGAATTTTTTTCATTAAAGTCTTTGAAAAATGTACGTATAATTTGTGGAGTAGTTCTTGGCTTTGCAATTTTATATTTATTTGCAATATTTCTTATTATAGTAAATAAAAAAAATTCATTTTTTTCTTTATCTTTTTTACTTTCTTTTACCTTTTTCAATGTTATTCCTCCTTATAATCTTTAAGGAGATTGGCAA
The DNA here is from genome assembly GCA_948469315.1 of uncultured Clostridium sp. Lineage (GTDB taxonomy): Bacteria > Bacillota > Clostridia > TANB77 > CAG-508 > Merdicola. Next base: position 55,948 of record CAOKLQ010000002.1, read on the forward strand.
TGTTATACCAATCTCCCTCTTTTAATCTATTAAATAAATTTGTATAAGTTAATTCGCCACAATATGGCTGTTTCTTTACTAATCTTTTAAATTTAGTATAAAATATTACCTTTGTTGCTAAAATTGGATGCTTATTATGAAAAACACGAATCCATTTAGCATTGTAATTATTTAGATAATATTCTAATAATGCTTTTTCCCATTGTCTTTTCATTGTATTACCTTTCCAACAATTTCAAAAGTGCTTCCTGTTGCTCTTTTGATAGTTTTGATAATTTTTCTGATAATTCATCTTTACTTGAATTGTTAGTTTCTTTAATATTGTCTACTTTTGTTTCTGTTTCTTCTTTTATAATTTCTTGTTTAGAGTTTTCCAGCTTTATTCCATATTTCTTTTTAGCCTTTTCAAGCATCTTTGCTTGTTTTTGTTTCCTTTTTATTTCTTTAATTTCAGATTTTGTAGTTTTAGAACTTTCAATCTTTTTTGATTTTTTCTTATTTTTCTTTTGATGTTGAAGCATATACTCCTCATCAGTTATATAATGTATAGGCTTTGCAAAAAGAAAATAGTGTCTAAACCAGTAAGGAATTATCTTTTCGGCTGGTAATTCGTGTATTTTAACAAATCCTATGAAACCTAAAATTCCAGCTATTGCAATAACTATATAACTTGTTGCTTCCTCTCCAATTTTATCTTTTAAAATTAAATATGTAGGAACAACTGTAAGTATAATTAAAATTGCAAATATCCATTGCCTAATATTAAAGAAATATATCTTTTCTTTATAATCTTTTATTTCATCAAATACTGTAATTTCTATATTATCCATTATCAATGACCTCCTGTTAATTTCTCTGCAAACTGACTTGCATATTGTATTACTGCTAAATACATTCCATTTAAAAATAGCATCGCAACTATTGTTGATATTGCATTAGTCGAGCCTACTGTACTACTTAATCCTGCAAGTCCAATAGAATAAATATTTGTTGCTAAATATATAATTACTGCCTCTAATCCAACACTTGCTGCAAAAAGGAAATATTGAATTGCTTTGCCTCTACCTTCATCATCAGCAGCAAGTGCAATAGGAATTGGAGCAAAGGCAAAGCATAATATTAGTTTTACTACTCTTAAAAATATTTGTGTTAAAATTTGTACTATTGTTGTCATAAATGGAATGAATAGTATTAAATACAGTCCATAGGTCATAATACTATCTACAAATCCATCTGGTACTGCATTTATTAAAGTATCTGCAATGTTAATTGAAGAATTACTATTATTTATGGCGTGTGTAATACTAACAAAAATGTCATTTGTTATATTCATAATACTAGATAAGAAATCGTATCCGTGTTGAATAAAATATTTTAGTAAAAGAAATGAAACGAAAGCCATTACTACTCGTTCCCAACTTATTCTCTCAACTTCCATTGATTTCTTAATTAGGTTAATCATAAAGAAAAGTATTAAAAGGCTTAATGCTATTGGAACGATAACATCATTGACAGTTTTTCCAATAGACCAAATATTGATTCCCTTAACACTAGAAAAATTTGTTAATTTCTCTATTGTACCAATTAAATTTCCACTATCTATTTCAATTCCGAAAACTGTAAATTTGAAACTATATAGAATTCTTATAATTCCATCCAATTATTTCTCCTCCTTATAATCCAAATATTCCTTTAGATTGTGCTATTGCAACTAGCATAAACCCAGCCATAAGTGTCATTAAACCTCTTGATTTACCTTCTGCATCTTCCCTTTGCCATCCGTAGTGCAAACATTACACCACCAACCAAAGCAATAACGCCACCAATTTTAGTTAGCCAATCACAAGCAAAATTTATAAATTCATCAATAGATCCTGTATTAGATGCTGCAAAAACTCTTGATTCTGCAAGAATTAAAGTTCCCATTGCACTTGTTCCAATAACAGTAAATTTTTCTTTTAATTTTCTAAATAATTTTTTTATCTTTTTCATAATCTTTTTACCTCCAATTAAAAAGAGATAAATCCTTTTAAATTAGCAAAGTAAGCCAATTTCAAGATTTATCTCTTTCTTATTCAATTATTTTTTTATTACTAAATCCTCAAATTGGATTACTCCAGTCTTTTTAAGATTTTTCAGATCGTTTTTATCAACCTCTTTTATCTCTAATTTTTCAATAGGAACAGCAAATGGTAGACCAGAATCGCATAATATCTTGTAGTCTGCGTTAATACCATATTGCAATTCTCTTTTGTGATTATATAATTTTTTACCATTGTGTTCTCGTGGCTCATATAAGTCAGAATAGTTTGGATGTTCTTTCAAATTATAAAGTTTAGAATAGAAAGCTCCTATCCCTGCTATAAATAATACACAATTACCACTAGGCATTTTTGATAACTCATCAAGAGTGGCTAATTCTCTACCAACTACATCCCAATTAGTAGAAGATGAGCCCTGTCTTGCATAAGTTCGCCCAGATGATTTTTTATACCAAGTTTTCTTGCCAAGTAATGCTACTAAATATTCTAGTGTTTCTTTACTCATACCTCCAAGAAATAAAGTGCTATCACAACAATCTAATACAGATTCCCAACTATCTTTATACTTTTGTTTTAATTGACTTAATGATTGTAAACCTACAGTAATTCCAACATTTAAACCTCTTAAATATGCAAGTTCTTCAACAAATCGTGGTATTTCTCCTAACTGCGACCACTCATCCATATAAATTTCAAGTGGAGTTGCTAAACTTCCACCACACAACTTTGCATTTTCATCAATAATTTCAAATATCTGTGTATAAAAAATACTAGCCAAATAGTTGAATGTATTATTACTAGGTTTCGTTATTACAAAATAGGCAATTTTACCATTACCAATAGGCTTACTAGATTCACTATTTATTTGTTTTAATAATGGAGAATTGTCATCTAATGGCATACCTATTCTGTTAAGTTCCATTGTATCAGTTTCAGTCATATTTGCAATTTCCTTAATGTTAAATGAAGCTAATCTTGCAGTTGCAACCATTATAATTGTTGACATCATTTTTGGTGCAGATGCTGCAACTTTAAAATGCTTGTACTGTTTCACTCCTATTGCTTCTGGCTCATCTTTGGCCCAATTATCAAAAAGTCTATCTAAATTTGAAACACCAGTCGAATCTGGATTCGATAAACGAATTAAATTTAAAACTGTTGTAAAATTCTGATGAGCCTTATCATAGTGGCGAATAGTGTAATAGAATAATGCTTGAAGATATATCATCTCTGCTTTTTCCCAAAATGGATCTCCAGAAGTATTTTGTATATTTTCGCTTTTAGTATTTGCCATTATTGTATTTATTAAGCTCATTACATCATCTTCTTGTATAGGATGTTCTTCATCATAATAACCAATATTATTATGATTTTCTTTAATATACATAAGTGGATTGTAGCAATCAGAACAAGATTTATCATCAAGATTAAGAACTTTTATTGTATATCCTTTTTGCTTTAATGAATACCCACAATCTCGAAGCAACTCTCCGTTTAGGATCGGTTACAATTATTGTTCCATTTGCATTTAAGATATTCGGCTTAAAATAATATCTTGACTTACCACTTCCAGGCCTACCTATTAAAATAACGTGCCTATTCATTTTGCTAATTTTCATATTTTTAGAAATAAGTTCTGTCTGTGTTAAAATCATATTATTCTCAAAATTCTTATCTCTTTTATCTTTTATATCCTTTGCAGTTTTCCATTCAGCAGAGCCATAAGTATTTTCTTGTATGTTCTTTTTATTTTGCATTTTATATGTTTCATAAAGCATTAAAGCAAAAAAAGACACCCCAATAGATACAAGAATATTATTTCTTGAAAAATCTATTGGAGTGTTTATTTTATATAATTCATTCAAAGCAATAGTGAAATAGTCTAGCGACCAATTTCCACCATTGCTAGATACCAGAGTTGTTACTCGTAACATATAATAACCTATGATTGCAAAAACTATTACAAATATTACTTTTGAACTCTTTTTATTTCTTTTCACCAGCATATTTATCTCACCTACCTTCTTTTAATAATCTAAATTTATTGTTTCCTTTTCATTAACTTTATCTGGAGTAATTATATGAATATTCTCTCTTGCTTTTATTTCATCAAAAGTATAATCATCCCAAGTCCAACCTATAGAGCCAAAATCATATACTTCTTTTGTTCCATCTTTTGTATTTATAGTCTTTTTCTCTGCTATATCTGTTGCAATAACTTTGTCATTTTCCAGTGTTTTACAAATATAACAATCTGTATATTTATCATATATAATTTGAAAATCTTTTGTAGAAAAGTTGTTTACAAATAGTTCTGCAATACTTCTTTCAAAGTATGGTCTAGCCCATCCATTCCAACGCTCATTTTTTATATGATAGCCTTCATAGTATTCACTATTTCCTATGTTAAAATATGCTTTTTCTTGTAAATTCTCCATTCTAATCACCTACCTCTTTTTCATCTGTTATATTTATTTCAATATTTTTATCTTCTGTAATAGTATTAGATTTTGCAACTTCTTTCTCTAATTGTTCAAATATATTATGCTTTTCCAAATCCTCATTCACTACATTTCTTTTTTTTTCCTTTTCTGCAAGTTCTTTTACATCATTTTTAAGAACAGTCCAAATACACTCATTTTCATTTCTTTTCATAATATAATTTTTACCACTTAATGTTTCATAAGTTTGTTTTTCTTGCTCTCCAACTTTAGTTTTAAAAGAAATAAGCTCATCTTGCGATTTTATATTCCATTGGAGATTTTTATTGTCTGATCCATATACTCGAATTTGTCCTGCATTGTTAAATCCAAGTTCTGAATATCTTTCTAAATGTTTATTTTCAAAATATACATTTGCAGTTTGTTTATCTTCCTCCTCATCTACAGTTACTCGTAATCCATAAGGTATTTCTACTGCATCTAGCTCATCTTGAATACTCATAAAAGAAGAAAAAGGCATTGAATGAATACAAAAATCTTTTGTAAACTCATCAATTCCTACTTCACCAATTTCGTGTAGGTGTAATTTATCAGATAGATCTTTAAGTTGTTGAACATTTAAAGCCATTCCTTCTTCTTTTGCTTTTTCAATAGCAACCTGTGTATTTTCATCAAATAAATCTTTTGATATTCTAGTTCTATATTCAATTAAATCTGCAATTCTATCATTCATATAGCTTTGTTTAGATTTATTAAAATATATATTATATCTTTTATTTTGATGTGATTTTACTTGTTCTGACTGTTTTTCTTCATATACAGACATAAGTTTATTTATATGTAAAAATTTTGCTATTTTAGGAAAATGTGCTTTGAAATCGCTCAAATTCTTCAATCTTCTAGCATAACGAGTTATTCTTTTTTGTTGAAATAGAGATTTTTTCTTACCAAATTCACTTTTATCTGTAGTTAATTTTCTCTCACTTGCAACAACTCTAATACCATCCTTTTGACATTTTTCCATTACTCTAATAGTTTCATCATAAGACAAGTTAGTTATTTTTTCTAGTTCCTTTGTTGGTCCATCTTTTTGGACTGCTTTTATTCCTTCAACAAAATAATGATAACTAAATATTGAAAAAGGTTTTAAGATATATTTAAAAAAGTCTTTTATCCCTGTTTTAGTTGCTCTCTCAGCTCCTTCGTAAACTTGTGTTGCATCACTTTTATTAGTAGCTTGCACTTGGAATCACCTCTTTCTCCATTGAAATTTCATATAGTTTAAAATATTTATGATAGAAGTCATCTAAAGTTAGTCTTGACATCCATTTTTTAGTCTTTTGTGTTTCATCTATTGCATATTCGCTCATATTTGCAGAATTTGAATGAGAACTTAATATTTGCAATTTATCATTATCTTTCCTATATAGTTGTTTTGGAATAAATACTTGTGTTCCACTATCAATAGGCAAATAAATTCCCTTATATGATTCTTTTTCATTACCAGACAACTTGATAAAAATAGACATATCTTTATTACTTTTTGCAGTTTCAACTTGTGTATTTTGTAGTTCATCTTGTTGTTTTTCTTTTACTATTTCCTGTGTCTTTTCAAATTCTTCTTTTGTATCTTTAATTATATTTTCTGGAGTTAATCCTAAAATATTTTTGTTGTTATTGAATACAAGCAATGTCTTATACTTATCATTGTTTACATATTTTCTACTTAAAGCAGATTTCATATCTTCTGGGTATGCAAGAGCATATCTTACTGCTTCCATAACATTTTCATTTTTAAATCTTTCTATTGCCTGTTCTTTCATTGCTTCTACATAAGTTTTAGGAAATAATCTAGCAAATTGTATGGAATTGTTTGCAATATACAATTCTTCATATTCATCTGGACTATTTTCTATTAGTTCTTTTACACTAGAATCAAAACTTTCCTCATATTGCTTTAATACAATATCTTTTTGCTCTATTGTTAATTTTATATCTACTATATTACCATCTGCATCATAGCTTTTCACATTGTCTAGTAGTTTCTCTAATATAAATGCTTTATCTTCTTTGAATTTTATATAATCATCCGAAGTATAGATATATTCATTTATATATCTTTTAATATCTATTGTGTTTTCGCCATCTTTCAAATAATTTTCATTATTTAGTGTTTTCTCAATAATTTCTTCACTCAATGCGTTAGTTTCAAGATACTTTTGTAAAATTCTATCTTGATGATCTATAGCATATTTTTTTAAATGATTCATTATAAAATAGTAAAAATATAATCCTTTATATCTTTCTACTCTGGATAATTGTTCAACTTTTTTAGGCATAATAATATCTTCAACCTCCTCACTCTTAAAATTCGTATTGGCTACTATATATTCTTTAAAACGAATAATATCTTTTGTATCTTTAATTAAGCCATCTTTTTGCATCTTTTTATAAATTGCATATATATTATCAGTATTTAGTTTTTGTTCTTGTAAATACTTGTTTTCAAGCAAAAAAATAAAGGCTGACACCTTTGTTTTATAAATATCCTCTTTTTTGATATTTGCAACTTGTAAATCACCAAAATCTTTGTATTTACCATCTAATTTTGATATATTTAATACATTTACTTCTAGTCCTTCATTTAATAATTCTGGTATTACTCTAATCATAGCATTTTTACCAGCATCATCATTATCAAGTGAAAGAGTAATTTCGCATTTTAGTTTTTTTAGTAATTCAATTTGTTCTTTTGTTAAGGCTGTTCCCATTATTCCTACAGTATTTGCAAATCCCCTAGAATTAGCACTTATAACATCCATATATCCTTCAACTACTATTATTTCATAATCTCTAGCAAAAGATTTCGCTTTATGATAATTAAATAATAATTTGCTTTTACTAAAAATTTCTGTTTCTTTTGTATTAAGATACTTTGGTTTTACAGAATCATATATTCCTCTTGCTCCAAATCCAACTGGATTACCAAATTCATCAAAAATTGGTATGGTTATTCTTAAATTAAATACATCTGCGTACCCATAATATTCATTGACTTCTTCTGTTATTCCAGCAGCCTTTAAATCTTCTACTTTATACTTTTTTCGCAAATTACCAGTCATATAATAAGCATCAGGATTATATCCTATATGGAAATTCTTAATTATTTCTTCTGGCAAATTTCTTTTATGTAAGTATTCGAGTGTTTTTTTCCCTTTAATATTATTTACTTCTAATTCATCTTCTGAAAGTCTAATTGCATCCTTTAGAATATTAGATAATAACTTTTTTCTCTTTTGTTCTTCGGTTAGCGATACGCTATTATTTTGTGGAATAGCAATGTTTAGATGTTGTATATCTATTGCCTTTTGCATTGCTTCTAATGTACTAATAGAATTGTGATTGATTTCAGTTTCATACTTTTGTATGAATGATATTGCATTTCCTCCAGAGCCACAAGCAAAACATTTGGCAATACCTTTATTGGTATTTACCATCATAGAAGGATGTGTATCATTATGAAAAGGGCAAGTACATTTATTTCTACTGACTTTTAATCCATAATATTCAAGAATATTAACTATACTCGAACTTGATAATATTTCATCATAAATACTCATATCTCAATTTCTTCCTTATTTTCTTCTAAAGTATTGTATTTTTCTTGATATAAAATATCAACAATATATCTATCATCAAATTCTCTTGTAATATTAGGATATTCTAAATTTTGCTCCCCTTCTTTTGTAGAATCAAAATGATGTTCATCATAATCTTCTTTATCCTCGCCAAGTCTATAAAACCTGTAAGAATAATCTGTTTCTTTTAAAAATCTCAATCCTTCCATAATTGCTACTACACTACTATTAGTGTATTCTTCCCAACCTTTATATTTATTCCAACCAAAATAACATTGTCTATTGCTTCTGTGTTGTAAATCACATTTTTCTAAAAGATTCTTTATTGAATCATCATTCATATTTTTATTTATATAACTATTTACAAACTGTTTTAACTTTTCAAAACCATTTATACTTGTAACTATTCTAATATCTGATTTACTCATTATCATTACCTCCATTATCAATTAGTTTTAACATTCTTATTGTTTCTTTATCATTGAATTCGCAAATCATTGAAGGCATTGGAATATCCTTATATTCATCTTCTAGTAAAGTATTATCATATAACTTAATATAATTTCTATCAATAATACAAATCCTATGTGTTATATTTTTATTGATAATAACAGTTAATAAATTTTTTAAAAGTCTAAAATATTTAGGATTATCCCACTTAAAAAAATATATATCGTTGATATATTTGCAAGTAGTGTCATTTATTATATCTTTTGTTAATTTTTTATTATTATGAGATTGTAAAAAACTCATAATTTCTTCATATCCTTTTTTTGTTGTTATAATTCTAACTTGTTGTTGCATAACCTATTTCTCCATTTCTAATAAATTTATAATTTCTTTTTCTAACTTTGAATCATCTTTATTACTTATAAACAACAAAAAACATTCCTTTTTCTTTGTATTATATATTGTAAGAAGTATTTTTGTATGTTGTTTTGATAATTCAATAAATTCATATAATTCTTTTGTTGAATAATTATCTTTAACTTTAAAACTCATATATTTAATTATGTTGAATGATTTTGCAAATCTTCCAGTAATAGTAAATGTATCTCTAGGAAGATTGGTATTTTTATCAACTTCTTCAAAATAGTAATCATTATATAATAAATAATAAGAGCCTATTTTAGCTTTACTTGATATGATAGTTCTAAAATCCTCAAAATTGTATATTACATTGCTCTCAATCATAATTACCTCTTTTCCCATAAATGAAAAAAGAGTGGGAATCTCACCCACTCAATATTATCTTTCATTATGTTTTTTTCTTAATACTATAATTCCTCCAATTATTCCTATTAAAGAAATTACTGCTAAGCTCCCTAATAAAATATAATTTGTTTCATTTCCAGTTTGAATTTTTGGAAGTAAAGAGTTGTAATATTCAAAGCTATAAACACCATCTTTTTCTTCTAATGAAACTTCATCTGCAAATACACCTTTGTCATTTATTTCTACTTTAACAACTTGGTCTGATAATTTATATCCTGTAGGTGCTTTTATTTCTTTAATGTAGTATGTTCCATAGCGAAGTTCATCAAATAATGCAGTTCCTTCATATTCATTGGCTCCTACTTCTTTAATAAGTTGAGTACAAGTCTCATCTTCATAGATTCCAAATACAAATTTGTTTGATTTAATATGTTCTTTTGTATCTTTATCTAATTTTTCAACTCTAACTGATTTTAAAATAGGCATATCTTTCATTTCTACTAATTGAGTTTCTTTATCTAAAGAAACTTCAAATTCGATAGATTCTGTAATTTCATATCCATATGGAGCAGTAATTTCAGTTAATGTGTATTTTTTACCTTCTTCTAATCCAGTAATATGATGAGGCTCTTTAGTTGAAGTCCATTTATCAATAATATTTCCATCTTCATCTGTAACAACTAATTCAGCTCCTTCAAGTTCTTCACCATTTGTTAAATCTGTTTTTGTTACATCAACAACTTTGTCAATCATCACTTCGTGTTGCGTTTCTTTATCTAGTGTTACTGTGAATGTAATATCAGTTGCTTTTACATATCCATCTGGAGTAATTTCTTCGTGAAGTGTATATGTTTCATTTTCTTTAAGATTATTGATTATGTGAGGCTCTTTTCCAGATACCCACTCATCTACAAGATTATTGTCTTTATCAAATACTTGTATTTTTGCTCCTTCTATTTCATCTCCACCAATATTAACTTTTGACATATCTACAATTTTATCAATCATTTCTTCGTGTTGTGTTTCCTTATCTAATGTTACTTCAAATTCAATATCAGTTGCAATAACATAGCCATTTGGAGCGATTTCCTCGTGTAAAGTATATTTCTCTCCTTCCCCTAAATTACTAATTCTGTGTGCTTCTTTACTAGAAATCCACTCATCTACTAAATTGCCTTCTTTATCAAATACTTGCATTTTAGCACCTTCAATTTCATCACTAGCAATATTCTTTTTAGTCATATCAACAACTTTATCTATCATTGTAACTCTTTGAATTTCTTTTGTATTTTCAACTTTGAATTCTATATCAGTAGCTCTAACAAAACCATCTGGGGCAATTTCTTCTCTTAAAATATAAGACTTTCCTACAACTAATCCTTCTATTTTATGTGTTTTACTTGTTGAAGTCCAAGAATCAATTACATTTCCATCTTTATCAAGAACTGTTAATTTAGCTCCTTCAAGCTCTTTTTCTCCAGTAATATCAGTTTTTGAAAATTCTACAATAGTTGTATCATTTACAACATCTCTTGTTTCTGTATATACTTTTGTTACATCATCTTGTTTAATAAATTCTATATCGTAGATTGTATCATTTAAAACTAATCCATCAATAACTTTAACTTCTTGTAATTCGTATTTTCCCATAGGTAGTTTTTCAATCTTTAAATCTCCATTCTCATCAAGATTGTATGTTCCAACTTCTTTACCTTTGTTGTAAATTATACTTCCATCTGCCATATCAATAATATCTTCTTTAGCAGTAAGTTTAAATTGAATACCACTTAAATCAGATGTATCAACCAAACTCATATCTACATCATCTCTTAATGCTATTGATTTATCTACAACTAAAGTTCCTGTAGGTTGTTCATTTAAAACTACAACTTCTTTAATAAAGTCGCCATCTTGGTCTTTGTCATAATCTCTTATTCCTTCAACTTTAAAAACAACTGGATTTTCAAGTTGTAAAAATCCTTCTGGAATTTTAATTTCTGTTATTTCATAGCTTCCTACTTCTAATTTTAGAGGAGCTACAACAGAGCCTATTGAATCACCTTCTTTGTTGTTATAACTATTAGCTGGTACAACCATATTTTTTGCATTTGTAGTGAAAGAATTATATGTTGTACTACCAATTTTTTGTGTTATAACTTCACCTTTTTTGTAGAGGATTTTATTTGTTGCTCTATCATAAATATCTTTTGTTGCTTTAATTTGGAATGTAGCATTGTTTAATGATACTGTTTTTCCAGAAGTTTTATCTTTCTTAATAAGTTTAATATAAGTTTCTAATTGTTCATTATTTACAACAATATCTTTTACTTTTTTAGCTATATCTTGAATTTCTGATTCATCTTGTGTTATTGAAAAAGTAAAGTCTGTTGCACTCTCATAATCTTTTGGAGTTTTAGTTTCTTTTACAATAAATGTTCCATAAGGTAAAACATTTTGTGTATAGGCATCACCATTTTCATCTGTTACTATTGATTCGTATGTTGGTGCAATAACTTGTGCTTCAGCAACTCTTTTGCTATCAACTGTTACTGTATTTCCATATTCATCAATACCTCCCCAGACTTCTTCATAAGTATAACCTTTATCATAAGCTCTTTGTACTGCACTATTTAATTTTATAGTGAATTCTGCTCCTTCTAATCCAGGTGTTTTTCCAGAATTAACATCAATTCCACTCTTAAAAATATGAACTCTCATTTCTTTTACTTTATCTGTGCTATTTGCATTTCCTGTAATTATCTTTGTGTATTGATCTTTATATTTTAAGTCTACTTCATATTCTTTATTATCAATTAAATATCCTATTGGTGGAGTTTCCTCTTTTACAATATATTTTCCAAGTGGTAAACCAGTAACATCTTCACAAACTCCATTTTCATCTGTATTTCGTGTTGCAACTAAATCTCCTTTTGAATACCATTTCTTTGATTTAGCAACATTATAAATATCCTCATTTGCATATACTTTATATACTGCATTTTTTAATGTTGCATCTCCTTGTGCAATAGAGCCTGTTTTACTATCTCTTTTGATTATAAATATTGTTCCTGTAGGCTCCTCATCAACAATTCCTTTAATTTGTATTTCAATTACTGGTGTTGTATCATTTTCATAAACTAAATTTGCAGTATATGTATTTTCATTCAGCAAATATCCTGTTGGTGCTTGAATTTCCTTAACATTATACTTTCCTAAAGGTAAGTTATCAATCTGTGCTATACCAGTTCCAGATGCAGTTGTTATTGTTGCTACTTCTTGTCCTTTAGTATAGAATGTTTTACTTCCTGCTTTATTTGTGATATTTTCTGCTGCAGTTACTTTAAATACTGCTCCACCAATCTTATCATTATTTTCACTAACTTTGTATAAAACGATTCTTCCTGTTGGCTCTGCATCCTTTACTGCTTGTGTTGATGTTTGTGCTGCTTTAACTTCTACATTATAAGTTTCTGTATTTAGCAAATATCCTTCTGGAGCAGATTTTTCCTTTATAGTATAAGTTCCTCTTTTTAATTTATCTATAGTTATTTTTCCATTAGTTACAGTTACATCTTCATTGTAATTGTTAGGTCCTGTAATATTGAATACAGCACCATCTATCAAATCATTATTTTCACTTAATTTTGTCAATTCTATTTTTCCAAATAAATTGATTTTTAAGCTCATAGCCATAGGTACTGGATCGTTATAATGTAAAGCCATTAACTGATTTTGAACTCCACTTGTAAAAGAAAAATATACAGTTGTATCTTGATCTTTAGATTCTTCTTTTACTAATCCCCAACTTTGAAATGTACTATCTGAAATGTTTAAATTTTCAACTTCACAATTTTCTGATACAGTTATTGTTAATGTATTTTCTCCTTTGTTGTGTTGAAATCTTACATTATCTTTTGAATTATCAATACTTGAATAATCCGCTAATACTCCATTTGTATCAGTTAATACTTTAGTTTCACCTGCTTCTATTGTAACAGTAGTAGCATCAAAGCTAGGTCTTGTTTGCATATTGTTAATCTTGTTATTTATATCATTTTTAAAATTTATATATCTATTTTGAATATTAGAATTTATAAATGTTGCATTAGATTGTCCTAACGTTTCCCAAATATATTGTTGTGTAAATACGTAGCTTAATCTAACTTCATAAGCCCAAGAATCATCTAAAATACCACCATCTACTACATAGCCACCATTATCTTTATACCACCCAAAATATGCAATTTTACAAGCTCTTTTAATTGTAGCATCTGTTGGTGTATAATAATTTCCATTATAGATAGAGCCAGTTGTAAAGTCTACTCCGTGTTCTGCACAAAATACAGTATATTGTTCTCCATTAGTACGGTTTATCAATTTTCTTATTAAAATACCAGTTTCACCACCTGCATTATCTGTAGTAAATATTCTTGATGCAAATTGTCCTCCAACAAAATTACCACTACCAGATACTGCAAAAACTGGACTAATATTAGTTAGTACAGTAATTAAAAGTAACAATACTGCAACTATTTTTTTGTTTAAAATAAAATTTTTAATATTTTTCATTTAAAAAATCTCCTTTTCTTAAAATTTCATAAAAAATAGAGGATCTATATCCTCCTAATAAAATATAACTCTCATACCTAAATAAACACCTTCATTATCCTTTATAGGAACACACTCTCCACTAAAATCATAGGATTTTAGATAGTCTTGTGCTATTTGTGTTACATTATCCATTGTGTACCCATCTGTAAATAAAAAGTCCTTATTTTTAGGTTTCTCTTTTGTGTTTTTCTCATTGTTATTACTTGATGATGTTGTAACTTGTATTTCATTTTTCTCTATTGTTTCATTTTTCTTTTCTTCATTTGTATCTGACTTAATTTCTTCTTGTTGTTCATCTATTCCATTTTGATTTTCTATATTGCTTTCAACTTTATTATTTTCAATATTTGAAACAGTTTCTTCTTTTGTGATATTTTCATTGATAATATTTGTTTTACTTTCTTCTTGAATAGAATTATCTATATCATTTGAAGATTGTTTGTATTTAGTATAAAATCCATAAAAACTAAAACTTACTATAAGGATTATTATAAAGATAAATAGAAATATTTTCTTTTTTCTTAGATCTTTTAAATAAAGTTCTAATATTTTTTCATCTTGCTCATTCATTCTTTTTTACCTCTGGAGAATGTGCTAAATCATTATATTTTTTCTCTAATTTTTCATAATCCTTTTTTAGAGTAGCATAATTTTTTATTTCAATATCAATATCATCAATCTTCTTTTGTATATTTGATTGTTCAGTTATAAATTTAGATTTCTCTGCATTTAATCTTTCAAGTTTTCTTAACACTTTTTTTATCATAATTTCCTCCCATAAAAAAAGAGCCAAGAACTTAATCTTGACCTTTATATAGTTTTGTTTTATCTGTAATAAAAGTTTATTGTCCATTTACCACAATACATACAATCCCATACTTCATATCCAGAAGGACAATTTTTATAATAAGTATCATTGTCTATTTTATTATTCTCCCATTGCTCTCCCCAATATTTCGTTTGTTGATTATAGTATGCAATAGCATCACTCTTTGAACTAAACCATTTTCCAGAATTCCCAATTCCTAAAGAATGATTGTTATTATTTGTACATCTTTCAACTTTTAGCTCTGTTTTAGTTTCCTCTTGTTTACTATTTTCACTACTTGATAATTGAGAAGTTGATGATATAGTTTTCTGTGTTGTAGTAGTTGTACTCTTTGTTACAGTTTCTTCCTTTTGTGAACTTTGATTATTATTTGATGGACTGCTTGTTGCTTGTGTAGTTGTTTGAGTAGTTTCTTTAGTTTCAGATGTTTCTTGTTTTTCATTATCTGCTTCTGTCATCGTATTTTCTATATTTTGTTCACTCAAATTACTTTCCAATTCATTTGATACTATATTTGTATCATCTATAATCGAATTGACAATATTTTCTGACATAGAATTTTCATCTTCATTTTTTGCTTGACTATCATTATTGTATGAAATAAAGTATAAACTTCCTCCAATTCCAATAGCAACTAATATTAAAATTATTATTATAAAAAGGATTTTCTTTTTCATAATCGACACCTCCTAATATAATAATAACGTGCTCTTAAAAATTTGTCAGCCCTTTTTTCACATTTTTTCTAAATAGGGATAATATTAGCAATAATGTAATATCTCTGATCTGTTGGTCTTGTTTTTGCATTTATATAAGAACAAGTTGATAATTTAACTATTTTATTGATATTAGCATTGTTTTCAATATGAAATTTACTAACTTTTTCATAATACTTAATTTTTTCATTAAAATCTAGCGACTTAATATTATTATTTTCAGTTGTAATGCCTATAGAGTAGACACTAAAAACTGTTGCTTCATAATCGCAATCTGGAGTATAAATTTTAAATTTAAGATGAGAATAAAGGAAATCTTCATTCCAATAATTGCTTAAATCTGAAAACATACTTCCAGTTCTCATATTATGCCCATATACAATAGTTTCTGCATCTTCAAAAGGTGCTGCATTAGTTGTAAATATTGAGCCATTACTATTATATTTCTTGTCAAATGAATGTTTTAAATAATAAACGTCCTTCTCTTTTAAAATTGGATAATTTATATTTGTACCTTCAATTTCAATCCAAGCAATTATATCTTCATTGATTGATTTTAGATGTTCCCAGTCTATACACTTTTTTTGTGTTTCTTCATTTATTTCAATGGATTCTTCAATTAAATTTTCTGTAGATTCATTGCTTTCATTTAATTCTTTCATATCTTTTAACAAAAAATAAATACTTATAGAAAATACTATAATAAATACAATAATTAGAGTTATAGTCAATAACTTCTTACATTTCATATTCTTTATCCTTTTCATCTTGCATCTTTTTTTGTGTCTGCAAAACTAACTCATCATAGGTATTATCCTCCTCAAAGTATAATGAAATAGATTCTTCCATTGCTCGCCCATTCAAATATCTTTCGTATGATTTTTCATCTTCATCAATAGTGTAACTTTCCATATCTAATTCTTCTTGTTGTTCTTTTAGAGCATCTAATTGTGTTCTATAATATTTTAATGCGTTATCTCTGTTTAAGAATGTTGTTACAACTACTGTATGATCTGATTCATCAATATCAATACTTGTGAATATTACTCTATAAATTTTCATAGAAAATGCTCCTTTCTGCTAGTATTTTGATATTGTTTACTTATGGATATGGCATAAGAATCACCCCCTTTACTTTATATTAAATTTCTATTTCACTATTATCTGGCATAAAAAAAGAAGGCGTTTCTACTTCCTTCGTTAATTCATTTTCTATACTTTTATAATAATAGTTAATAAAATTTTCAATTCGATTTTCAGTTCCTTTATATTCATTTTCTCTATTCTTACATTCATTATAAAGTTGTATCAATTTATCTCTACTTACTTTATTAGTTAAATGAAATAATCTATTCTTTACAATTAAAGTAATAGCGTATGTTATATCCTTAATTCTTTCGAAATTCTCTTTAGACATATTTTCTACTATCTCTTTAGGATAATACATATCATATCTTTTTAATGCTACAATTATTTCATTATATTCCAAATTTAAAAATTCTTCTGGAACTTCTTTTTCTTTATCTATTATATAATTAAATAATCTATCTATCTTATTATTACTTATACTATTATCTATTATATTATTATATTGTCCTTTTTGGGACATACCCTCTGTCCCATTTATCGAATAGGGGTATGTCCTATTTATCGCATAGGGTACATCATTAGGATAAATTCTTCGTTGTATTATTTCCCCTTTATCATTTTTAATAATATCTAAACATACAAAACCTAATTCTCTCAAATGCGAAACCCATTTTGAAATTGTATGAGGTTGTGCATTTAATAATCTTCCTAGATAATTATTAGAAGCAAAGCAATATCCTTCTTTATTTGATAATACAGTTATTACTGCATATAGTAATTTTTCATTTGACTTGATTCTTTCATTAAATAAAATTGTTGATGGAATAATTGCATAGTATCCTATTTTATTTTCATCATTCATTATATGGATCACTTCTCTTTCCAGCAAGTATTATTGCATATAAGATTAGTGATATATTGGCTCCAATAATTACTCCCAATAAAAATTTTATCATTGTTACACCTCCTCATAAATCACTCTATTTTCATCGAAATAAATATAACTTGGCTCATTAAATCTTTTTGCATCTTCATCAACTTTAATTCCATCGTGGAGTTCTAATACTTTCTTCTTATCTTTTATATACTTAAAGACTTCTTCTTTTCCATATATAAATTTTAATATAAATGGTACATAGTTATATGAAGTTCTTGCTCTAGCAATATTTTGTTCAACTTCTGGTATATCTTTATTTTTTAATTCAACATATATAGCAATATCTAAATCTCCAATTTTTTCTTTAGTTGAATTTATATATGATCCAAATAGAACTGCTTTCGTAATTCTATAAATAAATTCCTTATTTTCATTTGCTTCTTTTATTCTTTGTACCACATTTTCTAGTGCTCTTTTTGCAGTTTCTCTTGAATATGTTGTATTTGTTTTATGTGGTTTTTCTAATTCTAACTTTTGCACTTTCATTCTCCTTCCAAAAAAATAAAGCTATCTCTTTTGAAATAGCTTTTATATATTCAATTATATCTTTTATAAATTTACTGCATATTGTTCAAATCTTTCTACAGTATCATTTTTCATTTTAGAAGTAACTCTTACATATATCTCATAGGTCGTTCTTATTGTACTATGTCCTAGTCTTTTTGATACTGCCTTTATATCTGCTCCAGATTCAATTAGTCTTGTTGCGTGTGTATCTCTAAAATCGTGAAATCTACACGAAATTCCTAATTCATAGTGAATAACCTTAAACGGATACTTAGCTGTGGCTGTACCTTCAAATATTCCATTATTTTTTACAAATACTAAATTTACTTCTGGCAATCCAACCTCTATCTCTGCAAAAGCATTGATTATTTTGATTTCTGGCTTATTAGTATATTGATTAACCACTTCTTTTGCATAATGTTTCATATATGAATCTCCATATTCTTGCTTATATTTTTCTTGTTCTTCTTTAAATTCTTTTAACGCATTTGTTAGTGTATCTCCAATATCTATAGTCCTATAGCTACTTGATGTTTTGCAAGTTCCAAAATACCATACCGTTTTTGCTTTACCGCTTAAATGCCTTCCGTGTGTACTACCATTTTGATTTTTTTCTATTATATTCTTATTTACTGTTAATGTCTTGTTTTCTAAATCTATATCATCCCAAGTTAATCCAAATACTTCTGAAACTCGAAGTCCTGTGTAATATGCTGTCAAAGCTGCATAATAAAATGCGTGATTATTTTTAAATCTATCTAATATCATAGTAATTTCTTCTTTCGTAAAAATATGTGCAGGATCTGATTCTGGAATATCATATTTAGGCAATCTAACTTTTAATGCTGGATTTTCTTTAACAAAGCCAACAACATCTGTTGCATATCCAAATGATGTTTTTAATACTTTTAATATATTTTTTAAAAAATTTTTTGAAAAGCCTTTTTCTACATAAATATTATTTACACATTCTTGAAGTGTCGATGTTGTTATTTGTGATAATCTATAAAATCCTAATCTTGGTTTTATATGATTTTTTATAATATTTTTATATGCTTGTATTGTATGATATTTCAAATTTATTTCACAATGCTCCTTTATCCAATAATCTAAATAATCACTATAAGATAATGTTTTTGGTGTAAATGAATGTCCTGTATTTGTGTACTCATTATATGCTTTCATTCCTTCATTATAAGCCTCTGACTTTGTTTTAAATCCCGATTTCACCTTTTGTTTCCTTTTTCCATCAACTGGTGCGATTTCAAAATAGTATTGATAACCGCTCCCTCTCTTTCTCACATTGACCATAGTTTTACCTCCAAATATTTAATTTAGCAAATAAAAAAGAGTTAGACATATAAAAATGTTTAACTCTCTTTACTATTATCAATATTGACATCGAGCCTGTAATACAGTATTTTCAATACTTTTATATTTTTGACATCCATATTTTAATCTACCGATGTCAAATCGCTGTCAAATGACTATTTTTTATCATATTTAGCATATCGCTCAATTCTTGTAACCCTTGATATTACTGATTTCTTCCACAGCAGTTTTTATACTTCTTCCCACTTCCACAAGGACATGGATCATTTCTTCCTACTTTTGGTTCTTCATTTACAACTGTTTTATTCATTCCACCTTCTTTTTGAGAGTATTTTCCATCAACTAGGTTTATTGCTGTGTCTTGCAGTCCCTCAGCTGTTATTTTAGCAGCCTCAGTTCTTTTTACATCTCCTGCTCTTTGTACATTTGAAAGTATTTTTACTACATCTATTTTTATGTCTTCATTCATTTGCTCAAACATGTCTGTTCCTTCTATTCTGTATTGTACAACTGGATCTTTTTGTGCATATGCACGTAGTCCTATACCATTTTTTAATTCGTCCATATTGTCTATATGGTCCATCCATTTTTGATCAACTACTTTTAATACTACTACTCTTTCTAGTTCTCTTAATTCATTTTCTCCAAATTCTTTTTCTTTTTGTTCATAATTTGAAATAACTTTTTGTTTTAGTTCTTCTATTAGCTCTGTAGCATTTACTTCATCATTTTCTTTTATGCTATCAAGATTTGTTATTCCAAATGTAACTTGTATTTCTTGTAATAATCCTTCTAGGTTTAATTCTTCTCCTTCTGCTAGAGATGTATATGCTTGCACTACATTTTCTATTACTTGGTCAAACATATTTAATATGTTTTGTTTTAGATTTTCTCCATCTAGTACTTGTCTTCTTTGTTTGTATATTATTTCTCTTTGTGCATTCATAACATCATCATATTTTAATACATTTTTTCTTATACTAAAGTTTCTACCTTCAACTCTTTTTTGTGCTTTTTCAACACCATGTGATACCATTTTTACTTCTATTGGTAAGTCTTCACTTGCTCCTAATGTGTTATATAGGCTTGTTATTCTGTCTCCTCCAAATATTTTCATTAGGTCATCATCTAGTGCTATATAAAATCTTGATTCACCTTTGTCTCCTTGACGGCCACTACGTCCACGTAATTGGTTGTCTATTCTTCTTGATTCATGTCTTTCTGTACCAATTATTTTTAGTCCACCAGCTTCTATTACTTTTTGTTTTTCTTCTTTTATTTGTTCTTCAAATTTATCGTTTAGCTCTTTAAATTTTTGTCTTGCATCTAAAATTTCTTTATCTTCTGTTTCGTTAAATGCTGTTGCTTGTTCTATTAGCTCTGATGAATATTTTTGTTTTCTCATTTCTTGTTTTGCTAAATATTCACTGTTTCCTCCAAGCATAATATCTGTACCACGTCCTGCCATGTTTGTTGCAATTGTTACTGCTCCAAGTTTTCCTGCTTGAGCTACTATTTCTGCTTCTTGTTCATGGAATTTAGCATTTAATACAACATGTCTTATTCTTTCTTTCGTTAATATTTTACTTAATTTCTCAGATTTTTCTATTGATACTGTACCAATTAATACTGGTTGTCCTTTTTCATAGCTTTCTTTTACTTCTTTTACTACTGCTCTAAATTTTGCATCTTCGTTTTTGTATATAATATCAACATGATCATCTCTTACCATTGGTTTATTTGTTGGTATTTCTACAACGTCTAAGTTATAAATTTCCTCAAATTCTTCTTCTTCTGTCATTGCAGTACCTGTCATACCTGCTAATTTATCATACATTCTAAAATAGTTTTGGAATGTAATTGTTGCAAGTGTTTTAGATTCATCTGCAATTTTAACTCTTTCTTTTGCTTCTATTGCTTGATGAAGACCATTATTGTATCTTCTTCCATACATTATACGTCCTGTAAATTCATCTACTATAAGAACTTCTCCATCTTTTACGATGTAGTCTATATCTTTTTTCATAACTCCATGTGCACGAAGTGCTTGGTTCACATTGTGTACTAGTTCTGAATTTTCTATATCATTAAAGTTTTCTAGTCCAAATTCTTTTTCTGCTTTTTCTATACCTTTTTGTGTAAGTGATGCTGATTTTGCCTTTAGGTCTACTATATAATCATATTTTTCATTATCTTCTGCTTGGTCAAAGTCTTTTACATCTTCTTCTACTATGATTTTTGCTTCTAGTTTTCTTACAAAACTATCTGCTTTTTTATAAAGGTCAGATGATTTATTTGCTCTACCTGAAATAATAAGTGGTGTACGAGCTTCATCAATTAAAATACTGTCTATTTCATCGACTATTGCAAAGTTTAGCCCTCTTTGTACTAATTGGTCTTTGTATATAACCATATTATCTCTTAAATAGTCAAATCCAAATTCGTTATTTGTTCCATATGTTATATCACAACTATATGCTTGTTGTTTTTCAGCTGGATTCATTCCTGCAATACAAAGTCCAACTGTTAGTCCTAAAAATTTATATAATTTTCCCATCCATTCACTATCTCTTTTTGCTAGATAGTCATTAACTGTAATTACATGAACTCCTTTTCCTGTTAGTGCATTTAAGTATACTGGAAGTGTTGCAACTAATGTTTTTCCTTCACCTGTTTTCATTTCTGCAATTCTACCTTGATGCAGAATAATTCCACCTATTAATTGCACATCAAAGTGTCTCATTCCTAAAACTCTTTTAGAAGCTTCTCTAACTACTGCAAAAGCTTCTGGTAATATATCATCTAAAGTTTTTCCACTTTCTAATTCTTTCTTAAAATAATTTGTTTTTTCTTTTAACTGACTATCAGTTAATTTACTAATTTCTTCTTCTAAGCCATTTATTTTATCTACTAATGGCATTACTCTTTTTACTTCTTTTTCACTGTATGTTTTAAACAATTTCATTTGTTATTTGCCTCCTACTTTTTATGATTTTCTCTTGTACTATAACACTAAAATATTCTTTATGCAATATAAATTATCAAAAAATTGTAAAAATTTGTAAATTTTGTTATCATTCATATTCTGACAATCATATTTATTGAATAAAATATGTTTTACTACATATATATTATAACAAAGGTTGGTGTAATTTATGAGGATATATAATTTAAAAATAAATGGTTCGAAAACTTTTAAAATAATTGGAACTATTATATGTGTAATAGTTGTTATCTTGCTTATTTTTGCAATTTGGAAAGTTTTTGGTATGGCTAAAAATGAAGGTGCTTGTAAAGATTTAGATGATCTTTCTATTATTCAAAGTAGTAATTACACAAATATTTTAAAATCTACACATGATAATTTAGATAATTATATTGGTAAAAAAGTAAATTTTTCTGGATATGTATATAGAATTTATGATTTTAAAGATAATGAATTCGTTTTAGCTCGTGATATGGTTATAAGTTCAGATAATCAAACAGTTGTAGTTGGTTTTTTATGTGATAGTAAAAATGCTAAAGATTTTGAAGATGGTACATGGGTTGAAATTATAGGTGAAATAGCCAAGGGTGATTATCATGGAGAAATTCCAATTATAAAAATTTTAGATATGAAAAAATGTGAAAAACCAAATGATAGCTTTGTATATCCACCAGATGACACATATTTGCAAACACCTGAGATTTAAAAATACATTATATCTAAACTAAGTATATATTTATATGCAGCAACAATTCGGGGGGACCGACAAATTACAAACTATTAAAATAAAGAAATTTAAGCATCAATTTCTTTATTTTCTATAGTTTGTATGCAGTTGGGAGTTGCTAATATAAATATATACTTAGTTTTTTATAAATAATTATTCTTCATCTAATATAGTTTTAAATATTCCGTTATCTATTAATGTAGCATATATATTTTTCAATATTATTAAAACTATTGGTCCTATTAACATTCCCATAACACCAATAAATTTAAATCCTGTATACATTGCAATTAATGTAAATATTGGATGTATTCCTATTTTACCACTTACTATTTTTGGTTCTATTAGTTGTCTTACTACTGTCATTATAATCCACAAAACTATTATAAATATTCCAAGTTTTATATCTCCTTGTATTGCTTCAATTATAGCCCAAGGAATCATTGCTGTTCCTGAACCTAGAATTGGAAGAGCATCTACAAAAGCAATTCCTAATGCCACCATTAGAGGAAATTGTACATTTAACCCTATAATTTTGAATATAAATAGTCCAATTAAACATATAATAAATGATACTATTATTAAAGTTACTTGTGCTTTTAAATAATTTCCTAAAGTTTGAATTATTTCTTTTAGATGAACCCCTATTGTTTTTGCCCAACTTTTAGGAAGATGATGTTCAAATTGATCTATAATATAAATTTTTTCTGTACAAATAAAATAAAGTGATAATACAGTAATTATAGTATATATAAGAATTGTTGGAATTGATGTTATTATTTTCATAAGTCCTGTAACTCCATTTTTTAGCCAATTTCCTAACATATTTAAAAAATCATATGCTGAAGATTGGATTGTACTCATAACATCATCTGATATATGAAATTTTTCAAAATCTACATCATTTATTATTTGTTGTACCAATGTATAACCTTTATCTAAATATTCATTAAAACTATGTAGTAAACTACTAGCTTCTGAAATTAATGTAGCTATTCCCCAAAATAATAGACCTACTATGATAGCTAATGAAAGTAAAAAAATTATAATAGAACTTGTTCTTCTTGAAAGTTTAGTATTTTTCATTAATCTTTTTATTAATGGTTCTATTAGTAAAGATATTATAAATGCTACTAAAAAAGGCATATAAAATATTGCTAATTTAAATCCAAGAACTAGAAGTATTATTGATATTGCCAAAAAAACAACTCTTTTTAATACTTTAGACCAATAATTCATATCTATAACCATAACTACCTCCTAATTTTAAAATAGTATATTATATTTTTTTTATTTTAGCAATATTTTATATATAATTCTTGTCCGATTTTAAACATTAATTAATTATATAATTTTATTCATAAATTTATTCCAGTTTTATGTATTATAAAATTTTTAATAATAAGATCGGGCGATACTATTATCGCCCCTATAATTTATATTTAAGAATAATATATTTAACAACAGTGTTTCTTGTCTCCACAACATATATTTTCTACTGTTTCTCCAACTTCTTGTTTATTTACATTTTGATTCTTAGCTAGATCCCCTAATGATAACATTCCAACTATTTTATTATTTTCATCAACTACTGGGATTCTTCTTATTTGAGATTTACACATGTCATTTTGCGCATCACAAATATCTTGTTCTGGATTGCAACAACATATATCATTACATGTCATAACTTCACTTAATTTTGTATTTTGTGGATCTTTACCACATGCAACACATCTTAATACTATATCTCTATCTGTAATTATTCCTACTACTTTATCTTCTGAATTACACACTGGAACACAACCTATATGATTATCATTCATAATTTTTGCACAATCACATACTAAACTTTCTGGAGTACAAATACATGCATCTGAACACATACAATCTTTAACTTTCATTTTTTTACCTACCTTTTTTAAATTTTCACATAATTATTTTGTCCAATTTTCAAAAAAATATATGATACATAAAATTTTATTTTTTCCATAATTTTCAAAAAAATATATAGGTACATAAAGCAACATGTACCTATATATTTATATTATTTTGTTAAAATGGTCTCATTGGTGGACGCATACCTTGAGAACCTCCTCCAAATGGTGGGTAAAACCCTCCTGACCCTTGTGTTGGCCTTGGTGGAGGAGGTGGTGGCATAGGCGGTCTTCCAATTGGTCTGTTTGGTCTACCTCCTATTAATTCATTTATAAGTAATATTTTTATTAAATCTTTTAGTAAATAGTTATTTGGTCTATTTCTATCTTCTCCACGATTTTCTTTTTTTACATTTGGATTAATTACATCTCCATTTTTTAATGGCTTTTGTTCTCCTCCACGATTTTCATTTGTTTCTACACTCATAAAGATTTTCATTGTCATTTCTTCTAAGACTTCTTGAGTGATTGTTTGATTTGAATACATTTGACATGTAGAAGTTACCATAGGTTTTACTATTCTATAAATTTCAGGATAGCAATTTTCCATTTCTTCATTATTTACATTATTTGTTGGTACCATTCTATTATATGTATTTTCGTAAGGTTCTTGCCTATTATATGGGTAACCTAGAACTTCCCTCATGTATTCTTCGTAGCTATTATACATAAAGAAAAACCTCCTAATAAAATATATCTATTTATATTTTATGCAGGTGGTTTTGGAATTGTTACAGTTTATTTAAAAATAAAATTATTTAGGACGTAGCACGCCACAGCCCTACAATTATTAATTGTTTTTTACAATTCGTTAACTAATTTCTTAAACTGTTCTCCCCTATGCGCAAAATTTTTGAACATATCAAAACTTGCACTTGCTGGTGAAAATAAAACTACTTGGTTTGGACTTGCAATTTTCTTTGCTATTGATATTGTTTGTTTTAAATCTTCACATATATATATTGGAATATTTTTATTTTGTAGTTCTAATTCTTCTTTTACATTATCAAATATTTTTGGTGCTGTATCTCCTAATAATACCAATCCTTTTACTTTTTCTACTATAGGTTTTGCAAGTGGTTTGTAATCTAAATTTTTGTCATATCCTCCTGCTATTAGTATTATTTCTTCTTCAAATGAATTTAATCCTGCAATTGTACGAGTTGGGCTTGAACTTACTGAGTCATTATACCATTTAACATTATCTAACTGTCTTATAAATTCTAATCTATGTTCAACACCTTGAAAATTCATAATTGTTTTTGCTGCTTTTTTTGTATCTACAAATTGCTTAGTTGCAGCAAGTGCTGCACATATGTTTTCATAGTTGTGTATTCCTCTTAAAGCTATTTCTTTTGTATTTATAATATGCTTTCTTAATTTATCCATACATTCTTTTATTATTCCATTATCTATAATCCAACCATCTTCTAACTTATTTTTACTACTAAAATATATTACTTTTCCATTTGCTTCATTTGCACATTTTTTTGTTTTTTCGTTATCATAATTTAATATTAAACTACATGTTTCATTTTGATATTTAAAAATATTTTTCTTGCTATTTATATATTCTTCTAAGTCTTTATGTATGTTTAGATGATTTGGAGTGATATTTGTTATTACGCTAACTTCTGGGCTTACATCCATTCCCATTAATTGAAAACTACTTAGTTCTAATACAACTATATCTTCTGGTGTAATTCTACTTAAGTTTGTAAATAGTGGTATTCCTATGTTTCCTCCTAAAAAGCAGTTATAACCATTTTCTTGCAATATCTTTGATATTAGTGTTGTAGTTGTTGTTTTTCCATCACTTCCAGTAATTCCTATTATTTTACAAGGACACATTTTAATTAGCATTTCTATTTCAGTTGTAATTAAAGCACCTTTTTCTTCTTCTGCTACTAATTCTGGAGTAGTTGGAAGACAACTTGGTGATCTAAATATAATGTCAAATCCTTTTAAATTTGATAATGCATCTTCTCCAAAAAAGTACGTCATAGAGTAATCATTTATTTTTCTGATTATATCTTCTGGAATTTTATTCTTTGTTCTATCATCAAAAACTGTAACTTTTGCATTTTTTTCATACATATAATCAAGTAGCGGAATATTGCTTACTCCTAAACCTATTATTGCAATTTTTTTGTTTCTTAAATATCTTTCGAATTCCACTAATTTTTCATTTATATATTCCATTTTGTCTCCTTTTTTATCTGAATTTATATATTATTTTTTGATATTGTTTGATATTATTTTATTTATATATTAGTATTTGTGCGTGTCGCTCCCTACAATGTTGTTATTGCATTATTTCTAATTTTATATTATTAAATATTTTTTGCGCACCTTCTTTTATAGAACAATTTGTTACATCTATTTTTTGTGTTATATCATAAATTTTATAAAATCCTGATTTTTCTTGCAACTCATCTCTTTTTTTTATATTTTCTCTAACTTCTTTTTCATTTAATTCACCATTATATTGTATGCATTTTCTTCTAATACGTTCATCTAAACTAGCATAAATAAAAAAATGATAGTCTACTTCTGGGTACATCTTTACTATATCTCTTGAAGATAAAATTACATTATAATTTTGTTTATATGTATCTATTATTTTTTTTCCAAATTTATATAAATTAGTATTGTCTGCAACATTACTAACTATTGAAACTGCCATTGATGATTTTTCTGATTGCAATTCTTCTTCATTTATCTTTTTATCATTTATATAAATTACAGTTTCCCTATTTTCTAATTTTATTTGAATACCCAATAGATTTATAATTTTCATTACATCCATATTTTTAGATTCTTTTTTTATTTTATTTAATTGTGTTCCAGAATTCATCATTGCATATACAATTGCTCTATATATATTTCCACCATGTAATATTATTGAATTTGGAATATATTTTAATAATTCTCTACATATGGAAGTTTTACCACTTCCTACTAAACCTTCTATTCCGATTACTAAATTACTCATTTTTTATACTCTTCTTATTAATTTTTATTTATATTATATGTATTTCGAATTTATATGTCAATATTTTTATTTTTTGATTTTTTGTATTTTTGTGTATATATTTTTTATTATTGCAAAAAATATAATTGTATTTAGAAATGGAGGTGCTTTTTAATGGCAAAAAATAATAAAAAGCAAAATAATAGAAATAATGAAAATAATAATCAAAACCAAAATAATAACAACAATAATAACCAAAATAATAACAATAGATAGTTATAGAGGTGTTTAGATACATCCTATTATGTATGAAAATTGGGCAGGTCTTGACCTGCCCATACATATTATTGTACATATTTTATATTATTCCTCTGTTTTTGTTTCTTCTATATCTTTTATACTTAAACTTATTTTCCCTTCATTATCTATTGCAAGTACTTTTACTTTCACTGTTTGTCCTACTTTTAGTACATCTTCTACATTTTTTATTCTTTCTTTTGAAATTTTTGAAATATGTAAAAGACCTTCTTTTCCTCCACCAAGTTCTATAAATGCTCCAAATGCTGCAATTTTTGTAACTGTTCCTTCATAAATTTCATTCACTTCTATATCTTTTGCTATATCTTCTATCATTTTTAATGCTTTAGTTGCATTTTCGGCTTCTTGTGAATATATAAATACTCTTCCATCTTCTTCTATATCTATTTTTACACCTGTTTGATCTATTATCTTGTTAATCATTTTTCCACCTGGTCCTATTACATCTTTTATTTTGTCTACTTTTATACTTGTATTTGTAATTTTAGGTGCATATTTTGAAACTTCTTGTCTTGGCTTAGATATTTGTTTTAGCATTATTTCATCTAGTATATATTGTCTTGCTTTTTTAGTTCTTTCAAATGCCTCTTCTATTATTTTGTATGATAGACCATCTACTTTTATATCAACTTGTATTGCTGTTATCCCTTCTTTTGTTCCTCCAACTTTAAAGTCCATATCTCCAAAGAAATCTTCTATTCCTTGTATGTCTGTAAGCATTACATAATCATCTGTTCCATTTGGATCTGTAACTAAACCTGTCGAAATTCCTGCAACTGGTCTTTTTATTGGAACACCTGCATCCATTAGAGAAAGTGTACTTCCACAAATACTTGCTTGTGATGTTGAACCATTTGAAGATAATACTTCTGATACAACTCTTATTGCATAAGGGAATTCATCTACTGATGGTAATACTGGAACTAATGCTTTTTCTGCTAAAGCTCCATGTCCTACTTCTCTTCTTCCTGGTCCTCTTGAAGGTCTTGCTTCTCCAACACTGTATGATGGGAAATTGTATTGATGCATATATCTTTTTTCAGTTTCTTCATCTATTCCATCTAACACTTGTGTTTCACTTGCCATTCCGAGTGTAGTTATTGATAATACTTGTGTTTGTCCTCTTGTAAATAGTGCGCTTCCATGTACTCTTGGAATTAAATTTACTTCACAAGATAAAGGTCTTATTTCATCTATTTTTCTTCCATCTGGTCTTTTATGTTCATTATAAATCATTTCTCTTACACATTTTTTTTCTAAATCGTGTATGCTTGTAGAAATGTCAGATTGCATCTCCTGTGCTTTTTCTTCTCCATATTTATTAGTAAAATATTCTATTATATCTTGTGTAATTTTATCTATGTTTTCATCTCTTATTTCTTTATCTACTGCTTGTACATCTTGATACATTCTTTGTTTAAAGTTTTCTTCTATTTCATTATATACATCTTTATCTACTTCAAATGATTTATATTCAAATTTTTCTTTTCCTATTTCTTCTTTGATTTTTGAAATAAAATCACATACTTTTTGAATTTCTTTGTGTGCCTCTTTTATTGCATCTAACATAATATCATCTGGAATTTCATCTGCTCCTGCTTCTATCATTGCTATTTTGTCTTTTGTTCCTGCAACTGTAAGTTTTAATCTGCTATTTTGTCTTTGCTCTAATGTAGGATTTATAACTATTTTATTATCTACATAACCTACATTTACTGCTGCTGTTGGTCCTCCAAATGGTATATCTGATATTGAAAGTGCAGCAGATGCTCCTATCATGGCACATACTTCTGGTGAATTATCTTGCTCTACAGATAATACAGTTGCAACAACACATACATCATTTCTAAAATCTTTAGGAAATAGTGGTCTTAATGGTCTATCTATTGCTCTTGATGTTAATATTGCTTTATCTGCTGGTTTTCCTTCTCTTTTTGAAAAACTTCCTGGTATCTTTCCTACTGAATATAACTTTTCTTCAAAATCTACTGAAAGTGGGAAAAAGTCAATTCCATCTCTTGGCTCTTTAGATGCTGTTACATTTACCATAACAGTAGTATCTCCATATTTTACAAGTACACTTCCGATTGGCAAGTTCTGCCATTTTTCCTGTTTCAATTGTTAAATTTCTTCCTGCTAAATCCATTGAATATGTTTTTAACATAATTTTTCCTCCTAATAAAAAATATTACACACCTTTTTTTATATTGTTGGAATTTTCTCCCAGTGGGAGAAAAGCTCCTTACAAGATAATTATGGGAATTATTAGAATTTCTTTGCGATTTCCATCGCTTAGAAATTCTTAAAATTCGCTTTTATAATATTTATTATTAGATGTAACCTCTATAATATGTTTTAATTTTAAACACATTATACAAGATACATTTTCATAATAAATATTATTTTTTTCTTCTAAATAGTTATTATATGTTTTTATTTGTAACTCCCAACTGCGAACAAAATCTAAAACATTAAGAAATTGAAGTCTAAATTTCTTAATGTATATATTTTGTAACTTGTCGGTCCCCCCGAATTGTTACTACATAAAAAATATAATAACCATTTATATAATAAATAGTGGACGTTTTGCTAAAAACGTCCTAATGTATAAAATTATTTTCTTAATCCTAATTTTTCTATAATGTCTCTATATCTTTGAACATCCTTTTTAGCAAGGTAGTTTAATAAGTTTCTTCTTTTTCCTACCATTTTTAAAAGTCCTCTTCTTGAATGATTATCTTTTTTATGAACTTTTAAATGCTCTGTTAATTCATTAATCCTTTCAGTAAGAATTGCTACTTGAACTTCTGGAGAACCAGTATCATTTTCTTCTCTTTTATAAGTATTAATAATTTCAGTTTTTCTTTCTTTTGTCATTAAAAACACCTCCTAAATTTTATTATATATGCCTTTATCTGAGCAAAAGATAGGTGTGTTTTATCCTTAAGCTAAGAAAAAGGTATGCTTAAAAACTTTCAAGCATACTTATTTTACTATAATCTTTTAAAAATTGCAAGTAATTTGAAGAATTATTTTTTACATATTCTAGCTCCATCTTACTATTTTCTCTTTTAGGTATATATTCTATAACATTAACATATTTTTTAGAAATAATTTGACTGTTAATACCTTTTTGCTTTAATTTATTTATAGTAGAATTTGCTAAATTCATCTCCTCTATAAGTTTGTTTGTATTTCCTGTTGCTCTTATTGTATATGGTACATCTATACTATTACTATTTACATGCATTGTTTCACCTATTTGTACTATATCTGTCATATTTACTATTCTTTGATTATTTACTGAAATTGCTGATGCTCCTCCACTTTTTAGATTATTTATTATTTGCATTAAGTATACTGCTGTAATTTTATCATTTATTGTTATTTCTATTCCTGAATCATTTATACTTGTTTTTCCTATTAGCTTGTTTGACATAACTATTTTATTTATATCGCTTTTTTCTTTTTCATATTTTTCAAAAATCTTTCCTCTATATCTAGGTATTTGTATTTGTTCTTTTTCTTCAATATTAACTTCTAATCCAGCTCTTTGTAATACTTCTACATATCCTTTATTACGTAATAAAGCAATCTTTAAGTCATTTTTATTTCCTATGGCTTTTATTGTAAATGGTGCTTGCAGCTTTTGGCCATCTACTAATATAACATTTCCATCACAATAAATATATGTAGAATTTGTTATACGTTTTTCATTTATTGATATTGCTTCTGCTCCTGCATTTTTTATTTCGTCAAATAGAACAACTATGTCTTCTTGATGCGTTATATCACTTCCATCATTTATAGTTAATATAATTCCTTCTCCATAAATATCTGTTATTCCTAATAATATCTCATTTTTTTCTAATTCTTCTTGTATATCAATTTTTCCAATTACTGAACTATATACTAATTTAAATTTATTTATAAAATCATCAAATGTTCCATTTAAAAAGTTATTTAGTATAAGCATTACTATTGTTATTATAATTAATATTGATATATTTCTTATTTCTCTTTTGTTTATAGTAATACATCTCCTTGCTTCACAAGACACGGCTTAGAAAACCGTGCCTTTATTTTTTAATCTCCTAAACAAATTCCTATATTTCTTGCTGTTTTTACTAAATCATGATCCATTGTAACAAGTCTTACATTACTTTGCTTCGTTCCTCCTTGTACTGCTCCTATTTCTTTATTGTCTCCAACAACTTCTTCTAATGTTACATAGTCTAATTTACCATTTTTTAATACTGTTAATACTCCAAATTTTTCTTGCATTGCAAGTTCCATTGCTTTTGCTCCATATTTTGTTGAAAGTACTCTATCATAGGATGTTGGTGTTCCTCCTCTTTGCATATAGCCTAATGTTGTATTTCTTGTTGTAATTCCAGTCAATTCTTGCAACTTACTTGCTACTTTTTCTCCTGCCCCGCCTAGTTGCACATTTATTACACCTTTTCCTCCATCACGAGTATCTTTTACACTTAAACCGACCACCTTCTGGCATAGCACCTTCTGCAACAACTACTACACTAAAATTTTTACCTATTTTGCGTCTTTTTTCTATAGCTTGTACTACTTTATTTATATCATAAGGTATTTCAGGAATTAGTGCTACATCTGCTCCTCCTGCTATTGCAGATTCTAGTGCTATCCATCCTGCATATCTTCCCATAACTTCTAATACCATTATTCTCCCATGTGTTTCTGCTGTTGTATGAAGCCTATCTAATGCTTCTGTTGCAACTGTTACTGCTGTATTATAGCCAAATGTAATATCTGTACATGCAACATCATTGTCTATTGTTTTTGGAACTCCTATTACATTTATTCCTCTTATAGAAAAATCTCTTGCAGATTTTTGTGTACTATCTCCTCCAAGTGTAAATAAGCAGTCAAATCCATCTTCTTTTATGTTTTGAACACATTTTTCTGACAGATCTTTATATAGTGTTTTCCCATTTTCTTCTACTTTATAATTAAATACATTTGCATTTAATGATGAACCTATTATTGATCCTCCTTTGTGTAATATTCCAGATGCAGTATTTGCTGTACTTAGTTTTACATACTCATTTTTTAGCAAACCATTATATCCATCTATAAATCCATAACATTCTACACCTTTATTTTCTGCTGTTTTTACTATTGCTCTTATTACTGCATTAAATCCTGATACATCTCCACCATTTGCTAAAATTGCAACCTTTCTTATCATTTAATACCTCCTAAAAATTATATTTTCTTAAAAACATTTATTTATAAAAAAATAATAATAATTTTAGAAAAATTTTGATTGAAAGTAATCGAATTAGAAATTGTTGCAGTAATTTAGGGAAAATGTTCAAACTTGCTTTGAAAGGGTGCCCTAAATTTCAATTACAATTTCTTATGAGATTAGCTTGAACGATAAATTTTGAAAAAATTCATTATTATTTTTTATTATACTATTATAATAACTTATTACTAATTTCTTTTAAATTTTTAAAATCATTTTGCCTTAATATTTCATATGTAAGAATAGCGACTGTATTTGATAAATTTAAACATCTTATTCCATCTATCATTGGTATTCTTATTGTTTTTTCTAAATATTTTTTCATTATATCTTCCGATATGCCTTTTGTTTCTTTTCCAAATAGTATAAATACCTCTTCCATTTTACTGTAATTTATGTCTGTATATTTATGTATTCCTTTTGATGTTACAAAAAACATATTATTTTCTAAAGGGCTATATTTATTTAAAAATTCATTAAATGATATATGTTCTTCTATTTGCATTTTGTCCCAATAATCTAAACCAGCTCTTTTTAAATATTTATCATTTATTTGAAATCCATATGGTCTTACTAAATGTAATTTAGCACCTGTTGCAGCACATGTTCTTACTATATTTCCTGTATTTTGTGGTATTTCTGGCTCAACTAATACTACATTTATCTTCAATTTATTATTCCTCCTAATTTGAATAATTATATCAATAAATAAAAATATTGCAATAAAATTTTATAAAATATTTTATATGCTTAAAAAAGAAGCAAACCCAAAGCTTGCCTCTGCTAATTATTTTGTGCTTATATTTATATTGCTTATTTGTGCATTCAATTCTCTTGATATTATATTTTGAATTTGTGCTATTTGATTTTGCTCTAGTTTTTGAGCTTTTACAACTATA
The DNA here is from genome assembly GCA_948469315.1 of uncultured Clostridium sp. Taxonomy (GTDB): domain Bacteria; phylum Bacillota; class Clostridia; order TANB77; family CAG-508; genus Merdicola. The sequence goes on from CAOKLQ010000002.1 coordinate 90,427, forward strand.
CTTACACTCGAATCATTTACAAATATAACTACATCTTCAAATCCTTTTGTTCTTATTAGATTTTCTGATATCATTATTGCATTTTTTGTGTTGTTTATATTTGCAACTTCTTTTGATGATATTGATTTTTGTTCTTCAGATATATTTGTATTTTGTAATATCTTTTGATATGCTTCTAGCATTTCTGAATACATTTTATCTCTTTCTAGTCTTGAAGATGTAAAATAGTCATTTTGTGCTTCATTTGCATTTGTCTCTACCGTATTTTGCGTATTATTTTGTTGATTATCTTTTTCTTCATTTTGCTTATTTTGTGTAGAATTTGCCATTGTTTCTTTTATTGTGTTTTCTTCACCTACAATTTCTTCACTATCTACTAATTTTGCATCTCCTATTCCTGCATAATCATATTGTTCCTGTGCTTCTTTACTTGATACTTCTTGTGATAGTTGTGAACTATAATTTAAGTATCCTGCTGCAACTAGCATTAATGCTATTACAGATATTACTATTTGATTTTTCTTTAAAATTTTCATTTGGTACCTCCTAAATATTTTATTTTTCCTAATTATTCATTTTAAAAACCTGAATTTTGTGTGTTGCAAGACCTGTGGCTGCTTCTACTGCTTGAATAATTTGTGTTTTTACATTTGCATTATCTCCTCCTTGTGCTATTATTATGGCTCCTTCTATCTTGGGTGATACTGTTTTTTGTGTTATTACTCCCTTTTGGCCACTTGTATTTTCTTGCATTATTGCTTGTTTTTGTTTGCTTGTATCTGTTGTTACCCTTTTTCCTCCTGATGTATCTGTTTCTTCTGTTGATGTTTCACTTGTTGTTTCATCATACAGTGGTACAACCTCACTACTTTGTGAATATGTAATTAGTACATTTACATTTCCTACTCCTGATATTTTAGTTAATATATTTTCTAAATTTGCTTGTAAGTCTGTTGTTGTATTGTTACTGGTTTCAATTGCTAATTGTTTATTTGTTGTATTTTGTGTTTGCACTTCATCTTCTTTAGAACTCTTTTTACTATCACCTGACCAAATTTTATTAATTGCTATAAATGTTATTATTAATATAATTAAAAACACTACTAAATTTTCTATTTTCTTTTTTCCTAACTTACCTTCTACTGAAGATAAACTTTTTATTTTTTCTAATTGTTCTTTAATCATCTTTTCCTCCTATGTTTATATTTTTTTTATCTATACTATAAGTCTGGCTTAAATAGTCTTTTATCTCATTTTTATCACTTTGTGATATATTACTTGTTGTTTTATTTGTCTGCTCATTTGAAATACTTATTTCTACTTTTTCGATTTTGTTAATTACATTATTTTGATGTTGTTTTATTAAATCTAATTCTAAAGATTTTATAGTTCCATATTTTTCTTCATCTTTTAATTCTATATCTAATTTTAAGCTTTGAACTTCATATCCTTTTTCTTTTAATCTTTGTTTTATATCTGTTTTTATACTTGAAGTATAGGCTGTATCTAAATTATTATCTATTACATTACTACTGGCCATAGTATAATTTTGCATATTAAAATACTCTTCATATTTTGATGTATCTATTTGTATATTCCCACCATTTAATTTTGATATTATTGGAGAAATTATTGTAAAGAGTATATATATACCAATTATTGTTTTTATATATTTTTTATTATTTCCTTCTGGCAAAATCATCTCTAATATTGTAGCTATTATTACAGCTAAAATTATAGATTTTGCCCAAGCAGTAATAGAAGCTATCATTTGTTTTCCTTTCTACCTATACATCATTCCACTATTAGATATTTTAATAGTTAATGTTGTCCCAATTATTAGCATTACAGCAATTGAACACATAATTGCAAGTAATACTTTAAATGTTCCTCCCATTTCATCTAAAAGTTTAACTATTTTTTCATCAGCTATTGGCTGACATATTGCTGCTGCTAAATGATATGATATTGTTAAAACTGCAAGTTTTATAATTGGCATTATACATATTCCTATTATTACTAAAACTCCAACAACTCCAACTGCATTTTTTAAAATATTTGAACAACCAATAACAGTATCTATACTATCACCTAATATTTTTCCAACTACTGGAATTAAATTACTTACAGCCGCTTTTGCAGTTTTTGCTGTTATTCCATCTACAGTACTTGTTAATGTTCCATCTAAAGAAAGAATTGAAACAAATAGTGTTAAGGTTACTCCCATGCCCCATATAATAGAAGATTTCATAAATTTAGATATTTTATCTATTTGAATTTTATCTGATATTTTAGACACTATAGAAATTGATGTGCTTATTAGTACAAATGGAATTATAAATACTTGGAATATATTTGATATAAAATTTACTAGAAATAATATTATAGGTTCTATTACACTTACTGATGCTACACTTCCAGTTGTAAGAAGCAAAGTCATAAGTATTGGTATTAATGTTTGACTGTATCCTACCATGTTTTGTATTGCATTTTTCGTCATATTAATAATATCTGCAAAATTCGACATTATTAATGTTACTATTAATATATATTGCACATAATATGTAATTGTTGATATACTTTTATTTTCTAAAGAATCACTTATACTTTTTAATATACTATGTATAACAATTATTATAATAATACTTCCTAGTACTTTAACTGAATCTTTTATTTCTTTTCCTAGCATATTTAATACTTTCTTAAAAAAAGTTTGGTTTTCTACTTTTCCTGCTACTGCTGATGTAAGTAAATTACCTACATCAATATCTTCCATAAATTCTCCTGAAAATTCTTTACTTTTAGTTATAAAATCTCCTAAATTCAAATCCTTCATTTGACTTTGAATTATATCTTGACTTGTAACTTGCGCCTCGTCTGTTGCATTTGAATTTGGTGTATATATAAGAATTAATATTATAAATATAATTATAATTTTTTTCATTTGTTACCTCTCTGGGGACAGCCCCCAACCCGACACTTTGTCGGATTAAGGGACAGGTCTTAAATAATTTTTTTAAACAATAAACCATCCCTTATATTTATATATTTAATCAATAACAACTAGGGTAAAATTTTTGTTATTGTTTCTATTAGAGCCGATATTATTGGTATTGATATAGATATGATTATGATTTTTCCTCCTAAATCTACTTTACTTGCTATTGCAGTTTCTCCTGCATCTTTACATACACTTACTGCAAATTCTGTAAGAAGTGCAATTCCTGTTATTTTTAGTAATATTCCTAAAAATTTACTATTTATACTAGCTTTATTAGCAAAATCCTGCAGTAAATTTATTATTCCAGTTAAGCTATTTGCAACTAAGAAAAAAATAATTACACCTGCAATTAAAGAAACATATATAGTAAATTCAGGCTTATATTGTCTTAAAATTATAATAATTATTAAAGCAATTAGACCTACACCTATAATTTTTGTAATATCCATTATTTTATTTCCCTTCAATATTTTAGACCTGTCCCTAAATCCGACAAAGTGTCGGACTGGGGGCTGTCCCTATAGGTTAAACATTGTTCTTACTGATTCGAATAGTGTGCTTATTTGTTTTATTACCATTGTTAATACTATTACTATTCCTGCTAAGGTAGTCATCATTGCTTGATCTTCTCTTCCTGCTCTTACTAATACTTGGTGTAATACTGCAACTAATATTCCTATTGCAGCTATTTTGAATAATAAATCTATACTCATATGTATTTTCCTTTCAATTTATATTTTTTAAACAAGCAATATTACGATTGCAAGCCCTATTGTCATTCCTAATGTTTTATATAATTTTTCATTTTTTTCTTTTTCTTGCTGGGCTATTTCTATTTGTTTATCTAAAAAGTTTGTTGTTAGTTTGATTTCACTTACTTGACCTTCTATATTTGTTTTACCAAGTAATTTTGATAATCCTTTTAATATGTTTTTATCTTCTTTGGTGATTTCTATGTTTGAATTATCTATAGCTTGGCTCCAAGCATCACCTGCTCCTAATTCTTTCATTTTATTTGAAGCATTTAAAAATACTTCTGATACGCTTTTATATGTATTTTGAGAAATTTCTTTAAATATCTCTGGAATTGGTTCATATGTAAATTTTATTTTGGTTTCAAATATGTTTAGTGCTGATTTAATTTCTTTTAAATTCTTAACTCTATTTGCATATTTTTTTGATATTGAAATTCCGATGGCAGAACTTGTACAAAAAATTATTACTAAAATTGCTGTTTTTATTATGAACATAAAAAACTCCTAAATAAATTATTTATATAATAATTATATTCACAAGTTTTCGTTTTAGAACTAAAAATTTCATTAATTACTACTTTTGATTTAATATTTCATATTGTTTATTTATTTTATTTAAAATATATATTTTTTCTATTTTTCCTTTTTGTTTCTTATCTAAAAACACTAATCTTTCAAATATTTGCTTTTTTATTAATTCTGATATTGCTGGATTTAAATTTAAATCTTCTATAGAGCTTCCATGTGCTGTAAATATTCCTTTTATTCCACAGCATACTGCATAATTTATTGCTTCTACATCTTCCTTACTTCCAATTTCATCTGCAACTATAATATCTGGGGACATTGACCTTATTACCATTTTCATTCCTTCTGATTTTTTTATATTATCTAATATATCTGTTCTTATTCCTATATCGTTTTGAGGTACTCCTTTATACATTGCAGCTATCTCTCCTCTTTCATCTACTACACTTATATTTTTTCCTTTAAATTCTAAATCTTCTATTCCATTACTTATTGTTCTTATTGTGTCTCTTAATATTGTTGTTTTTCCTACTCCTGGTGGTGAAATTATTAAAGTATTATAAATAGTGTTATTAGGTATATCTAATATATATTTTAATAAATTATTAGAGCAACCTATTATTTGCCTTGCAATTCTAAAATTTAAGTTTGATATGTAATTTATATTTGTAACTTTGCCTCCTGATATTACTACACTTCCAGTTATTCCTATCCTATGTCCACCTTTTATTGTTATAAATCCTTCACATATTTGATTTTGATATGAGTATATTGAATTGTCACATATACTTTGTAATGTTTGGAGTATATCCTCTGTTTCTATTAATCCTTGTAATATTTTCTCTTCATTTGTAAATTTTAATATTATAGGCTTACTAGATCGCATTCTTATTTCTTCTAGATTTTGATTATTATTTATTTGTTTTGATATGACCTGTCCAACTTTTATTGGGAAATATTTTAATATTTGAGTATAATTCATAACGCATCCTTTCATTGTAAAAAATCGCATATACATATTAATATGTATATGCGAAAAATATTAAAATATTACTAAAATTTATTCTTCCCAGTTATGGTATACGTTCATTACATCATCTAATTCATCTAATTTATCTATTAGTCTTTCCATTTTTTCTTGCCCCTTTTCATCAAGTGTAACATATGTAGTTGGAATTCTTTGAATTTCTGCCTGGGCAAATTCTAGTCCCTCATTTTCTAGTGCTTCTCTAACTGTGCTAAAATCTTCTGGAGATGTTGTTATTTCATAACATTCTTCCTCTGCTACAAAATCTTCTGCTCCATTTTCTAAAGCTAACATCATTAAATCATCTTCTGTTTTATTAGTAGTAGTTTTATCTATTATAATTACACCTTTTCTATTAAATAAATAAGATACACATCCAGATGTTCCCAAATTTCCACCTGATTTATCAAATACATGTCTTACATCTGCTGCTGTTCTATTTCTATTGTCTGTACTTGCTTCTACAATTACTGCAACTCCGTTTGGTCCATATCCTTCATATATTATCTCTTCATAATTTTCACTACTACTTGAAGCTTTCTTTATTGCATTATTTATTGTATCATTTGGCATATTAGCTGCTTTACATTTTGCTATAACGTTTTTTAGTTTTGAGTTAGCTGCTGGATCTGGTCCACCTTCTTTTGTAGCTATTAATAGTTCTCTTCCTAATTTTGTAAATATCTTTCCTCTTGCTGCATCTGCTTTTCCTTTTTTGGCTTGTATATTATGCCATTTACTATGTCCTGACATGTAAATTTCCTCCTTTATTTTCACTTATAGTATTAATTTTATTTTTATATTTTACCATATTATTTTTGCTTTGTGTAGTATAGTATAAATTACATCAATTATTAGTCTAATTGATTAAATCAATCTTATAAAAAAATATATCATAATTATGTATTTAAGTCAATTATACTGTTTAAATCTATATAATATAAAATTTTTACATAAATAATTTAGTATATTTTATTTTCTTTACAATAAATCATTTATTATATTATTCAATTCAGATTTTGGACAAAAACCAACACTACTTTTTATAACTTTTCCATTTTTAAAAAATATAAGAGTTGGTACACTCATTATATTATATTGTAGTGCTAAATCTTGATTTTCATCTACATTTACTTTGCAAACTTTAACACTATTTGAATATTCATTTGCTATTTCTGATATAATTGGAGATAACATTTTACATGGTCCGCACCAAGTTGCAAAAAAGTCAACCAAAACTAATTTATCAGTATTAGCTATTTCCTCATTAAAATTTTTTGAATTTAAATTTATCTCATTCATCTATTTCTCCTCCTTTAATCAATAGTTTTATAATAAAGCATGCAATGACAATATCCTTCAAAATTAGGATCTTTAATTTGTTCTTTAAATTCTTTGCACATACATTTAGTATCATCTGTCCTTTCAGTTCTACAAGGACAATAGCCTCCTGTTTCTTTCAGTCCTTGTTTTATTGTATCTACAACTTCCTTATTAGGATTTAATTTTACTGCCAAAATTATCTCCTCCTTTATATTATTTACATTTTATTATATCATAACATCTTTTATACTTATTTTTTAATAAAATTACATTTTACAATATGATAATTTATTATCTTTTTACCTATTAATTTTTATATTCCATATTTATATAAATCAATTTTATAATTATTTACTATTATACCATCTTTTTGCAATTTTTCCTTTTGTATTTCAATGCCACCAAATGCAAATTTAGCTGATAAATTTCCATTTCTATCAACTACTTTATAACATGGATATTTATCTTCATTTGGATTATTATGAAGAATATTACCAACAACTCTAGATAGTTTTTTATTACCTAAAAACTCTGCTATTTGACCATATGTTACTACTTTTCCCTTTGGAATAGTTTTTAAAAATTCATATACTTTTTCTTTCATTATTTATTATTACTCCTCTAAAATTCTCTATTTAAAAACTTTATAACATCATTATAAACTATTTTATTTTCTTTTTCTGCCAATATTTCATGCCTCATATTAGGATAATCTATGCTTTCAATTTTATTAAATCCTGCTTTATATAATACTTGTTTTGAATCTTTAGATCCTTTATCTCCTCCAACACAAGGGTCGTCAAGGCCTCTTAATAGTAATAATTCTAAATCTTTATTTACATTCATATATAATTTAGATTTATGCATTTTAATTACAAGATGAAATAAGTCACAAAATGCTGAACATGTAAACCCAATTCCACAATATTGATCTTCAATATATTTTCTTACTGTTTCTTCATTATGGCAAATCCAATCACATTTAGTTTTAGGATTTTTAATTTTTTTATTAAATGAATCAATACTTAAAGAAGATATAAATTTTGATTTATATTTTGGACCACGAAATGCTTTTATAATATTTGCAAAAATTATTCCAAAATATGCACCTATTTGATAATTTGGATAACCTGAAAGTACTACTTTTTTATATTCTTGTGAATTATTTTGAAGAAGTACCCTTGTTATAATAGTTCCCATTGAGTGTGCAAATATATAAATTGGAAGTCCTTTAAATTCTTTTTTTACAAAACTTGTAATCACCTTTTGATCTTCTATTAATTCTTTATAACCGTCTTTATCTTTAAAATACCCTAAGTCTTTAGCACTACTTCCATGTCCTCTCATATTAGAACTTACAATTGTAAATCCATTTTTATTTAGTTCTTCTATAAAGTTCTCATAACGCTCTTGATGTTCTTCCATTCCATGTATAATTTGTATAATAGCCTTTGGATTTTCTACTTTAAATATATGAACATCTAATTTGTATCCATCTTTTGAATTTATAAATATTTTTTCCATACTTCTCTTTCCTTTTGTTTTATTTAAATTATAATAGCATAAGAGCAATTAATTAGCAATACTTAGCTATTTACAATTAATAATGTTTTTATAACTCTAGCAATAGTTTTTTAAATTAGTATATTTGCTTTTTATATGGTTATACTATTTTCTAGAAATTTGGAGGTGCTTTTATATGAAATTAACTATATGTGAGTTAAGTTATTTAAATGAATTAATAACAAGTTGTGTTAACACAATTACATGTATGTCATTATTCAAAAATCAAGTTACAAATGAAGAACTCAAATCTTTATTATGTAATCATTTTCCAATCCATGTTGAAGATTATAATAAAAAAGTGGAATTTGTAAAAAATGTAGATACAGCATCAGGAAAATTAAATGTTCCTGAACTTAATACTTCTATTTTTACACAAGATATAAATCAAACAAAAACAGCTGAGCCTATTACTGTAAACACTAATGTAACATCATTAACAGACAGAGAAATCGCTTTATCTTATTTTCTAACATTAAAAAGGGCTGGAAAAGAATATGCTATAGCTTCCATGGAGGCTATTAATCCAACTTTAAGACAGTTTTTAAAAGATGCCTATACAATGAGTTGTAATCATTCTTATGAAGTTTATGAGTGGATGGCTAAAAATAATTATTATCCTATTGTTGTAGCTACTGGTGAGCAAACAGGAGATATTTCTAGTATTTATAATGCTATTTCTTTATAATAAACTTATAGAACTCATATAAAATTGTTTTTATAATTGAAAAAAGTATTTTTCCCTCTAGTTCTTTTTTAGAACTAAAGGGAGTTTTTTTACCCTATTTTCCTTTTCCTCTTAGAAATCACATTAGTAATAATAACAAAAACAGTAGCAAATAGCAAAACAATCGCCATATTTATTAATACTGGTCTTATTGTTTCTAAATTTATTGTCTCTAACTTAGTTATTATTTCATTACTGCTAATATAATAATAAGATGGCAAAACATGGGCTATTTTTAGTACTGTATCTGGTAGCCATTCCATTGGGACAAATGAACCACATAAAAAGCTTGAACCTAGTGCTATTACATTTACAATTCCATTTATTGCATTTTTGTTATTTACTAAATTTCCTATTAAAAATGCTATTGTTACTGCACATATTGTAAATATTAATGAATTTAGCATATATATTAAGCCATGCGCCTTAAACATTATCTCTCCAACTAATATAAAACTTAGTATTACATAAAATACCCATAAAAAAGAAGCAAGTAACATATTTGATAAAAGTAATTTTCTGTTATGGCTTTTATAGTTCATACTACTTATAATTGTTCTTTTTAAGATTTTTTCATCTTTAAAACTAGATAATATTAAACAAATTACATACACACATCCAGCTAGAATACTATAATTTGCAAAGTTATAATAAAATGCAGCTTTTTTTAGATTGTTTGTATCTAATTTAGATGTTATTTCTACTTGTGTTTGTTTTGATAATGTTTTATTTATTTTTTCTATTAACTCTTGCTCTGATTCTATATTTCCTTGATAAATACTTGCAACTTTTACATATCTATCTAGCATCATCCCAGCTAAACTTGATTGATAATCCCCTGTGCTTTTTATTTGTATTTGCGGATTTTTTCCATTTAAAAAGTCTTGCCTATAATTTTGTGGTATGTATATTATATAATTAATCTGTCTATAAAATAATGCATCATCTATAGCTTCTTTTTCTTGTTTTATTTCTTTTATATTACTATTTTGTTTTATATAATTAATTAAATTTTGAGTTATACCTTCCTCTTTATCTTGATTTATTATTAATATATCTGGCTTACTTGCTACAAAGTTTGTACTATTATCACTTGTTTGCATATTAAATCCACCAAAAAAGACTAAAATTATAGTAAACATTATAATTGGTACTTTATTTTTATTTAATACTTTAAAAAATGTTTTAAATACTATCATATTTTTGCCTCCTTAAACTAAATACTGAAATTACTGTTGCTATACCTGCAAAAATAAGTAGACTTGCTATATTAAAAATAAATCTATCTAATGTATCATAATAATATAATGAGTAAAATCCATCTGTTATCATACTTGCTGGATTTATTTTATTTACAATTGGCATATTTGTATCTACCATATATTTCATTGTAATTCCCATCATTCCAGATAAGAAACATCCTAGCATTGTAATAGATATTAATATACCTGTTTTTGTATTTTCATTTGTTTTTAATAAAGTTCCTATTAATAATCCAATAGATAATCCTGTTAAACTTCCCACTGCTCCTAATAAAATTACTAATGGAAGATTGCTTCCATAATCTACTTTTAATACAAATACTGTATATATAAATAAAAGTGCTAAACCAATTATCTGTGTTAAATAACTTGCAACAATACTACTTAATATTACTTTTAGTTTTGATATAGGTGCAACAGATATTCTTTTTCCTTTGCTACTCATGTTTGCTAAATTTTGATTTATAGTAAACATTGCTAATATTCCACCATATAAGCATGCCATTGCAATTAATGTATAATATTCTATCATTGTATAACTTAAATTTTCATTTGATATGTTTTTTATATTTGACTGTTCATTTTGTGTTAAGTCTATTATTTTATTATAAATTTTTTCATAATCTACTTGTACATTTCCCGCCATCATTTCTTTTTTTATTTCATTTTCAGATAAATTGTTTATAATTTCACTTGTTTGTACAATTTCTTCTGTTACATATTTAAAAATTGTTTCATTTATTCCACTTGTTGTAACTATTACTTTTGGATTTTGGTTTTCTAATATCATATAACCACTTATTTTGTCATCTTGCAAAAGTTCTTTTGCTTCTTGCTGGGTTACATATTTTGTATTAAATAATCTATCTTCATTATTTCCATCACTTAAAGTTTTAAAAGTTTGTTTAAAAATTTCGTTATTTTCAAATTCTTCATTATCAACTATTGCTATATCAATTATTTCTAATTTTTCACTATTTTCAATATTTGAAAAAGCCATATTGAAAAATGTTCCGAAGTATTATTGGAAAGGCAAATGTCCAAAATATTAGCATTTTGTTTTTAAAGAGAGTTTTTAAAGAGTATTTAAAATTATGCATAAACATTAGTCTCTAAGCTCCTTTCCTGTTAATTCTAAAAATACATCATTTAGTGTTGGTCTTTCCGAATAAATTTTATTATATTTTATACTCTCTTTTTTTAAATAATCTATTAGTTCTAATAAATTATTTTTTCCCTCTTTATATACAACAAGTAAGATGTTTCCATTATATGTTACATCATCTACATTTTCTATTTGCTTAATTTGCTCTATATATTTTTTATCTAAATTATTTACCTCTACTGTTACTTTTTCTTCTATTTTAGCGAGTTTTTTTAATTCGTCTGTTGTACCACTTGCTAAAACTTTTCCTTTATCTAATATAATTACTCTATCACAAATAATTTCAACTTCTTCCATATAGTGTGTAGTATATACTATTGTTGCTCCATTGTCTCTTAGTTTTTTTATTCCATCTAATATATTATTTCTACTTTGAGGGTCTACTGCAACAGTTGGTTCATCTAAAAATATTAGCTTAGGTTTATGTGCAATTCCACAAGCTATATTTAATCTTCTTAAAAGTCCTCCTGATAATTGTTTTGGATGAAATTTTTTAAATTCTTCAAGTCCTACTAGTTCTATTGCATCTTCAATATACTTATTTCTTTTTGTTTTATCTTTTATATATAAACCACAAAAATAATCTATATTTTCATACACTGTTAGTTCTTCAAAAACTGCTACATCTTGAAATATAACACCTATTTTTGCTTTTATATCATAACTGTTTGGTTTCATTTCTTCTCCAAATATCTTTATACTTCCATTTTTAAATTTTAATAATGATAATATACAATTTATTGTTGTAGACTTTCCACTTCCATTAGGTCCGAAGCAATCCTAAAATCTCTCCTTTTCGTACTTCAAATGATAAGTCATCAATTGCTTTTAAATCTTTGTACTCTTTTGTTAAATTTCTGACTTCGATAATATTATCCATTTTCTTCCCCCTTATTATTTTTATTAGTTTACCATTTATTTTTGGTTTTGTATAGTGTTTTATTGTAAACTATATAAAGACACTCCAAAACTTGAAGTGTCTTTATATAAATATTTACTTTAGATTTTATCTCATTTGAGATTTTTCTTTTTGTTTCATTTTTTGATATTCAGAATCTTTTTTTAGCTTCCGATGAGCCATAAAAAATCCTACTGCAAGTTCAATTAACATTATTATAATAATAACAAGCCTTCCCATAAGCTGTACCTCCTTTTTTACTAATAAAAATGTTAAAAAGCAAGAATAAAATTTTCTAAGTGGTAAAGCCACATAAGAAAATCTAATTCTTCTATAATTATCTTCTAAGAAAACTCACCACTTTCGTGGATGATTTTCCCAAGAATATAAAAAACAACATATCTCAACAAGTACAATGTACCTATTGAGATATGTTTTATTATTTATGCTGTAGAATTATTCGCATATGCCCATTTTTCCTACAACTGCCTTACGAACAAGGTCAATAGGAATTATCATAAAGGCAATAATAACAACAGCAATCCAGTTAGTTAATGTTAATGGAGTTGTTCCAAAAACTTTTCCACCAAACTGAATAATAATTACCTGGATAACAGTTACTGCAGACATAACCAAAATAAAGTTTTTGTTTTCTGCAATATGCTCAAATAAATTCATACTTTCTGTTCTAGCATTAAAGCTATTCCAGATAATTGCCATTATGAAAGTAGCAAACATAAAAGTTCTAACTACACTTAAGTCCGTACTTCCAATAAGGTTGTATACACCAAAGATGTTCTTCAAGATACCGAGACAGATAATAGTAATAAATACACCACCTGCCAAAATTGAACTCTTAAGATATCCATTAAGAATATCTGCTGTGCGAGCAACTGGTTTTTCTTCCATATACCTCTCACGAGCAGGCTCCTGACCAAATGCAATAGCGGCCAGAGTATCCATAATCATGTTGATCCAAAGAATCTGCACAATTGTAAATACTTCTGTCCAACCAAGGATAGGTCCAAGCACTGCAGTAAACACTGTACTTACATTTACAGTAAGCTGGAAGATAATAAATTTCTTGACTGACTTACTCATGGTACGTCCATACATAATTGCATCTGCAATGGATGTTAAACTATCATTAAGAATAATGATATCGCCTGCCTCTTTTGCAACTTCTGTACCAGAGCCCATAGCAAATCCTACATCTGCTTTATGTAAGGCTGCTGCATCATTTACTCCATCTCCTGTCATACCAACAACTTCTCCGATAGACCGGCTTACTTCAACAAGCCTTTCTTTGTCTGAAGGAACTGCTCTTGCAACTACCTTCAAATTTGGCAGTGCCTTAATCAATTCTTCATCAGACATCTTAGAGAGTTCTTCATGTGTAATGCAGATGTCGGTTGGTTTTGTTACAAGTCCAGCTTCTATTGCAATAGCTCTTGCAGTTGAAATAACATCACCTGTTACCATTGTAACATTAACACCTGCTCTGCACAATTTACTAACAGATGCTTTAACATCCTTGCGAACATCATCTCTGATAGAAATCAATGCTACAAAGGTTTTTTCGCCTGCATATTCTTTTACAATAGCAATAACCCTCATTGCTCTCTCAGTTTGTGCATCCCAAGCACCTTTTAGTTTAGACTGAATTTCACTTGTAAATGGCTGTTTTACTCCAGCTTCATCAATGTAACTTGTGCAACCTTCCATAATGATGTCAGGAGCACCTTTAAGGTATTTTGTACCATCTGGCATAGTAACAGATGCATACTTTACTTTTGAGTCAAATGGCTCGGAACTTTCGATTATACTCTTATCGATTTGGTTCTTATTTTCAATAGCAAGATATGTAAGTAAAGCCCGGTCTGTATCGTTTGAGCCAATCGCTTTTCCATCACCACTTATTGTTGCATCATTATTTATACCTGCACCAATTTTAATATCATTTCGAATAGTTGAATTGCAGATACAATCGAATTCCTCATAAATGCGTGAGTCTCCAGTAATAACGTTTACAACTCTCATTTTGCCTTCAGTTAGAGTACCTGTCTTATCTGTAAAGATATGTGTCAAGTAACCAGCTGTTTCAATCGCTTTTGGATTCTTTACATAGATATGTGCTTTAAGCATTTTACCTACATTTAATCCCTGAACCAAAGTGTTCATCAAAGGCAGTCCCTCTGGAACAGCCATAACAACAATAGAAACACCAAGTACAAGACTGCTTAAAATCAAATAAGCAATACCACCTACTGTATAGTTTGACATTCTTATTAATCCAAGAATCAGATTAATAATAGCAGCAGCTCCACCACCACAATATCCGAAAATGCCAATTCCTTTTGCCAATCGGTCCAACTTTTCTTCTGAAGGAGTTTTACTTTCATCTTTTTCCTGCAAAGATACATTAATTGTACCAAGTACAGTGTTGTCTCCTACATCTGTTACCTGCATAATTGCAGATCCAGAAGTAACAACACTCCCACGGAAGCATTTAAACTCAGTAAACAAATCATCGTTATTTGGAGTAGGATTATCTCCAAGAATAACTTTCTTAGCTTCTCGGCTTTCTCCATTAAGAGCAGCCTGATCAACTTTTAGGGAACCATCAATTAAAATGCCATCTGCTGGAATTTTATCTCCTGGCTGCAAATATACGCAGTCTCCATAAACAATATCATTAATTGATAATTCTACTAACTTTCCATCACGATAAACTTTTACTTTAATCTGACTTGCCTCACGCTGCAATGCTTGTGCTCCGCGGTCCTGTTTATAATTAATATAAGTACCAATAACAGAAACAGCAACAATTACTACAAAAATAGCAACTGCACTAAACCAGTCATCAGATCCCATATCTGGCCAAATACGACCAATGATATAAAACACTACCTCCAGAGCTAAAGCTACCATCAAAATCTTTAGCCAAGTGTCGTTAAGTGAATCCTTCAGCATATCCCAAAAGCTTTCGCTTTCCCGCTGCGTGAGTTCATTTGAACCCTTTTTCCTGTTCTCATTTGCCTGATCTGTTGTTAAACCAATATTTTTCATAGTTTACCCTCCTTAAAGTTTTATTTGTTAATTAGTTTCTTGTTACCAGAAAAAATTAGGTTTTCATTTTGTCCTCCTTGCCTTTATATTTAATTTTAAATGTGCAACTTAGATATTGTAAAATTTATACATCTAACAATATCTATAATTCTACGAACATTAATTTATTGTACATAAAGTTATGTATCAATATAAAAAATATTTCGCATAGTTTGTATTATATCATGTATGCTGTTTTATGTCAATTAATTTTACATAAAATATTATATTTTTTTACATAAAAAACATACCCACCATAACCTAAAAGGTATACGATGGGCATGTCCATAGTGATACATTTTTAATATTCAATTTTATTTCCTAAAGTATCCTCAAGGTATTTTACAATTTCCTCCTTATGTTCTTCAAGAACATATGTAAGTTTCCATGTATCATCTGAGATTCTTTCAATTTCTGCAAATACTTTACCAGACTCTACATTTTCAAAGATAACTTTGGAAAAATCTTTTATACTTGGTATATTAGTGCACAAATCTAAATCAACAGTTACCAATTCTTTTGAGGACTCCTCCCAGCCTTCATAGCTTTTTAAATTAATTACATCACCTTTTTTTAACATCAATTTAGCCATTTTTATTCCTCCTCGCATTACGCACATTTTGATTTTCCTCTTAATGTTACTTTGAGGATTTTTTACCATTAAACTGATTTTATTTTACCATATTTACATAATATCGTCAATAAGCTTTTGTATTTTAAATTTTTTGATATAGATAAAATTCTATAGTTTTTTATATAAAACCAAAAAGAAATCCATTCTGCAACGCAAAATGGATTTCTTTTTTCAACTACTATCTTAAACAAAAAATTATTTTATATTCCTAATAGCAGTTATAAGTGATGTTTCTAATTCTTTTAATTCCTTTGTATCCTGTTTTCTTTTTTCTATTCCTTCCCTTGTAATCTTGGTTGATTCTGTTAATGCTTCTATTGCATTTTGATTAACCTGTCTAACTGTCTCAATATCTAGTACTCCCCTTTGATTAGCTTTAGCAGCCTCAACAGCTAGATCTTTACCAGCTTCTGATACTTTTAAAAACATTCTGTTTGTTATATCGGTAACATTGTTTGCTGCATCTAACCCCGTTTGTACAGTTTTAATTCCAAGTGCAACAGCCATTTCAGTTTTCCATAAAGGAATAGATGTATTAATTGCAGTTTGAATAGTATCTTCAACTTGCTGTGCACTCTTTTGCACAGTCCTAATCTGTGGTGCTAAACTAATGGCAATCGCTCTTGTCATTTTTAGATCATATAATCTTTTATCAAAACGATTAACCTCATCTGCAAAATCTCTAACTTCTTGTGGATCAGCATCTACATCTTTTTGTAAATCCTCTAACTCCTGCTTTGCATCTTCTAAGGAAATCTCCCCAGCATATATCAATGTTGTAAGATACTCATATGTTTCTCTGTTTGAAGCATATAAAGACTCAAAATCATCATATACTTTTGATACTTCTCGCTTTTTTGTTGTAAGCTGCTCAACTATTAATTCTATTTTCTTGTCAACAGACTTATAACTATCAATTATTGCTTTTGCCTTTTTCTTTGAATTAGAAAAAAGTTTTCCAAAAAAGCCATTATCACAATCAGAATCATAATTATTAATTTGATTCATTGCTTCATTTAGAAGTTCTCCCGTTTCTCCAATCTCTTTTGAACCACGCCCAGACAACATTGTATCTGCAAATTTGCCAAGAGTTGTTTGATGCTCTGCTCCAAAGTTTGTTACAAAGTCTCTACTTTTGATGTCAATACTAGATACTATACTCCGTACATTTTCTTGCATAGCAGGAGTAAGTTTTTCTCCATAGTTACTTGGTAAACTTAATAATTCTGCTGGTAATACGTTTGTCCCATTCTCTGTTGTTTGTGTTATATTGTTTCCTTCTGTCATTGTTCTACCTCCTAAAATTTATTATGTTTAATTTTTATAGATAACTTCCTGCTACTTTTACTAAATCTCCTAAATCCTTCGAAGTTACTGATTCTTCAATAGCTCTTATTTTCCAGCTATTTTTATAAGGATAAATCTCGGCCCAAATCATTCCATTTCTTTCTTTGTGTTCTAACCATTTAATATTCTGCTGAATGATATCAGTATTTTTATCATGACTATATACATGTAAATACCCATTTTCTATCATTCCATAATGCTGATTTAATTCTGCTCCCCATAATATATTTGTTACAATTGACATTTTTTCTATATCACTTGGAAGTTTTTCAAAATCTATACTCACTCTTAAATCATCATCATTCCAAGAACTCCCATTACAATGGTCTGTATCATCAAAAATAGAATTTGATTCATCATGTGGATTTCCATACCAAATTGTATAAATTCCTTTTGTATTGCTTTTACATATAACAGCAATATCTACAACAGTATGAATATCCATTTCTTTAGAAGATAATCTAATACCAATGCTTATTTTACCTATATTAGAGTTCTTTTCATTTGATAGATTTCTCCGCTCTCCTTGTTCTAAGTATTGGATTTGCACATTAACATTCCCCCTTGCTAATTATACAACATATAATTGTTAAAAACAGTTACTAAAAATATTTATATTATTAAGAAACATCCCTCCTTTATTTAAAATTCAAATTAGATTTCCTAAATTATGTTTACCATTTTATCATGTAGTTTAATTTATGTCAAGAATAATATCTATTTTTTGCATATTAAAAGCCCCATTGTATGAGGCTTTTAACATCTTAATTATAATTTAAATATAAAACTATAACAAAAAAATTAATGTTACTGATTTTTTAACATGTGTGGGGCATATTTCTCCACAACATCATATAGATTCATTCCATATATTTCTATGAAATCTTCTAAGTCATTGTTTGAACCTTCCTCAATTGCCTTGAACTCCCACTCGTCATCATTAATACGATCGAGCTGTCCAAAAACCATACCTACATTATCAGATACATGAGCTTCTTCTGATAACGAAAATCTTATTTTTTCATTTTTTTCGCTATCCATAATTCGTACATATGCATTATCTACTAATCCAAAATGCTGGTCAGTACGATGGTCATATATTGTAACCAGCGCAGCTATAGATTGAGCCCAATCTGGAAGTTTGCTCAAAATAATCTCTACTACTTCGGCATCCCCATCACTTTCGCTTCCAATACCTACTTTATTATCTCCAGAATGTTTCAATGCCCCCTTTGGTGCATTTTTGTGCTCATACCATATGAAGTAACGGTCATCCCTACATATGCCATATTCGTCAAGGCAGACTAATGACAAGTCTAAGTCAAAATCTCTTTTTCCATTGTACCTATTGGTGTTCCAAGATAAAGCAAAATATGCAGCCTCTTTGTAAGAAATTAGCTTTGTTAACTTAAGCCGTTCACCTTTCTTCAATCTAATATCATTACCCATAATCTAGTCCTCCTTATCCAAATAATCTGCTAAAAAATCCTTTTTTTGGAGCTGGCTCTGATGAATTTAAAAATTCTTCCCAACTCTGGTTCATAGTTGCTGTGCTTGAATATTTCTTCTTTATGATTTCAACCATTTCGGAAATATTTCTTACTCTTGCTGGTTCTCCAATAGCAGCAAATTCCCATTCACCACCATTTTTGTAGAATTCACCAACAAACATTCCAGTTTTTTCCTCAAATTTTGATGAATTTTCGATTGAATACTCTACAAGTTCTTTCTGGGTATTTACATCATAAAGATGAATATATGCATCTCTAACCATAGATAAATCCTGGTGTTTATTATATGCCTCATAGATATTCATTATGACAATCAATCTCCCATAACTAGGATCTAATTGTTCAAAATTTATATCAATTTGTTCATCATCTTCATTTTTTTTCCCCTTTTTTCCACCTCCGCCAGTTAAGTCATCTCCATGATAGAAAAATTCATTTGATCTCTCTGGATCCCTATAGGATATTTGCTTTACATACCGTCCATCATTGTCTAAAACAACAATGGACTGATCTAAATCCCATGTATGACCAGATTTAGATGGCTTCCATCCCATTCCACACATTACTTTTTGCAATTCCTTTACTAACTTTGTAAGCCGTATACTTTGGCTCTTTACTAATCTTATTTTTTCTGCCATAATAATCCTCCTTATTAGATCAGAAAATACCTTGTTTATAAGTTACATTAATTTTTTATTCCTCCCTTCGTTATAACGAATAGTTTTTTATACAACACTATTGTGTTTATGTCGACTAATATATCATAATTCACTTTTTTTGTCAACATAATTTTTTTGTATTAGATGTTACTTATTTTAAAAGTAGATGTTAAACGAAAAAGAGTCCAGTATTACTAGACTCTTTTTCGTTTAACATCTACTTTTAGAAAATTTTTAATAAAATCACTATAAGAATAAAATTCTAATTTTTCTAAGCTAGATTTTCTTGAGATAATCTCAAATTGTAAGTTATCTCCATAATTTATTCTCTCATGTAACAAGAACTTCATTTTGTCAATAACTCTGACTCTTTTTTCTTCTAGATTTAACTCAACACTATCAATCATATTATCATTTGGAATTATTATAGCTATTATTATATATGAGTTTCTTAACAATAGTAATTGTAGCATCGCTCTTATATAATATTCTATATCTTTGCAATCTACTATATCATAAACAATTTCTTCCTCTATACCATTTTCCCAGTCATTTTTAAACACAG
Source organism: uncultured Clostridium sp. (assembly GCA_948469315.1). Classification (GTDB taxonomy): domain Bacteria; phylum Bacillota; class Clostridia; order TANB77; family CAG-508; genus Merdicola. Next base: position 110,500 of record CAOKLQ010000002.1, read on the forward strand.
TACTTCTTTTTAGAGTTTCTAATTGGTTTCGATTAATAGTAGTGCATCTAACCCAAATATTGCCAAATGGAGGTTTTTGAAACACAATATTAAGTTTATTTATTGCACTTAATTGTTCTGGTAGCAAATCTTTTTCTAAATCAATGTCAATAACATTTTTTCTAAAATCTCCAAATTGATAAGTTTCTACATTCCCATTTCTTTCTACTAAACGTAAGCTAGTGTTTTTAGGAATATTATAATCATCTAACTTCCAGTTTTCTTTGTACATTTCAAGGCGCTTTCTAATAATTTCATCAAGTTCTGGAATTACATTTATAGAATTTATTTGTACTACTATTTCAAATGCTTTACTAAAAACATCTTCTAACTTTGCACTTTCTAATTCTTCATAAAAACTATAAGAAGCTTTTCCCCATAAATCCTTACATTCTCTCTCTTTTTGAATTAAGTTATCTTTTATTTGTATGATTACTTTTACAACATTTTCATACTGCTTAATTTTCTTTTTAAATAAAATTACTTGATCCTCTAAAAGAGCACTATTAATATAAGAAGATTTTAGTTTAAAAATATCATTTGTATAATACGCCTCTAATTCTCTTATAAAGTCTATAACTTCTGCTAATTGAATTGTATTATCATTCCGCTTATTAGTATTATTAGCTAATGATACTTCATCTACAATCTCATTTTCCCTGTCTTCAACATCTAATTTAAAAAAATCAGATATTGATTTTAAAATTTTATTTGCCATTTTTATTCTCCTTTCAATTCAAAGTAATTACTTTAATTGTTATACCTATAAAAATATAATTAAGATTATATCATTCGTTTTAAATTATGTCAACATTTCAAGAATTATGTTGACATGTTATGCTTAATATGATATTATTTTATCATTGCAAGTGATGTCGCAATAATTATAATAAGCTTAAGGAGGAAAAACATTATGTCATTATTTGGAAAAAAGAAAGGTAACACATCAACAAGTTCAGTAAATAATAGTACTTATTCTGCTGAATCAACATCTTCTAGCAGTTCATCTTCTGCTAAAATCAGACTTACAAAGGCTGAAGATGGGTTAAACCGCAGTATTATTCGGTTAACTAAGAAAACAGGCATTGACTTAGGTACACACAAAGCTCGTGTATTTGTAGTTATGGATCGTTCTGGTTCTATGCAAGCTTTGTATAGAAGCGGAGCAGTTCAAGATGTGCTGACTCGGCTATTGCCATTAGCTTTAAAGTTTGATGATAATGGTGAGCTTGAAGTTTATGTATTTAATGAAATTTGTGATCAAATGCCACCAATGAACCTACAAAACTATGAGAATTATGTACAAAAAATGATTCTTAACCAAAATTATGGTCCTGGTGGTGGCACCAATTATGCACCTGTTATAAAACAAACCATTAAAGATTATGATGATGGTTGTTGTGATCCTGCATTTGGAATTGTTATTACAGATGGTGAAAATTGGGATCCTGATGACACAGACAAAGCTGTTCGAAAATCCTCTAAACACAAAATCTTTTACCAGTTTGTAGGAATTGGTGATGAGGACTTTGAATACTTACAGAAACTTGACGATTTGGATGGACGCAAAGTTGATAATACGGCTTTTATCAAAGTTTCTGACCTTTCTAAGCTTGATGATGATCAACTTTATGATAAGTTATTAGAGCAATATCCTCAATGGCTGGAAGCGATGGGCATTAATTAATATCGCTTAAAAATTAGTTATTTATAAAATAGCTAAAAAATTCTATAACGAAAAAGTCTAATTAGATATAAATTAGGCTTTTTTGTTATAATTACATTTAATAATATAAATAAAAATTTAGCTTTCTAATGAAAAATTAATATCTCATAAATTTTAACTAAAAGCAAAAAACTCAGTTCTAATGGAACTGAGCCTTTTGCTTTCTTGGTTTTCACACCATATGTTACTCTTAGTATGCAGCATCTAATCCATACTCTGTACAGAGCTGTAAAACATCTTTAATATAACCTTCACCAACAGGATTCAATTTCCATTGTCCATTATGATTGTAAATCTCAAATCCTACAATCGCTGTTTGCTGATCATAGTCTTCTGAAAGATCAAAATTCCAGTCTTTTCCAGTATCTGGATTTGTAGCATGGAAAAAGCAATTATCAATCATTCCGAACTTTTGCTTACGTTCTTCTGCCATATAAATTGCATCAATGCAGACAATCTTCTTAACTTTCGGATTAAGCTTAGTTAAATCAATATCCACTGCTTCATCATCGCCATCTCCAATGCCCGTTGTGTTGTCTCCATGATGGAAAACAGCCTTTTCTGGATCATGGTCATAAAACTCACCATTGTCCTTGGTAAAAGCTCTTGGTCCTCCACCTGCAATAAAATAGTCGCTGCCGAGACACTTGCCATTTTCATCGAGAAGGAATAAATATAAATCAACATCAAAGTCTTCTCCTCCATCGTATCGCTTTACATCCCAACCTGTTCCGACATATAGCCTTGTTAAATTTCCTCCTTCTTCCTTAGTTAAATTAATCCGCTCTCCTTTAGTTACTTGCTGTTTCGTTAAATTAATACTCATGCAATTACCTCCTTATGAAAGTTATACATTTTAGTTACTAAGAGTTTTATTTCATGTTTTAGACACGAAACTATTCTCCATCGTACACGATGAAAATAAAAAACATTTTTATCAAGTACGACGCTATTATATCATCACATTTTATTTTTGTCAATATTTTATGTTAATTTAAAAAGGCCATTGTATTATTTCTACAATGGCCTTTATTTTACTTTATAGAATCCAGAACAATACTTAATATTTCATTGGCAGCATTTATTCCATCTTCTACTATAATTACTTTTTGTTTATCACTTCTAGAATACATTGAACATAAACTTCCATGTTTAGGAATTATTGCAGTTTTTGCATATTCCAACATTTCAAGATCCATTGGACCGTCTCCAGATGCAATTACTTCATAATCATTAAGTAATTTTGTACATATATAATTCAATGCTACTTTCTTAGTGATTTTTTTCGGTATAACATACACTTTTTTATTTTGAATTGTATAATTCCAAATATTTTTGTTAATAGTTTTTTGCAAAAATTCTTCACAAATTTTAACATCATCAGTTTTAGCAAATATAAATTTATCATCTACTAAACTAGGTTTTCTTGTAATAAATTTTTGCTTATTTAGCAGTTGTATAATTTCTTTGAAAGATTTCTCATAAGGTTTTAATATTTTATTTATTACTTCTTCCCACTCTTCTAAAATTTCTCCCTTATAGAGTATTATTCCGCCATTACTAGTTATTGCATATTCACATTTAGCAAATATTGAAACTCTTTTAAATTGTTCTACTGACCTTGTTGTTACTGGTATAACTTGAATTTTTTTAGTCAATAATTCCAATTTTTGTATAGCTTGTTTACTCATATAGGAAATTTCCTTACCACCTGATGTTTCTACTAGCATTATATCGTAAGAGTCTACTTCTTTTAAAAATCTTTTGGAGTATATCATAGTCCTATCTAAATCAGTTGCAAATATCATATTGCTCACCTCACAGATCAGACATAGTCTTTATTATCCCACAAACATTATACATTTGCATTGGATATTCAACAATCTCGACATTTTTTTCTTCGCATAAACGAAAGATATGAGCAAAATTTTCAATATCTGTCTTATTTTTTATTAGGACTTTATATGGTACTCTTCTTAATAATACTCTTGTAGTTTCTCCAACACCAGGTTTAATTTTGTTTATATCTTGAATTCCAAAGTCTTTTGCAATTTGTTTAACTTCATCAATACCTTGCTTTCCATTCACAGTATTAATACTTAATTTAGGAAAATAATTATAATCAATGCAATTAAAGTACTTGCATACAGTATCAATAAATTCATTTGATTTATCTTCATTTTCCATTTGTTTATAGTATAGAGCACCATGAAAATCATCTTTTCCTATTATATCAGTCCGATGAAAAGTTCTGCTTATTAAGCCACTCACAGTAGCATTTAAGCATGCACTTGGAATAAGAAAGTCTTCGTGTGTTCCGCAAAATTCTGTAATAAAAGCTGGGTCTGATAATACTGCCAATGAATCATCTAATTTTGCATATTTTGAATCAGATTGTTTAAGTTCGGCGCAAGCTTCCCTCAAAACTTTGTTAATTGCACCTTTTCCAATCCAACCATCAACGAACTGTAATCCGTATGAACTATGTTTGTCTACAATGTAACTCATTGCATTCTTATCAATTCCTTTGCCTCTAATTATAGAAATACTATAATGTGGCACATCTACTTTATACTTTAGCTTGATAAACCTTTTTATCAAAATTCCTATTGGTGTTCCAGCCCGTGCTAAAGACACAATTACCAGATTGTTTCCATACTTTTCATATAGCTTATCTGATAAAATAGCAGTTGCATTTGCTGTTTTGTATGAAAGCTTACTTAAAGCCTCATTATATATTTCCATATATTTTGATGTAGGCTTATACTCAAGAGGTAACATCTCTGAATAGTGTACTCCTCTTTGATTAAGCTTTTCCCTTTCTTCAGTTCCTAATGGGATTACTTTTCCTGTAATATCTTTTAAAAGTATTTGAACATCTTGCTTACTATAACTTGTATTTACTAAATAATCATTCATAATGCAATCCTCCTTATTGTAAAACTACGATTTCAATGTCTTCCAAATTATTTCCTACAGATACTAATGCTGAAATAATGTCAGTTACAAATTCTTCAGTTGGCATGCAATCTGTGATAATTACTACTTTATCATATTTTTCTAAATTATAAATATAAGTAGTTCTATCTGGATTGTATGCACTTGTTAATTTGTATCTTTTATTTAGCACATATCCTTTTGTATCTGATACCTCAATAGGACTTCTTGTAGTTGCTTGAAACTTTACTTCTAAGTTTGCTTTTTCTTCTAACTGACTTGCATAAATCATAGGTGAAAACATAAATTCTTCGGTGCCAATTACCAATGCTTTGTTAATTCCATTTTCATTAATTGATGTAAAATCAATTCCACTTTCAGAAATTTTGTCATATAAAACTTTTCTATATTTATATATTTCTTTTTGTGGTTTGTTTCCTCCTCTTTCTGATTTAAAATTACATAAATTGTTTTCAATTACAGTAATTTTAGGAATATAACAACTCTTATTGAAAGTTTCCTTTTCTTTAGTCTTTACATCGATTTTGGCATGCACATCTTTTATATTTCCTCTTATTACAAAATAAGTATCAATATTCTGCTTTTCGTATGTTTCACCACTTTCTTTATCTTGCCAGTTAATTATAGAAGCTACTGCATATTTTAGTTTTGGATTAATAACTTTCAACTTTTGAATAAAATTCAATATTGTTTTTCCTGTAGTTATTTCATCCTCCACAAAAAGCACTCTATCACACAAAGCAAGCATTTCTATATTTCCATATAATAACTGCTCTGGTGCATGGCAATGTTCTTCTTTAAATTCAACTATTGGCTTGTCATCCTTTAGGATTTCTCTTGTAGTTTGCATATGATAAATACAGTTTTCTAAGCTAATAGATATATAGTGACCTATTGCTGTTGCAGTTTCTGCAAAACCTATTACTACTATTTTTTCTGATTTGTCAATTTTTTCTTCAATATCTTTTGCTAATTCCTGAAACAGTTTAAAGCTTGTTGTGGGACTTGTAGGAATATGTTTACCTTGAAAAGAATTTACAAATAGAAATTCTCTTTTCTTATTCTTTAGTCTTTTACATACATGTACTATTTGATTTACATCAAATATTTTGCTCCGATTTTCAGTAACATTTACAAGTTCATTTAATTTTGTATTATTCATAATGTGTCCTCCTATTTTTAAATGTTATTCTTCTTCAATTCTTACTCCATAAATATTAGACAAACAAATAATTTTTTTAGCCCAATTGGTATGAGTTTTTACCTCATTCATTTTGTTACCGCCAAAACCTTTTTGTACGCCTATTAAGTCCTGAGATGTCCCCATAATATTAATTGCATCTTTGTAATTATAATATGGTACTACTAAGGATTCTTGAATAATTGGCAATTGACTAGGATGAATTGCTGTTTTTCCAATTACTCCATTTAAGTAATCATATTTCAATTCGTTTCTTAATCCTTTTGCCCATTTTCCATTAAAATCTTCTCCAAAATATTCCCATACTGGTCCAGATACCACATAGTTTTTTCCGAACATATTTACAATATCAGCAATACAATCTGCAACTACGTTTATATCCCAAATTGATGTTTCTATATTTCTTCTAATGCCAAAAACATTGCAAAAGTCAGCTCCTCCAACTCTAATTCCTAATACATTATTATATATTGGCTTTAATACATCATTTATATAGAGCAGATTTTCCATTCTAAACTGCTTAAACATTACTTCTTTGCTTTCAATAATTGGCATTATATAAATATTAACATTTATTTGTGATAAAATATTGCTAAATTCTTCTATATACCTATCTGCATTACTCTTGTCGAATTTTGGTAAAACAAATCCAGTAATTACATTTATTGTATTTTTACATCTTTCAAAAATTCTTGTCATTTGTCCTATTTCTCTTACTCTAATAAAGATCAATGGTAAGTCATCTATAGATATAGTATCATTTTCTACAGCAAAATGTAATTTTGCTAAAATACTTTCTACACATTCTTCTGCTTCTTGTACCATAGAATCTCCAATAGAGTCTTCTAAACATAAAACTAATGACTTAAGAGCACTATACCGCTTATTAATTATTTCATCTGCAATTTTTACATTTGTTGCTGGCATATATAATAGTGCTCCAACTGCATACTGCAAGATCTCCTTTTGAGTATACTTATTCCAATTCATATTTGGAATCTCACATAATTTAACATCGTCTTTGTATGTATATCTCATATTGTTTACCTCCTATTGCTTTTTAATAAGGACTTTTTATAAAGTACTTATTTAATGCTATGCTAATTATCAATACTACAAATTTGCACATTTGCTAAAACTTTCTAACCTTCTAAAATCATTGTTGCATTAATATAATTATGATAGTTTATATACTCCTCTCCTTTCTGGTTATTTTTAATAATACAATTGTTACTAAAACTTTTGTATTTTATTTGCATAACTATTCTAATGTATTATGTTAAATATGTTGTATATTCTATCATTTTCGCATTATTATGTCAACGTAATTTTTCAAAAAATAAAAGATTACCTAATGAATAAATTATATTATAATCTTTTAACATTTCTTTAATTTCTTTTACTTTGTGCTTATTATTTGAAGCAAGTACTATTGTTTCCATATCATTTTTTTCTTTCTTTGTTTTTGTTTGTTATATCATTTATAACATATTGTGGTCAATAATTTCTTAATAAAAATTGCTTATTTTATTACTTAAAATTTCGTGTTTGCAAATTACGTCAATTATGATATAATTCTACTGTCGTTTATAGTATTTTTAAAAATAAGGAGGGATTTTTATGTTAAAAAAATCTGTAACTGAACTTGTCCACCCATGTTTTGGTAAAATACGGTTTAATGAGAAGTTCTCAAAAATTTTAGAACTTAAGCCATTTTGCGATTTAGCTTTTAAGAGTCAACTTGGAACTAAATCTCTGTCTCGAAAGTTTGTGAATGCTAAGCATACAAGGCTTACCCATTCCATAGGAGTTTATTATTTAACTTCTTTACTTTTGAAAACTTGCAAAGATAAATTTTCTAATTATATAGAAATATCTTCGCAAGATGAGGAAGCTTTGCTACTTGCAGCGTTAGGGCATGATATCGGTCATCTTGCTTTTTCTCATTCTCTTGAAATAAAAGAAATGAAGAGCCATGAAGAAATGACCATTGAATTATTCGAAAAATATTGTGACGAAATAGATGAAATCTTTGGATATGATATTGTTTCAAAGGTAATTCAAATTTTCAAAAATAACATTAAGGTTAAACAGCAAGGTACTGATGGTCAAGCTGATGAAGAGTTAGATATCTTGTTTATCTTTTCATCTCTTTTAGTTGGTACCATCGATTGCGACCGTATGGAGTATATTATTACAGATAGATATATGGTAACTGGCGAAAAATTGGATTTTACATCAATTTTTGATTATATTACTATTGTTCTTCTAAACAATGCTCCTACAGTTGGATTTGAAAGAGAAGCAATTCCTGTAATTGAAAATCTTTTAACAAATAGATTTGAGCAATATGAACAAATTTATTTCGATGAAGACTCAACATTGATTGAGATAGCGTTAAAAGATTTTGTTAAAGAGCAATCTTGGAATTTTGATGAAGTTAGCTCTTACACAGAATATGGCATTTTGTATGAATTGCACAACATTCTAAGTTGTCCCAAAGAAGCAGGATCAGTTAACTCACGATTGTCTGAAATTATTTTATTAGGTAATCGTAAAAACATTTTGTTTAAGAAATTTATATCTAAGGATGAATTTGATTTCTTTATGGACAAAATTAATTCTATTGTAGATGATAGAATTGATTTACTTTGGATTAAAACTGAGCATAAAACAAATTGCATTTATAAGCCAAATAAGAACAAAGTCTACATTAAGGATAATGATGGTGTTGTAAAAGATATTACAGAAGTAAGTCTAAAGATTACAGACTTAAAAGTTGATTATTATTATGTAATGATTGACTTAGCATTATCTTATATTGATGTTACAGTTTCTAAGAATTTAAAATCATTATTTAACGACAATGCAGTTGAAATTGAAAAGAAATTTGTTTTAAAGCAAAATATTAGTGTACCTGAAAATATTAGTTATGCTGAAATTTTTGATAAAATATCAAAAATTTCTGGTATATCTTTTGAAAATGAATTTGCTAAAACTGTAAATTACGACCAATATTACATTCCATCTGTTGAAATTCCTACTGGAATGGCAATAAGATTAAGAAAAAACACTTCTGGTGATTGCTTTTTTATTAAACTTTCAGCAGATGATGGAACTTCTATTACGAAAAGAGATGAACAACCTTTTCCAAATTGTTCTTCTTTAGAAGAATTTGTAGAATTAGCTGAAAAATTCATCTTATTAAAAGGCTATCATTTATCAGGTAAACTTATTTTAACTGAAGGTATAAAAGTAACCACTAAAAGAATAAAAATACTATCAAAAGTATATGATAGTATAATTGAATTTGCTTTTGATAACTCTGAATATGAATACAATGGAGTTACCAAAAAAGATTATATGCTTGAGTGTGAACTAAAACAAGGAGACGACTTGTCTCTTTGGTATTTATCAAAACACCTTAGAGAACTTGGCTTTGTAGAAACAAATGAATCCAAAGAAACAAGAGCAAAAAAAGCATTAGGAGTTGAGATTGATTAATTTCAAGTCTGCAACAATAACAAACAGCCTATATTCTAAAATATAGGCTGTTTGTTATTGTTTATTTAATTTTGCTTATCTTTATACATATTTATAATATCTCTAAAACTCATTTTTGTTCCATAATTTAATATTGCATTTGAGTAAATCTTTATTGTAATTTTAGCTATAGCAAGTAATGTAATTATTAAAATTGCAATAGATATAGCAATTTCTTTTCCACTTGCAAGTCCCATCATTATTCTAAATGGCATACAAAATGGTGCAGATATTGGAAAATATGCTGCAAATAAATTAAGATTACTTGTAGGATTCATCATTGTAAAATAAGATAAATAAAATCCTATTACTGCAATTATACTAACTGGTCCATTTGCTGATTGTATATCTTCTGGCTTACTTACAGTTGAACCTGTTAGAGCATATAATAAGCTATATTCAAAATATCCTAATATAAAATATATTATAGTCATTATTCCTAAAGACCATGTAATGTTTGACATATCTAATACAGAATTTATAATTTCTGGCTCTAAAAATACTTTAGCACAAATTAAAGCTGTTCCTACAATTAATATTAATTGTACTAGTCCGAACTACTCCCATCCCAATTGTTTTTCCAATCACTATTGTTCTAGGACTTGTAGATGTTACTAATGTTTCCATTATTTTTGATGTTTTTTCTGTTGTTATTGAACTTGAAACTTGATATGCACAAAAATATACTGCATAAAATAATACTATTGACATTAGCATCATTACAAATATATTTCCACTTGCTTTTTCTTCCTCTGTTTGCTCTAAACTAAATTCAAAATTAGGCGTAATTGATTGTAATTCTTCTTGACTTAACCCTAATTTACTAATTTGCATATTAGAATATAGAGAGTTTATAGCATTTACTATATTTTCTGGTACCTCTTTCATCATATTCATATTTTTTACTATGTATCTTATTTTTAAATTATCATCTTGTTTTTCTATTATTATAGCATCCTCAATTTGCTTATCTTCTATTTTTTGTTTTATTTCATCAAATGATAGATTTTGTATTTCTATTTCATCTCTTAGGTTTAGCTGTTTTAATAATTCTAGATTTCCTTCAAATATATTTTTGCTATCTACTATTAAAAGCTTATGTGCTGAATCTTCTCCTTTAATATTTTTTATTATATTTGGTACATTAAAACCTACTACTATTAATATTAAAATAATTAATGTTGATATAATAAATGATTTTCTTTTTGCCATATCTTTTATTGTAAATTCCATTACTGTTAATATATCTTTCATATTATTAATCCTCTCCTTTATAAATTAATTAAGAAAATAAATAAGTATCACTAGGCCAAATTCACCTTTTCTATGAATATATCATTAAGAGTTGGCTTTTTAATTTCAAATTTATCAACTTTTACTCCTTGTGCAATTAATTTATTTAAAAGTTTGTGTGCTTTTTCTTCATCTGATATTTTAATAATATAATTATTATTTGCCTCGTTTTCTATTTCTAAATCAAATTCTTTAATATAACTAGTTATATCTTGATTCGCATTTATTTCTACTCTATTTGCAGGATATGTTTGTTTTATTTGCTTTAAATTTCCTTGAAGAACTGTTTTTCCTTTATTTAATATCAAAATATCACTGCAAAATTCTTCTATTGTGGCCATTTGATGTGCTGACATTATTACATATTTTTTATCTTTTACTAAATTAATTATAATATTTTTTAAAATTTGAGTATTCACAGGATCTAATCCACTAAATGGTTCATCTAATACAATAAGTTCTGGATTATGTATTACTGCTGTCATAAATTGTATTTTTTGCTGATTTCCCTTTGATAATTTTTCAGCAGGTAACTTCATGTATTCTTCCACTTTTAATTCTTTTGCCCATTTATTTATTGAATCTTGTGCATCTTTTGCACTCATTCCTTTTAATTTTGCAAAATACATTAATTGGTCAAATATTTTTGTTTTTGGATATACTCCTCTTTCTTCTGGCAAATATCCAAAATTCACATTTTTTCTATCTACTGCTTTTCCTTTCCAGGTAATTTGTCCTTCATCTTTTTTTATAATTCCAAGTAACATTCTAATTGTTGTAGTCTTCCCTGCTCCATTTGTACCGAAGTAAACCATATACACCTGGCTTTTCCAATCTAAATGAAATATTATCTACCGCCTTTTTTCCTACAAATGTTTTTGATACATTTTCTAATACTAAACTCATTTTTTCTCCTTTCTCTACTATTTAATTATAGTAATTTCCAAGTACATATTAGCATAAAATAAAGCGGTTGTAAATAAACAGCTTCCCTTTTATGTTGATTTTATTATAATAAAAATATAAGAATTACTTTTAAACCTACTCTACATATTGCTATTACATGTATTACATTATGTTTATAAAACCTATAGTCTTAAACTCTGTAACTGCATTTACATACATTTATGGTAATTCTTCTCTTTTAGTATAATTATTTTTTTGTTAATTCATAACTCTGCTCTAAAAGCTCTTTTATTATCCATTCATCTGCTTTTTCATCTACAATTATTGTATTCCAATGTTCCTTATTCATGTGATAAGCAGGAATTATATAATTATACGCATTTCTTAATATATCAGAATAACTTGGCTCAGTTTTTACATTTAGATATAATTTTCCCCCCAATTACTAACTTCTTTTAAGTATTCATCTTGTTCTAACTTTTTCATTTCTTTATCTCTGAAATAAATTGTTTTTAGTTTGTTAGCTGATAGTTTCTTACATACATCATACGAATCATCTATCATAAAGTCAATTTGTTCTTTAAGAGCTATTTCTAATTTATCTTCTTGATTCCAATAATATTTATTAAATAATAGATTTTCTTCTTTAAATTTTTCTATTGCAACATCTTTTCACTATTAATTCTCCTTATAGTTATTTAATTTTTTATTTAACTTCCTATAAACATTCTCTATCATCCATTTTTCATTTACTACTTTTTCTATATCGTCTATATTAATCCATTTAACACCGCTATTTTCATCTTCTTTTATTGTTAATATTTCATTTTCGTCAACTTCTAATAAATAAGTTAAATTTAAATGAACATGTGAAGATACGTATTTTCCTTTTTTAACATGTCCATCAACACATATTATCTCTAGTGAAAATATATCATCATTAAGTACTTTTACATTTTTTACTCCACTTTCTTCTTTTAATTCACGAATAGCAGTATTTAGTAAATCAGATTCGCCGTCAGCATGTCCTCCTGTCCAGGCCCAAGATTTATATATGTTATGATATATCATTAAAACTTTTGTTTTTTGTTTATTAACTACCCAAGAAGATGCTGTAAAATGTCCAAATTCATTATTTCTAGTAAGTACATCATCAAATGTATTCATATATTTTAATATTGTTTGTTTATCTTTTTCTTCTTGTTCATTAAATGTTTTATAATTTTCTATTTGTTCTTTTAATTTCATAATTAATTCTCCTATCTACTCTTTATAATCATAGTCCCATAAACTTAATTTTCCATTTATTGGTATTGGATTGATTTCTTGGACATCTTCTATTTTAAACCCATATCCTTCCCAATTATCTTTTTGTGCTATGCCTTTGTATACTTTATTGTTTTTTGGTACTACTTGTTTTCTAAATTCATTATCTACATAAATACAATCTGTTATTTTCGCTTTTGCTATTATACATCCTGTAGGGTATTCTAATTTTAAGTCTTCAAATCTATGCATTGCTTTTTTATCAATTCCTTTTCCAGCATGTATTAAAATATCTCCCCTATATTTTGTTTTCCAGGTTCTAAATTCATATTCTTTGTAACCTTTGGTAATCAGTGTTGCCCATGGTTGTTTTATAGTTATAACCTTCATAATTTTATATCTCCTATTTTTATACTTATAAAATTATTTCATCAAAATCATTTGGAACATATACATTTCCATTAAAATTTTCTTTAGCTTCTTTTACATATTCTTCTTTCCTTTTTTCACCAAGATTTTCTTGTGTATGCCATAACACTAAATTTTTTGCACCAACATTTTGTGCTTTTATACTTGCTGATTTTTCTGTATCATGATTTTTCTGCCTTGGCTTATATTTATTTGATTCTGTTTCTAAACAAAATGATTCATGCAATAAGTAATCTATATTTCTTACATCATCATATAATCTTTCGTCTAATGGTTCGTCTCCAAGAAAAGCAAGTGTTTTGCCATTATTTAATACTGTTTTAAATCCATATTGTTTATCACTTTTTGATATTATATCTAAAAATTCTAACTCATAATTTAAAATCTTAACCTTTTGATGATTTTCAACTATATTTATAAATATTTTCTTATCAATAAATTGTTGTTGTTCTTTTCTTAACAATGTATGAATTTGATCTCTAACAATATTTCCAACTTCATCATGACAATATATATTTAAATTTCCTTCATAAACTCCTTTTTGCATTGCTAAATCCACAAATCTATATATCCATAATAAACCATATAAATGGTCAATATGTTTATGAGATATAAATATGTTATGTATTTTGTTTAAATCTATATTTGCTTTTTTAAATTGTCTTAGAATCCCATTTCCTCCACCTGTATCTACTAACAAATATTCATTTTTGCTATTTTCTAATATAAAACAAGTATTAAAATTTTCTGTAACACTTGCTGTACCTGTTCCTAAAACTATGATTTTTTCCATATTACATTCCTCCATCTACTTTTATAACAGTTCCATTTATATAATTTGCATCTTCTGATGCTAGAAATGTTATTACTTTTGCTATTTCTTCTGGCTTAGCAAATCTTCTTTTATATATTTTTATTTTAAATAAATATATCATAAGTTTACAATTTTTACAATAAAATAAAAGCATATTAATTAGTTTATTGTTTTCATAATCTAATTAATATGCTTATTTACACATCTTTTATATTATCCATAATTTCTTTACATTCATTCCAATTTACTACTTTTATAAATTCATATTCTTGTGATAATTTATCTAAAATATTTTTTGTATCATCTCCGAGAATTTAAGTCTGCTATTATTATATTTTTTACTAATTCTTCCTTTCCATATATTATTCTAAATAATGTTGTTCTTACAAAATATTCTATTTTATTTTCTTGATTTTTAGTTGCAATTATGAAGTATATTCCATCAGATTGCATATTTGTATATGTACATATTTTAAAGACTTCTTTTATTAATTCTATAAAACCATATATTGCAAATATATATATTAAACTATTAAAGATAAATTCTAACATCAAAAATCACCTTCTAACAATATAATATGTTGAAAAGTGATTTTGGTTAAATAATTATATAATATACTTAAAATTTAAGGGCTATACAAAATATATTATTTTTAGTTTCTTCTTTTTTTGCCATCTAAAGCGTCTAAATTGTCTAATGCTTTTCCTGTTCCTAATGCTACACATGATACTGTATCCTCTGCTATCATAACATTTATACCGGTTTTTTCTTGCAAAAGTTTATCTAAACCGTCTACTAAACAACCTCCACCTGTCATATAAATTCCTTTGTCGCTTATATCTGCTGCAAGTTCTGGTGGTGTTTTTTCTAGTACTGAATGAACTGCATCTACTATCATCATTGCAGGTTCTATCATTGCTTCTAACATTTCACTTGAATATAGTGTAATTGTTCTTGGAAGTCCTGTAGTTAAATCTCTTCCTCTTATATCCATTTCCATATCTTGAATTTTCGGATATACACATCCTATGTTTACTTTTAGATCTTCTGCTGTTCTTTCCCCTATTATTGCATTATGTTTTTTCTTTACATACTTTACAATATATTCATCAAATTTATCTCCTGCAACTTTTAGTGATGAACTTACAACAGATCCTCCTAATGAAATAACTGCAATATCTGTTGTTCCTCCACCAATATCAACTATCATATTTCCACATGGTTTTGATATATCTATTCCAGCTCCTATTGCTGCTGCTATTGGCTCTTCTATTAAATATACTTTTCTTGCACCTGCTTGTGATGCTGCATCTATTACTGCTCTTTTTTCAACTTCTGTAACTTGTGAAGGTATACATATCATCATTCTCGGAGAAAAAATAAATTTGCCACATACTTTGTTAATAAAATATTTTAACATTCTTTCTGTTACTGTATAATCTGAGATTACACCTTCTCTTAGTGGTCTTGTTGCAACAATATTTCCTGGGGTTCTTCCTAACATTCTTCTAGCTTCTTTTCCTACTGCTAAAACTTCTCCTGATGTTTTATCTACAGCAACAACAGAAGGTTCTCTTAATACTATTCCTTTACCTTTTACATATGCTATAACTGTAGCTGTACCTAAGTCTATACCAATATCTTGTCCGAAACCAAACATGTAAATCTTCCTTCCTATTTTTATTTTATATTATATTTTTATTACAAAACTGTTACAATTATATTACATGATTATAAAAATATCAATACTTATTTAAAAGTTATTATAATTTATCCAAAAAAGTATAAAAAAATAATTGCAGTGGCTAATATAGTAGGTCCATCTATTATTTCACTTGATAGTTCATATTTATCTTGTATTTTTTCACTTTCATATATATTTACTTTTTTTACTTCCCAAGCTTTAAACGATATTTTTACATCTCTTGTTTCATTTACTTTAAAATTATCTATTTTAAAATATTTATTTACTAAACAATTGTTATTTTTTGAATATCCATCTAATAAAATATATTTATTATTAATTTCCTTTTCAGAATTATTTGTTATTGTTATTTTTGTATAACCATTTACATATGTTGCTTTTGTTTCATTTATTATTATATTTATGTTTTCATTATTTTGGATTTGAGATTCTATATCTTTATATGTAGATGCAATTATATAAAAATTGCTAAAATCTATTCCTATATATACAATCATCATAATTGCTATCCACATAATTATTTTTTTTAATGTTTTCATCTTTTTCTCCTAATTTAAAGATTTATTTACAATTATAAAAATGTACCATAAAGTATATTATTTATGGTACATTTATTTTTTACTCTTTTGTATTATATTTTTGCAATTCCATTTATTACTTTACTACGTTCAGCAGAATCTAACATTGTCTCTCCACCTGTCATTATGATTAAATCATCTTTTTCTAATATTTCTTTTTGTTTTAACTTTTCAATACCTTTTTCGATAGTTTCTTGTATTGATGACCCCTTTTGTACATAAATTGGTGTTACATTCCATACAATTGCTAGTTGATTATATGTTCTTTTATTATCAGTAATTGCAAGTATTGGACAACCTGCCCCTAAACCTGCAAGTCTTCTTGCTGTATCTCCCGAATTTGTATAACATACTATTGCATCTGCATTCATATTCATAGCTGTAACACATGTTGAATATGCTATTTTATCATTTAATGTGTCTAAATTTATATGTGTTTTATTTTTAAATCTCTTCCAATAGTTTATGTCATTTTCAATTCTTTTTGATATTTTTACCATTGTTTCAACACATTCTACAGGATAATCTCCCATTGCACATTCTCCTGAAAGCATTATAGCACTTGTTCTATCATATATTGCATTTGCAACATCACTTGCTTCTGCTCTTGTTGGTAATGGATTATGTGTCATTGATTCTAACATTTGTGTAGCTGTAATTGCTGGTTTATTTGCATTGTTTGATAATTTAATAAATCTTTTTTGCATAACAGGTGGCTCTGTAAAATCTGTTTCAGTTGCCATATCTCCACGTGCAATCATTTGAACATCAGCAGTTTTTACTATTTCTTCCATATTTTCAAGACCTTCAACATTTTCAACTTTTGTTATTATTTTTATATCTTTTCCACCATTTTCATCTAATACTTTTCTTACTTGGTTAATATCATCTTTATTTCTTGTAAATGACACTGCAACATAATCATAATCGTGTTCACAAGCAGTTTTTAGATCATCTATATCTTTTTGTTTTAATGCTGGTAATCTTACTGGTGTTCCAGGTAAATTTATTGTTTTTCTACTTCCTAATCCATTTCCATGTACTACTGTACATACAATATCTTTTCCTGCTATTTCATCAACAATAAGTTCAATTGCTCCATCATCTATTAATACTTTTGCTCCTACTTTTATGTCTTTATATAATTCTTTATATGATACAGATACTTTATCTTTATCTCCTATGATATCATCATTTACTAATGTAAATTTTTGTCCATCTTCTAACATTATTTTTTCGTTTTTACCTGTTACTAACATTCCTGTTCTAATTTCAGGTCCTTGCATATCTAATAATAATGCAACTGGTATATCCATTTGCTCTCTTAATTTTAAAATTGTTTCAGTTTTTTCTGATTGTTCATCCCAACTTCCATGTGAATAATTTATTCTTGTTACATTTAGTCCTGCTTTAAATAATTCCTCTAATTTGTTTTCACTAGCAGGTCCTATTGTACCAACTATTTTAGTTTTTCTTAAATCTTTTTTCATTCTAATTCCTCCTTAATTTAACGAAAGTTATTATATCATACTAAATTCTAAAAAATCAACACATTTTGTTATTTTTTGTCAATATGTAAATTTTTATTTAATTTTAATATAATATTAAATATTTAATTATAATTTTTCTATAATTATTATATATAAATATTAATCTAATTTGTGACTTTTTATTTTGTAACATATTTAGTTATATCTCAATATAATATAAAAAATATATTGGAGGTTATTATATGGATTATGAAATTATGATGAATGGTAATGTTAGAATTGGTATGCAAGCTCCAGACTTTGAAGCTACAAGTTCTATGGGACCTATTTGTTTAAATGATTATAAAGGTAAATGGATTGTATTTTTCTCTCACCCTGGAGATTTTACCCCCGTCTATTCTTACAATTTGGGGAAGGTTGAAAAAATATGAAAATGCCTGATATTGTCTATAAATTTTGATATTTATAAGTTAATCAAATTTTGCATTTGAGTGGCACAAAATCAATCGTCGAGCTACACCTATATTTGAAGCAAGAGAAGAAGAATTTGATTTCTATGTAAAAATATGATAAAATAGGGTTAGTAAAAAAAGTTGAAAAATTATAGGAGGATTTAGCATGAGGATAGTGTATATGCCAGAAGAATGCATTGGAGAGAATATTTATCGTAAACGGATAACTCCTTTGCAAGACATAAGAGTCAGGGATTTGAAAGAAGTCCCTAGAGAGGCAACAAGTCAATTTTTCACACTCTTTTTAAGTTCAAATCTTGATATGATTTATGATCGAGAATTCATCGAGAAATGGGTTATGGAACAGGTAAAAATTTTTCGTAATCCAGAAACTATTAGAAAAGAGTTGGAAGAGCAAGTTGAAGAAATTAAAACACTCATGAAAACCCAATACATAAAAGAAAATTTGTCTGAATTTGAAAGTGAGGTCTTTTTAAATGGCAAGACAGAAGTGTTTTATGTAAGTAAAAATCCATTGGGGAAAAACGATGAGCACATAGGCACCGTTTCAGAGTGTAGTTGGTACGATCCAATTCGTGCAACAAGAATTTCGAATCAAGTAGGCAAATGTAGCGAACAATATGCTGGTGACATTGGGGGCTTTCAAACAGAACTTGACGTGGAATTTGCAGTTTGGCATAATAACGTATATTATTTTTTTTAATCCGATGTCTTATAATTAAAAAAATTTTATACTATTTGTGTAAAGTGCATACATGGGACCTATTTGTAGGTCCCATGTTATATTGGCGACAACTTATCAAAGTTTATATTTAAGTGGCACAAAATCAATCGTCGAGCGATTGATTGGAAAGAAAATGAATATTGAAAGAATTTAAAGGAGTATGGACACCTTATGAAATATTAACAGATATAAAATTAAATAATAAAGAAAAAATAGTTTATTCCATGATTTTATATTTAAGCAAAGAAAAAGAATGTATCATGTCAAATTTATATATAAGCGAATTGTTAAATATTACTAAAATACAATCATCAAGAATTGTGAATTCACTTAAGAAAAAATACTTATAAAGAAAATTCGAAAGAAATAGCTTTAAGAAAGATTACACCTATATACAAAAATGTTGATACCTATAAACAAGTTGATACCAAACCTATTAACGTAAATGTTAAAGAAATAAAAAGTAATAATAAAAATAAATATAAAAGTGACAGAGATTATAGTGATTTTGATTGGACAAGTTTATATGCCAATAACTTTTAAGAATTATCTTGACATTAAAAACATTATTTTGAAGGACTAGAAGATGGAATAAAATTAAAAGAAGAATTGAAATAAAAGTGAAAACCAATATGGATTTATCAATTTATATTGGTTCTTTTCTAGTAAAAAACGAGACATCTATTTGACATCGCTATAAAAAAAGCATATACCGATAAAAGCCACGCTTTTAGGCAGTTGTGTGGGTTGGAGACGTCGCCCTGATCCTGCAAAACTGCTTTTGGGCAATTTTGATTATTAGTAAAGCAGAAAAAAATTATAATCAAATAGTAGTTTTATAAAGAGACATGTGGTATAATTTAAAGAATAATTAGTAATTTGTAGGAAAGGATAAATCTAAAAATGAGTGATTTTATAAAAAAGATATTATCAGTAAAAATTAGAAAGGCTAATGAAAAAGATGCAAATGATTGGGCTGAAATATTACACCAATCTTCTGAACTTATATATTCAAAATATGTTTCGCGAGACTATATGAATAATAATTATAATGTAGAACAACTAAAAGAGAACTTTTTGCAAGAAATAAATCAAAGTAATGGTAATTTAGAACTTTATATGTTAATACTTAATGATATTCCAGTTGGTATATTAAAAATTGGTCAACCAATTAAATATTATACAGACGGAAATAATTATTATAGAGACGATATTGAAGGAATAGGAGAAATCAAATCATTGCATATAAAAAGCGAATATCAAGGACATGGAATAGGAAGTCAAGCTATTTCTTTTGCAGAAAATAGACTAAAAGAATTAAATTATAAAAAATCTAGTATATGGGTAAAAATACAGAATGTTAAGGCAATAAACTTTTATATTAGTAGAGGGTATCAAAAGACAAATTTTATAAATCCTAATACGAATGATAAAGCTCCATCTATGGTTATGGAAAGGACATTAAGAACACAATTAAAAGAAGATAAAGATGAAACACAGGAATATTTACATAGTTAAATTAAGTATATTAAAATAAAATACTAAAGAAAGTAATGTGTTTGATAAATTTGAAAAGTATTATGAATAGTTGCTTTTTTAATAATAGATAAAACAAAAAATATTTTATTTTTTAGGATATAAAATATTTTCTTAAATTCATAGATTTTTTAAAGAAAAAATGATATAATAATATCATGAATTTATTATGGAGGTAATCAATATGTCTATAGAAAAACAAAAACTATATAATGAAATTGAAACATTACCAGAAGAACTTACAAATCAAGTTATTAATTTTATTGAATATTTAAAAATATCATATATAGATACAGAAGCTCCAGACAGTATAACAATAAAAAGTAAAAAAGACTTAAAAGAAAAGTTACAAAAAGGACTAGATGATATAAAAGCAAATAAAGTATATTCTTTAGATGAAGCTTTTTCTAAAATAGATAATATGTAAAAGACTGGAGTAAATATTATGAAAAAATATATAGTAAAAATTTCAGAAACTTCCGAACAAGATTTAGAAAATATTATTTCATATCTTCGATATAATCTAGCAGGAGATATTATAGCAGACAAATACAAACTTTTATTTAAACAAAAGTTGAAAGATTTAGAAAACGTAGCAGGAAGTATGCTTATTTTAAATGAAGAGTTAACAGGGCATAAAAATATTAGAAAAATCAATGTAAGAAATTATATAATATTTTATATAGTTGATGAAGAAAATTCTAAAGTATTAGTATTAAGAATCGGTCATGCTTTTGTGGATTGGGAAAAATATTTAAAAGACGAATAATTAATAAATGGATAATAAAATTATATAAGTAGCTATATCAATAGTTACTTTTTTATATTATAGGAAAGTTCTATTAATATATAAATATTTAATTATATGTATTACAAAACTTTCCTATAATATAAATACTTTGTACACAAAATTGCTAAAGCAATTTTGGCACACGAACAAAGACGCGGACTTTATAATGTTTAGAGCAGAAACAACTCTATTAATGTCCGCTTTTGTTCTTATATGTGTAAGTTTGTTTTTATTGCTAAATTTATAAAAAGAATAAAATTTAAAGTATTAGAATTTTACGAAACTAATTTTTAGACAAAAAGAAATAATTGGTATTTCTTTTTGCATAATATTTAGAGAGAAATATTATGAGGGAGCCGAAATAAAATGCAAATTACTTCTAATGAAATCTCTAATGCAAAATATATGCAAATTTATTTAACTAAAGACGAATTAGAAAAACAAGAAACAAAAGAAGTAATTGAAAAGTACAAAAAAGAAAAATGTAATGTAGCCATTTTCATAACTGGAAAAGAGAATTATCCCGAAATTCTCAAAAAAATAATTGCAAAACAAGTGGAATTAACGGACAATGTATGTTAACATACAAGACATAGGCAATATCAGGTCATGTGAGGAGGAAAAAATGACAGTTGTAGGATATTGTAGACTGTCTAGAGATGAAGATAAAGAAAATTATGCAAGTATTGAAGAGCAAAAAAGAATTATTAAAGATTATGCCATTTCTCGTAATTGGATTATCAAAGACAAAGACTTCTACATAGATGACAATGTTTCGGGATATACCTTTAATAGACCTGAATTTTCAAAAATGATTAATAAAGTACAAGAAGGAAATATTGATGTAGTTATAGCAAAAGATTTATCAAGAATTGGAAGAAATAATGGAAAAGTTTTGGTGCTTATAGACGAATTTAAAAATATGCAAAAAAATCTAATTCTAGTTTCAGAAATGGGTGGAACTTATGATGTTTTAAATGACAGAGATGATACAATTGGAATTACAACATGGTTTAATGAAAGATATGTAAAGGATTGTTCAAGAAAAACTAGAGATCATATGTATTCTAAACAAAAATCAGGAAGATTAGTAATGGGAAATTATTATGGCTATGTGAAAGATACAGAAGATGTTACAAAATTATATGTAGATGAAGAAATAAGACCAGTTATAGAACTAATATATAAATTATATATTGAAGATGGTTTAGGTAGAAAGAAAATTTGTGATATTTTGAATAGCAAATACGACTACCCTACTCCCTCCTTCTATTATCAGCAAAAACATTTAGAACGAGGAAGAATATACAAACATCCTATACAAAAATTATGGTCTACCTATATGATAAGTAATATTTTAAATAATGATGTATATACAGGAACTCTTAGAACTCATAAAAAGAAAACTGTTTCTATAAGAGGAAAAGCAATTAAACTTCCAGAAGAAGAACATTTTGTATTTGAAAATCATCATGAAGCAATCATTTCAAAAGAAACATTTGAATTAGCACAAGAAATTAGAAAAAGAAAATCAAATTCTAAAAGTACTTGTCGGAACAAGAAAAAGAACTTATGCTTTTTCGGGATTAGTTAAATGTGGTGATTGTGGATTTGGAGTAAGTCGGTATAACCATGAATCGAAAGCAAAAACAAAAAGGCTATGAATGTTCCCAGTATAGAACTTATGGCAAAGCAAGATGTAAATGTCATGAAATAAAAGAAAGTGATATGATTATTCATCTAAAGCAATTTTTGAAATTTACAAAACAACAATACCATGATGAAATAAATAAAATGGAAATCAAAATTCAAGTTAATAAAGCTCAAACTAATAAAGAAAAAATCAAATTTGAACTTGAAACTCTAAAAGCAGAATATAAAGTATTATTAAATCAAAAAATAAGAAATTTAACAACAAATACTAGCGAATATCAAAAACAAATGATAGAAAATACATATAAAGAATTAGAGCTGGATAAAACAAACAAAATAGAAAAATTACAAGAAATACTAAACAAAGAAGAACAAGAAATTTCAAAAGAAAAAATAAAAAGGTTAAAAACTGCAATGGAGTATTTCGATGAAATAATTTTAAGTGAAATACCAAGCAGGTATGTTTTAGAAAATATAATAGATAAAATATGGATTTATAGTGATAAAACCGTAAAATTTGATTTAAAAGTCGATATCGAAAAATTAATATAATCCTCCCCACATTGTAAGACTTTACCCCAGTATGTACAACAGAAATGATTGCATTTTCTAAAGCACATACATATTTTGAAAACTTAAATACTTGTTTATTAGGTTTAAGCATTGATAGTAATAGTTCACATTTAGCTTGGATATATGATATTTACTGCAAAACTGGAATAAAAATTCCATTTCCTATTATAGCAGATAGGAGTGGAGAAATTGCTAGAAAATATGGTATGATTGCAAATGATGTAAGCACAACTGAAACTGTAAGAAATGTTTTTATAATTGATGACAAAGGTATTATTCGTACAATTTTAGTTTACCCTTTAAATATAGGAAGATGTATTCCTGAAATTTTAAGAATTGTAGAGGCTCTGCAAACTGCAGATTGTAGCAGCGCTTCTACTCCTGCAAATTGGTGCCCTCAAAATCCAGTTATTATTCCTGCCCCAAATACATTTTGCAGGTTAGAAGAAGCAATTGAAAATATTAATCAAGACCATGATGGCATGAGTTGGTATTTAAGATTTAAAGAACCTTGTTGTAATCCAGCTATTGATAATAAATGTAAGGAATTAAAAGAATGTCCGAAATGTGAGTAAAAAAATAAAAAATGTAAAGTATTTAATCATATAAAAAAAGAAGACTAATGATATTACTTCTTTAGTCTTCTTAAGAGGCTATTCTACAAGTTCCCATTCATTAGGATTTGCATAGTCATAATTTAATAAGCTGTTTCCCAAATTATTTTTTATTAGTACATGATGCTTAGAAGCTGAGATTAGAACAGTATCTCCTCTCATAAAAGAATAACCTCCTATTCTCTTGGTTGCACATATCCTTCTGACTTTTTTTCCTTGCCATTTATTTAAGCAGTTATTCTTTGCAGTTATCGCTTTTTTATACGATATCCACAAATCATCTGTAAATTCCCAAAAATTAATATATCGTTTTTCCCTGCTTTTTATATTCTTCAAAAAGTTCTATACATTCTTGTCTATCTATTTGCTTAAATAAAATTAATTCTTTATTTTTCCCTTTTAAATATTCATATATTGCATCATCTCTAAATCCTATTGCTGCAGCATCTATTTTTTTGCAAGCATAATATACATCTTTTATGTTTGCCCAAATTATTGCAGATAAACACATTGGACATGGTTGGCACGTTGTGTACAATGTGTAATTAGATAAATCATAGGTATTTAATTTCTTACAAGCTTCTCTTATTGCTACTATTTCGGCATGTGCAGTTGGATCATTTGTTTTTATTACTTTATTATTTCCTTTTGAAATTACTTTTCCCTCTTTATCTACTATAACTGCTCCAAATGGTCCTCCTTCATCTCTTGTATATCCTCTAAATGCCTCTATTTTAGCTTGCTCCATATATTTATTCATAATTCATCTCTCCCTATTATATTTAAAGGACGCGAGCTACGTCCACGTCCCTACAATATGTATTTTTATAAAATAAGATTTTCTATAATTTATAAATTGTAACACTATAATTATTAACGAAATTATAAAAAATATACCTTTGTTTTATATTTTTTTCCATAACCAATCTAAATCATTGCTTACACTTTTTTTGTTTTTTTCCTTTGCTTCTATATCATCAGCCCATAAGTATCCAAAAAATGATATAAAAATTAATACTAGATCTATAAGTATACAATTGTTTAAGATTTTAGATATTTCTAAATCTATTCCTTTATTTATCATTAACTGGACTGCATATACAACTAATAATATCAAGTAAACAATTAGCATCGCTCCTGGTATAATACTTTTCTTGGTTTCTCTTCCTAAGTAAACCATAAGTCCTGTAAATATTGTAAGTAATATTAAAGATATATAATCTGATATATTTATTATAACCATAATTTTCTCTCCTTTGTATTTTAGTTCAAATTTTTTTCTATTAATTGTGCTAAATCGTGTGCTTTTGATGTGATTTTATCTATATTCTCTCCTTCTATCATAACTCTTATTAGAGGCTCTGTTCCAGAAGGTCTTATTAAGGTTCTTCCATTTCCGCTAAACTCTTCTTCTAAGATTTGTATTGCTTTTGATATTTCTTTATTTTCTTCATATTTATATTTTTTATTCGAGTCCACTTTTGCATTAACTAATACTTGTGGATATATTTTTATAATTTCACATAATTTTGATGCTGTAACATTTTTTTCTAATAATATTTTTATTAGCATTAAAGATGTTAATATTCCGATCCCCTGTTGGATTATAATCTAAAAATATAATATGACCTGATTGTTCGCCTCCTATATTATAACCTTTTTTTAGCATTTCTTCTAATACATATCTATCTCCAACTTTTGTTTGTTCTAAATTAATATTGTTTTTTTGACTATATTTATTTAGTCCTAAATTACTCATTATAGTAGCAACTACTGTATTATTTTTCAGCATTTGCTTTTCTTTGAAATAATTTGATACTATTGCTAAAATTTTATCTCCATCTATAATATTTCCTTTTTCATCAACTGCTAAACATCTATCTCCATCTCCATCATATGCAATCCCTAAATCAAATCCTTCTTGTACTACTTGTTTTTGTAGAGTTTTCATATGTGTTGAGCCACAGTTTTTGTTTATATTTATTCCATCTGGACTATTATTTATTATTTTATAGTTAATTCCTAATATTGTAAATACTTCTTTGGCAATTTTATAAGTTGCTCCATTTGCAGTATCTATTAAAACTTTGAAATCTTTTCTATTATACTTATCTATATCTTCATCAAATTTTTTTCTAAAGAAATATACATATTCATCAACTAAATCTTCTTTTATCTCAGATACTCCTATTTTATCAGACACTGCAGTTAATTCTTCTAATTTTCCAGATTCCATAATTTGTTCAATTTCTTCTTCTAATTCATCTGGAATCTTCATACCTTTATTGCTAAAATATTTTATTCCATTAAACTCAAAAGTATTGTGTGATGCAGAAATTACAACACTTGCATCTGCTTTTAATTTTTTAGTTAAATATGCCACCCCTGGTGTTGGTATAACACCTAATAATTTAACATTTGCACCATAACTTAAAAATCCTGCTGTCATGGCACTTTCAATTAAAGTTCCTGAAATCCTTGTATCTCTTCCAATTAATATTGTAGGTGTATGATCTGTATGCTTTGATAAAACATATGCACCTGCTTTTGCAACTTTATACACAAGTTCTGGTGTAAGTTCAGAATTTGCAATTCTTCTAATACCATCTGTTCCAAAATATTTTCTCATTTAACATCATTCCTTTTTTATTATTTTTTACTCTTATTATATAAATAAACTATTTCTTATACTAATATTATATACTTTTTTATTTTATATCTATTTTTTTAATTTTGGCAACTTACTTTTTTACATTTTACTTGGCATCTCAATTCCAAGTAACTTACATCCTATTTTTAGTACATTTCCTACTGCATAGCTTAAATATGCTCTTGCATTTTTAGTATCTTTATCTTCTGTAATAATTTTATTTTCATTATAAAAACTACTAAATGCTTTTGATAAATCTATTAAATATCTTGCAAGTATTGATGGCTCATCTTTTTTTGTTACTTGAATCAAAATATCTTGAAAAAAATATATTAATTTTATAATATTTTGTGAATATTCGTCGGCTAATTTTGTTTCATCTATTTCTTCTATTTTAGGTAAATATCCTGCTTTTTCTAGTACGCTTTTTGTTCTTACATATGTGTATTGAATATAAGGTCCTGTTTCTCCTTGAAAATTTAGTACATTATTCCAATCAAATACTTGATCTTTTATAATTGTATTTGCTAGATTTCCGAATATAACTGCTCCTATTCCAATTTTTTTAGCATCAACTTGATCATTTTCTACATCTTGATTTTTTTGTTTTATAATATCTTCTACTCTACTTATTGCTTCTTTTAGTAAATCATCTACTTTTATTACAGTTCCTTCTCTTGTAGACATTTTGCCAGTACTTAGACGAGTCATTCCATATTGCACATGTACTAGTCCTTCTTTGCATTTTTGCTCTATATCTAAATAAGTTGCTACTTCAAATAATTGTTTAAAATGAAGTGCTTGTTCATATGCTACTACATATAGGCATTTGTCAAAATCGTAAGCTTGTGCTCTGTATCTAATTGCTGCTAAATCTCTTGTTACATATATGCTTGAGCCATTAGATTTTTTTATCATACAAACTCCTAGTCCTTTATCTTCTAAATCAACTATTTGTGCTCCTTGAGATTCTTTTAAAACTTTTTTGTCTTCTAGTAATTCATATATTTTGTCCATTTTATCTATGTAAAACGACTCTCCAATTACGCTATCGAATTTTATTCCTAATATATTATAGATTTTTTGAAATTCCGTTAAACTTAAGTTTTTAAATTTTTCCCATAATTCTACACAATATGGATCTTTTTGCTCTAGTAGTCTAAAGTTTTCTCTACACATTTGTAATACTTGCTCATCTTCTTTACAAAGATTTGTAATTTTTACATATATCTCCATTAAGCTTTCAATAGGATTTTCTTCTAAATTATAGTTATCTCCCCATCTTTTATAACCTTCTATCAATTTTCCAAATTGTGTACCATAATCTCCTAAATGATTTATTCCTATTGCATTATATCCTAAATATTTATATACATTATAAAGTGCAGCTCCAATTACTGTATTTCTTAAATGTCCTATATGAAATGGTTTTGCAATGTTTGGTGATGAATATTCTACTAATATTGTTTTTCTTTTTCCCATATTAGACTTTCCATATTCATCAGTTTTGCTAATTTGTGTTAGAACTTCTTTTGTAAGTAGATTTTTATTTATATAAAAATTCAAGTACCCACTTACAACTTCCATTTTTTCTACTATATTTCCATCTAATTTTATTTTCTCTTTTATTTCTTGCGCAATAACTATAGGAGATTTTTTTAGTTCTTTTGCAAGCCTAAAACAAGGAAATGCATAATCTCCATTTTTAGCTTCTTTTGGCACTTCTATATATTCTTCTAAATCTTCTATCTCTAAATTTGTAGCTGCTGCAATCATTTGGGCTATTACATTTTTAAAATTTATCATTTTGATTCCTCCAATTTAATATGTATTATAATATATTTTATTTTATATTACAAGAAAAAACCGAATTTAAAAATTTATAAGTGGTGGTAACCACAAATAAATTCTAGAAATTCCCATAATTATCTTCTACAAAAATTTCTCCTTTTTTAGGAGAAATTTCCTAGAATATAAATAAGGAGATTTGAATCCAAATCTCCTGTGGTATCTTTATAAAACTAGTTTTCTGGTTTTGGTATAAACTGCTTATATTTTTTGGGTATACTTTTTTTTGAATATTTTTTTACATCTTTTTCTCCTGTAACTGCATCTTTTAATGTAACAATATAAATCGTTTTCATTTTATATAGCCATGTTCTTACATTTCCATCTATAGCTTCTTGTTTTATTAATATTGGATATTTTAAAGTATTTTTAAACTTTAAAGTATGCTGTCCAAAAGCTACGGTTGCTTCGTGATCTGAGGAATTTAAGTAGCCTACATTTACTGAATGAGTATCAGCATTGGTTCTAATTCCTGCATCAACAATAACAGTATTTAGGGAAGTTGCAACTTCACAAATTCCACCTCCAACAGTATTTACAGATCTTCCATTACTTAAACTACCTGCGTATACAAAGCCTTTTTCTAAAGTTGGTTCTCCTCCAATTGTTTCATAAAATTCGAATTCTTCTCCTACCATAAGCTTTGTACCATTTATTTTTTTACTTGCAACTTTTAAATTTATATCTCTGTTGTAGCTTGAATAATGGTAGACTGTATGATCTTGAAGCAATTTTCCTTTCTTATATTTTTCTTTAACTGTAACTATTGGTGTTGGCTGTGGCGTAGAAATTGGCTTTTTAATTGTCTGTAAATTTTCTAAGTTATTATCAATATTATTATTATTTTTTTTATTTTGCAAATATTCCTCATCTTCCATTACTAATATTAATAATAAGCATATTAAGGTTAAAATTTCAAAAATAAATATTATTATTAACCGAACCCTACTAATCTTTTTACCAGTTTTTTTCATAAATGATTCCCTCCTAAAGTATATATTTTTGAATAGCAATATATATTATAATACTTTTTTAATCTTATGTAAATAATTTAACATAAATTTATATAAATAAAAAGTCACACATATTGATATATGTGTGGCAAAGTTTTAGTATAAAATTTGCTTTACAATTAGGTATCTTTTCGATTCTTCTTGATATTTTACTCCTTTAAATCTAACTTCACTTTTTTTTGTATAGATTTCTTCTATTGTAGAAAGATTAATATTAGTACTAAAAAATAGTAATGTTACATCTTTTATCTTAGTTGATATGCACGTTATTCCATTAAATCTCCGTGCACTTATTTTTTCCACTACTCCTTTGATCATATTGTTTTCCTCCTAATTAATATTGATGTTTCTTATATTATCCTTTATAATTACAAAGGATTTCCTACTTTTACTACTTTTTTAATTATACTACATTTATGTGAATTTGTAAACTCGAGGTGTTTTTTTTGATATTATCTTATTGTATAAAAGAAACTGATACTTTTTATAATGTAAGAGATGTACTTAAAAATTATTTCTATATTTCTTCCAGATTAATGCTTACATTAAAGAAAAATAATCTAATCTTTTTGAATAGTAAAACTGTTTATCTAGATATGAAAGTTAAAACAAATGATATTATTTCTTTTAGTTTAGATTTTAAAGAAGATAATTCAAATATTGTTCCAAATAATATCAAATTAGATATAATTTATGAAGATGAAGCTTTCCTTATTATTAATAAACCTTCTGGAATTAGTGTTCATCCATCTATGTCACACTTTGATAATAGTTTATCTAATGGAGTTAAGTTTTATTTTGATAAAATAGGTTTAAAAAAGAAAATTAGAATAGTAAATAGACTAGATAAAGATACTTCTGGTTTAGTTATCTTTGCTAAAAACGAGTATGTTCAAGAATTTCTAGTTAGACAAATGAAAAACAATTCTTTTAATAAATATTATTTAGGTATTTTAGAAGGAAGCTTGGATAAAAAAAACGGAATTATAGATGCTCCTATCTCTAGAAAAGAAAATAGTATTATTGAAAGATGCGTTAATTTAAATGGTGCTAAAGCTATAACTTATTATAATGTTTTAAAAGAATTTAATAATATGAGTTTAGTTGAGTTTAAATTAGAAACTGGTAGAACTCATCAAATTCGTGTTCATTCAAGTTTTCTTGGTCATCCTATTGTAGGAGATACTTTGTATGGAAATAAATCTAAATATATTAATATACAAGCCCTGCATAGCTATAAAATAGGTTTTGTTCATCCTATTTCTAGAAAATATGTTGAATTTTGTAATAATTTACCTGAAGATATGAAAAAAGCATTGTAGTTATAATTTTATGGTTGATTTGACAAATTATGTAGAGTATTGTATACTATTTTTGAAAAGTAAAAAAGATGGTCTAGATGATCTTATACTTAAAATGGCTATAGTTAATTGCATTGATACAGATGAATGTAAAATCACTATTCCTAATGAGCTTCTTTCAATGTTTGATTTTCATCCTACAAATGATCTTATTGCTAAATATACATCAGATGAATGGATAGGATTAGAAGTAAAGTTTTTACCTGAAATTCAAGAGAAAATAAAAAGCTTAGCAGATGAAAAGCGTAAATCCGAAGAACTACGAGCTCAGAATATAAAAGATTCTCTTGATGAATTATCGACTTTACTTGGTCGCCTTTAATTAATTTAACATTTGTTAAATTAATAGTTCAGATTAAAAAACCACTTTCTTAATATATAAAAGTGGTTTTTTTGTTTATTTAAAATTAATTTATCTTACCCTATCTCATCATCATAATCCTCAAACTGTGAATTATACAATTTAAAATAAAACCCGTTTTTTCCCTTTTCTAACAATTCTTCATGTGTTCCCTGTTCTACTATATCTCCATGATCCATAACTAAAATTAAATCAGCATTTTTTATTGTAGATAATCTATGTGCTATTATAAAGCTTGTTCTTCCTTTCATTAAATTATCCATTGCAGCTTGGATTTGTTCTTCTGTTCTTGTATCTATTGAACTTGTTGCTTCATCTAAAATTAGTATTTTAGGATCTGCTAGAATTACTCTTGCTATTGTGAGTAGTTGTTTTTGTCCTGCTGATATATTGCTTGATTCTTCGTTTATTTGTGCATTATACCCTTTAGATAGTGTTTTTATATAATGATGCACATGTGCAGCTTTTGCAGCTTCTATTACTTCTGAATCTGTGGCATCTGGTCTGCTGTATTTTATGTTGTCTTTTATTGTTCCTCCATATAACCATGTGTCTTGAAGTACCATTCCAAATAACTTTCTTAATTCTCCTCTTTTGAAATCTTTAATATTATGCCCATCTATTAGTATTGCTCCTTCATTTACATCATAAAATCTCATTAGAAGTTTTACCATTGTTGTTTTTCCTGCACCTGTTGGTCCTACTATTGCTATTTTTTGACCATCTTTAACATCACTATTAAAGTCGTTTATTATTGTTTTTTCTGGGTCATATCCAAAATGTACATGGTCAAATTTTATATTTCCTTTTATATCTTTTGTTGATACTGGATTTTTAATATCTTCTATTTCTTCTTTTTCTTCTAAAAACTCAAATATTCTCTCTGCTGCTGCTATCATTGCTTGTATTGTACTTGATATTTGTGCAACTTGACCTATTGGCTGGGTAAATTGTTTGTTATACTGTATAAAACTTTGTATATTTCCTACTGTTATTTTTCCCTTTACTGCAAAATATCCTCCAAGTATGGCAACTACCACATATCCTACATTTCCTATAAAATTCATTAATGGAAACATTAATCCAGATAGGAACTGTGAACGCCATCCTGCTTTATATAATTGTCTATTTTCTTTTTCAAATTCTTTTATGGCCTCTTTTTCTCTTCCAAATACTTTTACTATATTATGCCCACCATATACTTCTTCTACCTGACCATTTACATGTGCTAAGTATTCTTGTTGAGATGCAAAATATTTTTGTGATTTTCCAACAACAAATTTTAATATTAATCCTGATATTGGTAATATTAGTAAACTTGCAATTGTCATTTGCCAGCTAATTGAAAACATCATTATAAGTATTCCTACTATTGTAGATACTGATGTTATTATTTGTGTAATACTTTGGTCTAACCCTCCACTTAATGTGTCTACATCATTTGTTATTACTGACAAAACTTCACCATTTGTTTTTTTGTCAAAATACTTCATTGGTAATTTGTTTATCTTGTGTATTAAATCAAATCTTATTTTATATGTTACTTTTAGAGCAACTCCTGCCATAACATAACCTTGTATTAAATTAAATACTGCACTTGATAAATATAGTCCTACAACCCATAAAATTATTTTTCCAATTTTTGTAAAATCAATTCCTCCTGTCCCATTTATTTTATTCATTAAGCCTGTATAAATCTCAGTTGTAGCATTTCCTAACATCTTTGGTCCTACTATACTAAATATAGTACTTCCTATTGCAAATGCCATAACTATTGCTAATGCTAGTTTATATTTTGAAAGCATTTTGGCAAGCTTTTTTGTTGTTCCTTTCATGTCTTTTGCTTTTTCTACTGGAGCACCCATCTTTGGTCCTCCACCCATTGGCATATTTTGTTTCGTTTGAGGAGGATTATTTTTTACTTCATTATTACTCATGATTATTTCCTCCTTTTATATCTAATTCTTCTTCTGATAATTGAGATAGTGCTATTTGTCTATATGTTTCATTTGTCTTTAGCAATTGCTCATGTGTTCCTTTTCCTACCATCTTACCATCTTCTAATACTATAATTTGATCTGCATTTAATATTGTATTTATTCTTTGTGCTACTATTATTACAGTTTTATCCTTTGTTTTTTTACTAAGCTCAGCTCTTAATATACTATCTGTTTTAAAATCTAGTGCTGAAAAACTATCATCAAATACAAGTATTTCAGGATCTATTGCTATTGCTCTTGCAATTGATAATCTTTGTTTTTGTCCTCCTGATACATTGCTTCCACCTTGTGCTATAGGTTCTTTATATTTTAATGGTTTTGCCTCTATAAATTCTTCTGCTTGTGCTATTTGTGCTGCTTCTATCATTTTTTCATCTGAAAGCTTAGGATTTCCATATTTTATGTTTGATTCTATTGTTCCTGAAAATAGTACTCCTTTTTGTGGTACAAATCCTACTATTTTCCTTAAGTCATTATTTGATATATCTTTTATGTTTATACCATCAATTAATAAATCTCCAGATGTAATATCATAAAATCTTGGTATTAAATTAACAACTGTCGATTTTCCACTTCCTGTACTTCCTATAATTGCTGTTGTTTCACCTGGCTTTGCAGTAAATGTAATATCACTTAAAACCTCTTCATCACTATCTGGATATTTAAATCCTACATTTTTAAATTCTACTAATCCTTTTTTATCTGGATTTAGAGTTTTTGGATTTTGGCTTTGTTTAATAAATTCTTCTGTATTTAATACTTCATTAATACGATTTGCTGAAACTGATGCACGTGGAAGTATTATTGACATCATTGATATCATTAAGAAACTCATTACAATTTGCATTGTGTATTGAATAAATGCCATCATATTTCCAACTTGCATTGTACCATTATCTACACCATGAGCTCCTACCCATACTATTAAAAGTGAAATACAATTCATAATTAGCATTAAAGAAGGCATCATAAAACTCATTGCTCTTGTTACAAAAAGATCTGTTTTAGTTAATTCTTTATTTGCTCCATCAAATCTATTTTCTTCTTTTTGCTCAGTATTAAATGCTCTAATTACTGGAATTCCTGTTAATATTTCTCTTGCAACTAGATTTACTTTATCTATTAATTTTTGCAAACTCTTAAATTTTGGCATTGCTATAATAAATAAAGTTCCAATTACAAATAAAATTGCTAAAATTGCAACTCCTATAATCCATGCCATTGAGTTATCACTTTGTCTTAGTACTCTTAGAAATCCTCCAATTCCTATTATAGGTGCATATACAATAACTCTAAATAACATTCCTATTAAGTTTTGTATTTGTTGTATATCATTTGTTGAACGTGTAATTAATGATGCTGTGCTATACTCTCTAAATTCTTTATTTGAAAAACTTAAGACTTTTTTAAATACTTTTTGCCTTAAAGTTAAAGCAAGTCTTGCCCCTACTCTTGCAGATAAAAGCATAATAGAAATTGCAGATACCATTATAATAAGTGATATTCCAAGCATTTTTAGTCCTGATACAATTATGTATGTATTTTGTAAATTATCTGTATTTACGCCCATAGCTTTATACTCTTGTTTTACTTGTTGAATTGCTGCTTGCTCTAATATACTATCTTCCATGTTTTCTAATTGTTCGTTTATTTTTTCAAACATAGGTTTTAGCTTATCTTCTGGCATTTGCTTTATAATATCTATTAATTCTATATTGGCTATTTGCTGTTTTTGTTCTTCTGGAATATTTAATAGAATCTGTTCTTTTATTTGCATTGCTATTTGTTCATTATTTAAATAACTAATTATCATTAAAGGTTTTGCTATACTTAAATTTAATTTTTCATTTTCTTCATTGGTCAATTTTTTTATTTTATATAATGTTTCATTTTGCAAAGCTGGATATTGTTTTTTTAGTTTTTTATACTGTTTTTCTCCTACACTTTCTTTAGTAATTTGTTCATATGATGATAAAATTATTTCATCATTGTCGCTAAACACCAGTAAATCATCTATTGTACTTTTTCTAATAACTTGAGGAGAAACATCTTCTATACCACCATTTTGTATTCCAACATTTATTATTTTAGATGTATAGTCTGGAAGTGTTAAATCACATGCTGCTTGAATTATTAATAAAAAAACAATAATTATTACTGATATACATGACTGTTTTAAATTTCTTAGTACTTTTATCATTTATTTATACTCCTTTTTTCTTATTTGTGTTAAAGTATAGTTTATTAGAATATGACTTAGATTGTCAACCTTATTTTTGTGAAATTTGTGTGAACAACAAAAGCTTCAGAATAAATCTGAAGCAAAACAAAACCCCCGCTTTAGCCGTAAGATTTTGTAGAAATTTTAAGGACCTACTCTCGTAGGTGGGTGTCTTGTTAACTGCTACTGGGTTTCTTACTATATAGCAAGCATACACGCCACAGTTAAAGCCAAACTCCCGTTTAAAACTTGTTGGTTCTAAAATTTCAAGTCTACACGTACTATGCAGGGAAATTAATTACTATTTATTTACTTAATTGTATATTATCATATGCAACTTATCTTTTCAATGTTCTATTTTTCTTAATTTTATTTAATTATTTTCATTTTTATTATTTTATCTCGTTTTTTTGCTATTATTCAATAATTTATAAAATTTAATCATTTAATTTTCCTTTTAAATACCACATATGCTCAGATATTATTTTTAAGTTTTGTATTGTATTTATTAATTCTTGATTTCCTTCAAATACAACTACCTTATTACTATCTGTTCTTCCTGTTAGCATTTTGTCATTATTTTTACTTTTTCCTTCTACTAGTATTTTTTGTATTGTTCCTATATATTTTTGATTGTTTTGTGCAATTTGACTTTCTACTAATTTCTTTAATCTATCAAATCTTTTATGTTTTACTTCTTCTGCAACTTGATTTTCCATATTAGCTCCAGGTGTTCCTTCTCTTTTTGAATATATAAACATATATACTTGCTCATATTTAACTTTTTTTACAACATCTAATGTTTCTTCAAAATCTTTATCTGTTTCACCCGCAAATCCTACTATTATATCTGTTGAAAATTTTACATTTGGTATTTTAGTTGTCATTTTTTCTACCAACTCTAAATATTGCTTTTTTGAATATTTTCTATTCATTACCTTTAACATTTTTGTACTTCCAGATTGAAGCGGTAAGTGTATAAATTTACACACTTTTTCACATTTTGCTATTGCTTGTATTACATCATCTGTAAAATCTTTTGGATGTGGAGAAATAAAGCGTATTCTTTCAATTCCTTGTATTTCATTTACTGCTATTAACAATGTTGCAAAAGAATTTATTATAAATTCTTTATTATTTATTTTTGCTTTAAACTTTAAACTTGGATCTTTTACTTTTTCACTTACTAAATATGAATTTACATTTTGTCCAAGTAATGTTATTTCTTTATAACCTTGATTTGCCAAATCTTCTATTTCTTTTAATATATCTATTGGATTTCTGCTTCTCTCTCTTCCACGTACGTATGGAACTATGCAATAACTACAAAAATTATTACATCCATACATTATGGTAACAGATGCTTTTGTTTTATCAAATCTTTTTATTGGAAGTCCTTCATAAACTTCTCCATCTATATCTAATATATCTTTTATTTTTATTTGTTCTTGTAATATTTTATAAATGTTTTCAGGTAATTTATGAAGAGTATGTGTTCCAAATATGATATCTACATATGGATAGCTTTTGTTTATTTTATCTGTCATTACCTTTTCTTGCATCATACAGCCACCTATTGCAATTATACATCGATTTTGTTCTTTTATTTTCTTAAGTTCTCCTAATTTTCCAAATAACTTATCTTCTGAATTTTCTCTAACACAACATGTATTAAATATTACAAAATTTGCTTTTGCAATATCCTCTGTTTTAGTATAATTCATCTGTTCAAACATACCACATATTTTCTCAGAATCGTTTTCATTTAACTGGCATCCCATTGTTAGTATTGCATATGTTAATTTTTTATTTTTATTTATTTTTTTTACTTTTTCCATGAATTGTATTTGTATATCTATATCTTCCATCCATTTCTCCTTGTTTTATTTGTACAAAACAGGCTTATAAATAGCCTGCTTAAGAATTTTTATTTTTATGGGGCTTCCAACCGGGATTGAACCGGTGACCTCAGCCTTACCAAGGCTGCACTCTACCAACTGAGCTATGGAAGCATATTCACACTGCCAAAATATTGACAGTGTGATATGGAAAATTATATTAAATCCTCCAAAAACCTTTCGATATATTCGGCTTTCTTTATATCTGTTAATACTGATTGTTCTGTTGTATTAAACCGATATATTGTAATAACTGATCCAGCTTCTGCATATAAGCAATGTTCTTCTCCTGCTCTTACAACACATCTGTGTTCTATTTCTACAGAATTATTGGTTTTTTTCATTGTAATTTCTTCTATTGAATCATCTTCCCTCCTTATATACAATTTAGCAGATCCTTTCTCTAAATCATATAATTCATATGATTCTTTGTGATAATGAGAGCCAACAAATCTTGTCTCATCTACTGTTACCCGACAACATGTAATATAATTACTACATATCATCATTTCTTTTTTTGCTCCTTCTAGGCCTTCTTCTAATTTTAACATTTTACCTCCTTAAAAGGTTAATATAGATAAAATATCTATCTATATAGTTTGCAGTGTCTCTTTTTTATTATAGCATTTTATTTCACATAAATCAAATTTTATTATTTCTCAAGTCTTTCTAAAACTTTTTCAAGCATTTGTTTATATTTTTCTAGTTTTTGTGTTTCTTCTTTAATTTTATTTTCTGGTGCTTTATTTATAAATCCTGGATTTGAAAGCATTTTTTCACATCTTATAACTTCTGCTTCTAATTTCTTCTTTTCTTCTTGTAATCTTTTTGTTTCTTCTTCCATATTTACCAAGTC
Source organism: uncultured Clostridium sp. (assembly GCA_948469315.1). Lineage (GTDB taxonomy): Bacteria > Bacillota > Clostridia > TANB77 > CAG-508 > Merdicola. Next base: position 149,020 of record CAOKLQ010000002.1, read on the forward strand.
TTCTAATGGCATATATAGTTCAATTCCATCTTGCATTATTGTTATACTATTTTGTGGTACTCCTGTTTTGTCTTTTTGTACTTTTATTTCTTCTCCAAACCCTAGTTTTAATATAAATTCTTGTGCTTCTAATATTTCTTTTTCATATTTTGTAGTTACAAATATTAACTGCGATTTTTTTGATGGATGTATGTTCATATTTGCTCTTATATTTCTTATTTCTACTATTATTTGTTTTAGTTTTTCTACTATTTCTTCTTCTTTGTTAAATATAAATTCTTCTCTAATATCTGGCCATTTTGCAACTATTAAATCATCTGTTCCAAATACTATTAAACTTTTATATATTTTTGCTGTTATAAATGGCATAAATGGATGTAGTAATTTTAATGAAGATGCTAATATATGGTTTAATACATATGTTACTGGTACTTTTATTTCATCATTGTTACTATATATTCTTTGTTTTGCCATTTCAATATACCAATCACAAAATTCATTCCATATGAAATTATACATATTATCTATTGCAATTCCTAAATCATAATTTTCTATGTTTTTTGTAACATCTACTACTAATTTATCAAATTTATTCAAAATCCATTTATCCTCTAATCTAAAGTATTTTGGATCATATTTTTTATTTTTTTCAAATGCTTCATAACAAAACTTTCTCACTTTTTCTTCATCTGCTGAATTAGTACTTACAAATTTTGCAGCATTCCAAATTTTATTTGCAAAATTTGATGCTTGTTCTAATTTTTCTGGCATATATCTTATATCATTTCCCATTGTTGTTCCTGAAAGAACCGAAAATCTTAGTGCGTCTGCTCCATATTTTTCAATTATCTCTATTGGATCTATTCCATTTCCTAGTGATTTTGACATTTTTCTTCCTTTGCTATCACGCACTATTCCATGTACTATTATATCTTTAAATGGATTTTCATCTGTTAGCTCTAGCGATTGAGTCATCATTCTTGATATCCAAAATGTTATTATATCATATCCTGTAACTAAAGCATTTGTTGGATAAAATGTTTTGTAATCTTCAGAATTAGTATTTGGCCAACCAAGTGTTGAAAATGGCCATAGGGCTGAGCTAAACCAAGTATCTAATGAATCTTCATCTTGATGCATTTTGTTTGATCCACATTTTTCACATTTTTGTGGCATTTGTTTTGCTACATTTATATGGTTACATTCATCGCAATAATATACTGGTATTCTATGTCCCCACCATAATTGTCTTGATATACACCAATCTTGTATATTATCTAACCAATTAAAATACATTTTTTCATATCTTTTTGGTACAAATTTAACTTGATCCTTTCTTACACTATTAGCTGCTCTTTTGGCTAAATCTTTCATTTTTATAAACCATTGCTCAGAAATTCTTGGCTCTATTGTATTATGGCATCTATAACATTTTCCTACATTATGAGCATAATCTTCTATTTTTACTAAAGCTCCTATTTGTTCTAATCTTTCTACTATTTTCTCTCTTACATCTATTGCCTTCATTCCTTCATATTCTGGAACTAAATTACCCATAATACTACTATCATCAAATACTTCTATTATTTCTAATCCATGTGTTAGTCCTGCTTGATAGTCGTTTATGTCATGTGCTGGAGTAATTTTTACACAACCTGTTCCAAATTCTTTGTCTACAAATCTATCTGATATTATTGGGATCTCTTTATTCATAATAGGAAGTATACATGTTTTTCCTATTATATCTTTATATCTTTCATCACTTGGATTTACTGCCACTGCTGTATCTCCTAGCATTGTCTCTGGTCTTGTTGTTGCAACTATTAAATATTTATCTGTTCCTGTTATTTTATATTTTATATGCCATAAATGTGATGCCTCTTCCTCATATTCAACTTCTGCATCTGATATTGTTGTATGACATGATGGACACCAGTTTATCATTTTCTTTCCTTTATATATTAGACCTTTTTCATACAATTCTATAAATTGCTCTAGAACAGCTTCTGATAGCCCTTCATCTAATGTAAATCTATTTCTTTCCCAATCACATGAACATCCTAATTTTCTTTGTTGATTTTGAATTGTTCCTCCATATTCTTTAGTCCATGCCCATGCTCTATCTAAAAATTCTTCTCTTGTTATATCTGCTTTAGTTAAACCTTCTTCATTTTTCATTTTTTCTACAACTTTTACTTCTGTTGCAATTGCTGCATGGTCTGAACCCGGAAGCCATAGAGTATTAAATCCACACATTCTTTTATATCTTATTAAAATATCTTGTATTGTATCATCTAAAGCATGCCCCATATGCAATTTTCCTGTGACATTTGGGGGCGGCATCATTATGCAGTAACTTTCTTTGGTTTTATCCATACTTGGTTTAAAATAGCCTTTTTCTTTCCACTCCTTATATAATTCTTCTTCAAATTCTTGTGGATTATATTTTCCTTCTAATTTTTGTTTTGACATAAAATTTCCTCCTTTATTTAGCAGACAAGGGACATATCTTTTTCCTATGTCATATCCTCTCTTGTATAAGGTATGTGCCGTTCCCCTTTATATTTATTTGATCAATTTGACAATGATTATTTTATTATGAAAAAACATCCCACCCTTATATAAGGGCGAGATGTCTCTCACGGTACCACCTTAATTATTATCTATATTTGTAATTTTAGATAACATCTTAATTTACCTTTAACGCAGGTTTACGAATAATCTTAAGTTTATTTTCGGATTATTAGCTCCAAAGTTACTTCCATTTATCTTAATTTAAGAAGCTTCCAGCCTATGGCTTCTATTCTCTGTAAAATAAGTTTATTTAAATGTACTCCTCTTTTTCTTTGCTTTTATTTATTTTTAAGTATTATATATTTTTTTATTCCTTTTGTCTAGTATATTTTAATTTTTTTAATACAAAAATTAAAAATGCCGATACCTCTTATTTAGGTATCAGCATTTTTTCTTAGATTATTTCCATTACTTCTAATAAAGAAGCAACTTCAAAATCTGGATTATACTGCGAATTGTTTTTTTGCTTGCCATCACGATTAAACCATATTGATTTAATTCCAGCATGTTTTGCAAATGCAATATCACTTGTAAGAGAATCTCCAATAATTACAAATTCAGATTCATGGTATTTATCAATTATTTCTTGTGCTGATAATGGATTACATTTTAAATATTTGTTATCACAACAATATAATTTTTCAATATAGTCTAATACTCCATATTGTTTAAGTAATACTTCTTGCCACTGTCTCCACCAATCTGTTTTTACTATGTTTTTTATTCCCTTTTGCTTTGTATGTTTCATAACAACTAAAACATCTTTGTTAAATTCGTTTATGTCGAATTTTAACTCTTGCCACACTTCCATAAATTTATTAGCTGAAATTCCATTAAAATATAGTATTGGCATTTTTTCTTCTACTATTTTATACATTTGCGATAATTTTGCTCTTCTGTACATAAAATAAGTATTGAAAAATTTTATCATATCAAAGAATTCTATTTCTAATTCTTTAATATTTTCAATTTTTAATGCATTTGCAATCTTCCATGGTTCATCTGACCTATGAAACCACATTACATTATCACAATCCCATATGACTGTCCGTATATTTTTCATGTATCTACCTCCATTTGTTGATAAATTGTTTATATTTTATGTTAATAATATTATCATTTATTTTTTTATATGTCAACTAGTTTTTATATTATTCTAGGATCTAGTACGTAAGCGTTCCTATATTCCTCTTATATTTCTATTGTTAAATTTAAATATAAATTATATCAAATAGTAAAGCAGATTTTTGGTTCTTTATAATCAAAAATCTGCTTTTTATTAATCTTCATCATCTACAAAGTTAAATTCATCTTTAAATTTTTCTTTAAACATTTCAAATACTGTATTTAAAGTTTCTTCATCATCTACACTTACATAAGATTCTGTTTCCTCATCTTCTGAATCTTCTAATTTCAATATTACAACTTCCTCACTATCTTCTTCCTCTATTGGAAGTAATACTACATATTCTTCTTTCTCTAATTCTATTAAGTCTAAAAATTCAAATTTTACTTCATTTCCTTCTTC
>CAOKLQ010000003.1 GCA_948469315.1 uncultured Clostridium sp.
CCGTTGGTTTTGCTGTTGGCTTGGCCGTTGGTTTCGCTGTTGGCTTAGCCGTTGGCTTGGCCGTTGGTTTTGCTGTTGGCTTAGCCGTTGGTTTTGCTGTTGGCTTGGCCGTTGGTTTCGCTGTTGGCTTAGCCGTTGGTTTTGCTGTTGGCTTGGCCGTTGGTTTAGACGTCGGTTTTTCTATGGGATTCTCAGTTGGTTTTACTGTCGATTTAGCTGGTGGCTTCGCTGTTGGTTTGGCCGTTGGTTTTATCGTTGTTAGTGGTATAGGTATTACTGGCCTTATTGTTGGTTTTGCTGTCCAGTTTGTATTTTTTGTGGGTGTTGTTGACGTATTTGACGACGGATTTCTTGTTGGAGTTACTGACGTATTTGACGCTGGATTTTTTGTTGGTGTCGCCAATGTATTTGACGGCGGATTGGTTGGTACTTGAGTATTTAACTCTCCTGTTGATACTGCCTCTTGTGTTACTGCAGTATTTGATACTGCTTCTTCTGTTACCGCAGTGTTTGATGCTATTTCTTCTTTTACTGTTGTGGACTTTTCTACGACCAACGCCAACATTAGTAATATAGCAACAATAATTATTGCTATATATAACCGCATCTTCTTTTTCTTCATTTTTTTTCCTCCTTAATATTATAAAATTTTACAATACTATCTATATAAAAGGTGTTTCTTTTCACACCTGAGCTTTTTTTATTATAAAATATTTCACATTAAAAGTCAACATAAAGTTAATAACTTTATGTCGAATTTTTATATTTTTCAAAAATAAATATATAATATATAGATTTAATATTTAATTCTAAGTATCTAATTACTACAATATTTTTTATATAAATTTTTTAAATTTTTAGATGTAATTACAGGTTCAACTCCTTTTTGACTTACTTGAATATAAATCTCAGTTAAAAATTCTTTTAAATTCTCATTTAAAGGTGATCTACTTTTTTCTTTTTCCCAATATCTTAATTGTGAATCTGTTTTCCATTTATCTGCATTATATACAATTCCTGCAGCAATTGTGTCACATACCATTTCAACAGCATATTTGTATGGCATTATGGGACTTGGTATTTTAGACCTTGGATCATTCCAATATTCTGGATGATGTTTATTTCTACCTTTATGATGAAGCCATGCTTTTGAATATCCATTTGCTCTTTTAGCAGCAACTATTGGACTAATAGTTCCTTGATAATATTTTACAGATTCCCAAAATTCTGTAGGTGAGAATTTTGACATATCGTGAACTATTCCTCTAAATGGTATTCCTGCTTTTAAACATAGTTTAAATACAATCCACTTATGTTTTAATACTGTTTTTAAATGTTTAAATATGTTTATTATTATCATCAATCCACCAACTTTTATTATATTTTATATTATTATGTTTATTCAAATTTCTCACCTACATCTATTTTATTTCCTCTTAAGAAATCACATATATTCATTCTTTTAGCATTTGGAGCTTGTATTTCTATTACTTCTATAATTTCGTCTTTTGCCTTTATATACATTCCTTTTTTGCTACTTGATATTATTACTGTTCCTGGTAGCACTTTTTTTATTTTATTTTTATCTAATTCATTAAACTTTTCTATTAAATCTTCCAATGTTATATTATTTAGTTTCCAGAATTTATACTTCGTATCTTCTATAAAGCTATATGTTCCCATTATTGGATTTAAACCTCTTGTTAAATTTTTTATTTCTTTAGCAGTTTTATTTTTCCAATCTATTTGTGACATTTCTTTATTTAACATTGGAGCCATTGAATAATCTTGTGTTTGTTTTTGCCTTTTTACATCTCCACTTTCAATTTGTTTTAATGTTTTTACTAAAATTGCTCCTCCTAAAACAGATAATCTATCCCATAATTCACCTGTTGTTTCTTCTTCTCCAATTTGAATTTCTTGTTTTAAAATTATATCTCCTGTATCCATTTGTTCATCCATATACATTGTAGTTACCCCTGTTGTTTTATCTCCATTTATTATAGCCCATTGTATTGGTGCTGCTCCTCTATATTTTGGAAGAAGTGATGCATGTACATTTATACATCCAAATTTAGGAATATCTAATATTTCTTTTGGAAGTATCTTACCATACGCTACAACACATATAACATCTGGATTTAGTTGTTTTATAGTTTCTATAAATTCACTATTATTTTTTACTTTTTCTGGTTGATAAATTTTAAAATTATTTTCTAGAGCATATTCCTTGACTTTCGAAAAACAAGTTTTCATTCCTCTACCTTTTTGTTTATCTATATTTGTTACAACACCTAGTATTTCAAAATTTTCTTTATGTATTGCTTTTAATGAATCAGCCGCAAAATCTGGCGTTCCCATAAATAAAATTTTTAACATTAATTTCCTCCTGAATTGTAAATTTTTCTATATTTAACATTTTTTCAATATTAATTTTATATTTTATTTTCCTGGTTCTACATATTGAAGAGTTCCTGGTATTATTTTATCTACAAATACAATTCCATTTAAATGATCTACTTCATGGCATATTGCTTGTGCTAGTAAATCTTTGGCTTTGATTTTTATTTTTTTACCTTCTCTATTTAGTGCTTCTACTTCAACTTCTTTTGGTCTTACTATTTTTGCAAATTGATTTGGAAAACTTAAACATCCTTCATCTACTTCTTGTTTTCCTTTTTCTTTTATAATTTTAGGATTTATTAGAACAACCACTCCTTTATCATCATATAAATCTATTACAATAACTCTTTTTAATATTCCTACTTGTTGAGCAGCCAGGCCCACTCCATTTAACAAGTGCATTGTTTCTATCATATCATCTATTAATATTTGTATTCTTTCATCTATTTCTTCAACTTCTCTTGCTTTCTTTTTTAATATTTCGTCTCCTTCTTCTCTGACATTTCTTACTGCCATTTTATTTTCCCCCTAATTTTCAATTATTATTTTTAAAGTAAATTATTTGGATTTACATCTACTATTACTCTTGTATTTTTTGAATCACTTAAGTAATACTTTTCTAAAACCTCATTTATATTTTCTACAATTTCATCATTTAAATTCACTTTTAATATCATTCTCCATCTGTATCTGTTTTTTATTTTGTCTATTGGTGCTGGCATTGGCTTTAGCAGCAATCCTTGTATGTTATATGTTTTTATATTTTCATATAAGTATTTTGATACTTGTGCAACATCATTTGGATTTTGCCCACTTATACCAAACATTATTATATCGCAAAATGGAGGATATTTCAATTGTTTTCTTAAATGAATTTCTGCATCATAAAATAATTTGTAATTTTGTTTTTTTGCATAATCTATTGCAAAACTATCTGGATTGTATGTTTGTATAATTACTTTTCCTGGAAGATTTTCTCTTCCTGCTCTTCCTGATACTTGTACTAACAAATCGAATGTTGTTTCATTTGCTTTGTAATTATCTATATTTAAACTACTATCTGCTGCAATAACTCCAACTAATGTAACATTTGGAAAATGATGTCCCTTAACTACCATTTGTGTTCCAATTAGTATATCTATATTTTCATTTTTAAATTTATTTAAAATTTCCTCATGTGAATTCTTTTTTGTTACTGTATCTACATCCATTCTTATTGTAGTCGCATTTGGAAACATAGTTTTTATTTGTTCTTCTAATTTTTGCGTTCCTGTTCCAAAATATTTTATTTTTTGGCTTCCACATTCTGGGCACTTTGTTACTACTTTTTCTTCATGTCCACAGTAATGACATTTTAGCATTTGTTTATTTCTATGGTATGTTAGGCTTATATTACAATTTTTACATTTTACTACATAACCACAGTCTCTACACATTACAAATGTAGAAAAACCTCTTCTATTTAGAAATAATATAGTTTGTTTTTTGTTTTTTAAATTCTCTTCTATAGATTTATACAATCTTATACTAAACATTGTTCTATTTCCGATTTGCAAGTTCTTGTCTTAAATCCACTATTTCTATTTCTGGAAGAGATGAATTATTTGCTCTTTTTGTTAACTGTAGTAATTCTACATCTTGATTTTGTGTTTTATAAAATGTATCTATGGAAGGAGTTGCACTTCCTAATACTAGGGGTATTTTTTTATTTATAGCTATTTTTTGCGATATTTCTTTTGCATTGTATCTTGGGTTCATTTCAGATTTATATGAATCATCATGTTCTTCATCTACTATAATTATTCCTAAGTCTTGTATAGGTGCAAATATAGCAGACCTTGCTCCTATTACTATTTTTGCTTCATTTTGTTTAACTTTTTTCCATTCATCAAATCTTTCTCCAACAGATAGTTTGCTATGTAAGACTGCAATTTTTTCTTCTCCAAATCTTGCAATAAATCTATCTACCATCTGTGGTGTTAAGCTTATTTCTGGTACTAATACTATTGCTGATTTGTTTTTGTTTAGTACTTTTTCTATTAATTGCATATATACTTCTGTTTTTCCGTGAACCTGTTACTCCATAAATTAAAAATTGTTTGTACTCATTGTTATTTATTGAAATATCTACTTTGGTTATAACATCTTGTTGCTCATGCGTTAATTTTCTTTTTTCATCTTTTTGTATATTTTTATTTATAAATGGATTCCTTTTTATTTCTTTTTCTATTATTTCTATATAGCCATTTTTTTCTAGAGTTTTTACTACTGCTCTTGTTGCGCCTACAAATATCTCTAAATCTTGAAATATCACTTCACTATTATTACCGAGAAACTTTAGTATTTTTACTTGCTTTTCAGATTTTAAAATTTTATTTTCTATATCAAGATCTATTTCATCTATACTTTTTTTCAAATATATAAAATTTGCAGTTTTTTCTTTTGCTCTATTTTCTGCGTTTTTTGTAGATGTTCCAGGTGGTAACATTAGTTTTAAACAATCTGATATATTGCAAAAGTATCTTTTACTCATCCATTTTGCTAAGTTTATATTTTCATCTATAAGGACATTTTCTTCAAATTTTAATATATCTTTTATTTTGTATTTAGAAGATTCTTTTATATTTATAACAAAAGCATCTTCAAGCTTTTTTCCATTTCCAAATGGAACCAAAACTCTACTTCCTATTTTTATTTTATCTTCCAAATTAATGGGTATGTTATAATCAAATACTCTATTTAAATTTTTTACTATACTATTTATAATAACTTCAGCAACCATTTTTCTCTCCTATATTGATGTTAGTATATCAAAAAAAATGTTTTTATACAAGATAAAAGAGTTCTTATGATAAGAACTCTTTTTGACGACTAAAAATTTCTTTTATTTTTGCTTCCAGCAACATTTTTCATAATTCTGGTATGTCTATCACGAAAAACGCTTGCAACAGGCCTTTCTTTTTTCATAAAATCTTCTCTAGCTTGTGCTACTTGTTTTTCTCTTTGTGTTCGTTTTACAATTTTATCATTTTGTAAAATCTTTTCTAATATGTTTCTGTAAATTTGTTGATCATGTATAGAACATGATTTACCATCTATAATAGGTGATGGTACAAATTTTGCTTCTGTCAAATTTTCTACTGCCTTTTTGAATATCTGAACTGGTCTTTTTGGTGCCATTGGCTCTTTTATAATATTGTCAATTTCTTCTTCCAATCCATCAATCATTATCCGACTTACTATTATTTCCCCATCTTGTATTATCACAAATGTATTTTGATAGCAAGCAATTCTAAGATCTGTCGTCAATATAAATTCCTCCTTTTTAGATATTAGTTAATTATTATATTAACATAATTTTATGGTTTATTCAAGTAAAAAGCAAAATTCTAAATTAATTTTAGAATTCTGCCTCTTTTAAATTTATTTCATTTTTTATTATAGTAGTTATTATTTGCACTGTTTTTTCTAAATCGTTATTTTTTATTACATAATCATACAATCCAATTTTAGATTCCTCATAATCTAATCTATTAAGCCTTTGTGTAATTTTCTTTATGTCCATTTTATCTACTCTATTTTCTAGTCTTTTTCGTAATACATGTTTTGGAACTTTTAAAAATATTGTAACAACTTTTGTATCTTGTTTTAATAATTGTATTAAATTTTCTGTTCCATTAACATCTATATCTTTTATTATTATTTTTCCTTGTTTAATTTTTTCATTTAGAAGTTTTCTAGATGTTCCATAATAATGATCACTATATACATTATATTCATATAATTCATTATTTTTTATCATTGCTTCAAATTCTTCTTTTGTTACAAAATTATATGTTTGACCTGGCACATCACCATCTCTTGGTGGTCTATCAGTATAAGATGGAAGTGATTCTACATTTTTTAATCTTTTTATTAGCTCTTTTTTTATTGTATCTTTTCCTGCTCCTGATACTCCAGATAATAATATTAACATTTTACTACTTTCCCCTCTGCTATTTCATTTACTGCAAGTGTTACTGGTGATTCTTCTTTTACACTAGTCATTGTTTCATCTCCTGACGCTATTTGTCTTGCCCTTTTTGATACCATAACTACTAAAGTATATCTGTTATCAATCCCTTCTAATTCTAATAATTGATTTACACTTGGTTTTACCATCATTTTTACAATCCTCCTATTTCTTCTTTTTCATCTTTATCTAATCTTCCAGCAACTGTTTCAGGTTGAATTGCAGATAATACCACATGACCTGAATCCATTATTACAACCGCTCTTGTTCTTCTTCCACATGTTGCATCTATTGCTGTTCTATTTTCTTTTGATTCTTGTACCATTCTTTTTATTGGTGCTGATTCTGGACTTACTATTGCAACTATTCTATTTGCAGAAACTGTGTTTCCAAATCCTACATTTATCAATTGCATTTTGTTTCCTCCTAAATTCAATTATTATGAAAAATTAATTTATATTTGAAAATGAGTTTGATATTTAGCCATTTAACACTTAACCATATTAGAATGTGTATCTATAATTTGAATTATAAGTATATTAAACGCCTTGGAAAACGGAATTTGAAAATAAAATTAATTTTTCATTTATACTTTTTTATTCAATGTTTTGTATTTGTTCTCTTATGTTTTCTAACTCGGTTTTTATGTCTATTACTAGGTTTGTTATTTCTAAACAATTTGCCTTTGAACCTATTGTGTTTGTTTCTCTATTCATTTCTTGAATTATAAAATCTAATTTCTTTCCTATTATTATATACTTTTCTATTTTTATTAGATTTTCAAATTGTTCTATATGACTTTTTAACCTTGTTATTTCTTCTTCTACCGAACATTTATCAGCATATATTACAACTTCTTGTTCTAATCTTGCTTTATCTATTATTTCAGATTTTAATAATTCTTTTATCCTTGTTTCTAATTTTACTACATATTCTTCAATAAGTCCAGTAGAATATTTTGAAATTTCTCCTGTTTTATCAGATATTTGTTTAATTCTAACCAATATGTCTTCTGAAAGCTTCTTTCCTTCTATTTGTTTCATATTTATAAAATTATCTAATGCTTCTTTTAGAGGCACTCTTATTTCTTGCTTTATTTTTTCTTCTTCATCTTCATTTTTTATTTGTAAAACATCTGGAAATTTTGCTATATTTATAACAGATATATCATTTTCTATATCATATAAATTTGCTAAATTTTTTAGTTCATTTACATACATACTAGCTAGTTCGTTATTTATTGTTATTTTTTTCCCTAAACTACTTATATTTTCAAATGTAACTGTTACATCTATTTTTCCTCTTGAAACATTATTTAATACTTCTTTTTTTATTATTTCTTCTAAATAACTAATATTTCTTGGAAGTTTTACTGTTACATCTGTATATCTATAGTTTACAGATTTTATTTCTATAACATAATTTCTACCTTCTATTTCATATTTTGATCTTCCAAATCCAGTCATACTTTTTAACATATTTATCACTCTTCTTTTTTATCTTCTTTTTTTTGATGTTTCTTGTTTTTTTACTGGCTCTTGTTTTTTTACTATATCATTTATATCACTTAAAGATTTTATATAATGTTTTTTTATTCTCTTATAAATTTTTATATCTTTTATTAAATAGTACATCGTAAAAATATATGATACTATAGCTAAATACAATATATATCTATTTTCTTGTAAAATACATATATATGTGCAAAATAAAATTGTTAAGGCAAAGATTAAAATCTCAATTCCCCATAAACATATTTTTCCACTTCCCTTCTTATAGCTTTTTTCAAAAATTAGTATAGAAATTATACATGTAGTTATACTAAAAATTTTTAAATCTTTTAAATATATATCTCTATCAATGTTATAAAATCCAAATATAAACAAAATATTTAAAAATATTATAGTAAACAATATTAAAAGATTCGCAAATATATTTTTATTAATATCTTTTCTAACTTTTTCAGGTATTTCTCTCTTTTTTTGTAATTGCTCTTCAAATTCATCTATTAATTCTCTTTCTTTTTTTCTCATAAATCCCTCCTAGCTAGATCTTCTAATTCATAGATCAAAATACTTGTTAAAGCTATTGCCACTGTTTCAGTTCTTAATATACGTTTTCCAAGTGTAACTATTTTTGCTTTTGCTTTCTTTAATTTTTCTATTTCTTCTTCATCTATTCCTCCTTCTGGTCCAATAACTATAGCAATTTTACTTATTTTATTTAAATTTTTTAACTTTTTGATTTCCTCTTTTATAGTATAATTTTCTTCATTTTCATACGCTACTATAACGCAATCATATGAATCTATTCTATTACATAACTGATTTATATTCCATATTTCATTTACTTTAGGTATTATATTCCTTCCACTTTGCTTAGATGCAACTTCTGCTATCTTTTGCCATCTTTCAATCTTTTTTTGTTTATCTTTTTGATTTAATTTTACTACACAATTTCTCATCTCTAGAGGAATAAATTCATATGCACCAAGTTCAACACATTTTTGTATTATAAGTTCCATTTTTTCTTGCTTAGGTAATCCTTGAACTACTGTTATTTTTAAATCTGATTCTGTATTTTTATCTAATATTTTAGTTATATTACATTTAACCTCTTTACTTGTTATATTAGAAATTTCACACATAAAGTTTTGTAAAGTTTGTTTATTACATATTTGTAGTTTATCTCCTACTTTTTTTCTAAGAACATTTTTTATATGATTATAATCTTTTCTTATTGTTACTTCATTTGCTATTATATCTTCATTTTCTACAAAAAATTTAGGCATACAAAAAACCTCTCCTTAAAAACTTTTGTTATTATATCATTTTATATTGTATTATTCAAGAAAAATTTTTATATTTAGACCTGTCCCAAAAATCGACAAAGTGTCGGATTGGGGGCTGTCCCTTTTAGACTTTAGATAAATTCTTGCCATACTAAGTTTGCTAGGTCTATTCCTTTATTTGTTAATTTAATATTATTTAATTCTACTTCTATTAACCCTTCGTTTACTAATTTATCTATTTCTTTCCTAAAAATATATAGTGGATTATCGGCAAATTTATTTTTAAATTTTTGTATATCTACACCTTCTATTTTTCTTAAACCAAGCATCATATATTCTTTTTGCATATCTTCTAATGTTTGCACTTCATGTAGCTGTTGATAAATTTTATAATTTTCTATGTATTTTTCGATGTTTTGTGTATTTGAATATCTTTTCATATCTATATATGAATGTGCAGCAAGTCCTACTCCTATATACTGCCTTTGTTCCCAGCAATTCAAATTATGTTTTGATTCATAACCTTTTTTGGCAAAATTTGATATTTCATAATGGTTATATTCATTTTGTTCTAGCTTTTCTTTTACTTTCCAGTACATTTTTCTTTCCATTTTATCTGATGGTAGGCTTAACTTTCCACTTTGTACTTGATTATACATTTTTGTTCCTTCTTCTAATATAAGTGAATAAACAGATATATGCATAGGTTGTAATTTTAAAATTTCATATACTGTATCTTCTAAAATTTGCATTCCTTGATTTGGCAATCCTAACATTAAATCTACATTTATATTTTTAAATCCTACTTGTCTTACTAATTTATATGTATTTAAAAATTGCTCATATGTATGCATTCTTCCTATTGTTTTTAACAGATTATTATCTGCTGTTTGCAAACCTATGCTTATTCTGTTTATTCCACAATTTATATAATTTATTAATTTTTCTTTATCTACTGTCCCCGGATTTACTTCTATTGTTATTTCTACATTTTGCGTTATATTATAATTTTGCTTTATTGTTTGTATTATTTTTACTATATTTTGGCTACCTATATATGATGGTGTTCCTCCACCTATATATATTGTATCTATTATGAATTCTTTATTTGCCTCTTGCCTTATTTCGTTTATTAGTGATTCTATATAAGCTTCTTTCATATTTTCTTTGTTTGCAAAAGATGTAAAATCACAATAGTTACATTTTTGCTTGCAAAATGGAATATGTATGTAAAGTCCTATTTGTTTCATTTATTTTTCCTCAATTCTTCTGCTATTTCCTGCAATTTTTTTAATCTATGGTTTACTCCTGATTTTCCTATTGGAGTTTTTAACATCTTTGCTAGTTCTATTAAACTTGTATCTGGATTTTCTAGTCTTAAATTTGCAATTTCTTCTAAATTTTGGGGCAAGTTTATTTTATTTTTGTATATTAATTTTATATCTTCTATTTGTCTTACTGCTGCTGATATTGTTTTATTTAAGTTTGCTGTTTCACAATTTACTTTTCTATTTACATTGTTTCTTATATCTCTTATAACTCTTATTTCTTCAAATTTTAGAACTGATTTTTGTGCTCCAATTAAGGCTAGAAATTTTGATATTTCTTCTCCTTCTTTTATATATAAAGAGTATGTAGTTTTTCTTTGTAACTCTTTTAAATTTATTCCCATATTACTAGTTATATTTTTTAAAAATATTGCATCTTGTTTATTTTTTAGAACTATTTCTAAGTGATATGTTTTACTGGGATCATTTACTGATCCTGATCCTAAAAATGCTCCTCTTATAAAAGCCTTTTTTACGTTTTCATCTATTTTTTCATTTTTTAGATTTTGCATTTTTTCATTTTGCAGATCTATTGCTTTTTGTTTTTTAAATTTTATTATATATACATTTCCTTGAAATCTTATTTCATAGTCTATATTCAAGTTATTTAATAATTTGTTTAATCTATTTATGTTATATTCATTTTCCGTTGAATATTCTAAATAATTTTTGTTTTCTTCTATATTTGAGGTTATTAAATATCCACATAATTCATATGCTAATTCTTCTTTGTTTTTTAGGTTATTTAACTTGCTTAATTCTTCTTTTATATCTGATGAGAATGACATTTTTACCTCCTAATCTATTTTCATCTTTTTTGCATTCACATCGTCTATAAACCCATTACTTGCATACATATTCATAGCTTTTGGATTCTTTGTACTTAATTTGAATCTAATAATATCAAGACTTTTTGCAAAATTTATACATTCTTCAAATGCCTTTCTTTGAAATCCTTTTCCTCTATATTCTTCTTTAGTAAAAACACTTGTAATATAAGCTACTTTGCAACTTAAATCATCTGCTTGCGGGAAATATTTAAAAATTATAAATCCACATATTGAAACAAGTTTATCATCAACAAATGTACCAAACATATATAAATCTTGATTCATGTTGTTTTTTAAAAAATATCTAGTTTTATCTTCTAGTTTCTTTTGTTCTATTCCTAAATCTCCTTTATTATCATATATTTGAAGGTCAATTCTTAATGGTATTATTTTTTCAATATCTTCTTTTTCTAATTTTCGTACATTAACATTCATATTTATTTTTCCTTTCTCTTTTATATTTACTTTTATATTATTTTTGTTAGATACTTCAATTAATGATAACAAATTATTATTCGATCATTATTTGAATAATCTTTTTTACATTCTATGTTCTTGTATTTTTTTGTTTCTTCAAATATTTTAGTAACTACTTTTCTTTGTTTATAGCCTATTTCTAGTATAATTATTCCATTTGGATTTAAGTAGTTATATGCATTTTGTGCAATTATTCTATAAAATTCTAGTCCATCTTGTCCTCCATCTAGCGCTAGCCTTGGTTCGTTTTGTACTTCTTTAGATAATGTTTTGATTGTATCTGTTTCTATGTATGGTGGATTAGATGTAATTATATCAAATTTCTGATTTATGTTTTCGAACATGTCTGATTTTATGAATTTTATTTTATTTTGTACATTTTGTTTTTTTGCATTTAGTTTTGCTATTTGTAATGCTTTTTCAGATATGTCTGTTGCGGTTATTTGCGGGTGGCCGTGGGCAATCAACCCCTATAACGTTTGACATTGATTTTGCTATTGAAATTGCTATTGCTCCACTGCCTGTGCATAGGTCTAGGATTTTTATGTTGTTTGACATTAGTTGATTTATATGTTTATTTTTACGGGTGGAGACGAGTTCCACCCATACATTATTTGATTTATGTTTTTCTAATTTTTTTATTGTTTCTTCTATAAGAATTTCTGTGTCTGGTTGCGGTATTAATACATCTTCATTTACATAGAATTTTATTCCCATAAATTCTTGTGAGTTTGTTATATATTGTATGGGTTTTCCTTGTATTAATTTAGTTATATTTTCATTTATTTTATTTATTTCATTTTGTGTTAGTTCTTGTTTATTTTGTATTAATAACTGTTCTTTTTTTATTTGTAATATATGTGCAATTATTATTTTTGCTTTTAAATTTGACTCATTTATATTATTTTGTTTTAATTCTTGCACAGTTTGATTTATCTTTTCTTGTATATTCATTTTTTCTCCTAAAATTCAAATTAATTATAATTAATAAGTAATTTTTCAAAATTATGTTGACTTTATTGTACTTTTAGCATATAATATTTAGTATTGTAACATGTTGTGTGATTTTTCACTTTTTCTGCCTTGTAAGGAGGAATAACTATGAAAAAAAATACATTAAAGGCTATTTTTATTATTATGATTACTGTATTATGTTGTGTATTTATTTGTTTTGATCATCCATGGATGGCATTCTTTTTTGGTTTAATTACTTTAGAATCTATATTGTACATATTATAGATTGTAGGGACACGATTTTTCGTGTCCCTATGATTTATTGTTTTTATTTATATTTTTAAGAGTAAATCTATAAGCCGGGTTCTGTCTTGAACAGTCATTTATCTATTACATATGTTACCATATGTCTTAAGCCACCAATTTAGAGGATGGCGAGCAGCCTTTGCCCTCTTTTTAGGTGTTGCTCCAGATGGGGTTTACATATGCCCAATATGTCACCATACTGGCGGTGAGCTCTTACCTCACCTTTTCACCCTTACTTAAGCTATGCTTAAGCGGTTATTTTCTGTTGCACTTTCCTTAAGGTCACCCTCACTGGACGTTATCCAGCATCCTTGCTCTATGGAGCCCGGACTTTCCTCATACGCTGCCTTGCGGCCTTGCTATACGCGACTGTCCGATTTACTCTTGTAATTATTTTTACATTAGTTAGTTGTGTATTATTTTTTGTTTGAGTCGTCGAGGACGCCTACCTCTACAACGTTTGACATATATTTGTTTATAATTTTATTTTAATGATTTTTTTATTTCTTTTATTAATTTTTCTTTTATTTGCTCTGGCGTTCCTTCCATTTTACATCCTGCTGCTCTTGCGTGTCCTCCGCCTCCAAACATTAGACACA
The DNA here is from genome assembly GCA_948469315.1 of uncultured Clostridium sp. GTDB lineage: Bacteria > Bacillota > Clostridia > TANB77 > CAG-508 > Merdicola. Next base: position 13,701 of record CAOKLQ010000003.1, read on the forward strand.
CATCTGCTACATTTACATAGTCGTTTGCTCTTAATGATACTTTGTATGCTTCATCTTCTGCTTGATGTAAAAATATTGCAACTTCTACTCCTTCTATGTCTCTTCCTATTTCTACTATTCCTTCATGCGCCCCTTCTTGTGCTCCAACAAATTTTTCATCTTCACATTTTATATATGTAAATGAGATTTTTCCACCTTCTAAAAATTCTATTCTGTTCATTGCAATTTTTGAAAGTTCAAAGCTTGCTTTTGGCTTTATTTGTAATACTTTTTTGTATATTTTAGATACGTTTATTCCACTTTTTAATAGGTCTGCTACAAATTCAAAAGTTTCTGCTGTGACTCCTGGATATTTGAATCCTCCTGTGTCTGTTATTATTCCAGCAAGCAGACATGTTCCTATTTGTTTGTCTATTTCAATTCCTAAGTAATTGAATATTATAACTAATATTTGACAACATGCAGGAGATGTGTGGTCGACAAAGTTTATATCTGCAAACATTGGGTTCATGCTATGATGATCTATTGATATGCTCTGTTTGGCATCTTCAAAGTATTTTACAAATCCATTTAATCTTTTTATATCTCCACAATCTAATGCTATTGCTAAGTCGTAATTTTCTATGTTTGATTGTTGTTTTATGTTTTCAGCATCTGGCAAAAAAGCATAAGTTTCTGAGTACTTTGGTATTATTACATCTGATTTTTTCCCTAGTTTTTTTAGTGCTAAACTCATTGCTAAACTACTTCCTATTGCATCTCCATCTGGTCTTTCATGTGTTAGTATTGCAATTGTATTTGCCTGCTCTATAGATTTTTTTATATCATCTAAGGTCATTTTTAGTCTTCTCCTTCTTCTGGTTTTATGTCTTTGATTATATCTTTTAATATTGAATCTATTTTTGCTCCATATTCCATGGAATCATCTAGTTCAAATATTATCTCTGGTGTGTTTCTTAGGTTTATTGTTTTTGCAAGTTCAGCTCTAATATATCCTGATGCTTGTTTTAGTCCTCTTAATGTCCCTTTTGTGTTTTTTGCATTTAGTATGCTTACATATACTTTTGCAAATTTTAGGTCTGTTGTTACTTTTACTTTTGTGACTGAGATTAGACCTGTTACATCTGGGTTTTTTAGTTTGTTTGAGATTATACTGCTGATTTCCTTTTTTATTTCTTCTTCTACTCGATTAAATCGATTGTTGTTTTTTTGCATTTTATCCTCCTTATTTATTATACACATATTCGTAAAGGGGTCGTCGAGGACGCCGACCCCTACAACGTTTGACAATTTTATTCTATGTTTTTGTTTGTGTTGGTTAAGACCAACTCCTATATTGTTTTACATGTATTTATTTTTATCTTTTTATTTCTTCCATAACAAATGCTTCTATTATGTCTCCTTCTTTTATGTCATTGTAGTTTGATATTTGAAGTCCACATTCATAGCCTTTGGCTACTTCTTTTACATCGTCTTTGAATCTTTTTAGTGATGCTAGTTCTCCTTGGTGTATTACTACGTCTTCACGAATTACTCTTACTCCTGCATGTCTTTGCACTTTTCCTGTAAGTACATAACCTCCTGCTATTGTTCCTACACTTGATACTTTGAATGTTTGTCTTACTTCTACTGTTCCTATTATCTTTTCTTCAAACTCTGGATCCCACATTCCTTTCATTGCAGCTTCTACATCTTCTATTGCTTGATAGATTATTGAGTATTGTTTTATTTCTACTTCATCTGCCTCTGCCATTTCTTTTGCACCTATAACTGGTCTTACATTAAATGCTATTATTATTGCATTTGAGACTTTTGCAAGTGTTACATCAGATTGTGTAACTGCTCCTGCTGCTGCATGTATAACTTTTACTTGTACTTTGTCGTCTGTAAGTTTTTCTAATGATTGTTTTACAGCTTCTACAGATCCTTGTACATCTGCTTTTACAATTAGGTTTAATTGTTTTAAATCACCTTTTTCTATTTGACTAAATAAGTCATCTAATGTTACTTTATTTATTTGATTTATTGATTTTTCTCTTTCTTGACGCTTTCTTCTTTCTATTAAATGTTTTGCCATTTTTTCATCTTTTACTTCATAGAATGTATCTCCTGCTGTTGGTACTTGTGTTAATCCCATTATTTCAACTGGTGTAGATGGACCTGCATGTTTTACTTTTTGTCCTTTATCATTTTTCATTGCTCTTATTCTACCTATTGATGAACCTACAACTATTGTATCTCCTATGTCTAATTTTCCTCTTTGTACAAGCATTGTAGCTATTGGTCCTTTTGCTTTGTCAAGTCTTGCTTCTATAACTGCTCCTTTTGCTTGTTTGTTTGGATTTGCCTTTAGGTCTTTCATATCTGCAACTAAAAGTACCATTTCTAATAATTGGTCTATGTTTGTTCCATTTTTAGCTGAAATTGGCACATAAATTGTATCTCCTCCCCATTCTTCTGGAACTAGCTCATATTTCATTAATTCTTCTTTTACCCTATCTACATTGGCTCCTGGCAAATCCATTTTATTTACTGCAACTATTATTGGAATTCCTGCTGATTTTGCATGGTTTACAGCTTCTACTGTTTGTGGCATAACTCCGTCATTTGCAGCTACTACTAGTATTGCTATATCTGTTATTTGTGCACCTCTAGCACGCATTGCTGTAAAAGCTTCATGCCCTGGTGTGTCTAGGAATGTTATATCTCTATCATTTAATTTTACTTGGTATGCACCTATTGCTTGTGTTATTCCTCCTGCTTCTCCTTCTATTACATTTGTTTTTCTAATTGCATCTAATAGAGATGTTTTTCCATGGTCTACGTGTCCCATAACTACTATTACTGGTGGTCTTGGCTTTAATTCACTTTCTTTATCTTCTGATTCATCGAATAATATATCTTCTTCTTTTACAATTTCTTTTTTAGTTGCATTTACTCCAAATTCTTGTGCAACTAAAAATGCTGTATCAAAGTCTACATCATTATTTATTGTAGCCATTATTCCAAATCCAAATAATTTTTTAATTACTTCTGCACTTGTTTTTTTAAGTTCTACTGCTAAATCTTTTACTGATATAGTTTCTGGTATTGTAATATCTGTAAGTTTAAATATTTTTTGTTTTGATTCTCCTTTGCTTAATTTTGAATTTTTCTTTTTATTACGTTTCCCTCTAACTGTTGTTAAATCGTAATAATCAAGCATTCCACCTTCTTGGTCTCCATACATATTAGATAGGTTTCTTTCTTGTTTTAAGCTTTTTAATTTTCCCTCATTAAATCCTAAATCTGTATTCTTTTTATTTTTAGAAGTTTTTTTATTATTTCTATTATCATCAAATTTATTATTATTTTTTTGTCTATCTATAGATTTGTTATATTCTCTAACAGATTCTTTTTCTACTGTATCTGAAGTCATAATATTTTTTATGTTTTTCTCAATACCTCTTTCATCTAAAGGTCTATTTCCTCTTGAAAATCCATTTTGTCTGTTTTTATTAAATCCATTATTATTGTTACTTACGTTATTTCTATAATTATTGTTTTTATTGTTATAATTATTGTTTCCAGTACTATTTCTATTATTAAAATTATTTCTACTAAAGTTATTTTTATTTTGGATATTAGTATTGTTTTTCTTATTTTGTGTATTTTCTTTTACATCTTCTTTTTGGGTTGGTTCTTTTACTTCTACTACTTCTCCTTGTTTTTGATCTACTTTTTTCTTTTTATTTAATCCAAATAATTCATTAACAGTCATAGGTTTATTAGGTTTATTTCTATATACTATATTAAAATCTTTTTTTCTTTGCCTTTCTACAAAGCCAATATTACTTCTTTTATTTTCAGTTTCAGATTTCTTTTGCTTTTCTTTTTCAGTGTCTTCATCAGTAATTATAACTTCTCTTCTTATTATTACTGGACCTTCTGTTTTTTCATTTTCTGCTTTTTTAGTATCTGAATTATTTTTTCCAAAAGCTCCTTTTATTTTTTTAGCTTCTTCATGTGTTACACCACTTAAATGACTTGTGACTTTAATTTTTAATTCACTTGCTTTAGCTATTATATCTTTACTGGCTAAGTTTAATTCTTTTGCTATTTCGTGTATTTTTATCTTACCCAATAACTTCACCCCCATTAATTATTTTCTGAATTTCTTTTGCTAAATTTTCTTCTAGTATTCCTACCACCACTTTATTTTTCTTTCCTATGGATTTACTTAAATTTTCAATTGTTTCAAAAAAACATATTTTTATATTATATTTTTGTGCATAAAACCTAAAGTTCTTTTTTGTTTTTTGCGATGCTTCTTCTGATACAATTAAAAGTTTTACTTTACTATTTTTCATTCCTTCAATACAACTATCTGTACCATATACTATTTTTCCTGCTTTTGCAGATATTCCTATTAAGCCTAACGCTTTATTCAATAATTACACCTCTTAAATTATTATAAACCTCTTCATCTATTTTTCTTTTAAATGATCTTTCTATTCCTTTAGATTTTATAGCTTTTTCTAAACAGTCTTTATTATTACAAATATACGCTCCTCTACCTTGCTTTTTTTCGCTTTTGTCTATACTTATTTCACCTTGTTTATTGCAAACAATTCTAATTAGGCTCGTTTTATCTTTTTTTTGTCTACATCCTATACAAGTTCTTTGAGGTATATTTTTCATTTTTTTTGTTCACATCCTTTTACTTATTATATGTACATGCTTTGTCTTTAATGTTATTAATTTTGTGTTATTCCTCATTTTCAATTTCTGCATTGTCTTCAACGTTTTCTTGTTCATTTTGTGTTTCTAACATTTGTCTAAATTGTGTTTCTGATTTTATATCTATTTTCCAATTTGTTAATTTTGCTGCAAGTCTTACATTTTGACCAGATTTTCCTATTGCTAAAGATAGTTGATCATCTGGAACTATTACTTGTGCAAATTTTTCTTCTTCATTTATATCTACTGCCATTACTTGTGCTGGAAGTAGTGCAGCTGATATGTATATTGATGGATCTTCATTCCATTCTATAACATCTATCTTTTCTCCACTTAATTCATTTATTACATTTTGTATTCTTACACCCTTTTGACCTACACATGAACCTACTGGATCTATATTTTCATTTTGTGAATATACTGCAACTTTACTTCTATAACCTGGGTCTCTAGAAACACTTTTTATTTCTATTAATCCTTCATATATTTCTGGTATTTCAAATTCTAATAGTTTTTTTACAAAATCTGGTGTTGCTCTTGATACCATTACTTGTGGTGCACCTTTAGCTCCTTTTTCTACATCTATTACATATCCTTTTACTTTATCATTTACTTTATATGTTTCTGTAGGAATTTGTTCCTTTGCAAGCATTACTCCTTCTAATTTTCCTAGGTCCATTATAACTATTCCTCTGTCTGCTTTTTGAACTAATCCTGTAACAATTTCCCCTTTTCTTTCATTATATTCTGAATAAATTATTTCTCTTTCTGCTTCTCTTATTTTTTGTACTATTACTTGTTTTGCTGTTTGTGCTGCAATTCTACCAAAGTTTTTTGGTACTAACTCTATATCCACTTTATCTCCAATATCTAATTGTTTATTTATTTTATGAGCATCTTCTAAACTAATTTGCAAAGTTTCATCTTCTACATTTTCTACAATATCTTTTACTGAATATAAATGTGCTGCTCCTGTTATTTCATCCATCACAACTTTTACATTTTCATTTGCATCAAAATTTCTTTTATATGCTGTAAGCAAAGCTGCCTCTATTGATTCTATTAGATACTCTTTTTTTATTCCTTTCTGCTTTTCAAGTTCTCCAATAGCTATAATTAATTCTTTATTATCTATTGCTTCTTTCATTTCTATTCCTCCCTTAATTTATTTTACTGCCAATTATAAGTAGTTTTCATAAGTGAAATACTTTTTCTTGGTATAATAATTTGGCTTTCTTCTATTTTTAATGTTATGTTTGTTTCATCATATTTTTCTAGAATGCCAATAATTTGTTTTTTTCCATTAATTGGTTTAAATAAGTTTACTTCTATTTGTACTCCAATATTTTGCTTTAAATGTTTTTCTTTTCTTAAAATTCTTTCAATTCCTGGAGAAGATACTTCTAAAAAATATTGTTCTTTTATATAGTCTGCTTCATCTAGTATATCTGTTATGATATTGCTTACTTTTTCACAATCATTTAGATCTATTCCAGTATCTTTATCTATAAATATTCTTAAAAAATAATTTTTAGCTTCTTTAGTATATTCTACATCATATAAGATATAACCTAAATCGTTTATTGTTTTTTCTAACAAGCTTTCTACTTTTTCTTCAATACTTGCCAAATAAATTTCCTCCTTAAATTTAAGTATAAAGAGTGGGATTTGCTCCCACTCTTTAACGTAATTTTATTTTGCTTTATGTATTATACCCTAAATTTCATTTAAAAGTCAATAGTTTTACAGAATTATTTTATATAAAAAACACTGTTCTTAATTAATTCCACACAGTATAGTCCTTAAACCTATATTCAAATCTATTAACCCTTGTTTATAGTTTGCATCTAAATTTGTTATATCTTGCAAAATTTTTCTCAATTCTTGTTTTTTAAAATATCCTGATTGTGTTTTATATTTGCTTGTTAAAAACGTCTGATTTGGCTTTAAATTTAGACTTTGTGCTAAATTTTTATTCTCTTGTATTGCAATTTTAGTTATATATATTTTTTTGAAATGATTATATAGTGTTATTAATATCTTTTGTATTGGTTCTTTAGAATATATTAAATTATCTAATATTTGAATAGATTTTGATATCTCTTTTTTTCCTAAATTGTCTGTTAAATCAAATATTACTGCCTGTATTTGTTTTATACATAATAAATCTATATATTCTTTTTTTATTGTGCCATTTTCTCCTACATATTCTATTAATTTTCTTAATTCGTTTATTAGTATTTGCATGTTTGTTCCACAATTTTCTATTAGGTAGTTTATGTCTTCATTTGATATTTCTACTTTGTAGCTACTACAAATAGATTTTAATCTTGCTGATATTTGGTTTTGCTTTAGTTCTTCAAAATTACATATTATTCCAAGTTTTTCTATTGTAGTATATAATTTATTTTTATCGGAAATTTCTTCTATAAATACTAAAACTGTGGTATCTTTTATTTGATCTATATTTTCATTTATATAATAATTTAATTTTTCAACTAGTTCTTCTTTTGCTTTGTCTTTTTTTCGTCCTTGTTTTTCAAATAATCCTGAATTTCTAACTACTATTAGCTTTTTTTCATATCCAAATGATGGTGTTTGCATATTTGAAATTAGTTCTTGCACATTTTCTTCATATATTTTTATATAGTTTATTCCACTTACTTTTTCGCCAAATTTATTTGCTATTTTTTTTGTGCATGTATCTAACAAAAACTTTTCTTCTCCATATAATAGATAAATGCTTTGTAATTCTTTGTTTTTTAATTCTTGTTCTAATTGCTCTATTTTTATTTGCATGATTTTTTCCCTCTATTTATTTTTAATAAACTTATTTATTACTTATAAATTAATGTTTTAGATGTTAATTTATATTAATGGTTAGATAACAATCGGCCCCTACAGTTATTATTCGTTATTTAGCATACCTTAATTTATTCTTCTGTTTCATTATTTTCTAATTCTTCATCTTCTATTGTTTCTGATATTTCTTCTGTTTGTTTTAAAATTATATCTTCATCTTGTTTTTCTCCACAATTTGGACAAAATTTAAATTCTACATCAATTTCTTTGCTACATTTTTTACATTGTTTTCTGTCTTTTAATTCTAAAATTTCTTTTCTATAATCTTCTATTTCATCTGCCAATACATCTATTTTCATACATTCTTCTGTTAGTTTATTATCTATGTTTATGTCTTCCTCTCTTATATGTTTTTCATAAACCTTTGCTCCAATTTCTTTGTATATATCGTTTATTTTTGCTCTATTATCATTAATTGCCATTCTAAACTTTGTTTCTTTAGCTATTTTACTTGTTTTTTCAGCCGCTCCTTTGTAGGTCTGACTTGCCTTTTTTCCTAATTTATCAAAAAAATCCATTTTTTCTCTTCCTCCTATTTATTATTATAAATAATTTATTTTAGTTTATTCATTTTAGTTACAAATTATATTATCATTGCCAATTTTTTTTGTCAAATTTGACTTATGTAAATAATTATTATATAATATCGTCATTATACAAAATAACTTCAAGGAGGTAATTATATGAATGCAAAGGATTTAAAGTTTAAACGGTATTTAGGAGATATTGGTTTTTTCTTTGATAAAGAAAACAACTACTGGTATCATTATGGTGATATTTTTATTACAGGTAAATTTAATATTCCGGTTAATATCTTTGTTGAGGGAGATTTAACAATTACTGGTTATTGTATAGTAAATGAACTTAATGTTACTGGAATATTAAATGTACATGAATATTTAAGTTGTGACAATTTAAGTGCATCTTATGTTCATGTAAGAGAGGATTTAATTTGCAAAAATGCTTCTGTTTACTGTGATTTGACTGTAGAGAACAACGTTGATGCAAAAGATGTCACTGTTTATGGTGATTTTTATGTTGGTGGCACTTTAGATGCTCATAATGTAAAAGCAGCTAAATTTTACTTAAAACATGCAACTAACTGTTATTCAATAGCATCTATCTAATTTTTAGCATTTTAAAAGTCGGAGTAATCTCCGACTTTTTTATATTCTAGGAAAGTTCTCCTAAAAAAGGAGAACTTTCCGTAGAAGATAATTATGGGAATTATTAGAATTTCTTTGCGATTTCCATCGCTTAGAAATTCTTAAAATTCGTTTTTTTATTCACTTTTCATATCTCTTGTCATTAACATTTGGGCTGCTTTTTTAGGTTCTAAGTTATTATATAAAATATCATAAACCATTTCTACTATTGGCATTTCTATATTATTTTGATTTGCAAGTTTGTATGCGACCTCTATATTATCTATACTTTCTATTACCATCCCTACTTGTTTTTTTGTTTCTTCTAATGTTTCTCCTTTTCCTATTAAATATCCTGCTTTTCTGTTTCTACTATGCTCACTTAGACAAGTTACAATTAAGTCTCCTAAACCACTTAGTCCATAAAATGTTTCTTTTTTTCCTCCTAAAGCAACTCCTAATTTTGTAAGTTCTGCAAGACCCCTTGTTATTAATGCTGCAAAAGAATTATCTCCTAATCCTATTCCTACTGCAATTCCACTACAAAACGCTATTATATTTTTTAGTGCTCCTCCTAGTTCTACTCCTTTTACATCTTTTGATGTGTATATTCTTAAATTCTTGCTTGTGTAATTTTGTTGTATAAGCTTTAGTATATCTTCATGTTTTGAGGCTATTACAAGTACTGTTGGAACTTCTTTAAAAACTTCTTCTGCATGGCTTGGTCCTGATAATACTCCTATTTTTGCATTTGGTATTTCTTCTAATATTACTTCATCTAGTGTTTTTAGGCTTTCACTTTCAAATCCTTTTGAACATATTATTATTGGCTGATTTGTTAGATATTTTTTATATCCTTTTACTATATTTCTTGTAAATTTAGATGGTGTTACATGAAATATTATTTCAGAGTCTTTTATTGCTTCTTCATAACTTAGTGTACATTCTATATTTTTAGGAATTACTGCATTTGGTAAAAATTTGCACTTTTTCTCATTATTTATTAAATCTGCTTCTTCTTTTTTAAAAGACCAAATTTTCACTTTATTTCCTTGGTTTGCTAAAGTTATAGCTAATGCAACACCCCAGCTTCCACTTCCTATTATCGTTATATTACTCATTTTTATTCCTTCCATTTTATTACTTTCTATTTTTATTAATATATTCTATAAATATATTCCAATCATGTCTACTCAAATAGTGACTTCCCTCTCGTAAATGGTATCCTATAGACCCTTCTAAGAATTTTGTTCCTGAAATAGGATATTGATCATTATGTACTAATCCTTTTTTATTGTATAATTCATATACAGAATTTATTGCAACACAACCAAGAAATTCGGATTTTGGATCTGCCCATATATCTTGACTTGAACTTGCTATATATAAATTTCTAGGTACTATTAATGATAACAAATAATGTTGATCAAATGGTAACATCTCCTCATTATTTGAATATTTACTATAATTAGTACAAAACCAATAAGGAAACCTTTCACATATACATTTTACATTCTCTCCTACTTTATTTCGACTTAATGAAGATCCACTTTGTCCTGAATTATTAGAAATAGTATATTTAAATCTTTCATCAAATGCACCAGTTAATAATGCAGTTTTTCCTAATCTAGAATGTCCTACTATTGCAATATTATCTTTGTCAATTTCATCCAAAGTTTGTATATAGTCCATCACATGCATAGCTGCCCATGACCACAATAATATTTTTCCAAAATTTCTTTGTTTTTCATTTTTATAGAAAAACTTACTTAAACCATTTGAAAAATCATTATTATCTAAAGTAATATCTTCATAACAAAAAGATATTATGGCATATCCTTGATCACAAATTTCTTCAACTGGAAGGTATTTATTTGGAAATGAATCATAGAAACTAATATATAAAAATGTTGGACAAGGTCTATCTTGCTTTGGAATGGCTATATTTACTGGAAATGAGAATTTTTCATCTTTCATATTTAATGTTAGCAATACCTTTTTATAAATCGCTGTTCCTCTACAATAGTTATTAATATCTTCCTCTAATATCTTTATACTTATAGGTATATGGTTTTCTGGAAAATATCCATATTCTTCTTTATTTAATATGTCTTTTATTTCATTTTTTCTTTTTTCCCAGTTTTCTTTATTTTTTACTTCTTTTTTTTAGTTCCTCTTTTATCATATTAACTCCTATTATTTATTAAATAAAACATAAATTCAAATATTTATAAGATTATTTAATTCTTTCATTTTATATTATATTTTATAGGACGTAGCACGCCACGTCCCTACAATGTTTGATTTTAGTTTATTTGTTTGTTCATAGACGGGTCGCAGTTCGTCACGACCCCTACATTATTTGAGATTTATTTTTTATTAAACGATAATTTATTTTCTGTTCCATTCATTATTCTTTTTATATTCTCTCTATGGTTAAAACATACTATTATTGCTAAAATCACACTAAATATAAAATAACCTTTTCCTTCTACTATATAGTGAGTATGTATAAATAGTGTTAATACTGGAAATAGTATTGCTGCTGATATTGATCCTAGTGATACCATTTTAGTTAATGCCATCAATGAAATCGCAAATATTAGACATATTAGGCCTATTTGCCAATTTGTCATAAGTAATACTCCTAAAGATGTTGCTACACCTTTACCTCCTCTAAATTCAAAAAATATTGGAAATGTGTGACCTAGAACTACTGCTATTGCTGCTATTTGTACTAAGACGCTTTGTCCTTCAAATTCTTTTATGCACTTTCCTACTATAATTGCTATTAAAATTGAGACTATCCCCTTTAATATATCACATACTAAAGTAAGTGCTGCAGCTTTTTTTCCTACACTTCTTAACATATTTGTGCTTCCTGCACTTTTACTTCCTTTTTCTCTTACATCAAATCCTGCAAATTTTCTGCTAAATATTACTGAAAAATTTATACTTCCTATTGCATATGCAATTATTGCTATTATTATATATGGTATCATTTTTATCATTCCTTTCTTTTCTTAAGACAAGGGATATACCTTTTAACTAGGGTCATTTCTTCTCCAGATAAGATATGTCTCGCTCCCCTTATCTTCTATTGATGTCATAACATTTATATTCTACTTATCTTCCTTTTCCCTCACAATAATTCTCACTGGTGTTCCTTCTAGTCCAAATTCTTTTCTTAGTTGATTTACTATATATCTTTGATATGAAAAATGAAATAGCTTTTTGCTGTTTACAAATATTACAAATGTTGGAGGTTTTGTAGATGCTTGTGTTATATATAATACTTTTAACCTTCTTCCTTTATCTGTTGGTGGTTGTACTAATGCTATTGCTTCATTTAATACTTGATTTAAAACTGAAGTTGATACTCTTAAAGCATTATTGTTTGCAACCATATTTATTAGTTCAAATAATTTATTTACTCTTTGTCCTGTTTTCGCTGAAATAAATATTATTGGTGCATATGATAAATATGAAAGTTTTGCATATACTTCTTTTTCATATTTTTCTAATGTTCCTGTTTGTTTTTCATATTCATCCCATTTATTTACTACTATTATTACACCTTTTCCAGCTTCATGTGCTTCTCCTGCAATTTTTGCGTCTTGGTCTGTTACTCCTTCATTTGCATCTATCATCATTAAACATACATCTGAACGTTCTATTGCAAGCATTGTTCTTGCTACACTATATTTTTCTATTTTTTCATCAACTTTGCTCTTTCTTCTAATTCCTGCTGTATCAATTAACATATATTTTCCAAATTCATTTTTGAATTCTGAATCTATTGCATCTCTTGTAGTACCTGCTATATCGCTTACAATTACTCTATTTTCTCCTAAAATTTTATTTACTAAAGAAGATTTTCCTACATTTGGTTTTCCTATTATTGCAACTTTTATGATATTATTTTCATCTTCATTTTCGTCATTTTGTGGAAATAAATCATATACTGCATCTAACAAATCCCCTATCCCTTTTGCATTTGCTGCTGATATTGCATATGGATCTCCTAGTCCTAAATTATAAAATTCATATATATTAGTATCTACATTTGTTCCAAATTCATCGGCTTTATTACACACAAGTATTACTGGCTTTTTAGATTTTTTTAACATTATGGCTATTTCTTTATCTGCTGCTGTAACACCTTGTTTTATATCTGTTAAAAATATAATCACATCTGCTATTTGTATTGCAATATTTGCTTGATCTCTCATTTGAGATAATATTATATCTTCAGATTCTGGTTCAATTCCACCTGTATCTATTAAAGTAAAATCTCTACCTCTCCAATTAGATTGACCATAAACCCTATCTCTTGTAACTCCTGGTGTATCTTCTACTATAGATATTCTACTTCCAATTATATAATTAAAAAAAGTAGATTTTCCTACATTTGGTTTTCCAACTATTGCTACTATTGGTTTACTCATTTTTTACTCCTCTTGTTTTTATTTTTCTTATTATATTAGAAAATACATAAAAATACAACCTTTTTTTGACAGATTTTAAATTATAAATATTTAAAGTCTTATATACAAAAAACCAATTTAAAATTTAATTTTAAATTGGTTTTGTTTTTATATTAATTTTCTTCTGCAGTTTCTGCTGCAACTACTTTTCTACCATTGTAATATCCGCATTTTGTACAAGCTCTATGTGCCATAATTGGTTCATGACATTGTGGGCATGTTGCTACGTTTGGTGTATCTAATTTCCATGTAGATCTTTTTGTATGTGTTCTTTGTTTTGACCATCTTCTTTTTGGTTGTGCCATTTATATTCCCTCCTCTGTTTTTTAAGATATTTATATATTCTTAAGTTTCATTTTTATCTTATTTTTACTTTAAGAGTATACTATTTTTTTTAACTTTTGTCAATAGTCTGTAATCGTTAATTTTTTACTATAATATTATATTATTACAATTAATAAATATAATCCATTCATATAATTGTTTAACATATTTTTATTTAAGCTTTTGAATTGCTTTTTGCAATTGTGTGTCATCTTTTTGCTCTACTGTTAAAACATTTTTTACAGTTTCTGGAAGTTCTACTTTTTCATCTGGCTGGATTCCAACTTTATTGATTTTTGTTTTGTTTGGTGTGAAGTATTCATTTGTTGTTATTTTTATTCCACTTCCATCTGATAGGCTAAGTACTTCTTGTATTACACCTTTTCCATATGATTTTGTTCCTACTATTTTGGCAACATTATTATCTCTTAGAGCTCCTGCTAATATTTCTGATGCACTTGCTGTATTTTCATTTATTAATATAACTATTGGCATATTTATGTATTTACTCTCTTTTGCTTTTCTTATTTCTTCTTTTTGTTTTTTATCAACTGTTATTAATAAAGTATTTCCTTTATCTGTCATATAATCCGCAATTTTTAAGGCTTCATCTACTAAACCACCACCATTATTTCTTAAATCTATAACAAGGGATTTTACATTTGAATTAGTATTTAATTCATCATATTTTTGTTTAAATTCATCGCTACAACCTTCATCAAATGTAGATAGTTTTAAATAACCTATATTATTTTCTAACATTTTTGATTCTACATGATTTAGTTTTATATTTTCTCTTTTTATTTCAAAATTCAAAACCTCTGTTCCTCTAATTATTTCTAAAGAAACGCTAGATCCTTCTTCTCCTTTTATTTTGTTTGCAGCTTCTGTCATTTGTTCACCTAAATACTCTACTCCATCTACTTTGGAAATTATATCTCCTGGCAAAATTCCAGCACTATATGCAGGTGAATTTTCTATTGGTGTTAATACTTTTATAACATTATTCTCAGTATCTTTTACCATATAAATTCCAATTCCTGTGAAATTTCCTAAAGTATCTTCTTCGAAACTTTCCATTTCTTCTTTTGTATAATATTCTGTATATTCATCTTCTAAAGCTTCTATATATCCTTTTAGGGCACCTTGTTTTAATTTTTCTTCATCTACTTCTCCTAAATAATATTCATCTATTATTTTTTTAAATCTAGATATTTCAGAAGATAGTTTTGAATTATCACTATTTATATCTATATATTTATTACCTTTATCATTACTTACATAATTATATACTAATATTGTAGTTATCAATGATGTTAATAGTGCAGTTACAAATATTAACATTATTATTTTATAAATCTTTTGTTTTTTATTTTCTTCCATTTTCTTCCTCCTAAAATAAACTTCTTTTGTATTATACTATAAAATTTATAAAAATAGTATTTTTTAAGAAATTTTTTATAAATATTTTTTTACTAACTAATATTAGCCAAAAAACAATTTATGTTTTTTGGCTAATACTTTTTACAATACCCATTTTACTTTATCAAGAAATTCTTTTACTTGTTTTTCTTTATTTGTTTCTTCTATTACCATTTTCCTTTTTTCTAAATTTTGTATTGTCTTTATACATGATAAAGTCTGTTTTCTATTTTTAGTACTAAAAAAAATCTTATCATACGTTTTTGTAATCGTACTTTGAACCTTTTCTTCATCATTAAAAAATATTCTAAATATAGAACATATACATTCAAATGGTAATAACACGATTATTCCTGCAACACATAATATCAGCTTAATTATGTTACAAAAAGTTACTAAAATCTCCATTATTTTTTCCCGAAATACTAATATAATACTTAATATTAATATACCAGCAATAACAAGTAACAAAATCTGTAAAAACGACATAGGCATTGTCCTCCTTTTTCATTCAACACTTCGAAAAGTTTCTTTAGTATTATATATCATTTTACATAATATGTCAAGCTGATTATATGACTTTAACATACGAAAATGCGGTAGTTTTGTGATAAAAAATATATAAATTAATTAAATTTCTCTACTAAAATTATTTGCTTATTCTTTTTTGAATTTCCTATAAATTCTTTTATTGTAAATCTACCTTTTCCTCTTATTGTTATTATATCTCCTAGTTTTATTTCTTTTGATGTTTTTGTTTCATTTGTATAATTTACAAATACTCTTTCTGACAATATTATCTCTACTGATTTTGTTCTTGATACTTTTGCAAGTTCTGAAACGATACTATCTAGTCTTAGTGATGTGACTATTATTTGTATTTGATCTTTTTCTATTTTGGGCTGTTTTATTTTTTCTAAAGAAACCTCATATATTTTGCTTTTTGAAAATCGCTTTAGAGTATTTAACTCTTGAAGTAGAAACTTTAAAATATTTTCCATAACTATAATGTCTGCTCCACTGCTATCTACAATTATATCTCCTAGTTTTTCTCTTTTTATTCCAAGTTTCATTAGTCCACTTAAATAGTTTTTGTGTACATATTTTCCTTGCATTTGATTTGGCAGCTCTATTCTTATTGTTTTTATAATTTCTTCTATATTAGGTATTCTATTTTCAAATATAGTAGATAATTTTTCTGGATATAGTATAAGTATTTTTCTTTCTGATTCATTAAATCCTCCATATAATATGTAGTTTTCCTCTTTTATCTTTTTTAAAAATTCTTCTGTTATCTTTTGTTCATATAAGTTTAAAAAATCTGTATTTGATATTTTGTTTTTTTCTTTTGTAAAGTTTATTTTGTCTAATATTTTTGATAATAATAGTTTATCTTCCTCATTATATTTTTTTAACAAATCTTGTTTATTCATTTTTTCTCCAATTCTAATAATTTTAACTCTTGCTTATTTATGTATTCCCTGATATAATCATTAAAATTTATAGTATATGCTATTTTTTGATATCTTAACAAATATTTTTGGAAGGATGGTGTATTGTATGAATACAAGTTTTTTTCAAGTTACTAAAGGAAATATTGAATGTATGTTTTGTAAATATTCTGATGATTGTTCTATTCGGTATTATCCCAATCATGTTCGATTATTGGACAATGGTTTAAAAAAACATTGTAAAAAAGAACTTAATAAAAAAGAAAAAAAGATTTTAAGGTAAAATATTATATTTGGGGCGAATTATATTCGCCCTTTATAACATTATTTTATCTTCTTTTATCAACGTCAAAACTTCATCTGCTATATTCTCAGCATCTAAACCATATATCTTTTCTAGTTCTTCTGTAGTTCCATGTTTTATAAATTCATCTGGGTATGCTTTTGCTTTTATATTAATATTTTTTATCTTTTCATTTTGTATTAATTCTATAACTTTTGTTGCTAAACCTCCTTCTATTACATTATCTTCTATTGTAATAACATTTTTTGTTTTATTAATTGATTGTTTTATTGTTTCATTATCTAATGGTTTTAAAAATCTTGCATTTATTATTTCGACTTCTATTTCATTTTTTTCTAATATTTTTGCTACTTCTACTGCCCTTGATACCATTTTACCAATAGCAATTATACTTACATCTCTTCCTTTTTTTATTATTTGCGCTTTACCTTTTTGAATTTTTTCGTGCGCTTTAAATTTTTCTTTTGCCTCTTCCCCTCTTGGGTATCTTATAACTACTGGTGCATTTAAATTTATAGAATATTCTAGCATTTGTTCTAATTCTTCAAAATCTTTTGGTGCTAGTATCTGTAAGTTTGGTACTATATTAAAAAAAGATAAATCATATATTCCTTGATGTGTTTCTCCATCATTTCCTACTATTCCTGCTCTATCTACACATAATACTACATGTAAATTTTGAAGTGCAATATCGTGTATTACTTGGTCAAATGCTCTTTGATAAAATGTTGAATATATCGGAACTACTGGTATTAGTCCTTCTTTTGCCATTCCTGCTGCCATTGCTAAACTATGTTGTTCTGCAATTCCTGCGTCAAAAAATCTTTGTGGAAATTCTTTACTAAATTTGCTAAGACCTGTTCCATCTTTCATAGATGCTGTTATTGCAACTATTTTTTCATTTTTTTTAGCTAAACTAACTAATTTATCTCCAAATACTTGTGAATAATCCTTGCTTTTTTGTTTTTTGGGTCTTCCATCTTCTATGTTAAAACTTGATGTACTATGAAATTTATCTGGATTTTCTTCTGCTGGTTTGTATCCTTTACCCTTTTTTGTGACTACATGCAATAATACTGGTCCATCTATAGTTTTAGCAATTTTAAAAATACTTTCCATTTTTTCTATATCATGACCATTTATTGGACCTATATATCTAAATCCCATATCTTCAAATAACATGTTTGAAATTAACAATTGTTTTAAACTATATTTTATTTTTCTTACTATATGTATTATTTTATTTCCAACAAATGGAATCTTTTTAGTAATTTTCTTTATATAATTATTAGATTTTCTATAAAATTTCCTTGACCTTATTCTATTTAAAAATAAAGATATTCCACCTACATTTTTTGAAATACTCATTTCATTATCATTTAATATTACTATTAAATTTGTTTTAGAACTTCCTGCATCATTTAAAGCTTCTAATGCCATACCACCAGTTAAAGCTCCATCTCCTATTACTGCTATTACATAGTTTTTCTTATTTTTTATATCTCGTGCTTTTGCCATTCCTAGTGCAACTGAAATTGACGTACTACTGTGCCCTGTATTAAAACTATCATATTCAGATTCTTCAGATTTTGGAAAACCTGCAATTCCTCCTAATTTTCTTAAAGTTTTTAACTTTTCTTTTCTTCCAGTTAATATTTTATGAACATAAGTTTGATGTCCAACATCCCATACGATTTTATCTTCTGGCATATTAAATACACTGTGAAGTGCAACTGTAAGTTCTACTACACCTAAATTAGAAGCTAAATGTCCCCCATTTTTAGAAACTACTTGTATTATATAATCTCTTATTTCTTTGCAAAGTTTATCTTTTTGTTTATAATTTAAATTTTTAACATCTTTTGTACAATTTATTTTATCTAATATATTGTCCATTTTTCCTTTTTCCTTTACGTATTTTGTATAACAATAATTATATTTTTATTTTAGCTTTTAATATATATTTAAATTAGGAAATATGCTATTAATGACGAAGCTAAAGGTACTGTTATATTGTCTGTTCCTTTTATTGAAATTGCCTCTAAAATTGTAATTAATATTGCTACAATTATAGATTTTATTATCCATAAATTTACATTATAACAATACAAAAATATTATAAATATAACAAGACTAACAATAAACATCGTAATCGAACCTAATAAAGTTTTATTTGAGCTTCCGATTTTATATTGTTTGCTTTTTATATTTTTTCCTACAACTGCTGCTAATCCATCCCCTAGGGCCATTACCAATATTCCGAACTAAACCTATTTTAGGATTTTTTACAACTCCAAATGTCCAAATTGTAAGTATAAATAATGAGATTGCATAATATACAGTTCCAAATCCATCTTTATGATTATCATCTCTTTCCATTACTTTTATTACATCTTTTTTTATAGATATATAATTAATTATAATAAAAGTTGCTGGAACAAATGATGCAAACCAAACATTATCAAAAAAATACATTGCAAGGCACCACCAAAAACCAAGAAATATATGTATAAATTTTCTACTTGCTTCTTTTCCTTTTTCTTCAACTAATTTTGCTAGTCCTATTATTATAAATACAAATATATATGATATTATTATTCCTATTATATTTTTTAACATTTTATTTTTCCCTTCGAAAATTTTAAGTATTTTCATAATATCATAAAATGGTTAAATTTACTATAGATATGAAAAATAAATTATTAAATATAAAAATAATTCATATCCTAAAATAGAATATACAATGTATAAGAGTAGATTGCATTGACCTGAATGAACATAAACACATAACAAATATTAATGTAAAAGAAAAAAACGGGCAGATTGCATCCGCCCCCACAAAAATACATTTTTATATAATTATATTTCTATGCTGTTTCATCTTTTCTTACTTTAATCTTTTTAGATTTTTTTTCATTTTCTTTTTTTAGTACTACCATTGGTTTATCCAATCCCTCCACTGTATTTTTTGTTATTATACATTTTTCTATTTGTGGATTTGATGGTATTTCATACATTATGTCTCTCATTATATCTTCTATTATTGAGCGAAGTCCTCTTGCTCCTGTTTTTCTTTCAATTGCTTTGTTTACTATTGATTCTAACGCTTCTTGCTCAAATTCTAGTTCTACTCCATCTAAATTAAATAATTTTTTATATTGTTTTACTAGAGCGTTTTTTGGTTTTGTTACTATTTCAATTAGTGTTTTTTTGTCTAATTCATTTAGTGTCGCAATTATTGGAAGTCTTCCAACAAATTCTGGTATTAGTCCAAATTTTAATAAATCTTGTGGAAGCATTTCTTTAAATATTTCTGCTTTATTTTTATTTGTTTTTTCTTTTATAGTAGTACCAAATCCTATAGATTTTTTTCCTGTTCTTTGGCCTATTATTTTTTCTAGTCCTTCAAATGCACCACCACATATAAATAATATATTTTCAGTATTTATTTGTAGTAATTCTTGATGTGGATGTTTTCTTCCTCCTTGTGGAGGAACTGATGCTGTTGTTCCTTCTATTATTTTAAGTAAGGCTTGTTGTACTCCTTCTCCACTTACATCTCTTGTAATTGAAGGATTCTCACTTTTTTTTGATATTTTATCTATTTCGTCTATATATATAATTCCTTTTTGTGCTTTTTCTATATCATAATCTGCTGATTGAATTAGTTTAAGTAATATGTTCTCTACATCTTCACCTACATAGCCTGCTTCTGTAAGTGTTGTTGCATCTGCTATTGCAAATGGAACATTTAATATTTTGGCTAATGTTTGTGCTAAGAGCGTCTTTCCACATCCTGTTGGTCCTAATAATAGGATATTACTTTTTTGTATTTCAACTTCATCTTTTTCATCTTGTCTTATATTTCTTATTCTTTTATAATGATTATATACAGCTACTGATAATGTTTTTTTAGCTTCTTCTTGGCCTATAACATAATCATCTAGTATTTCTTTTATTTCTTTTGGTGTTGGCACATTTTCATTGTTTAATGTATATGTTTCTTCTTCATCTTCATATTCTTCATTTTCTACAATATTAGAACATACATCTATACACTCATTACAAATATACACACCTGGTCCTGCAACAATTCTTTCTACCTCATCTTGTAGTTTTCCACAAAATGAGCATCTTACATTGTTACTTACTTTTTTAGCCATTTATTACACTCTCCTTATTAATTTTTAAGTTTAATTTCTTTTATCAAAAATCCCATCTATTAATCCATATTTTAGAGCTTGCTCAGATGTCATGTAATTATCTCTTTCTGTGTCTTTTTGAATCGTTTCTAAGCTTTGACCTGTTCTATCACTTAGTAATTTATTTAATTTTTCTCTTGTTCTTACCATATGGTCTGCATGTATTTTTATTTCAGTTGTTTGACCTGAAAGTCCCCCACCTGCAATTAAAGGTTGATGTATTAATATTTCTGCATTTGGAGTTGCAAATCTTTTTCCTTTTTCTCCTGATGCTAAAAGCACTGCTCCCATACTTGCTGCCATTCCTACACATATTGTAGTTACTGGACATTTTATATAATTCATTGTATCTACTATTCCCATTCCATCTGTTATAGATCCTCCTGGACTATTTATATATAATGATATTTCTTTTTCTGGATCTTCTGATTCTAAAAATAAAAGTTGTGCAATTACTAAGCTTGCAGTGGTTGCGTCTACTTGTTCTCCTAAAAATATAATTCTATCTTTTAAAAGTCTTGAGAAAATATCATATGATCTTTCTCCTCTACTTGTTTGTTCTACTACATAAGGTACTAAACTATTTTTTTCTAACATAAATTTTCCTCCTTTTTTATTTCAAATAACAATTAATTTATATTTGAGAATGAGTTCGACCTGCCTATTACATATAATTAGAAACCGTGGCTTAATATAAGGGGCGTATTAAATTATTGAATATAAATTATATATTCTTTTTTATTATACAACCCCTACGTTTTATTTTTCTATTTTATTTTTGTATTTTTTACTACAAATTCTATTGCTTTTTGTGATTTTATGCTCTCTTTTAAATAATTTTTTAGGTTTTCATTTGTTTTTAATTCTTCTTCTGTTTTTCCGTAGTTTTCAGCCATTTCTTTTAATTTTTCATTTACTTCTTCTTCTGCTGCTTCTATTTTTTCTTCTTTTATTATAGCTTCTAATACTAATCTAGATTTAACAGCTTCTTTTGCTTGCTTCTCATATTCTTTTCTAAATTCTTCTTTTGTTTTTCCAAGCATTTGTATGTACATATCTAAAGTTAAACCTTGATATTTTAATCTATTTTCCATATCTTTTTCCATATTATCTATTTCTGTTTGTATCATTCCTGATGGAATATCTATATTAGTATTATCGCAAATAGCTTTTATTACTGCTTCCTCTGTTTCATATTTTACTTTTTGCTCATTTTCTTTTTCTAATTTTTCTTTTATACTTGTTTTTAATTCTTCTAATGTATCAAATTCACTAACATCTTTTGCAAATTCATCATCAAGCTTAGGCAACTGCTTTTTCTTTATTTCATGTAATTTAACTTTAAATGTTGCATCTTTTCCCGCTAAATCTTTTGAAAAATATTCTTCTGGGAATTTTACTTTTATTTCTTTTTCTTCATCTATCTTCATTCCTATTATTTGATCTTCAAATCCTGGAATAAAGCTATTGCTTCCTATTGTTAGCTCATGACCATCTGCTTTTCCTCCATCAAAAGCAACTCCATCTACAAAACCTTCGAAGTCTATAACTGTTATGTCTCCATTTTCTACAGCTTTATCTTCTACTGTTATTATTCTTGAATTTTTCTCTTGCATATGTCCTAGTTCATGATTTATATCTTCATCAGATACATTATACTCTATTTTTTTGATTTCTATACCTTTATATTTTCCAAGTTTTACCTCTGGCTTAGTTTGAACTACTGCTGTAAATATTAAATCTTGTCCTTTACCTATTTGTTTTACATCCAAGTCTGGATAACTTACAGCTGTTATATCATTTTCTTTTAATTCTTTTTCATATACTTCTTGTAATATTTCATTAAATGTATCTTCATAAAATATTTCTTTTCCATAATGTCTTTCTACTATATTCATTGGTGCTTTACCTTTTCTGAAACCTGGTATATTAAAATATTTAACTGTTTTAAAATATACTTTTTTCATTGTTTCATCAAATTTTTTAGCTTCTACTGTAAATTCTAATTTTAATTCATTTTTATTGTCTGTTTTTTCAACTTTTATACTCATTTTAAAATTCAATCCTTTCCATTTTTTGTAATTAGCGTTTATATTATAACATATTTTTCACATATTGCAAGTGTTAAAGTATCACTTTATTTATTATTTTCATATAATTTACTAGCATAGTATATAAAATGGAGGTCTTTATGGAAGAAAGAATTGTTAATACAAATGAACTTTATAATTCTACACGTTTATTAAATGATATTCATCTTTTAAATAGATTGTATACATTTTTAAATATTCAAATTATAGGAAATAGTGTTTTAGGCTCACCTATTTTTACTATAAAACTTGGCAAACGGTAGTAAAGAAGTTTTTTATTCCGCTTCTATTCATGCAAATGAATGGATCACTTCTTTAATTTTAATGAAGTTTGTTGAGGATTACTGTAGAGCTTATGTTACGGCTGGTAGTCTTTATGGTTATAATGTAAAAGATTTATTTAATAGTGTTTCTATTTATATTACACCAATGGTGAATCCAGATGGCGTTGGCTTAACTTTCATAGGCATAGTTTAAATTTTTTATGCTTGTTTTAATAATTCTTTAATTTCTACTTTTTCATTTATATATTCATTCATACAATTTAATTTACTAAATGCAAAATGAATATAGATATTTTTGTTTTCGTCAATTTCTATTCTATCTATTAATTGATAAATCGATTTTTTTGATGTTGTATTTAAAAACTCATCAATTAGTTTATTCATTTGATTTTCTGAAACTTTATTTTGTTTTTCTTTCATATTGCTTATTAATTTCTTGATTTCATTTTTTTGATTGATTAATGAATCTCTTTCACTGATTATTTTATTTGTATATCTAAAATAATCATCTTCAGAAATAACATGATTTATCTTATCAAAATAGATACTCTCAATTTGATTTAAAATATTAGTTATTTTATTGTCTATTGCTTTGATTTCCTTTTGATACTTTGAAATACTGCTATTTTTATTGTTTTTATAATCTTTATAAGCTTTTTTTAAGTTATCTTTATCTGCATATAAATTTAAAAATCCTTTTAAATACTCCAATATTTCTTTTTCAAATTTATTATAATTTAAATGTTGTGATGGACAAATTCCTTTTTTTGAATTTCTACAGGTTATGTATGGAATGGGATTTTTTATTTCTTTCCCTTTTGCAGTAAGCTTTGCTCCTACTTCTAAATTACTATGACAAGTTTTGCATTTTATTAATCCTCTAAATAAATACTCGTGCTTATTTTTCCTATTAATACTTTTCTTATCTAATAGAAATTGTACTTTTTCAAAATCTTCTTTGCTTATAATCGGATCATGTGTGTTTTCTATTACGATATATTCTTCTTTTGGCATTTTGATTCTTTTCTTTGATTTGTAAGAAAGATTTACTCTTTTATTAGATACTGTTGTTCCAATGTAAGCCATATTGGATAGTATATTTAAAATAGTAACACTGTTCCACTTTTTTATTTCTACTTGCTTTTTTGTGTAGCCACTAGGTGATTGAATATTCTTTTTATTCAAATAATCTCTTACCCCATAAACACTATTTCCATTTAGATACATATTAAAAATATCTCTAACTACAAAGCTTGTATTTTCATCAATTACTAAATGATTTTTTTGTAAACTGTCTTTTTGATAGCCATAAGGTGCAACTGTACACATATACTCCCCTTTTATTTGTTTTTCTTTTATAACACTTCTTACCTTTTTAGAAATGTCTTTTGCATACATATCATTTAATATGGATTTAAATGGCGTTATATCATTACAGGAACTATCTTTAAATGTATCAATTCCATCATTTATAGCAACATATCTTACATTGTGTTCAGGAAAATATTTTTCGATGTATTGTCCTGTTTGTATATATTCTCTCCCAAGCCTTGATAAATCTTTTGTTATTACCATGTTAATTCTTTGTTTTTCTATATCTGCTATCATTCTTTGAAAACCAGCTCTTTCAAATGTTGTCCCAGATATTCCATCATCTACATATTCATCTATAAATTGCAAGTTATTTTCTTTAATATATCTTATTATGATGTCTCTTTGATTTCCAATACTTTCACTTTCTCCTCTGTCTCCATCATCTCGAGAAAGTCTTATATAGATTGCTACTTTAAAAGTTTGATTATTGCTAAAGATCATTTTCGCCTCCTATTCTTTAGCAATCATCTGCTAAAAAATATTATATCAAGTACAGTTATATTTAACAATTTCAAAAAAAATTATTTTTCTTTTTCTTGTATAAATTCTATAAATGCCTTTTGTAATACTACTTGAAAATCTATGTTCTCTTCTTTGAATGTGCAATAAATTTGTAAATTGTTTTCTTGACTACTCAAACTGCTCATTCCTTTCAATTATTTTTCTAATAAATAATATGATAAATCCATATTTAAAATTACCAAACTTTTTTTTGCTTTTTATGTTGTTTTTATAGACAAATACTATTAATCGTTATATAATAACTTTATCCTTTCTCGAAAGGAAATCTTACGGGAAGGAGGTCCAGACATGACAAACGCTGACTTAATGTGGCATTTGATTGAAAATTTAATACAAAAAGAAAAAGAATTAACTCAAGCACTTGAGAAAATTCAGAATAACAACAAATCAAATGTCCAAAGACAAGATGAGGCTTAATTAGCTGATTAAGAAAACATAGCACTGTCACTATTTAGCTATGTTTTCTTTTTTATGAAATTTATATTTTATTATTATGTTTTTATAACCAAAAAAGAACCAAGTGCTGTCACACACTTAGTTCGGTCCATCTATGACTTTTTTAACTTAAGTTAAATATAGTATACTACTATTTTTAGTATATGTCAAATCATTTTTGAATATTCTAACAAATATTTGTTTTTGATTTTTGTATTTGGTTCAAAATCTGTTTATCATATTTTTTATATAGTTGTAGATAGG
Organism: uncultured Clostridium sp.; assembly: GCA_948469315.1. Lineage (GTDB taxonomy): Bacteria > Bacillota > Clostridia > TANB77 > CAG-508 > Merdicola. Next base: position 39,586 of record CAOKLQ010000003.1, read on the forward strand.
AATTATTATAAATTCCTATTTATAATTTCATTATAAAGTCTATTTTTATAAAAAGTCAATATCTTTATCTTATTTTTGCTAAAGACAGACAATCAAAAATTTTAAAATTAGTGTCTTTGTAATAATCTACTTTTATTTTACTTTTTGCTTTCAAAAATATCCATGCAATATTCATTTCATTTAATGTCTTTATTAATTCCCCAACACTACTAAACCTCTAGCTTATTAAATGTTATATCTTTTTCGTTATATTCTTCTGGATTTAATCCAATTCTCTTTTTCATATATTTTAATACAAGTAATATAATAATCAACCCAACAATTCCTACTATTAAATAAGATGTACCTGTAGTATAAAATTCTAACAATAAACCACCTAAAAAACTTATTAACATTTCTCCAACATTTTTTATCAAATTACTTGCAGATAAGATTTTTGCTCTGATATTAGAATTTGTAAAATTAGTTACATATCTATCTTCTAATACCCAATAAGGACCTCTAAAAACATGGTGTATAAAAAATGCAATCATAACTATGATAAGAGTAAAAGCAAAATTAAAGTTTAATTTAGTAACTACTCCTACTATAATAAAAGAAATAAATATTGGTATGGATATAAATGCCAATGTTCTATTTTTAAAAGTATTATGAATTTTATCTTGATAGTTTATTGAAAAAGATTGTACTAATGTTAGTATTGCAAAAATAATACCAAAATATTGTGGTGCTACTTTTAAATCTGTTAATAAACTTTTTTCGTAAGTAGAAATCATCATTAATACTCCTACAAATATTGATGTAAAAAGGAATAATGCTTTTAATCGACTCGATTTCAAAATAAATGTAAAACCTTGTCTAATATCTTTTATAGATTGTGATACTGTTGTTTTTTCTTTTTGTTTTACTTCTACTTCTTCAAATCTATAAGATATTATAATCGCCAACAGTGATATAAAAGTCGATAAAACAATTGGAATATATGGATTAATAACAAATAAATATCCAGCAACTACTGATGTAATAGCACTTAATGCATTACTTAAAGAAGAACCTTTTGCATTTATATTTCCAAATGAATTTTTACCTTTACACATTTTTGTAGAATCATAGAGTAATGTATTTCTAGCTATATCTTTTAGGGCATTTCCAAATGCTGACATAAAATAGGCAATAACTAAATACCAAAAGTTATTAACAAAAATCATAATTCCTATTTGAATTGTTGCAAAAGTTGTTCCCAATATCAAGGCTTTTCTACTACCAATTTTTTCAACTAAAATTGCAGATGGTATTTGAAGTAATAACAAAAATAACGAATAAATTGATTCTGCATATATTACTTTTGTAGGTTCAATTCCTTTTACTTCTGTTAAAAATAAAAATATAATAGCACTATAAAATAAAGGATCCCACCCCATACCTTTATAGTATGGAAATATTCTTCTATTGTATTTCATTGCAATTTCTGGCTTCATCATTTTCTCCTTTGTAACTAAATCATATATCGACAGTATATCATAAACATTATAACTTTTCTAGATACATTTTTCAAAAAATAGTAATGCTTTTTATCTTACCAATATATCCACTTTTTCTCTATATTGTTTTTTACAATATACACACTACTTTTTACTTTTTTGCCCTTACCTGTTTGATACCCTTTAAACCTCAAACAATAAAATTTGAATTTTTGCCTAAATTTCAATGCATTATACACTGTCAAAATATCCACTCCAGCATAGCTCAAAAAAGCCTAAAGTGGATACTTCAAATGTATCCACTTTGATACCTTTTTATATCCACTTTAAAATGTATCTTTAATTTTTATTCACAGATGATTGCTAATTTCTAATCCTATGAAAATTAATCCGACTGGTGTTGATTTAGTTACAGGTAATTTATCTTTAACATCATCTTCTTATCAAAATGCTAAATTAATTGCAGATAATTTTCCTAGTATTCCTTTTCCAAGTGGTTGGAAATCAAATATTAATGGTGTGGATTTGAAAATCTACCAACCAATTTGCACTTTTACATAAAATAGTGTATAATATAGTATAGATACAATTTTAACTGGTTTTCAAGTCCATCTACTTAGGTGGCAGAAAGGATATTATGTCAAAAGTATTTACTCAAGATTGTTGTGGTCCATTAGGAAATGGTTTCGACATTTATAATGGTAATGATGGTACTTATGTAGGTTATGCTACTGGTTGTGCAGATATCAACGGTATCTCTGAAGCTATATCAAAGCTAGCAGAGGCACACATTACTGTAACAGTAGAAGAAGTACAGCAAGCAATATACAGACATGAAAAGTACCATTTGCCACCCGATCATCCAGTACATCGGTTATCTCATCTCCACTATTGAGATGTAATCATTTTTAAGCTTGGACTGGTATTCCCCATAAAGGAATACCAGTTCTTTTACATTACATTTATACAGCTTTACATATTTGATTTTTCTTATTTATTAGTTCTTCAATTTTGATAAATTCATCTAGATTTTCATTAATAGAATTTAGTTTTGAAAAATTAAAATAGATATACACATTTTTGTCTTTGTCAATTTCAATTTTGTTAATTAATCTGTATAAATATATTTTATCTATTTGCTCTAATTTTAAAAAGTTTTCTATTAATTCATCTAATTCTTTTTCTTCTTTTGTTTTGTTTTTACTGCTTATTTTTTCTTCTGTTCCAATTAACTTTTGCTCTAATTCTTCTTTTTGTTTTGTTAAATTTGTCCTATCAAATATAAATTTTTGTGATACTCTAATGTAATCTTCTTCGAGTATTATGCCTTGTAATTTATCCATATACATTTTGTCTAAATTGTTATTTATTTCTAATATAGCTTTATCAATTTGTTCTAATTTCTTCTTATATCCATCTCGAATATCAAGTGTTTTGTTTTGATATTTTTCATAAACACTATAAAAAATTTCTTTGTCTGCATATATCCTGCAGATTCTTTTTACAACATAAATAATATGCTTTTCAAACTTTTCGTAATTAATACTTAATGGAAAACAACCTCTTTTTTTATAATCTGCACATATTACATATGGATGTGATTGTGCGTTTCTTCTTGAATTTTTCTTAAGCACAATTTGCAGTTTTCTTTTGCAATGATAACAGTAAAGTAACCCTCTTAATAAGTAATCATATTTTAGTTTTGTATTTGTTCCTCTTTTTTCAAGAATACATTGTACTTTTTGAAAGGTGTCTTTGTCGATAATAGATTCATGTGTGCCATTTACTCTTATTTGATTTTCCTTTTCTACAGTTCTTATTTTATGTACTTTATATGAAACAACGGATTTTTTATTTTGGACTGTGTTTCCAATATACACTTCGTTTTTTAACATATTGCATAAAGTAACCTCATTCCAGTCATAGTTTGTTTTATTCTCATCATGTATAATACCAGTTTTTCTATAACCAGTAGGAGATAAGTAATGGTTACTATTTAAGTAAGAAACTATTTCTACACTACCATGTCCATTTGCATACATATCAAATATTTTCTCTACAATACCTTTTACTTGTTCATCTACAATTAGCTTATTTTTTATACTAGGATGCCTTTTATATCCGATATGCTGGAGTACTACATAGATACTCTCCATTCTTTTGTTTTTCCTTGTAGACACTTCTAATTTTCTTTGATATATCCTTAGCATAATAGTCATTCATAATTGCTTTAAAAGGCGTTATATCGTTATTCGTGCTATCTATATAGGTGTCTATGCCATCTGTTATTGCAACATACCTTATACTGTTTTGTGGAAAGTAGTTTTCTATGTAATGCCCTGTTTTAATATAATCTCTTCCAAGTCTTGATAAGTCTTTTGTTATAACCATATTAATAGTTCTGTTCTCAATATCTTGTAGCATTTTATTAAATCCGGGTCTATCAAATGTAGTCCCAGAGATACCATCATCAACATATTCTTTGATAAGTTCTAAACCATTCTCCTTTACATATCTTTGCAAAATATTTCTTTGATTACCGATACTTTCGCTTTCTCCATTCTCGCCATCTTCTCTAGATAGTCTTATATATATACCGTACTTTGAAGTCTTGACTATTTAAGTTTAGCATTTAACCTCCTATTCGTAATCATCTACAATAAAAATTGTAACGTGCTTAAAATAATTTTGCAAATATTTTATAATAATTACTTTGTTTTTATTTTTAGATTTTCAATATAGTCCTTAAAAATTAATCCTATTGTTTCTTTAACCTCCTGTTTTTCTTCTGTAAAAATACAATATGTATTAAACTCTAGTTTATCTATTTTTGTTTCTTTTTTATCTTTATTCACAATTCCTCCCATCTATGTTTAATTAAGAATTGTTATTTGGCTAGGCAAACGAGCATTAAATCTATGAGGCGTGCTCTTGCACGTTGATTAGATTTAATGTGAAGTTTAACAACGCCAAATGGCGATTATTAATTAAACTAATACAGAATATTAAAGAAAATGGCTATATATGACACTTAAAATAAGTGTATTTGTCAATGTGCTGTTTAGTATTTCTATATATAAGCCCTGTTTTTATACCAAAAGCGAAGCTATTTTTGAAAAATTTTACTTTTATAAGAAAAAAAGACCTAATATATGTTTTCACATATTAGATCTTTACTTAGCTAATTTTCCTTTAATTTTATTTACTGCTATTATATTTATTCTCTCTAACACTCATAAAGCTTTATCTCGCAATTCTTTAGTCCTGGATTGTCTATTATTCCTTTTTCATTAATCCCATTAAAGTATCCGTTAATTGCTCTTATTGTTCCACCATGAGTTACTAAAAGAATATTGTTATCTTTATATTTTTGTTTTAATTTATCAAGTAATTTCCATACTCTATTACATAAACTTTGTATTGTTTCAATCTCTTTATATTCCTTATTTATATGATAATTATTTAGTATATCTGAATTTATTAATTCATCATTTATTTCTTTTCTTATCATGCCTTCAAAAATTCCATATCCGCGTTCTTTTAATGAATCTTCAAATATAATGTTACACTTTACTGTTTCATTAATAATTTCAGCTGTTTTTCTTGCTCTTTTTAATGGTGAACTTATGATTAAATCAATATTATAATCTTTTATTAATTCTTTCAATTTTCTTGCTTGTTCTATTCCAATTTCATTTAATTCAATATCTGTTTTTCCTTGGATTCTACCTTTAGCATTCCAATCAGTTTGACCATGTCTAACAACATAAAATTTCATGCCTTATTCTCCTTCTATTAATACTTTTAATTTATCTGGAAAATTAACTGTCATTCCATCTATATTTAACTTATATACTTTTTGCATTATTTCTTGATCACGAATTCCCCATAATCTAACACCTAGCTTATTGCTATTGGCAAGCTCTATACTACTATTTGATACTTTATCAGCTTTTGGACAAATTTGACATCCTTTTATTGATAATAATTTATCAATATTATTTTGATTAATTTCTTCATCAATAAGCCAAGATATTTTTATATCTTTATCAAATTTTCTAACATTTTCTAATGCTTCAAATATAAAAGATGTAATATAAATATTTTCTTTACTTTTACTATATTTATCAATTATTTCTAATGTTTGTTTTTCTATTCCTATAGTCTTTAGCTCTATTGCAAATGTTAAATCTTTAGATAAAAATTTCTTTGCAAACTCTTCAAAAAGTACAATTTTTTCATCTTTGTATTTTAAATCAAACCAACTTCCAAAATCAAATTTTAACAATTCATTATAAGTATAATCACTTATTGTTCCTATACCATTTGACTTTTTATTTATAAAATCATCATGAAATATAACTATTTTTCCATCTTTAGTTTTTTGTAAATCTAACTCGATTCCATTAGCTTTTAATTCTACCGCTTTTTCAAAAGCACTCATAGTATTTTCTGGTGCATAAGCTGATGCACCTCTATGTGCATAATTAATAAATTTGTTCATACATTATTCTCCTGTTTGTTTAACTTTGAATTATTTCTTATATCATTTTTCCATACTGCATATATTCCTGTAATCAATAATATTAAATCTCCTAATACCATAAACCAACTATTATAATAAATGTAATATGATCCATATAATATTCCTGTTGTAATTCCAGATATTCTAACCAGTTTCATATTTGATTGCCATAGACAATAAGTTCTAATGAGCGAACCTATTGTTGGTAATAGTGAAATTAGTCCTCCCCATGTGAAAATACAATTAACTATAATAATACTTTCAAACAAAAATAGTATTATTAAATAAAGTGTTTTTTGCTAAATTTCTCTTTATTTATAAATAAAAAAGTTCTTATAAAATTAATTATACTTAAAATTGCACCTGTATAGGCTAATATTATAAAATCATAAACTGCTTCAAATAAGCAATTTAATGATTGAATCACCAAAGATTTTTTTCGTTCCTTTATACAAATACTTACTATTAATGCTACAAATGCTAATATACTAAATGTTATTCCTATTTTCATAATTTTCTCCTACATTTTTCTCTATATTAGCATAAAAATAAATTTTTATCAATTATATTACATTTATTTACTTTGCATATCAAAAAAACTATATGCTTTTATACATAGTTTTTCTAACACATTTCGTATTTTGTAGCCCTACACTATACTCATTTCTTTAGTTTGTCAAGACCTTTTTGAAATTTCCTATCTTTTCGCAAATTTTATTTTTTCTTTTTGTGTACAATTCTATTTTATATTAAATTATCAAAATTTCTTTGACTATAATATATTCTTCTTATTTCCATTATATTGTTTTTTACAACATAAAATATTGTATAATTTTTTACATTTATTTTATAATATTTTACTTCTCCATTTTTAATTATTTTAAAAACTTCGTACGATTCTGGAGCTTCGCTTCTTATCTCAATTTGTTTCACTACTTCATTATAAAAATTATCTGCTGCTATTTTATTTTTAAGTTCGTATGTAATGTAATACAAAATATTATTAAATTGTGAAATAAATGTTGGAAGATATTCTATTTCATATTTTTTATTTACCATCAATTATCCTCCTTGCCATTTGTTTCATTTCTCCATGAGAATAGCGTTTAGTGTTAGGATTATTAGCTTCTTCCTCTGCTTCTTCTAGAGCTTTATCAATATCAATGACCCCAAATCTTGCCTCTAAAGCTTTTTCTTTATCTAAACTTTTTAGCATTTCTGCATATTTCTCTAAACTTAAAACTACCATTGATCCATATCCATTTTTTGTCAGATAAACTGCTTCATCTTCTTTTAAAACTAAATCCTCAATTTCTGGGTATTTATTTCTTAAATCTGATACTGGTCTAATATTAATCATAATTCACACTCTCCTTTATAATCATTATCAATATTTTATCATTATTTTATCTTAAAATCAACTATTTATACTAAATAACTTTCTATTTTTCCAATAGTAATAGTTTTTCTAATGCTTTTTTATTATTTGTTTCTTTAGCATATTTTATTATTTTTTTGAAATCTAAGTTACATTCTTTTATAATATGACATAAAATTTGATTTTCATTATCTATTTCAATATGAATATTATCTTTATTTTCTAAAATATCTAAAAATTGTAAATATTGATGATTTTCGTTTGTTATTTGTATCTTAGGTTTTATAATGTATGTTCTTAATTTTTCATCATATTTTTTATAATATTTACATTCATTTGTTACTATTTCTGTTACATTAGGAACTAATGTTGTAAATCCTATCCAATTAAATAATTTAGCCCCTGTTATATATCCTTTTATATTGCCTTCTCGATCTTTTAAATATTTTAATTCTATCAATCTTGTATAGTCTAATCCCGTTTCTCCAAAAACACACCTTCCAGGTTTATAATAAATTCCTCTATATGCAGATTTCATAATACCTTTCATTTTTAATCTGTTTAAGATTACATATACATTATTTTGTTTACCGCCTTTTTCAATAATGTATTTCTTCATATCTTCAATAAATATAGGTTCAGTATCTTGATAACCTTCAATATATTTTAGAACTAATTTTGAAATATTCATTACTCTCACCTTTTAATTTTGCATATTTTTATAATAATATTATGTATCCGTTTTGATTATTTGTCAATTTTATTTATCAGCCCTTTTATTTAATTTTCTATGATTAACTTTTTTGCCATACATTCAAGTCTAATTTTTTATCAATCAACTTATTTTTTTGATTCTTTAAAATTTCAAACATTTTAAATTTTAGTTCTTCTCTTTCATATTTATCAATTTGTGTAGCAAATATTGCAATATGTTTTATCCTTTTATACATTTCTTTTAATATGTGTGTATTATCTGAATATGCTTTTAATATTTCATGTTTTCCGATTAAGTTAACATTAGTTACCTTTTCATAAATTGCAGAATCTCTTATATATTTAGATAATTGTTTATATCCATAATATTCTGCTTTTGCTTTTATTAAAATCTTTTCTTCTTCAGATACTCTTGCTTTTATCATTTCTGTTCTATTATCTGGATTTAGCTCCATAATCACTCACTCCTTTATTTTTTTATTCATATTTAAATTTCTATACTATAAAATATCAATATTAGCAAAGCGAAATTTGATATTTAGAGCAAAGAATTTTGCTCCGAATGTTGTGGCATTTTTTAATGCCCAATATTGACCAGCATGGTCCTGTAGACCACATATTGCTGTTTAGGAGAAAATCTTCTAATACCTTTTTAGCCCGCTGGGAGATAATCTTTCTTGTAAAAATCAAAAAATAGTATGAATTTCTCATACCATTTTCTATTTAAAATACCTATTAAATTTTCCATTTTTATAATATAACTCATCTCCATTTTTAGCCCAAAATGGTATTAGTTCTTTAGGAACTTCGATTGTCCCTTTCCCATTATTTTCATAACTCAATAAACAATAATTATCCTTACTTAATTCAATTTTATATCTAGTATCTGAATCAATTTCTAGTATATTACTTTCCTTAACAAAGTTATCTTGAATGTTCTTATATTTTTTAACATCTATTAAACTATCATAGAATTGCTTAGTTAATTCTTCTTCGTAAATATAACTTCCGTTTTTAAATCTAAGTATACTATCATTGCCTATTTTATTTAAAGTCTCTTTCGAAATATCCATTTCCTTCGATATACTATTGTTTTCTAAGTTCTGCAAATAGACCCCATCTATATCCATTTCTATTACTTGGTATAAACAGTTTTCTTGTTTTAGAATCCTATTATCCTTTCTATTATACTCCTCGTTAAGTAATTTATTATTTTGCTTTTCTAAATAATTAGATAATTCCTTTATAAAACTTTGTACAATATTATTTTCTTTTACATTATTAATTAAATTATTAAATAAATCTAAATTCAATAATCTTCACACTCCTAGCTTATTATCTGTTTTTTGGGAATTTATTGCCAAAGAAATTTAGCAAAAAGATTAAAACTAAAGTTATTATATAGCATTTAAATCTATTTTTCAATATTAATGGCTAATTTTCTTCACTTTCTCCTGTTTCGTAATTAATTGTAATTCCAGGTTGTACATTATATACATATACATTAAAACATATTTCTTTTCCTCTATCTTCTACAGAATATGCTTCTATTTCTACGCCACTTGCTAATTTATTATTTCCCTTAAAAATTGGTGTTACTCTATACAAAACATGATTATTTTTATGTTTTTCTATGTAATCTGCCACTTTGTTTTCAAATGGTAGCATACCATTAACATTAAAGAATCTCGTTCCTGTAATTAAATTCAGTTCATTTGCATCTTCATCCGATAACTGATGACCTATTAAATGGCATCTATTATATAAATATTCTCCATTATATTTCCTTTGCACCCAACCAGTTGGTTTTATACTACTGATATCTCCTCTTTGATCTCCATCAGGAGGCATTATTTCTTTGCAAATATTAGCATAAGCAACTCTACACCTTCCTTTGTCATCTAATTTACTATATTCTTCAAAACTTTCTGTAGTATAATCTTCTTCAGTAAAATATGGCTTACCATTATTTATTTTTACATATATTTGACCAGAGTATTCTGGTATTTCATCTATACTATTATAATTTGCGACTGTAACTTCATTTAATATATCTACATTATTGGAAATATAAATTAGTCCTATAAATAAAATTATAGTAATTGCCATTATTAAAATTTGTTTCAAATTCATATTCTTTTTACTAGTATCTTTTGTCATCTTTATTTCCTACCTTTCATAGGTATATTATCATATTATCAAAAAGCTAACAAGGATTTCAAAGTTTTATTTAAGATTTGCATATAAACTGTTTAAAAACTCTTCTGAATATTCTCTTGGATTTGTATAATTTGATATGGATTTTTTCGGCACTTTAGTATTATTTTTAATATTATTTCTTATACTATTATCTTTCACTTTTTGATGGATAGCCTGTCCATTTTTTGATTGATACTGGTATCCATTATTTAATGGATAGGGTATATCATTTATATAAATTTTTCTTTGAATAATTTGCTTATTTTCGTTTCTAATTACTTCAACAATTATAAAATTTTTTTTGCTTAAATCTGAAATCCAATTTGAAATTGTTTTAGGATTTACACCTAATTTCTCTGCTAAATATTTATTTATTGCAAAACAATATCCCTCTTTACAAGCAAGTGATGTTATAATTGCATATAATAATTTCTCATTTGCTTTTAGTTCTTTATTGTATAAAATTGTTGCTGGAATTATAGAATAATACCCAACGTTATCTTGATTTTTCTTCATATACCACTCCAATTCTAGCAGTAATTTTGCATAAAAAATACAGGGTTTTTTTTTCGAAATACGAATTGACAAATTCTAAAAAATAAATTTTCAAGAATTTGTATCAATTCGCATACTTTTCTCGTATGGAGCTTTCCTTCGTTAATACTCGGAAATCCCAACGATAAAAGAAATCCTGTAATATAGATGATTACTGCGTTTTATTCATTTTATTTTGTGGTTGGTATATTTTTAATACCACAGGTGTGGATTTAAACTTACAATTTCCAGCTCGGATGGGAAAATGCAAAACAAATAAAATATGCACAAGGATTTACTAAGCCTAGTCCAAGAGATTTTGTAGGCTATGGTCCTTTAACTGAACCAGAATCGTTATCTATTTATAATTTCACTTTAACACATAATTTTAGACTAACTCTTTCTTACCATTCTCAAGGAAAAGTTATTTATTGGAAATATGCTGACTTTTTGCCACCAGAATCTGAATTTATTGGTAGAAAATTTGCAAATGCTAGTGGTTATACTCTAGAACTTACTCCTTCAAATTCTTCTTTTGCAGGTTATAAAGACTGGTTTATACAAACTTATAATAGACCTGGCTATACAATAGAAGTTGGGGAAGGTACAAATCCTTTGCCTTTATCACAGTTTGATGAAATTTATAATGATAATATTGGAATTTTGGTTTTAGGTGCTGTTTTATAATACTTAAATTAATTTATTTTTTAAAAGGGTACGATGCTTCGTACCCTTACATTTATTTTAAATATGTCATCGGATCTACATTTACATTATCTTTTAAAATTTCAAAATGTAAATGTATATCATCTGAGCTTTCAAATACAGCAGTATTTCCTACTGTTCCAATTGTTTGACCTTGTTTTACTTTTTCCCCTTCTACTACAAATTCACTTGTAAGTAAGTTTGCATATACTGTTCTTATTCCATTTTCATGTTCTATTGTAATTGTTAATCCATATCTTGGATCATTTTTTATTGTTTTGACCGTTCCTGATGCTGATGCTTTTACCACTTCTGTTTTCTGCGCTCTTATATCTATTCCTGTGTGTGTAATCCATTCATTTAATGTTTGTGAAAATATTAAATTATCTTTTGCATATTCTTTTAATATATCTCCATCTACTGGTCTTATGAAACCTTCATCTTTTGTTTCTTTTGCTGATGTCTCTTTAGTTTTTGTGCTATTTGTATTTGTAGACTTTTTGTTTTTAGTTGTATTTTTTGAAGTAGTATTGTTCTTATTACTTGTATTTATTGCTATTTTCTCTGAAACTTTGTTTTCTTGTTTTTTACTTTCATCTACTGTTTTTCCTATTGATGTACTTGCTTCTTCTACTATTGTATTATTTCCGAGTTTGTCCAAACCTCTGGGTATCTATAACATCTGATTTTTTTGAACTATCTGATCCAAACATTAAATATACTGTTATAAACACAATAACAAATAAAAGTATAGTTCCTCCTACTAAGTAATAAATATTCTTATTTTTATTTAAACTTTGGCTTCTTCTTTGATCTCTTCTCATAATTTCCTCCTAAATCTTTTATTTATTAGGAGTATTTCCAGAATTTTATAATTTATACAAATTTTTGATTTAATAAAAATTGTTTGTCCCTACAATAATATATTTTATAGATTTTGAATTTCTACACCTGTATAAAAATGTTTTATAATTTCTTCATAATTGCTACCTTGTTTTGCCATTGCGTCTGCTCCTGTTTGGCTCATTCCAACTCCGATGTCCATATCCTTTTACATTAAATTTAATATTTTCCCCATCTATTTTAAATTCAAAGTTTGTAGATCTAAGACCAAATATTGTCCTTGCTTCTACTCCAGATAAATTTTTATTTCCTACTTTAAATGTTTTTACTCTTCCACTTTCAGTATATTCAAGTATTTGCAAACAATTTTCTTCTGACCAATTTATATTAAAATCATTATATTTTTCTTTTACCTTTTTTTCTAATTCTTGTTTTGAAAGTTCTAGTTCTGAAGCATATTGCGTGTAAGCTTCTTCTCCTGCTGTTGTTACAGATTGCAAGTATTCAAATCCACTTCCTCCCCATACATTAATTGGCATCTCTGTTGTTCCACCACTATTAGAATGGAAAAATGCATCTATTGGTTCACCTTTATATGTAATTATTTTTCCTTTTGTACTGTCAACTGCTGTAACTATTTTTTCCCAATTACTTTGCCTTAGACTTTCTTCCCATCTTGCAAATCTATCTTCTTTTGTAATCCAAGCTTGACAACATGATGAATTATCACAAATCTGAGCATCTCCATGTTTTGAATTATTATGATTTATTGTATAGATTGTATATGTTCTTGCAACTACTGCTTGCGCATTTAGAGCTTGTTGCTCAAATGTTGCTGGCATTTCACTTGATACAACACCATATAAATACTCATCTAAATTTATTTCTTCTATCTGGTTTGTTTTTGTATGTAATAATTTTATTTTATTGTAATCTCTATAATCGTAAGGGATATCATTATCGGTAATCGGTGGGCTCTCGACGCCGACCCCTACAGTTTTTGTTTCAAATTTATTGGTAAATATAAAAGGTATAAAAAAACAAACTCCAACAAATGCTATTATATATAAGAATATTTTTTTCATTTTTCCTCCTCTAAGAAATTAATTTTAATTTCATTGAATTTAATATCTTTTTTTCTATTCTTGACACTTGTACTTGTGATATTCCTAATATTTTTGCGACTTGTGATTGTGTTTTATCTTTATAATACCTTAATAATATTATTTGCTTTTCTTTATTTTCCAAATTTGATATTGCTTCTTTTAATGCAATATTATTTGTTATATATTCTGCTTCATCTTTATTTGTACTTATTTTATCTAATATATTTATTCCATCTTCATCATTTGATGTAGTTTTTGAATAAATTGATTCTACTACATTATTTGATTCCATTGCCATTGCAATTTCTTCTTTTGGAACTTTTAGTTTTTTTGCAATTTCTTCTATTGTAATTTCTATTCCTTCTCTATCTTGATATTCTTTTTGCAAAGCAGAAATTTTTGCGGATAATTCTTTTAAACTTCTACTTACTTTTATTGGTCCATCATCTCTTAAAAATCTTTTTATTTCTCCTAAGATATATGGAACAGCATATGTAGAAAGTTTTACTTCAAAATCTGTATCAAACCTCTTTATTGCTTTTACTAAACCCATCATTCCTATTTGGTATAAATCATCTACTTCATAACCTCTTCCTATAAACCTTTTTACTATACTATAAACTAAACCTTTATTATTTTCTATTAATTCATTGAATTTTTCTTTATCTCCTTGCTTTGCAAGTAATATGTCTTTTGTATTATTTTCATACATATAAATTTCCTTAAAGTAATTATATTTAGGTTTTTGTACAAAGGATTTACCTATAAACCTACTAGTTTTTTATATATTAATTTGCTTTCATAGAAAATTTATCTTCGTTTTTAAAAAAGTTTTCTATGTCTTGAGGCTTTTTTATAAGCTTTTTCATGGTAACTTTTGTCCCAAGTCCTAAAACAGATTCAATTTGCATTTCATCCATAAAACTTTCCATTATAGTAAATCCCATTCCAGACCTTTCTAAATCTCCTTTTGATGTATATAGCGGTTCTTTTGCAATTTCAACATCTTCAATTCCTTTTCCAGTATCAGATATTTCAATTTGAATTGAATTTGCAAATATTCTTGCTGCTATTTTTATTATTCCTTGAGTATTTTCATAACCATGTATTATTGCATTTGTAACTGCTTCTGAAACTGCTGTTTTTATATCTGCAAGTTCTTCTATTGTTGGATCTAATTGAGATGCAAATGCAGCTACTGTAACTCTTGCAAATGCTTCATTATTAGCTTTACTTAAAAATTCTAATTTCATTTCATTCTCATATAAAGATTTCATAATTTTTCATCCTTTCTTTTTTAAATGCAAAATTTAACATTATCATATATTGGTATTACCTTTAAAGCTCCTGACATTTCTAAAATTTTTTTAGCTGATTTATGTAAGTTTATAATTCCTAAATCTCCTCCTAGCATATTTGCTAATCTATATCTTCCGAAGTAGGAAACCTATCCCACTACTATCCATGAAGCTAACACTATCAAAATCAAATATAACTTTTTTAGGCATATATCTTTCAATTTCATAATCAATCTTCCTCCTTAGTTCTTCTGCCACGCAATGATCTATTTCTTCTGTTAATTTAACTAATAATAACTTGTCCTTTTCTACAAAATTAACATCCAAACCTTTTACCTCCTTTGTGATTTTTATTTATTATAATCCTACTGGTAATTTTTTCCAATAGCGAAACTTAGGAAGTTTTAGCAAATTTTGAAAAGTTTTCGACATTATTTTTATAAGTGATTTTTTGAATTATTGTGCACTTATTAATTTCTCCTGCATTTGTATATTTATGATTTTATATTTATCAATTACCTTAGATGTAATATTATTAACATATTTACAAATACTAAAATATAATACTAATAAATATTTTAATTGGAGGTATTTAATTTGTGTGGTTTAGTTGGATTTGTTGATTATAAAAAAGATGTTAATTCTTATAGAAATGTTTTACATGATATGACTGACACTTTGCAAAAAAGAGGTCCTGATGAAGTTCGGTTATTACATAAATGATAATGTGGCATTAGGACATAGGCGTTTAATTGTTATTGACCCTGATGGTGGAAAACAACCTATGATAGAGACTTATTCTTATGGAGAATATGTAATTGTTTATAATGGGCAAATTTATAATACTAAAGAACTTCGAAAAGCTCTTATAGATGAAGGATATGAATTTAATGGTCATTGTGATACAGAAGTTTTACTAAAAAGTTTTATTCATTATGGGTATGATACTCCAAAACACCTAAATGGAATTTTCTCTTTTGCTGTTTGGAATAGTAGAAAACAAGAACTATTTTTAGCAAGAGATCATTTTGGAATTAAGCCTTTATTTTATACCATATGTAATAATACTTTAGTTTTTGCTTCTGAGATAAAAGCTTTATTTAAATATCCTGGAATAGAAAAGAAAGTAGATAGACAAGGAATAAGTGAACTTTTTGGAATTGGTCCAGCACATACTCCTGGAACTACAGTATTTAAAGATATTTTTGAAATCAAACCTGCTCATTTTGCTATCTACAATTCGTCTGGTTTGCATATAGGAAGATATTGGAAATTAAAAACTACAAAGCATACAGATAATTTTGAAGATACTTGTGACAAAGTTCATTTTTTATTAGATGATGCAATTAAAAGACAACTTGTCTCTGATGTTCCTTTATGTGTTATGCTATCTGGCGGTTTAGATTCAAGTATAATAGTTGCATATGCTAGTAATTATTGTAAAAAACATGGTCTTCCACCTTTAGATACATTTTCAGTTGATTATGTAGATAATGATAAAAACTTTGTAAAGAGTGATTTTCAACCTAATTCAGATAATTATTACATTGACTTAATGAAAGATAAGTTTGAGACAAATCACCACAAAATAATTATAGATACACCTGAACTTGTAGATTCTTTAGAAGATGCAATGCTAGCACGTGATTTTCCTGGTATGGCTGATGTTGATTCTTCATTTTTACTATTTTGCAAAAATATCAAAAAAGAAGCTACAGTTTGCTTATCTGGTGAATGTTCAGACGAAATTTTTGCAGGTTACCCATGGTTTTTTAGGTCTGACAGTTTAAATAGTGGAACTTTCCCATGGTCTATTGCAATTCAAGAAAGACAGCATATTTTAAATCCAGATATATCTTCTAAAATAAATTTAAAAGATTATATAGATTATAGATATAATGAAAGTTTATCTGATATACAATTTTTAGATTCAGATTCTTATGAAACACATGAAAAAAGAAAAATAACTCATTTAACAATGAATTGGTTTATGCAAACACTTTTAGATAGGTCTGATAGAACATCTATGTACAATGGTTTAGAACTTCGTGTTCCTTTTTGCGATTACAGATTAGTTGAGTATATGTGGAATGTACCATGGGAAATAAAAGCATTAAATGGACGTGAAAAAGGTCTTCTTAGATATGTTGTAAGAGATTTATTACCATCAGAAATTGTAGACAGAAAAAAATCACCTTACCCAAAAACTCATAATCCAAATTACTTAGCAAAAGTTAAACAGATGCTTACAGATATAATGAATAAACCAAATGCTCCTATTAATGATTTATTAAATAGAAAGTATATTTTAGAAATATTAGAAACAGATGGAAGAGCATTTACAAGACCTTGGTTTGGTCAGCTTATGACTGGACCACAACTAATGGCTTATCTTTGCCAGGTGAATATGTGGCTTGAGAGGTATCAGCCTAAAATTGAGTTGTAAAATATTTTATTTATTTTTTGGTTACTGAAATTATACTTTCTAATTTACTAAAAATCAATAGTTTAATAAATTTTTGACTATAACACATTTTGGATAATTTAAGGAAATATGTTTTTAACGAATTTTCTTTTTAAAGTAATATTTTTAGCTATTTTTCAATAACAAACTATTGAAAAAGCAGGGGGATAAATTATTGTAAATCACATCTATTTTCCCCTTGTTTTATATAAAATTATTTTTTAAAATACGTTTCTGCATAAAAATTATTGTCCCTTAACATTTTATCAATAGACTCAAACTTACAATCTGCAAATTCTTGACACAAATCAAGTATTTCTTTTTCATTATCTTTATTTAAAACGTATCTTTTAATTTTTCCATCATTAAATTTAAAAATAAAAACTTTTTCCTTGCCTAAATATTCGTTCCAAAATCCATTTTGTAATGTCTCAAAAATAAAATTCTCAAACATTTCTATTTTATCACTCGAAAATGAAATTCCATAATTATTTCCATAGGGTTTTATTTCAAAATTATTTTCTTGTAATTTATCTATATTGCTAATTCCCATAATATAACTATAATTCATCATTTTTCCTTCTTTCAATATTTTGTTACTATCTAAATTATCTGTCTTTAAATATTTATAATCTAATGTATTTGAATTGCTAATAACTGTTTTACCTAAATTCTTTTCTAAATCTTCTCTTGCAACTTTTGCTGTATGACAACCCATTTTTGCTACTTCTCTATTTGCTTTTAATCCATAAGGTCTATGTTCTTTTGCAAGTTCTCTTGTCGCTATTTCTCCTAAATCTGTTAATGCTACTTCAATATCTGTCATATTATCTCTTAATGATTCTTTTCTAATATTTTTATAATCTTTATACTCACTTGCTTTCATTCCTGACCAACTTTGATAAATTTCATTAGTCAATATAGCATATTCATGATTTTGCTTAATACCATTTTCTTTCCATACATCTGTTAACTTCTTTCTATCTAAAATACCCTTTAAACGTGCTTCAATCCATTTATCTGAATAACCTCTGTTTCTGTAATAGTCAATCGCTCTATTCATAGCAATTTCTGGATTAAAAATCTCATCTATTCTTTCATTTCCCATTTTTGCAAGCCATAATTTAAAAGGCTCTGCTTTTGGACTTGGTATTGATTCAATCAATCTTAATATTCCTTTTGTATCTAATGTATCTGTTTCACGCATTTTACCATCTGTGGCCTTCATTTTCAACTGCACGATATTTTCGTGCAGTTGACTTCCTTCTTGTTTTAATTTTCTTTTTAAATCACTCCAATAGTTTCTTGGAATATTGCTGTTAGTTAATGCTCCAATAACATCTACAACACTAAAATAATATTCTTCCTTTTCACTATCCCAAGCACTTCTTATCTCACTGTCTTCAAAAAGATTTGATATTGTTTCTAGTTTATTATTTTCCACTAAAACCTCCTTTCATATTATAAAACATTAAATGTCAAATTTGCTTTTATGTTCTTTAAAAAAATTATAATATATTTTCATATTTTCTAATTCATACCATTTTTTTGTTGCAACAGGAATTGAATCTAAATCATATATTTTAGCATTTGGTATAGCTAGCAAAAATGGAGAATGTGTTGCTATTATAAATTGACATTTGAAAAATCGACTTAATTCTGATATTAACTGTATCAATTCAATTTGAAACTTTGGTGACAAACTATTTTCTGGTTCATCTAGTAAATATAAGCTATCTTCTTTTAATTCTTTATCAAAAAATTCTAATGCTGTTTGTCCATTAGAAAATTCTCTTAGATTTTCTTCTATTCTACTTTTTATAAATTTACTTTGTGTTTTATTTCTAGTTTCGACTGAAATGCTTAAATCTTCTAAAGAAGAATAGTTAATAGGATTATATTTATATTGCATATATTGTTTTTCTAATTTTTCCCTTTGATTATTCTTTTCTTGATTTTCTATTCGCTTAGATAGAATATTTTCAAATATATCTTCACTAAAAATAATTTTACTTCCTAAAGGAATATTATTTTCTAAATAATAATTACATTTAGTTGTATACATATCAAAGTAATCGGATTTAACTAATGGCTTTCTTCTGCAGATTATTTTTTTGTCCTTATTAATTGTTTCAGTTATAATATTGAGTAATGTTGACTTTCCAGAACCATTATCACCATAAAAAATTGTAATAGGAGCAAATTCTATTTCAAAAAATTCTTTTTCCAAAAATATATGAAAAGGATAGCCACTCCAGTTTTCATTATCGAGTAATTCAAATTTTTTCAGATATATCATTTTTATTCACTCCTATTTTATATTTGATATTATTTTAAAACACTTGTTTTGTAAAGTCAAGCAAATTTTAACTTTTATCTAAATTATTTAGTTTCATAATTAATAATTGTTCCATTGCTTTTTGAAAACTTAATCCATCATTATTAAATTTTCTTATAACTGTATATTCACTCTTTTGTTTTTTGTTTGTATTGTCTTTTGAATTTTCTTCCATTTTATTTTTCCTTTCATTAGTATTTTATATAGATAATTACATTGATAAATTTATTTTTCTGTTGCTTAATTTCATTTTTATTAAAATTCGTGATTTGCCATTTTTGATTAAGCCTTACAGCCCCTAATAAAATTGATATGTGTTTTTTTCTGACAGCCAAAGACAGGACCTCAACTTATGGCTTATCTTTGTCAAGTTAATATGTGGATTGAGAGGTATCAGCCTAAAATTGAGTTGTAAATACAATATTAGTATAAACTTGAAGTTCCATTTTGGAACCTCAAGTTTTATTTCTATATCTTATTCTAAAAAATTCCTTTTTTAGAATTACTATAACTGATTTCCTATTATTCATTAATCATTCTTTTTTAAAAGTGGATATAAAACAACATCTCTAATATTATATTGATTTGTAAGAAACTGTATAAACCTATCAATTCCTAACCCCCAACCCGAAATTGGTGGCATACCATATTCCATAGCTTTTATATATTCATAGTCTATTGACATTGCCTCTTCATCGCCATTATCTTTTAATTTATTTTGTTCTATAAATCTTCTTTCCTGTTCTTTGGCATCTACTAATTCAGAATATCCATTTAAAATTTCTTCACCATTGACTATTAATTGAAATCTATCAACAATATTAGGGTTATTGTCATTTGTTCTTGCAAGAGGTGATAAATCTACTGGGTGTCTTGTTAAATATGTTGGTTTTATTATTTTAGGTCTACTTACTTTTTTATATAGCAAATCTATTAGATTTCCTCTTCCTAATTTTTCTATATTTTCATCCTCTAATGTAATATTTTTACTTCTTATTTCTTGCAATAGTTTACTTGCAGTTTCAAATTTATCTATATCAATGTTACTGTCTTTTATAAGCAAATCTCTAAAAGATATTTCTTCCCATTCTTCTCCAAAATCTATTAATTGGTCTTTTATTTGAATTTTTAAATTACCTTTGAATAATTTATTAAAGATATATAAAACCATTTCTCTAATCAATTTCATATTATCTCTATAATTAAAGTAAGCACTGTATGCTTCAACCATTGTAAAGTCTTGAAGGTGGTTTATACTTATTCCCTCATTTCTAAAATCTCTAGCTACTTCATATACATTTGTGAATCCTCCAACTATTAATTTTTTTAATGTAAGTTCTGGAGATATTCTTAAATATACATCTGAATTGTAAGCATTATGGTGGGCTATAAAAGGTCTTGCTAAAGCACCTGATGCATTGTTTTGTAAAGCTGGTGTATCCACTTCAATAAATCCTTTATTGTCTAGAAATTCTCTTAATAATTTTATAAATTTTGACCTTAATAAAAATCTTTTTCTCGTTTCTTCATTCATTATTAAATCTAAATGTCTTTCTCTATAAGTCATTTCTTGGTCTGTTAATCCATGAAATTTTTCTGGTAGTGGTCTTATTGCTTTGCCTAAAAAGATATATTCAAATACTTCTACTGTTTTTTCTCCTGAAGGTGTTGTAAATATTTTTCCGTTTACACCAATAAAATCCCCTATATCAATAGTTTCGTGGAACATTAAATATTTTTCTTCTCCTATATTATTTTTAGTAATATAACATTGTATATGTCCTTCTATGTCTTGAATATCTATGAAAGTTATTTTTCCCATTTTTCTTTTAGCCATTATTCTTCCTGCAATTTTTACATTTTCTGTATCATCTTTTAGTTTCATTGCTTCTTTTAAAGTATAATTTGTTTCATATCTTTCTGGGTGTATTTGTATTCCATAATTAGTTAATCTTTGTTCTTTTTCTAATCTTACAGCTTTTAATTCATTTATATCAGCCATAACAATCCCTCCTAAAAAATTTTTTAAATGTTTTTTATAAGTTCAAAAAATCTCTAGGGATTTTCCCTAGAGACGATATATATCGTGGTACCACTCTATTTTATTAATATATTTCTATATTAAACTTATAACGTACATTCATACGTTTGTGCTATAACAGGCACTCCTGTAATAACCTACTTTTAGTTCAGCTATTCATCTCTGGATCCTTTTTCATTAAATTTTTACACATTCCTTCTCAGCTTATAGGAATTTCTCTGTAATGATATTATATTTAATTACTCTTTCCTTCATTGATTTTATTTATATTATGTTAATATTTTAGAATAAAAAATCTCCTTTGTCAAGTATTTTTATACAACTTTTATTTATAATTCAAACTATTTTACTCATTTTCTTTACATACTCCATATCTTCTATCTTAGAAATTGCAAAACATCTCTTTCCCAAATCTTTTAATGACGCTCCACAGTGATATAATTTTTTATTATCGATAGCTATAAATCTATCATGAAATTTATTTGTTTTAGCTATTTTTAAAGCTCCATATTGCTTATTAAATTTATTAATATCCAATTTGCTTATATTACTATTTTGTGATGTTAATATAACAACTTCTACATCTTTATTTTTCTTTGATAACATTTTCAAAATACTATCATCTATATAATTATCTATAATTAAAATTTTACTTTTGGCCGTTTTAATTATATCAATTATCAAACTATAACTATCATAAATTTGTCCATCAAAGAATATTTTTTGATTAAATTCACTTTGTCTTTTGTTTTGCAACTCATCAAATACAATATCAAACTTTTTGTCATATTCTAAAAATTTATGCTCCATTCTAGTAGATAAATTAAATATGTTAGAATTAGTAGCTATAAATTTTCGCATCTCTACAAATGCATTCATTATATTAATACTTACTTGGATTGCAATTTCATTTTTTAGTAATCCTGAAAGCATTGCTATACCTTGCTCTGTAAATACATATGGCAATGTTCTTCTTCCACCATAGTTTTCTTTTTCTAAACTTGAGGTCGCAATTTGCGACCTCAAGTTTTCTGTTTCATCTTCAGTTAGTTGAAAACAAAAATTTATCGGAAAACGTTCTTTATTTCTTCTTACAGTTTCATTTATTCTCTTTGTTTCATAATGATACAACATAGCTACATCACTATCTAACATTACTTGTTTTCCTCGAATTGTATAAATTAAATTTTTAATATTGTCTATATCATATTTTATTAAATCTACTTCTTTATTTATAGAAATTATATTATTTTCTTCATTCATAATTTTCACATCCTTTTAGGTTGCGCTTATTATAAAACGTTTGTTTTTAAAAGTCAACAGATTTTTATATAATTTCGCCATATATTTTACCACTGCTAGGTTAATATGTGGCTTGAGAAGTATTAATCCAAAATTGAATTATAAAAGTTTAACTGGGAGGTCCTATTCCTCCCAGTTATAGCTATTTCTTTTCAGCAAGTTTATAATATCTTGCCTCTTCAATAATCCTTCCATGTTCTATTAGATTTTTAATTGAAATTTCTATCATTTCTTCAATATTCCATCTTTCAAAAACATGCTGTGACCAATTGTAAGTTTCTTTTAATTCTTGTACAATATCCTCAACAAGAAATTCTTCTTTCTTGTTATATGATAATATTGTACAAGAGATTCCAAAGTAAACATCGTCTTCACTCTCTAACGATATATTTACAACTGCCATTTTCTACCTCCTTTCTGCTAATCTAGCAATCTTATTGTTAATAGTTTTATATAATCCCATTGTTGCATTGGAGGATTTTCTATTAAATTTCACTCTATTATATTAACATAATTTATAATTATTTTCAACGTTTTGAATAAAATTTATATCTTTTATATTAGAAATGGCAAAACATTTCTTTTCCAAATCTTTTAATGATGCTCCACAGTGATATAATTCTCTATTATCTATTACTATAAATCTATCATGAAATTTGTTTGTTATTGCTACTTTTAATGTTGGATATTGTTTTTATTTAAATTCTTCTATGATACACATATTTCTATTCTGTTCTTAAGGCAATTACTGGATCTTTTTTACTTGCCATTTTAGCTGGTATTAGTCCTGCAATTATTGTAAGTAGCATACTTATAACTACTAATGTTACTCCTGCACTAACTGGCACCATTGCATGAACTTTTACATTTGCTAGAGCATATATAACAGCATTTATTGGTATTGTAATTAATATTGTAATTCCTATTCCTAATAATCCTGAAATTAATCCTATTATAAATGTTTCTGCATTAAATACTCTTGATATATCTTTTTTAGATGCTCCTATTGCTCTTAAAATTCCTATTTCTTTTGTTCTTTCTAAAACTGATATGTATGTTATAATTCCTATCATAATTGATGAAACTATTAATGATATTGCAACAAACGCTATTAATACATAACTTATTGTATTTATAATTTGCGTTACAGATTTCATCATTACACCTATCATATCTGTGTAGTTTATAACATTTTGCTCTTTTCCTTCATCTTTTTGTTTTTGATTATATTCTTCTATTGCTTTTGTTATTTTGTCTTTTGATTCAAAGTCTTTTGGATATATGTTTATTGAAGTTGGTGTGTTTAGGTCTATTGCACTTAGTTTTTCTAAGTTTTTTTCATAACTTGAATCCTTATTTGCATTGTAGCTTTCCATCATTTGAGCAATTTGCTCACTACTTAATTTGCTTAAGTTTAATTTTTGCTCATCTGATAATGAGTTGTAATCAAATTTTTCTGTGTCTTCATCTGTTGGAAATTTTAGTCCTGAAAATACATTTATATCTGCATTTTCTCTTTGCTCTTTTACTATTTGCGTTTCATTAGATTTATTTATAACATGTTCTTTTAACTTTTTTGTGTACCCTATACCACTTGTTACTGCAGTACTTGCTACACTTTGATCATTTTGTTTTATTATTCCAACTACTTTTATGTTTTCCGCTTCATTTATTTTTTCTTTTAAATAATCTTCATCTTCTTGTTTATTAAGCCATAGTCCATTTTCTTTTTTGTAATAATCAGAATTTAATAATAATTTAAATTTTAAATTTAATAAATCATCATATGTATATGATGTAGTATTATCTTGCTCTTCTATTTTTTCTCCTCTTTCTACTGCTTTCCATTTCTCCTTAAGCTCTTTTTGGTCTTTTAATCCTAGTGAGTATAATGTATAGTCATCTATTCTTCCATCTTCTTTTAATATTAAAACAACTTCATTATATTCTTTTGGCCAATTACCTTTTATTAAGTCAAATTGAGATTTTAGTAATTCCTCATTATCTAACATTTCTATGAATATATCCGTATTAGTCATCATAGAACTTCCAAACATAGATGATATAGATGAATCATTACTTGCCTCTATCATTTCTCCCATTCCAAAAGCGTTCATTACAGTACTTGGATTTACTCTTACAATTCCATTTTCTGTATTTTCTTTATATAAATTAACTTTTAAATTATAATCATAACTTATACTATTGCTACTAGCTTTTATTTCATTATCTTGTGTTTCTATATATTTTTTTAATTCTTCTAAATTATTACTTTCTTTTTTATTAGAAAGTGTTGTAATCATTTCATTCATTACATCTGCTGAGTATACTTTTCCCTCTTCTTGATTTTCATTTCCTTGTGCTGTCTCTATCATAGATTCCATCAAACTTGCCATATCTATTGCAGATTTTTCTATTGTTATAGGATATGAAGATAATGTATCTTCTTCTACTTTGTTTATATAATTTTGAACTCCTGTTGATATTGCCAAAATTAAAGCTATTCCAATTATTCCTATACTTCCTGCAAAAGATGTTAAGATTGTTCTTCCTTTTTTTGTCATTAGGTTATTTAAACTTAAATGCAAAGCTGTTAAAAATTTCATTGACGTTCTTCCTGTTTTTGCTTCTAGCTCTTCTTTTTCATCATTTTCATTAAATGGATTGGAATCATCTGTAATTAGCCCATCTAATATTTTTACAACTCTTGTAGAATATTTACTTGCAAGTTCAGCATTATGTGTAACCATTATTATTAATTTATCTTTTGAAATTTCCTTTAATATTTCCATTATTTGTACACTTGTTTTTGTATCTAATGCACCTGTTGGTTCATCTGCAAGTATTATGTCTGGATTATTTACTAATGCTCTTGCTATTGCTACTCTTTGCATTTGTCCACCAGATAACTGATTTGGCTTTTTATTTATATGTTCTTTTAATCCTACTTGTTCTAGTGCTTTTATTGCTCTATCTCTTCTTTGTTTTTTTGATACTCCTGATATAGTAAGTGCAAGTTCTACATTAGAAAGAATCGTTTGATGTGGTATTAAGTTATAGCTTTGAAATACAAATCCTATTCCATAATTTCTATATGCATCCCAATCCTTGTCCTTAAACTCTTTTGTTGACTTTCCATTTATTATTAAATCTCCAGAGGTATATCTGTCTAATCCTCCTATTATGTTTAATAATGTTGTTTTTCCACATCCACTTTGACCGAAGTATTGATACAAATTCACTTTTTCTAAATTCTATGTCTATTCCTTTTAAAGCCTCAACTTTGTTTTCTCCTGATAAGTATTCTTTTTTTATTTGTTGTAATTTTAACAATTAAATCTCTCCTAACTTTATTTTATATTGATAAATTATAACATGTGATTTAAAATTTATCAAATCCTTTTAATTAAAGTTTTTATTTGTATGTATTATAAAAAAACACATAGGAATGAATATATTTTCATCCCTATATATCAACTATGTTTACCCTAATGCAACATCCAAAATCATCATTATTGCAAATCCTATTAATGTAAATAATGCCATAACATCTTTTCTTTCATTTGTTTGGCTTTCTGGTATTAATTCTTCAACTACTACATATATCATTGCACCTGCTGCAAATGCTAGTAAAAATGGCAAAAATAATCTTATTTTTACTACTAGAAGCGCACCTATAACTGCAGCAATTGGCTCTACTATTCCACTTAGCATTCCATAAATAAACGATTTTGTTCTTGAAAATCCTTCTCTTCTTAAAGGTACACTAACTGCTGTTCCTTCTGGAAAGTTTTGAAGTCCTATTCCTAAAGCTAAAATACATGCTGAAATTAGATTTGCTCCTTCTAAGTTATATGCAAGTGAACCAAAAGCTACACCTACTGCCATTCCCTCTGGTATATTATGGAGTGTTATTGAAAATATAAGCATTAAGCATCTTTTAAAACTTTTTACCTGTACTTTACTTTGTCCCCTATTTTCTTTTTGTTTATCTCCTATATAGTTAAATATTTTATCTCCTATAAATAGTAATATACCTCCACTTAAAAATCCTACTGCTACAATTGCCCAAGAAATCATATTTAAACTTTCTGCCATTTCTATTGCAGGTGATAATAATGACCAAAAAGATGCGGCTATCATAACTCCTGCAGCTAAGCCTAGCATTCCATCCATTATTCCTTTTTTTACTCTTTTAAAGAAAAATACAAGTGCTGCACCTAATGCAGTTACACCCCATGTAAAAATTGTTGCAATTAATGCTTGATATACGTAATTTAAATTTATAAAATAGTCTATCACAATATCACCTCTATATATGATATGACCTTTATAAATTTTTGTTATTAACATAATTAAATATAGGGCCATGACATATGCCATAACCCTACTTTTATACTAATTCTTTTTCTTTTACCATTTCACAAATTAAATCTGCTGTTTTTTCTACTCCAAATGCATCACTATTTATACAAATATCGTAATTTGAGCTATCATCCCATTTTTCTTGAGTATAGTATTTATAATGATTTGCTCTTAACTTATCAATTCTTTTAATTTCTTTTTTTGCTTTTTGCTCATCTAAATCATAAAATTTTGTAGCTCTTTTTACTTTATCTTCTAAATTTCCATATATAAATACTTTTATTACATTTTCTTTATCTTTTAAAATAAAGTTTGCACATCTTCCTATAATAACACAAGATTCTTTTTGCGCTACCTCTTTTATTAATTCCGATTCTCTTATAAATAATTCATCACTATTATTTAATCCTGAATAATAGCCATTATTTAAACTTTCTAAAACACTTCTTTTTTGTTCATTATTTTCAATATATTCTTCTGATAGTCCAGTTTTTTTAGCTACTTTTTCAATAAATTGTTTATCATATAATTTTATACCTAATTTATCTGCAATTAATTTTCCTACATATCTTCCACCTGAGCCATACTGTCTTGATATTGTTATTATAACTTGTTTATCTAAATTATTTGGCTTAATTGCATCTTCTTGTATAGTTTGACTTTTACTTTCTCCTTGTTTTAAGTTCCTTTTCTCTACAATAAGGAAAATAATTGCAAGTATAAATGCTAGGCAATCTGCAAATGGACCTGCATATAAAACTCCCATAATTCCCCATATATTACCAAATATTATCATTGCAGGAATTAAAAAAGCTATTTGTCTTGATATTGATAAAATTGCACTTCTGCTACTTTTTCCAATTGCTTGGAAGAAAATTCCAGATGGAATTTGTATTCCGTTAAATATAGTTAATAATAAATATATTCTAAAAGCTAAACATGCAAATTCCATATAATTTTGGTCACCTTGACCAAATATAGAAATTAGTTTATCTGGTATTGTTTGGAATAATATAAAAGCAAACGTACTAATACCAACACTTATTCCTAAAACAATTTTTATTGCTTGTTTTACTCTATCAAATTTCTTAGCTCCATAGTTATAACCAAATATTGGTTGAGAACCTGCTGCTATTCCTATGATTATACTATTTAATATTTGACTAATTTTCATTACAATTCCAAGTACTGTAATTGGTATTTCTGAACCAAACTTAGATTCCATACCATATTTTCCAAGTAAATTGTTTTCTGTTGCCATAACAAATACAAAACTCATTTGTGTAATAAAACTGCTTATTCCTAACATTAATACTTTTTTTAATGTACTAAATTTAATTTTTAATGTTTGTTTATCTAATTTAATTGATTTAAAATATTTAATATATACTATATTAAATATAAATGTTATAAATTGACTAAACACTGTTGCAATTGCAGCGCCTTCCACTCCCATATTAAATTTAAATATTAATATAGGGTCTAATATTGTATTTAAAATAGCACCTAAAACCATAGTTGTCATTGAATATTTTGGGCTTCCATCTGCTCTAATAATAGAATTTAAAGTTGTACCTATCATCATAAAAGGAAGTCCTAGAGCAATAATTCTTCCATAATTTAAAGCATAATTTCTAAGAGCATCTGTACATCCAAATAAATTTAAAAGCTGTGGTAAGAACACAAGTGTTACTGCACAAAAAATAATTGCAATAATAATAGATATTGTTATTGCATTACCAACACCTTTTGCAGCTTCACTTTTTTTCTTTTCTCCTAATTTTAAACTTAAATAGCTTGATGCTCCATCTCCTATCATTAATGAAAATGCAAGGCAAATCATAGTTAATGGGAACACTACATTTGTAGCACCATTTCCTAAATATCCTACTCCTTGACCAATAAATATTTGGTCAACTATATTGTATAGTGAATTTACTAACAATGATATAATACAAGGAATAGAAAATTTTCTAATTAATTTTCCTATTTTTTCTGTTCCTAAAATGTTTTCTTCTTTTTCCAATTTTCTTCTCCTTCTTTCTTTTAAATTTTGTTCTACTTTTAAAAAGCGAACTTATCTATTTTAGCACTTGGACTTTGTCTTGTCAAACAACAAATCTGTAATTGTAGGAATATTTCATACTATATTCTTATATTTTTATCTGATATTATATTTTTTAGGACGCAGCTCGCCGCGTCCTTACAATTATGTATATTCAAATTAAATCTTTTACAACCTCTCCTGCAATTATTAATCCTGCAACTGATGGCACAAATGATATGCTTGATTGTATTTTATTATTTTCTTCAAAGTTTTGTTTTTTTGGTTCTTCTTTTGAATATACTACTTTTAACTTCTTTACCCCTCTTGTTTTTAGCTTTTTTCTAATAACTCTAGCTAGTGGACATACGCTTGTTTTATAAATATCTGCTACTTCAAATTTAGTTGGATCTAGTTTATTTCCTGTCCCCATACTAGATATTATAGGAATGTTTAATTTATTTGCTCTTAATATTAGTTCTATTTTTGAGTCTACTGTATCTATACAATCTACTATATAATTTACTGTTTCATCTAAAAAATCTGCTTTACTTTCTGAAATAAAAAGCTCTTTAAAAATTTCTACTTTTGCATTTGGGTTTATTTCTAAAATTCTTGATTTGGCAATTTCTACTTTTGGCTTTCCTATTGTTTTTGTTGTCGCAATTATCTGTCTATTTAAATTAGTTATATCAACAATATCTTTATCTACTAATATAAAATTTTGAACTCCTACTCTTACTAATCCCTCTACTACAAAAGAACCAACTCCTCCAATTCCAAAGATGGCAACTTTTGATTTTTTTAATTTTTCCACTGCTTGTTTTCCTATTAATAATTCTGTTCTTGAAAATTGATTTAGCATTTTTTGCTCCCTTTTATTTAATGTTATTTGACAATAATATTAAATACATATTTTTTGTTTATTCCTATTTCCTATGTTAGTATAATGTATTTTTATATCTTTGTCTACAAAATTCAAAACGTTATTTTGGTGATTTTTATTAAATTTTATAATATTATTAATTATATTACTTATCACTTAAAAGAGGAAATTTCATTATAAAATTCCCCCTTAAGTCTTTTTTGTTTTTATTATCTAAAGGTCATATAAAGTACATATATCAGCATTCCTCCAAAAACATCTAACCATAAAAATATTCCAAAAATTTGAATTGCAATATAAACTCTTGCAGATTTTTCTGACCAAGCAATATCGTCGCTAACATTGCAACCATCTTGCGACACTTCAATTTTAGTCCTCTCAGTTTCAATGGTTATACTTTCTATTTCTTCTTTTTGCATTTTGTATTTAATAGAAATTTCTGATAAATCTTTTAATGCATCTGTAGGCAAATTTAAGTCTTTCGACTCATACATATTTTGGGCTACAGCTGTCATCTTTTCTATTACTTCCTCTGTGTCTTTTCCTATAATCATTTGTTTTGCTAAAAAACTCCGATTTTTTACACACCTTTTTGAAGCAATAAAAATAACAAAGATCTCAATAACTACTGCTATTAAACAACCTATAAATAATATTTCCATATTGAACCCTCCTTTGTGCATATTGCACGTTGCTATTTTTTAATATTTACTTTCAATATAATATCATAATTCACATAATACTTCAAGGACTTTATGTGAATTTTCTATATTATTTCTTTTACTGTAAATCCTGCTTCTTCTATTACTTCTGTAATTTTATTATTATCAATTTGATTATTTGCCTCTATTTTTGCGTTTTTATTTTCTAAACTAACTTCTACTTTTTTAATTCCTTCAATAGAATCTAAAGCTTTTTCTATGCTCATTTTGCAATGATTGCATTGCATTCCTTCAATATTAATTGTTTTTGTATACATTTTTGTTTCCTCCCTTTTACTTTTTATATTTTTATGTGAATTTGATTTAAATTTTGTTTTAAAGTTTTTAAGTCTTAATGCATTTGTAACAACACAAACTGAACTTAAGCTCATTGCTAGAGCTGCTAACATTGGATTTAATTTGAAACCTAATCCTAAATAAAATATTCCACATGCTATAGGTATTCCTATGCAATTATAGAAAAATGCCCAAAATAAATTCATTTTTATATTACTTATAACTGCTTTACTTAAACTAATTGCATTTACTATATCTAGTAAATTATTTTTTATTAGTACAATATCTGCCGATTCTATTGCTATATCTGTACCTGTTCCTATTGCTAAACCTACATCTGCTTTTACTAAAGCTGGACTATCATTTATACCATCTCCTACAAAAGCAATCTTCTTTCCTTGTTTTTGTAATGTCTCAACTTCTTTTTCTTTATCTTGTGGTAATACTTCTGAAATTACTTTATCTATTCCTATTTGTTTTGCTATTTTGTCTGCAACTATTTTATTATCTCCTGTTAGCATTATAACTTCTATATTTTTTGCTTTTAATTGTTTTATAGCTTCAGTGCTTGTATCTTTTATTGTATCTGCTACTGCAATAATTCCTATTACTTCTTTTTCATTTGCAAAATATAATAATGTTTTTGCTTGGTTTAAAAGTTTATCTGTTTTTAGTTTTACTTTACTTATATCAATATTATTTTCTTCCATAAAAGCAATATTTCCACCTAAATATTTAATGCCTTCTATTATTCCTTTTACTCCTCTTCCAGATATTGCACTGAAATCTTCTACTTTTAAAAAATGAATTTGCATTTGACTTACATTTTCTACTATTGCATCTGCTAATGGATGTTCAGAGTTTTTTTCAAGACTTCCTGCTATTTTTAATAGTTCTTTTTCATCTATTAAACTTACAATATCTGTAACCTTTGGTGTGCCTTCTGTTATTGTTCCTGTTTTATCTAAAACTACAGTATCTACTAAATGTAATAATTCTAAACTTTGAGCTGATTTTATTAATATTCCATTTTCTGCTCCTTTTCCTGTTCCTACCATAATTGCAACTGGTGTAGCTAATCCTAATGCACATGGACAAGATATAACTAAAACTGATATTCCTATACTTAATGCAAATTCAAAACTTTGTCCATTAATTAGCCAAAATATTGTTGCAAGTATTGCAATTATTATAACAATGGGTACAAATACACCACTTACTTTATCTGCAAGTCTTGATATTGGTGCTTTTGAATTGCTTGCTTCTTCTACTAATTTTATTATCTGCGAAAGTGTTGTATCATCTCCTACTTTAGTTGCTTTTATTTTTAAATAACCATTTTTATTTATTGTTCCTGATACTACTTTATCTGCTATGTTTTTTTCTACTGGAATACTTTCTCCTGTTATACTAGATTCATCTATACTAGAAGTTCCCGAAACGACAACACCATCTACTCCAATACTTGCACCTGGTTTTATTATTAAAATATCTCCTATATTTACTTCTTCTAAATTTACTTCTACTTCTTTTTTACCTCTTAATACTATAGCAGTTTTGGGTGCTAAATTTATTAGTTTAGCAATTGCATCACTTGTTTTTCCTTTAGATTTTGCCTCTAAATATTTTCCTACTGTTATTAATGTTAATATTGTTCCTGCTGATTCAAAATAAATATCTTTTAAATATTTTTCTACTATGTTAATTTGATTATGTCCTAGACCATAACCTATCATATATATTGCAAATATTCCATAAACAATTGCTGCTCCGCTTCCTATTGCAATTAATGAATCCATATTAGGCGATTTTTTTAGCAATCTTTTAAATCCAATTATAAAGTAATTTCTATTTACATAGATAATTGGAAGTAATAATAAAAATTGCGTAAATCCAAAAATAATCCCATTTTCATTTCCATGAAATATTGTTTTTATAATCTGTGGTATGGGAATTTTAAACCATTCATATAACATATGATACATTGCAATATACATAAGTGGAACTAAAAAACATATAGAAATTGTTAATCTTTTTTTCATTGATTTTATAATGTTTTCTTCATTACTAACTCTTTTTTCTTTTTTATTAGTAGTTTTTGTTTGCTCATCTTGCACACTTGCACCATATCCTGCATCTACTACTGAATTTATTATTTTTTCATTATTTACTTTATTTTCGTCATATTCTACAAACATATTATTTGACAAAAGATTTACTTGTACATTTTTTATTCCATCTAATTTATTTACAGCTTTTTCTACATGTGCTAGACAACTACTACAAGTCATACCTTGAATATCAAATTTTACTTTTTGCATATCTATTATCTTCCTCCTAATATTTGTTTTATATAGATACAATCTTTTCCCAAGTTAATTCATCTTTTCCAAAATGTCCATAATTAGTTGTAGTTTTATAAATTGGCTTTTGCAGATCTAGATAATTTATAATTCCTCTAGGAGTTAAATCAAATTTATCATTTATTTTTCTTACAATTTCTTCTTCTGGAATTGTGTTTGTTCCAAATGTATTAACATATATAGATACAGGCCTTGCAACTCCAATTGCGTATGAAAGCTGTATTTCACATTTTTTTGCTAAATTATTTGCTACAATATTTTTAGCTATAAATCTTGCCATATATGATGCCGACCTATCAACTTTTGTTGCATCTTTTCCAGAAAATGCTCCTCCTCCATGTTTTGCATAGCCTCCATAAGTATCAACTATAATTTTTCTTCCTGTTAATCCACTATCTCCTAAAG
Organism: uncultured Clostridium sp.; assembly: GCA_948469315.1. Classification (GTDB taxonomy): domain Bacteria; phylum Bacillota; class Clostridia; order TANB77; family CAG-508; genus Merdicola. The sequence goes on from CAOKLQ010000003.1 coordinate 73,575, forward strand.
GTCCTCCTATTATAAATCTTCCAGTTGGATTTATTAAATATCTTGTTTTTTCATCAAGTAATTTACTTGGTATAACTTCATCTATAACTTTTTGTTTTATGTCTTCTTTTAATATTTTTAAATCTATATTACTTTCATGTTGTGTAGATATAACAATTGTATCTATTCTTATTGGAATGTCTTTTTCATATTCTACTGTAACTTGTACTTTTCCATCTGGTCTTAAATAATTTATAATATTTTGTTTTCTAACTTCATCTAACCTTTTTGCAAGTTTATGTGCTAAAGATATTGGAAGTGGCATTAATTCTTTTGTTTCATCACATGCATATCCAAACATTATTCCTTGATCTCCTGCACCTTCTGAATTTAATTTTTCTCCATCTTTATCTTCTAAAGATTTATCAACTCCTATCGCTATATCTGACGATTGTTTTGAAATATTTACAATAATTTTACAAGTTTTATAATCTATATCTAAATTACTATTGTCATATCCTACTTCTTTAATTGCTTGTCTTGCTATTTTTTCAATATCTACTTGTGCTTTTGATGTTATTTCTCCTGTTATATATATCTCTCCTTTTGATGCTAGTGTTTCACAAGCTACTCTTGAATTTTTATCTTGAGTTAAATATTCATCTAAAATACTATCTGATATATAATCACATAATTTATCAGGATGTCCAGATGTTACACTTTCTGATGTAAATAATTTCTTCATTTTATAAATTCCTTCCTTTATATTAACATTGTGTATTGTATCATAAAAATTATACAATGTAAAAAATAATTCTTAAATCTCCTATTACAAAAGGCACGGATTTCCCGTGCCTTTTATAGTTTACACCTCATCTTTAATCGAAAATTTTAAATAGACCATTATATCATTTTTAACAATCTAACAATTTGCTCTATATCTTCTTTTGCCAATTCTTCATCATTTAACATTATTTTTTTGATATATTCTCTATATTGTACTGTTAATAATGATTTTCTATGAAACCAGCTATGAAACTCTTTAGTCTCAAGAACAAATATTAAATAACAATATTCTTTGATATCTTTACTATTAATTTCTTCTTCATTTAGTATTGGTTCAATGTCATCTGAAAGTACGCGTAGTGTGTTATAAATAAAGTTTTCATAGTAAAGAACTTTATTTTCCAAATCATCTATAGATGATTCAAAAACGAAAACAAATTCTTCTGTTTTTTTCAATTCATCTTCTAACTCTTTTGCTCTTTCTTGAAAACTTTCAGATTGTGTACTATCAAAACTAAATAGTTTATTATTAGCAAGTTTATCAGCTGTTTGTATTACATCTTCTAGTTTTTCTTTATGTTGTTCATAAGTTTTTAATCTTTGTTTTTCTTTCAATAGCTGTTTCACATACTTGAGATTTTCCCTTAATAAAGGTAAGATTCTGTTAAATTCAGCTAATCTGTGTCTCCGTGTCTCGTCTGTTAATAAATAATTTGACATAATAATTCCTCCTCTAAATGTTTTGCTTAATCAACAGTTACTTTGTATAAACTTATATAAAAAATTTATACTATCTTATACCATATTTCACAAAACTTTGCAAATTAATTTTTTATTTTTCCTCCCCCCAGCACCATATCATCAATATAAAATACAGCTGACTGTCCTGGGGTTATTCTTGCTATTGGATTTTGAAATTCTACTTTTATTATATCTTTATCAATTTCTTTTATTATAGCTTTTTCTTCTTTACTTGAATATCTTGTTTTTACATTTACTTTCATTTCTTCTTTTAACTCATCTATTAAAAGTAAATTTATATCTGTTACATACATTTGCTTTTTATATATTTCATCTTTAACTCCAACTATAACTTCATTTTTGGATTTATTAAATCCTATTACAAATAACGGTTCTTTATAAGAAATTCCAAGGCCTCTGCGCTGTCCTATTGTGTAATTGTATAATCCATTATGTTTTCCAAGAATGTCTCCATTTGCATTTACTATATTTCCTTGTTTTTGCTTTATCCCCGAATTATTTTCTAAAAATTTTTTATAGTTTCCATCTGGTACAAAACATATATCTTCACTATCTGGTTTATTTGCTATTTTTAAATTATTTTTACTTGCAATTTTTCTTATTTCATCTTTATTTTCAAAATCTGCAAGAGGAAATAATATATGTTCTAATAACTCTTTTGGTATGTTCCATAATACATAACTTTGATCTTTTCTTTTATTATTAGATTTTTTTAATACCCACCTATTATATTTTTTACTATACTCACTTTTTGCATAGTGTCCTGTTGCTATGTAGTTACAGTTTAACTGTTTTGCTTTCTCCCACATAAATCCAAATTTCATATATTTATTACATTCTATACATGGATTTGGTGTTTTACAATTCGCATAACAATTTATAAAATCATCTATTACATATTTTTTAAATTCTTCTTTATAATTGTATGTAAAGTGTGGTATTCCAATAGTTTTGCATACGTTTTTTGCATCTATATATGTTTCTTGATTACAACAACTGCTTCCTACAAATAGTTCTAGTGTTGCTCCTATTGGTTGATAGCCTTGTTGTTTTAAAAGCAAGGCTGATACGGAGCTATCTACTCCACCACTCATTCCAATTAGAACCCTTTTATTTTTCATTTATTTGTTCCTTTCTATTATTTTTTATATATTATATTTTATTTAAACTAAATTTTTTTATAAAAGGCCAAGGGCTTCGCCCTTACCTTTTAATCCTATCCTACTTAAGACACCTTCGGTTTCTTAAGAATCTTTCAAAGAGTATATATAAATTATAGTATTATTCTTGCTCGCTCCTCCCCATTGACGTTGTAATAAGCTTCGCTTAACAACGCTCAGCGGTCCCCCCGAAGAGCTTGCAAGTTTAAAAATGTTAATATAACATTTTTGACAAATTCACCGTTATTGTTATTGTAATTTTTAATAATAATTTTTTATATTTATTAATTTTTTTCTAACATATTTTCTATTGTATGCCAAGCAAGTAAAGCACATTTTACTCTGGCTGGCATGTTTGATATGTTTTTAAAGGCTATTGCTTCTTCTAGTTTTTTTAGTTCATTTTCATCTGTTTGCTCTCTTTTTATCATTTCTATAAATGTTTTTATAATTTCTTTTGCTTCTTTAATTGTTTTTCCTTTTAATGTGTCTATCATTATAGATGTTGAACTTAAAGATATTGCACATCCATGTCCTGTAAATGCCATATCTTCAATTATATCTCCATTTAGTTTTATTTCTAATGTAATTTCGTCTCCACAATTTGGATTATGTCCTTTTTCTGAATAATCGGCATTTTCTAGTTTTTTCTTATTATATGAATTCATGCTATGTTCCATTATAAGTTCATTGTAAACTTGAGTTAAATCTTCCATTTTTTCTACCTTCCTTTTGAAAATATAATTGACATTTTTATTAATTAATGCTAATATAATAATATAAAAGATAAGAGCAAGAGCCCTTATCTATTGGTTGGGTGAGATTTGCAATTTCGGCAAATCTCTATTTTTCTTTGTTTAGAACAATATCTTAATGTGTATTTATGTTTTGAACATATATGTACTAAGTATGCTAGTCCTAAAAAGAAAGCTATTACTATTAATAAAGTTTTTATTAAATTCATAACCATTAACCCCTTTCTTTTCGAAATTTACATTTAAGCTATTAAAAGCATAAATGCATAGATTAATAAGTGCTATATGGACTTACCAATCTATACACTTATGCTTGAAAGAAGTTAATTTCCCAATTTTAGCAATTATACTATTTGTTTATTTAATAGTCAATATTCTCCGAACTTTTTTTCGTTTTATATATTGTTATAATTTATATAATTATTTTTTTATATATTTTTTAAACATATTATAGGCTTTGTCTAGCCCTTGTATTAATTTATCTACATCTTCTTTTGTATTATAAAAATAAAAACTTGCTCTACATGTTGAATCTATTCCTAGATATCTCATTAAAGGCTGCACACAATGATTTCCGCGAACGTATACATATTCCTTCTGAATCTAAAATACTTGCTACATCATGTGGGTGAATTCCATTTATGTTAAATGATATTACACTACAATGATTTTGTTTGTTTGGCGTTAGGTATAATGTTAAATATTGTAGTTTTGATAACTCCTCTATTGCATATGAAACTACTTTATTTTCGATTTGTTGTATTTTATCATAACCTAAATTTTCAATATAATCTATTGCACTACCAAGTCCTATAACACCTTCTACATTTTGGGTTCCTGCTTCGAATTTGTTTGGTAGTGGTGCAAATGTTGTTTCTTGTTCATGTACATATTCTATCATATCTCCACCCATTAAAAATGGACTCATTTTATTTAATATTTCTTTTTTTCCGTATAATATACCAATTCCAAGTGGTGCAAGCATTTTATGTCCTGAAAATACTACAAAATCTGCATCTAATTTTTGTACATCTATTTTCATGTGTGGTACGCTTTGAGAGCAATCTACTACAACTATTGCTCCTTTTTTGTGTGCATATTTAATTATTTTTTCTATATTATTTATTGTTCCCAAAACATTTGAAACATGTGTTATTCCAACTATTTTTGTTTTGTCAGTTATTTTACTTTCAATTTCTTCATCAGATAGTTCAAAATTCTCATTAATATACATATAATTCAGCTTGCTATTTGTGAATTTTGCAACTTTTTGCCATGGGACTAAATTGGAATGATGTTCCATTATTGAAAGCACTACTTCATCATCTTTTTTTAGATTGTCCATTCCATATGAGTATGCAATTAGATTTAAGCTTTCAGTTGCATTTTTTGTAAATATAATCTCTTCCATATGTTTACTATTAATAAATTTTGCAATTTTTGCTCTTGTGTTTTCGTAAATTTTAGTTGCTTCTATACTTAAAGAATATGCACCTCTGTGTGGATTTGCATTATACTTTTTATAGAATTCTTCTATGGATTTTATTACACTAGTAGGTTTTTGAGTTGTTGCTCCACTGTCCAAATATGTTATATTTTCATCTTTTAAAATTGGAAAATCTTTTTTTATCTGTTTTATGTTCATTTATTTGTCCTTTCAATAATCTTTTTATTTTCAAAAGGCCAAGGGCTTTGCCCTTACCTTTTAATCCCATCCCACTTAAGAACTAAAAGTTCTTAAGAATCTCCAAAGAGGTTAGTTATAAATTAAAGTTTCTTTATCTTGCTCGCTCCTCCCCACTGGCGTTGTAATAAGCTTTGCTTTAACAACGCTCAGCGGTCCCCCCGAAGAGCTTGCAAGTTATAAAATGTTATACTAATACTTTTTGACTTTATGTTGATTATATGTTATAATATAGCTAATTGAATATTACTAACCATGTGGTTTGTTATTTTAAATCACACCAGCTTCTATAGGAGGTAGCATTATGAATATAATGTCTTTTGTTGATCTTGCTGTAATGTATGTATGTTTTATATTCATACTTGTAAACCCCAAAATGCCAAAAATCATAAAAGTATGGTTTTTTCTTGGATTTTCATTTTGTGCATTAAGCTTATTGGGATATTTATTAGCTTGATACTTGGCCTCCTTTGGAGGCTTTTTATTTTGTTTTATTAATCCAACCTATTATCTATTTCATTTAAAATCTGCTCTTTTAATTCCTCATTTTCTATGTTTTCTAGAATTTTATTGAATTTTGCTTTTACCATTAGTTTTGCTGCGTCTTTTTGATTAAATCCTCTGCTCATAATGTAGAATAGTTCTTTTGGGTCTATTTTTCCTGCTGAACTTGAATGATTTCCTTTTACATCTTCTTCTGAGCAAAGTAGCATTGGAAGTGCTATTGACCTTGATGTATCTGATAACAGCATACAATTTTCGTTTTCGTTTCCTGTAGCTTTTTTTGCTCCTTTTTTGAAATCTATTGTACCTTTAAAGTGTTTTTTTGCTTTGTCTTTTAATGCCCCTTGAACTTCTATATTTATATTGGTTTGTTTTCCTTTTAGATGTGCTATATAGTTTAAATCAAATAATTGGTTTTCTTTTCCTAAATATATTGTATTTATATTGTTTTGTGAATTTTCTCCAAGTAAATCCGAGTAATAGTTTGTAATACTATTTTTTCCTCCAAAATCTATAATTGTATAATTTATTTTTGCATTTTCTTCTAACTTATTTTGAATTGCCATAAAGTTATTAGATTTTGTATTTAATAAATTTACAATTATTATATCTATATTAGAATTTTCTTTTGCTAAAACATTTATTATTCCATTATGAAATGCTGGTATATTTTCCTCAGTTTTGTATTTTAATATAATAGTTGCTTTTGAATTTTTATTTGCTATAATTTGAGTATTTTGGATTAAGTTTATATTTTCTTCATCAAATTTGAATTCTATTTGTGTTGTTTTATTTTGATTATTATCTATTGTTAATTTTATTTTACTATTAGCCCCAGTCTTTACTTGGGTTTCTAATATTTCTTCTAAACCATAAACTAATTTTTCATTATCTATACTTTCTTCAATATTAGGACTTTCTCCTATTATTATTACATTTTCGAAATTAGATATTTGATCTGGAATATTTATATCTTCTAATTTTATATTGTTTATATTAAAATTCTTTGATGTTCTTATTGGTGTTTCGTTTAATTTTAAATTATTCATTCATAATTCCTTTCAAAAAAATTAAATTATTTCTATTTTCAAAAGGACAAAGGCTTTGCCCTTACCTTTTAATCCCATCCTATTTAAGAACTAAAAGTTCTTAAGTATCTCCAAAGGGATTATTTATAAATTATTTTTCTTCTCTTGCTCGCTCCTCTGTATGAAGATTTTGCAAGTTATAAAATTATTATTAATGCTGTTATAAACAAAATAATAATTAAGATTAATTAATTATTTTATTGGCTTATTATAATTTGACATTATGTTCATTTTAATATATAATTTATTAAAATTTATCAACCTAAGGAGGCTTTTATTATGAAAAAACGGGCTTGGTTAAAGTTTCTAATCTTATTTGGAATTTTATTTATTTTGGCACCTATAGTTTTACTTGCTTTGAAAGTTATTGTTATGACTTTCCTTACATTTTTAATACTTATATTTATAGGTGGTTCATGTATTGTTATTGGAAAGTTTTTAGCAATACACTTTCATTTTAAATAGTTTTAACCGTTTTAAATGTCTAGATATTATTTCTAGGCATTTTTTTTACCCAATTGAGCCTTCTAATTCTAGGTTAATCAAATTATTCATCTCTACTGCATATTCTACTGGTAATTCTTTTGCAATCGGATCTGCAAACCCTCTTACTATCATTGCTAATGCATCCTCTTGTGATAAACCTCTACTCATTAAATAAAATATTGTTTTATCACTTATTTTTCCTATTTTGGCTTCATGTGAAAATTCTACCTCATCTGTTTTTATATCATTTGTTGGTATTGTGTCTGAAATTGATATATCATCTAACATAATCGATTCGCAAGAAACTGATGATTTAGAACCTCTTGCATTTTGGTTTATTCTTACTAAACTTCTATAAGTACATTTTCCACCATTTTTTGATATTGATTTTGCATTAACTACACTTGATGTATTTTTACTATTGTGTATTACTTTAAATCCATTATCTAAGTTTTGTCCTGCTCCTGCAAACGAGATTCCAGTAAACTGAGTTTTTGCACCTTCACCATTTAATATACTCATTGGATATAACATTGATATTTTAGAACCAAATGATCCTGATACCCATTCCATTTTTGCATTTTTTCCTACTACTGCTTTTTTTGTATTTAAGTTTAACATATTTTTTGACCAGTTTTCTATTGTAGAATATCTTAAATAAGCGTTATCTTTTACATATAATTCAACACATCCTGCATGAAGATTTACTTTGTTATATTTTGGTGCACTACATCCTTCTATAAAGTGCAAACTTGCACCTTCCTCTACAATTATTAATGTATGTTCAAATTGTCCTGATTCTGGTGAATTTAATCTAAAATATGATTGAAGCGGTATATCTACTTTAACATTTTTAGGAACATATACAAATGAGCCACCTGACCAAACTGCACCATGTAAAGCTACAAATTTATGGTCATTTACTGGTACACATTTCATAAAATGTTCTTTTACAAGTTCTGGATATTCTTTTATTGCAGTTTCCATATCTGTATATATTACACCTTGCTTTATTAATTCTTTCTTCATACTATGATATACAACTTCTGAATCATATTGTGCTCCAACTCCTGCTAAAGATGTTCTTTCCGCTTCTGGTATTCCGCAGTCTATCAAATGTGTTTTTTATATCTTCTGGAACATCTTCCCATGAGTTATTTAATTTTGTTTTAGGCCTTACGTATGTTGCAATTTCATCCATATTTAGTTCAGATAAATCTGGTCCCCATGTTGGCATTTCTAGTTTATTATATGTGTATAATGCTTTTAATCTAAAAACTCTCATCCATTCTGGGTCATTCTTTTGTTTTGATATTTCTTCTATAATTTCAGGAGTTAGACCTTTTTTTACTTTGTAATCGTATTCATCTTTATTTTTTATGTTGTATAGATTTATGTTTATTTCGTCTATATTTGTTTTTGACATTTTAATTTCCTTTCAAATAATATTGATTTTGTTTTATTTATATTGCTCATACCCATTTTCTTCAATCTCTCTTGCCAATTCCTGTGTTCCTGTTTTAGCTATTTTCCCATTAACTAAAACATGTACAAAATCAACCTTTAAACTATGCAATATTTTAGTATTATGTGTAATAATTAAAATTGCATTATTTTGGTTTTTAAACATTTCAATTCCTTTTGAAACTGTCTTTATTGCATCTACATCAAGTCCAGAATCTGTTTCGTCTAGAATTGCAAGTTTTGGATTTAGTACAAGCATTTGTAAAATCTCGTTTTTCTTTTTTTCTCCACCTGAAAATCCTACATTTAGACTTCTTTCCATATTTTTAGGATTCATATTTAGTTCTTCCATATATTTTTTTAGTTCATCTTTAAATTCAAATATTTTAACTGGCTTTCCTGTTATTTTGCTTTTTGCAAATTTTAGAAAATCTGTAACTGAAATTCCTGGTATTTCTTCTGGTAGTTGAAAAGACATAAATATTCCTTTTTTGGCTATCTCATCTGTTTTTAGATTATTTATATTTTCTCCTTCAAATATAATTTCTCCATTTGTTTTTAAATACTGAGAATTATTTAATATAGCATTTGCAGTTGTTGTTTTTCCTGAACCATTTGGTCCCATTATTACATGAATTTCTCCTTTATTTATTTTTAAATTAATTCCTTTTAAAATTTCCTTTTCATCTGCATTTACATGTAAATCATTTATCTCTAACAAATTCATTTTTTATTTTCCCTTTCTTATAGCAGCGAATTTCGTTCACCCGTTTTTAGTATTTAATATTTACCTAATCTATATTTTTATTTTCTGATCAATGCAATCGACCCATACATTATTTATTTTTTAAATTAGCAGTTTTACGTTTGCAACTTCTACACTTTTCTTGATTTATATCATAGTTACAATTTAATTCATAAACTCCTAATATTTTATGAACATATTTTGTAAGTTTATTTAAAGAATTATCGCTCATTACAGATTTTAGCTTTATAGCTTGATTTTCAGCTTCTTTATTTGGCATCTCCAATACTTCTGTTAAAAATACATAAACTATATCATAAGCTTCTAATACTTTTTTTGCATATTTTTCTCCTTCATTAGTCAATTCTATTTGACCATAAACTTCATAATTTACTAATCTATTTTCCTTTAAATTTTTTATTGCTTTGTTTACACTTGGCTTTGTGCAGTTCATTTTACTTGCAATATCTGTAACACGAATTTCTCCTTTTTGCTTTTTTAATATGTACATTGTTTTTAGATATTCTTCTAAAGATTTTGATATCATTTTATTCTCCTTTTGTTAACTTCAGTTAACATTATATTATGAATATGTTTGTTTGTCAAGGATAACCTTGTCTTTTATATACTTTTTCTTATTTATAGCACAAATTTAAAGAGAGTTCGTTTTTTAATTGAACTCCCTAACTAATTTATTATATACTTATATAATTATCCTAATGCAACATCTAAAATCATCATTACTATAAATCCTATTGCTACTCCTATTGTCCCTATATTTGAATGCTCTCCTGCTTGGGACTCTGGTATTAACTCTTCTATTACTACATACATCATCGCTCCTGATGCAAATGCTAGTAAATATGGAAGTATTGGTACTATTATATTTGTGAGTATTATAGTAATAATTGCACCTATAGGCTCTACAATTCCTGATAACATTCCATATAAAAATGACCTTTTCTTTGTCATTCCTTCATTTTTCAATGGCATTGAAATTATAGCTCCTTCTGGAAAATTCTGTATTGCTATTCCGTATAGCTAATGCAAATGCCCCCGCTATTGTTATTCCGAGTATTTTCTATCATTGATCCAGAAAGTGTTACTCCTATTGCCATTCCTTCTGGTATATTATGAAGTGTTACAGCAAATACCATCATAGTTGTTTTCTTTAATTTTGATTTCATTCCTTCTTGTTTTTGACTTTCTAAGTGCATATGTGGTATTACAGTATCTAAAATTAATAAAAATACTATTCCAAATAAAAATCCTATAGCAGCAGGAATCCATCCTATTTTTCCTTGCTCCTGAGACATATTTATAGAAGGTATTATTAAAGACCATATTGATGCTGCTATCATTACTCCTGATGCAAATCCTAATAGTATCTTTTCTATTTTTATATTAATTTTATTTTTCATTAAAAATACTGTTGCCGAACCAAGTGTAGTTCCTATAAATGGTATTAATAATCCATAAATAATATTCATATTTTGTCCTCACCATTAATTTATACTAATTAGCTAATATTTTTTATTTAGTATTTCCTGTATAGAATAATCCTGCAAGTTTTGATATTGGCATTGTTTGTAACCATACAGTTCCAGGTCCTGTTAAAGTTGTTAAAAATAGGCCTTCTCCTCCAAACATTATGTTTTTCATTCCTTTTACTGTTTCAATGTTTAAATTAACATCTTTTGTCATAGCTGCTACATATCCATTATCAACTTTTAGTTTTTCTCCTGCTGCAAGTTCTCTTTTTACTACAGAACCATCTATTTCTAAAAATACTTTTCCAGGTCCTGTTATTTTTTGCATAATAAATCCTTCCCCTCCAAAGAATCCTGCTCCTAATTTTTTTCTAAATTGCATACTAATATCTACTGTACTTTCAGAACATAGAAAAGCACGTTTTTGTGCAACTATTGTTTCTCCTTCTTTTAAATCAAATTCCATTATTTGTCCTGGAAAACTAGAAGAAAATGCTATTTCTACATCATCTTTTTGAGCTGTATATATATTCATAAATAAAGATTCTCCAGCAAATGCTCTTCCTATTCCTTTCATGATTCCACCATTAGTAGTAGTTTTCATCTCCATTCCATCGTCCATCCAACTCATTCCGCCATTTTCAGTTAATACAGATTCACCTTTTTTTAGTTTCCATACTACAACTGGCAATGAGTCTCCTAATATTTTTGTTTCCATGTTAACTCCTCCTTTTATTTTTATGTTAGTATTATATAATACTTTTTATACTTTTGCAATGTATTAACTTACTATATTTTTATAGCTAAATATTGCTTTATTTTTATATGTTATTTTCTCTGTTTTACTGCTTCATATATTATAATTCCTGCTGATATTGATGCATTTAGTGATGTTATTTTTCCTTTCATTGGTATTTTTATCAGAAAATCGCAATTTTCTTTTATGAGCCTGCTCATTCCAAAGCCTTCACTACCAATTACTATTGCAAGTGGACCTTTTAAATCTTGATTATAATAATATGTATTTGTTTCCATGTCTGTACCACAAATCCATACATCATTTTGTTTTAAGTAATTTATTGTTTCATTTAGATTATTTACTCTTGCAATTTTCATATGTTCTACTGCTCCTGCTGATGTTTTGTTTACTGTGCTATTTACTCCTGCTGCTCTTCTTTTTGGTATTATTAGTCCATGGCATCCTGCTGTTTCTGCTGTTCTTATAATTGAACCTAAATTGTGAGGATCTTCTATTCCATCTAATATTATTATAAATGGATCTTCATTTTTACTTTTTGCAAAATCTAAAATATCTTCTACATCGCAATATTCAAATGGTGGTACTATTGCAATTACTCCTTGGCAGTTCCCAGTTTGCGACATTTGCTCTAATTTACTTCTTTCTTTTTCTACTATAACTATTTTATTTTCTTTTGCTTTTGCTATTATTTTGTTTATAGATCCGATGTTTTTCTCCTTTTGGTATAAATATTTTGTTTATATCTTTTCCTGATTCTATTAATTCTATTACAGAATTTCTGCCTTCAACTTGGTCATCGTAAACCTTTTGTTCTTTTTCGTTAATTTTCCTCATAATTTTATATACCTTTCTAATAATAGTACAATAAAATAATAATAATTTTTGAAAAATTTTGATTGAAAGTAATTGAATTAGAAATTGTTGAAGATATTTTAGGGAAAATGTTCAAACTTGCTTTGAAAGGGTGCCCTAAAATTCGATTACAATTTCTTATGAAATTAGCCTGAACGATAAATTTCGAATAAAATTATTATTATTTTATTGTATATAATTTGTTAATCCTCATCTAATTTTAAAACAGACAAAAATGCTTCTTGTGGTATTTCTACATTTCCGATTTGTCTCATTTTCTTTTTACCTTTTTTTTGCTTTTCAAGTAGTTTTTTCTTTCTTGTTATATCTCCTCCATAGCATTTGGCAAGTACATCTTTTCTCATTGCAGATATTGTTTCTCTGGCTATTATTTGTCCACCTATTACTGCTTGTATAGGAATACTAAATAATTGTCTTGGAATGGCTGTCTTTAACTTTTCTATCATTTTCTTTCCTCTATTATAGCTATTGCTTTTATGAACCATAAAAGAAAGAGCATCTACTGTTTCTCCATTTACACGAATATCTAATTTTACAAGTTCAGACATTTTATATTCTTTAAATTCATAGTCAAATGAAGCATATCCTTTTGTTTTAGATTTTAAATTATCAAAAAAATCATATATTATTTCATTTAATGGCATTTCATATGTAATTGTAACTCTATTTTCATCTAAGTATTTCATATCTATATATACTCCACGCCTATTTTGACATATTTCCATTATATTTCCTACATATTCTTTTGGAGTTAAAATACTAGCAGTAACAAATGGTTCTTCTATATAAGATATCTCTTGTGCAGTAGGCAGTTCTGATGGATTATATAATTCTATAATTTCTCCATCTGTTTTGTGTACTTTATATATAACTGATGGTGATGTTGTAATTAAACTTAAATCAAATTCTCTATCTAATCTTTCTTCTATTATTTCTAAATGTAAAAGTCCTAAAAATCCGCATCTAAATCCATATCCTAGTGCTGATGATGTTTCTTGTTCATATTCTAATGCTGCATCATTTAGTTTTAGTTTTTCTAGTGCTACTTTTAAATTTTCATAGTCGCTTCCATCCATTGGATATAGTCCACAATATACCATTGGATTTACTTTTTTATAACCTGGGAGTGGCTTGCTTGCAGGGCTTAATTTTAATGTTATTGTATCTCCTACATGTATATCTGATAAATTTTTTATACTAGCTGCAACATAACCTACCTCTCCTGCTTTTAACTCTTTTGTAGGTATATATTCTCCTGCTCCAAAATACCCTACCTCTGTTACTGTAAATACTTTCTTTGCTTGCATAAGTAGTATTTCGTCTCCTATTTTGACTTTTCCATCTTTTACTCTTACATAACTTACAGCACCTTTATAATTATCGTAAAAAGAATCAAATATTAAGCATTTAAGCTCACTTTCTTCATCTCCATTAGGACTTGGTATATTAGTTATAATTCTTTCTAAAACCTCATCAACATTTAGTCCAGATTTTGCTGAAATACAAGGGCAGTTCATAGCTGGAATTCCTATTATATCTTCTATTTCTTGTTTTACTTCATCTGGCCTTGCATTTGGAAGATCTATTTTATTTATAACTGGCAAAATTTCTAGATTATTATCTATTGCTAAATATACATTAGCAAGTGTTTGAGCTTCTACTCCTTGGCTACTATCTACAACTAAAATTGCACCATCACATGCAGCAAGGCTACGAGATACCTCATAATTAAAATCTACATGTCCTGGTGTATCTATTAAATTTAAAATATATTCATTTCCATCTTTTGCTATATATTTCATTCTAACTGCCTGAGATTTTATAGTAATTCCTCTTTCACGCTCAATGTCCATATTATCTAAAACTTGAGATTCCATTTCTCTTTTAGATAAAACACCTGTCATTTCAATTAATCTATCTGCTAAAGTAGATTTTCCATGATCTATATGTGCAATTATACTAAAATTTCTAATATACTTTTGTCTATCTTGCATTATTTCCTCCGTTTTTTATATTATTTAGGCTACATTATACATTTTAAATATTATATTGTAAATAGTTTAAATTTTAAAAGATAAATGTGAGTGCTATATAGCACTCACATAGTATTACTGAGCATCCAATTTAAATGTCTGTAAAATGGTACCTTTTGGTACATAAATTTTATAACTTACTTCAGGAAGTTCTTTAAAAGCATTAAATGAAAGAATAGCTGTCAAAACATTATTCATTTTGGATTTCGTATAGGTTGTATATTTAATTATTAATGGATTACAGTTATCTTGTTCATAAATAATAACATTTTTTGATTTAATTTTTCCTTTTTTATATCCATTTTTAAACTTATAGTAAAATGTATATACATCATTCATATCTATAGAAGCATGTACATAAAATAAGTTACCATTAGCATGTCCAGATATCTGACTACCATCTTGTATTGATATAAGTTCATATCTTTTTGTTTCTTCTGTTTCTTGATAAGATTTTTTGTCGATTTTAACAAGTCCGAAACAGCTTATAAAACACACACATATAGCAATAAATATTGTAATTGCATCGGACCGAACCTCTCTACAGTTACCCTGTGAACAATTCCACTTTTTCAACTCAATACAAAAACTAGGAAGGAAAAAAAGTGTGATAATACCAGATACAAATGCGAAAAAAAATAACATAATAATTCCTCCTTTAAATATCTTGAGGGAACTACCCTCCAAGATTAAAAAATACCACATTGGGTATGTTAAATGTAACTTTTTGTATTATATCATTATCTTACATAAAACGCAAGCTCAAACGTTCGTTTTGTTTCTATTGACTTTTATATAACTTACATATATAATTTTACTCATGTTAAATTTTGGAGGTTAATATTTTGAATAAATTTTATTTAGAAAAATTGGAATATAATAAAGTATTAGAGATTTTATCAAATTATAGTAAAACATATATTGGAAAAGAATTATGTCTTAGCTTAAAACCTTCTAATATAAAAGATAAAGTCTTAAAATCATTAAAAGAAACTAGCCAGGCTAATACTTTAATTCAAAGAAAAGGTGCCCTACCTATTGCTTTCATAGAAGACCCTACAGTTTTTATTAAAGTTGTTAGAGGCAATGCTTGTTTGTCTTGCAAAGGACTTTTAGAGCTTAGTAAAATTTTAAAAATGAGTAGAGAGTTAAAAGAATACTTTTATTCAAATGATGGATTAGATTTAAATAACTTCTCTATTTTAGATAATTACTTTGGCTCTTTATATACTAATTTAGATATTGAAAAAACTATTTTTACTAATATTTTAGATGAAACTACAATTGATGATAATGCTTCTAAAAAGCTTTATAGTATTAGAAAAAATATAAAAAAATTAGAACAAGATATTAAAGATAAGTTAAATTCATTTATACATTCTTCTACATATTCAAAATATATACAAGAAGCGGTTGTAACAATTAGAGATGGACGATATGTAATACCTGTAAAACAAGAATATCGTTCACAAATAAAAGGATTTATACACGATTTTTCTGCAAGTGGCTCTACTGTATTTATTGAACCTATGGCTATTTTTGAGCTTAATAATGAAATAAATAATTTAAAGTTTGAGGAAAATTTAGAAATAGAAAAAATATTAAAACAATATACTCAAATGTTTGAGCCTATTATAGATGAAATTGAAAATAATATTAGAGTAATTGGCAGATTAGATTTTATTTTTGCAAAAGCTAGGTATGCTTTAGATATAGATGCAATAGAACCAGTTTTAAGTGATAAAAAAAGTATAAATTTAATAAGTGCAAGACATCCATTAATTAATAGTAAAAAAGTTGTTCCAATAGATATTAATTTAGGAATAGATTTTTCGTGTCTTTTAATTACAGGTCCTAATACTGGAGGAAAAACTGTAACTTTAAAAACTGTTGGTTTACTTTGTTTAATGGCTATGAGTGGACTTCACATTCCTGCAAAAGCAGGTTCTTTTGTGTATGTTTTTGATAATATATTTGCTGATATTGGAGATGAGCAAAGTATACAAGAATCTTTAAGTACATTTTCTAGCCATATGACAAATATAATTGAGATTTTGAAAAACTCTACATCTCAAAGCTTAATTCTACTAGATGAACTATGTTCTGGAACTGACCCTTTTGAAGGAAGTAGCTTAGCAATTAGCCTTTTAGAAAGTTTTTACAAAAATAATTCTTTAATACTTGCTACCACCCACTACCCAGAAATTAAGAAATATGCTTTAGTAACAAAAGGTTTTAAAAACGCATCTTGTGAATTTAATGTAGAAAATATGCAACCTACTTATAAATTATTATTAGGTATTCCTGGAAAAAGTAATGCTTTTGAAATTAGTAAAAAATTAGGGCTTGATTTATCTATTATTAGTAGAGCTAAGAACTTTTTATCTGAAGACTCTATTAATATTGAAGATTTATTAAAAAGTATTTATGATGAAAAACTTGAAATAGAAAAAGAAAAAATAGAAATGGCAAAGAACTTAAACCAAGTTACTTTACTTAGAAAATCTTTAGAAAAAGATAACTTCGCTTTAGAGAATAAATCTAAAAAGTTAGTAGAAAATGCAAAACAAGAAGCAAGACAAATTTTATTAGATGCTAAAGATAATGCAACTAAAATTATTAGGCAAATGAAAGATAAATCTAATAATATCAAAGAATTAGAGAATCTAAGAAATGATTTAAATGAATCTATAAAAAATATAAATTTTATTGAAGATAAACACATACATGCGGGTCGCCAGGGACTTAGTCCCCTACAAGTAGATGAAATTAATATTGGAGATAATGTCTTTGTTATACATCTAAATCAAAATGGAACAATACTATCTTTGCCAAACAATAAAAATATGGTACAAGTTCAAGTTGGAAATATGAAAACAAATGTTAAATTAGACAATTTACAATTAATAAAGAACAGTCAAAATAATACAAATGTAGGGGTTGCTCTCTTGATCAACCCATCGCCAAAAAAAGCAAAATCTAATTTTAAATCTAAAAATATTTCTACTGAAATTAATGTTATAGGACTAACCGTAGATGAAGCTTTACCTATTATAGATAAATATTTAGATGATGTATATTTATCTAGCTTAACATCTATTAGAATTGTGCATGGCAAAGGAACTGGAAAATTACGAAGTGCAATTCATACATTTTTAAAGAAAAACTCACATGTAAAATCTTTTAGATTAGGAACTTTTGGTGAAGGTGAAATGGGAGTTACTGTGGTTGAGATGAAAAAATAAAACAATATATTTTTTACAATATTATATCACTTACATCTGTTAGCATTATTGCACCTTGTTTTATTAATTCGTTTGTCCCTTCAGAATTTTTGCTTGCTATATTGCCTGGAACTGCGTATATATCTTTACCTTGTTCTATGGCATAATCTACTGTTATCATACTGCCACTTCTTATTTTTGCTTCTACAACAATTATAGCTTTTGAAATACCACTTATTATCCTGTTTCTTTGAGGGAAATTTTCTTTATTTGGTTTTGTTCCTACTACGTATTCTGAAATAATAGCTCCTCCTGTTTGTATTATTTTTCTTGCAACTTCTAAGTTTTCATATGGATACATTATATCTAGACCATTTCCTAATATGGCTATTGTTTTGCCATTTGCTGCCATACATCCAATGTGTGAATATTTATCTATTCCTCTTGCTAGACCACTTACTACTGTTATATTGTTTTTGGATAAATTGTAAGCTATTTTTTGAGCTTGAGTTTGTCCATATTTACTGCATAATCTACAACCTACCATTCCAATTGACTCTGTATTTAAAATTTCTTTATTTCCTTTTAAATATAAAGCAATTGGTGGGTCATATATTTTTTTTAAATGTTTTGGATAATATTTATCAAAAATAGTTATTAATTCTATTTTATTTTTTAATAAATATTCCTCGTAAACTTCTAAGTTTTTTTTATAGTTTTTATTTACAATCTCTTCTATTTCTTCTGTTTCTATCTTCTGTTTTATTAATCCTTTTTTTGATAATTTATATATAATTTCTGGATTTTTATATTTTTGTATTAATTTATATTTTGTATAAGGTTTTATTTTTATTCTTGTAAGCCAAATCCAATATTTCATTTAAAATTCCTCCTATTTATATTTATCTAAATATTAATGAATTTTTTCAAAATTTATCGTTCAAGCTAATCTCATAAGAAATTGTAATTGAAATTTAGGGCACCCTTTCAAAGCAAGTTTGAACATTTTCCCTAAATTACTGCAACAATTTCTAATTCGATTACTTTCAATCAAAATTTTTTAAAAATTATTATTATTTAGATTTAAATTTAATAAAAAATGTAAATATAAAAAAATAGAGAGAAATATTAATATTTTCTCCCTATAAATATTATAAAATCAAATTTCTTATTTTCTTTGCTTCGCTGCCTTTACTACATTTTCCATAAGCATTGCTATTGTCATTGGTCCTACTCCTCCTGGTACTGGCGTTATATATGAAGCTTTTTTAGAAACATTTTCAAAATCTACATCCCCCGTAAGTTTTCCTTCTTCGTTTCTATTTATTCCTACATCTATTACAACTGCATTTTCTTTTACCATATCTTCTTTTACAAATTTTGCTTTTCCTATTGCTGATATTAATATATCTGCATTTTTTGTTATTTGACTTATGTTTTGTGTTTTCGAATGGCAAACTGTAACTGTTGCATTTTTTTGCAGACAGCATTGTATTAATGGTTTTCCTACAATGTTACTTCTTCCAAGAATTACTACATTTTTTCCCTGCATATCTATATTATATTCTTCAAGCATTCTTATTACTCCATGTGGCGTACATGGAATAAAGCAATCTTCTCCTATACTTAATTTTCCAGCATTTATTGGATGGAAACCATCTACATCTTTGTCTGGCAATATTGCCCTAAATGCTTTGTTTATATCTAAGTGATTTGGCACTGGACTTTGAAGTAATATTCCATCTATATTAGGATTATTATTTAAACTCTCTATTAAATCTAATAATTCTTGCATTGTTGTATTAGAATTTAACAAATATTCCTCATATTCAATTCCTATTTCTTCACAAGCTCTGCTTTTATTTCTTACATATACTTTAGATGCGCTATCATCTCCAACCATTATTACTGCAAGTTTAGGATTTATTCCTTCTTTTTTCAAATCTTCAACTTCTAATTTTAAGTTTTCTCTTATCTTTTTTGCTAAAGCTTTTCCATCTATAATTTTCATATTGTTCTCCTATTTTAATTATTTGTTTTTTATAATGTATCATGTTTTTATAAATTTTACAACGATTTTAAATAATAATTATATTTTTAAGTCATTTTAATATTTTTTCTAAAAACACTGCAACTCCATCTTCATCATTAGATAAAGTAATCTCATCTGCTTTTTCTTTAACAATATCAATTGCATTACCCATAGCTACTTTATATCCTACTTGTTCAAACATTGATAAATCGTTATTATCATCTCCAATTGCAATAGTTTCTTCTCTTTTAATATCTAAAATTTCTAGCATCTTTTTTACTGCAATTCCTTTATTAGAATCTATATTAGCAATATCACAAAATACAGTTTTATCATCTTTAAATTTAATATCTAATAAACTTTTGTGTCTATTTTTTATTTCTACATTTTCTACTTTTTCAATTTTAGGTATTAAATTTTTTATTTTATCAAAGTTGCTATCTGCAATAGTACATTGAACAACATCATTTTTATAAACAAAGTCATTTATATTTTCTTCTAGCTTTCTCTCTTGATCTGCATGTTTTACTTTGTTTACTACTCTACCTTCTCCAACATTCATAATAAATCTAACATCTTCTGGATTAGCTATTTCATATAATTTTATTAATGCTTCTTTATTCATTTTATTTACATATAAAATTTTATTTTGTTCGTAATCATATATATTTCCACCGCTTGAAGTAATTATATATTTACTAGCAAAACATTCTCTACTTATTTGTTCAGTATATTTTCTTGGT
The DNA here is from genome assembly GCA_948469315.1 of uncultured Clostridium sp. Classification (GTDB taxonomy): domain Bacteria; phylum Bacillota; class Clostridia; order TANB77; family CAG-508; genus Merdicola. Next base: position 94,143 of record CAOKLQ010000003.1, read on the forward strand.
CTTCCAGAACATAGTATAACTAATGTACCTTTTTCACTAACTTTTCTTATTGTTTCTATTGTTTTTATTGACAAATTCCTATTACTATCTCTTAATGTTCCATCAATATCTATAAATATTGCCTTTATCATAAATTTAAACTCCTTTTAATCTACTTTTTTGTTTTAATATAATTTCAGATTAATTTTAAATTTTTCATATAAAAATTTTTTAGTTATTTTTCTCTAATATTCTTTCGTAATCTAATAATGCTTTTTTAGTTGTAATTGTTAGTTCCTCTGGCAGTTGATTTAAATTAAACCATTTCATATCTGAAGCTTTATCTGGTTCCATTATTTTTGGATGCCCCTTTTCTATTTTACATAAATAACTCATTGCCACCCAATGTGCATTTTCATCTTGAATGATATGATCACAAATTCCCATTAATTTTATTACTTTTATATCTAAATCTGTTTCCTCTTTAGTTTCTCTAATAACTGCATGTTCTAATGTTTCAAACATTTCTAATCTACCACCTGGTATACACCAATGATCTTTTTCTGCTGGTACTGCTCTTTTCTGTAATAATAATTCATTATCTTCATTTAAAATAAATGCACCTACACCTACTCCAATATAATCTTTTCCTATTTTCATTTTTTATTAATCCTTTCATTGTCTGGTTTTGTTATATTTTCTACAATTCATCCTTTTTATCTAAAATTCCATATACCATTGCTATATCAGTTGGAACTATATACTTTGCTCCTATTTCTTTTGCAACTACTAATGCAAAAGCACTCATTGCTCTTGTTGCATACCACCAATCTGGATCATTTACTCTATTTCTTATTTCATCTAAAGAAATAGCTTTATAATATCTTTCTGTTTCGCTTTTTCTTGTTTCTATATCCATCATAATCGGAGAAGCCTCATCCTTATATAAAGTATTTGTTTCATATTTTATTCCAGAATGTCTTGCAAATTTTTCGTGTCCTCCACCTGCTAATATTAATATGTCTGCTTTTTCTTTTGGTAGATTTAGTTTTTCTTTTATAAAATTCTTTACTGTTTCGAGATTAGTTGTTGCAAAGTTTTCTGCTAAATCTGGAAATTCTTGCATTACATCTATAACACCAACTTTTGAATTTATACTTTCTTTTATTCCTTTATCATAAATTGCAATTTCAGTAGAACCTCCACCACCTATAAATACACATACTTTATCTTTCACATATCTAGTTGTTCCAAAAACTGTTAATTCATTTTCTTTCTTTTGAGAAATAATATTAAATTCGTATCCAGTGTCTTTTTTGAATCTATTTAAGAATTCCTTTCTTTCTGTATCATTTAATGTTCTAAAAATGCTTGTACCACAAACATATATATCTTGTGAAATATTTTTCAAGTCATTTATACTAGAAATTAATTCTACAACATCACTTTCTCTTAATTTTTTATCTTCATTGTAATGTTTTTTGAATTGTATTGTCTTTCCCTCTAATTTCTCGATATTACTACCATCAAACTTGTCAACTTTAGTACAAGTTGATCCAACTTCAACAATTATTTTATCCATATAATTTTTTTCCTCACAAATATTACTATTCTTTCTTTAAATTTAATAAATCATTACCTTTTATATAATTTGCTATTTCCTTGAATACTTTTTCTGTATATATTGGTCTATCATTTTCAATAAATAAATCTGCAACTGTTTTTTCTCCATTATTTAATAATTTTTGAACTCTGGAGTCTTTAAGAAGATTCGCATTTTCTTTTCTATTTATATCAATAGACTTTTCTTCACAATATAATTTACATTGTATATCTGCTTCCAGTTTATCACACATTTTTGCAACAATAGATTCTTTTGTTTTCATGTTTTCAAATTCTTCTATTAATTCTATATATTGTACTTTTTTATCTAAAGTGCTTAACACTTCTTCTACTGCTTCTTTTCCTATCTTTCTTTTTTCTTCTTTCGTAACTTGGTCAAATGGTGTTAAATCTCCTATTTTAATTTCTTCTATTTCATGTAATACAAGCATTATTATTACTTTATATAAATCAATATCTAATTTAAATTGAGAATCTATTGATATTGCTAAAATACATGTACCATAAATATGTTCTGCAACACTTTCTACTCTTTGTCTATCTATATTCCATACTTTCCATCCACTTCTAATTTTGTCCTTAAGCTCTGTTGCTAGTAAATAGAATTGAAGTAAGTTTTTTATTTTATTCTCCATTTTTTATTCCATCCTATTTCCTATCTTTTAAATATTTCTTTACTGTTTCAATTACTTCATTATGTACTTTTCCATTACTAATAACTGCTCCATTTATGCTTTCATCATATCTTTGTTCATTTCCAAATAAATCTGTAACTTTTCCTCCTGCTTCTTCTACTATAACCTTAACTGCTGCAATATCACAATTTTTATGTTTTGTACCAGGAAAAATAGCAAGACTAAAATCTCCAGAAGCAACACACATACAAGCTCTTATAATGCTTCCTAATCCAATAATATATGTTTTATTTCCTAATTCTTGTAATACATTAGATATATTATAATCTGCTCCAACCCATAAATCATAATGACATACAGTTTTCATATCATCTAATTCATAGTCATTTACAGTTATTTTTTCTCCGTTTTTATATGCACCTTGTCCTTTTATAGCAGTATATAAGCTATCTGTAAAAGGATCATATACTAATCCAACTGCTGATTTTCCCTTAATAACTAAAGCTAGTGAAAATACTGCTACTGGAATATGTGTAGCATACATTGCTGTTCCATCAACTGGATCACATACCCATACATAATCACTTTTTCCAAATTGTTCTTCTTCTCCATCTACTGAATGAGAGGGATATTTTTCTTTAACTCTTTTTATCAAATATGAATTTATTTCTGTATCTGCTAATGTTACAATAGTCTTATCTCCTTTTTAACTTGCACCATTATTTTGTTTGAAATATTTAAGCATTACTTCTCCAGCATGTCTTGCTATATCTTTTGCAAAGTCTAAGTATTCTTCTAGTGTCTCCATATTAATTTTCCTCCAATTCCATTGCTTTACTTATAGTTTCTCTTTGTTCTTCAAAGTTAGCTTTTATTACTGGTATTCTTGCATACATTTCAGTTTTCAAAAAGTAATTTAGTGTATCAAATGCCATTAATGTTTCTTCTGTTCCACTACCACTTCCACCAGCACAAGCAATGCAGACAATTTTCTTTCCTTTTATTTTCGAATCATCCTTAAAAGCATCGCATCTTTTTAATCTATCAAAAAATGTTTTTGCTGATTCGCTCATTTCATGAAAATACACTGGAGTAATAAAAATGTAAGCATCAAAGTTTTCCATATACTTATAAATCTCATTGAAATCATCTTTTTGAATACAAATATGTTCATCTAAACAAATTCCCCAGCCTCTTTTTCCACATGCAATACATTTCTTTATATTCTTTTTATTTATACAAATATGTTCATATTCATATTTTAGCATTTTTAGTTGTTTTTCGCATTCTTCAACACAAGAAAATGTTAATCCTATTTTATTTGGTACAAAGCTATCTTCATTTACTTGATTACTGCTAAAACTTAATATTAAAACTTTCATATTCTACTCCTATTTATAAATAATGTTACAGTTGCTTTTATTCTATTTCGATGCTTTCATCATTTTCCAATATCTCATATTCAATTTCATTTTTATCAAACATTTCCTTTACAAAATCAAAATTTACAGGATATTTAGGACTATCTGCATGTAGAGGAATTACTAATTTGGCATTAGTTTCTTTTGTAAATAATGAGGCTTCAAAAGCTCCCATTACTACTCCATAATCTGAAACTGGAACACATAAAATATCACATTTATATTCATTTTGGAAACAAATAGTATCACTTGTTATATATACTCTTGTTTCGTTATCATCTATTATATAACCTATGTTTTCAATAACTTTTGCTCCTGTTTTCATTGGTGGTATATATCCATGTTCAGCATGTACTACTTCTATTTTTATTTTATTTTCAATACTAATTTCATCATTTTCTTTAACAATATTTATATCTAATGTTGGATGAGCATTTTTTACTTCGTTACTTGAATATATTTTGATATTCTTATCTATTTTTTCTAATATCTCTGTATTACAATGATCTCGATGTTTGTGTGTTATTAAAATTATATCTACAGTATTCCATATATTAAAATACTCCTCTTTATATTTTAAATTTCCTGGATCAACTAATATCTTCTTTCCTTTTGTTTCTATTAATAAACATGATTGTGGAAATTTTGTAATCTTCATAATTTATCAAATCCTTTCTTTTTTTATTAATCTTATTTATATTATGAGTTGTATTTATTATTATCAAATATTTCTATGTATTCCATTATTTCTCTCCTAATATTAAAAAAATATATTATCTTCTAAATCATCTGGATGTTCTAATTCTGTTTGTAAATCTTCCCAAAGAAATAAAGGATAAAAGTATTCTACATCTAATTCTTTACATTTTTCTTTGCTAAATTCATTATTACCATTATAATAAAATGCTACATCTTCATATTCTGCAATATCTTTAAAATCTCTACTACCATATTCCTTTGTTAAGCAAACATATAATATTTTTGCATTTTTATATTTATTCTTTATTTCATTTATACAAATCTCCACACTTGTTCCTGTACTGTGCATTGCTTCAACTACTAAAAATACTGGCTCTTTTTTATTTATTTCTATTGAACCAAATGGATTAAAAATCATTTCAATTTTATTTTCTCCATTTTTATAAGCAACATGTTTTACTTGTATAGGTAAAAACTTTACAATATTTAATTTGTTGGAAATATATACTGCTGGTACTGCACCACTTCTTAAAACAGGACATATATAATCTATTTTTATGTTATTATCTTGAATATATTTTCTTAAATGGTTGCATAATTTGTCTATATGTTGTAAAAATTCGTTATGCTCCATTCTTTTATAATTTTTCTGCATTTTTATTCTCCTAATCATTTTCAATTATTTCTACTAATATTCCATCTGGATCTTTTATAAAGAAATATGGTTCTCCTAATCTTCCAACTTTTATTTCTATATCATTTGCAATCTCATTTTTAATTACAAATTCTTTTGCTTGTTCAATATTTTCTACTCCTAATGCAAAATGTTTTGTTCCTAATACTGGCAAATCTGTAGCTGTTGATTTTGCCATTTCTGACAATTTTGTATATTCTTTATAGCAAAATATTTCTAAAACTGTATTATTTAACTTTAGCATATTTATTTTTATACTTTCATCTTCTGCTTTCCAAGATTTAAATCTTCAAATCCAAATTTTTTATAAAATTCTATACTCTTTTCAGCATTTGTTACACTTATTGCAACATGATTAATATTAAACATTTTACATTCCTCCATCTACTTTTATTACTGTACTATTAATATATTCTGCATCATCTGATGCTAAAAAACAAATTACTTTTGCTATTTCTTCTGGCTTAGCAAATCTCTTTTTATATATTTTTTCTGTTTCTTCTTTTATCAAGTCTTCTGTTAGTTCTTTATTCATCTCTGTATTTACCCAACCTGGTGCTACTGCATTTACATTTATATATGGTGCAAATTGTATTGCTAAATTATATGTTAAGTTTATAATTGCTGCTTTTGATGCATCGTAATCTATACTTGATGGAAAAAATGTATTTATTCCATTTGTTGAAGATATATTTATTATTTTCCCACTTTTATTTTTCATCATGTTTTCACTTACATATTTTGATACTAGAAAAGTTCCTATTGTATTCACTTCTAATGTTTTTTTCCAATCTTCGACTGTTCTATCCTCAAATTCTTTATCTATTGCTATCCCTGCATTATTTATAAGTACATCTATTCTTCCAAATTTATTTATGGTTTCTTGTACCATATTTTTAACTTGTTCTTCATCTGATACATCTGCTTTAATTACCAATGTTTCCGTTTTGTATTCTTCTTTTAAATAGCTTGATAATTTTTCTGCATTTTCTTTATCTGTCAAATAGTTTATTACTAATTTGTACCCTAATTTTGCAAACTCTACAGCTGTGGCCTTTCCAATACCTTTACTACTTCCAGTTATCAATACAACATTTTCCATTATCTACACCTCACACTTTATATAATAAAAAGTTTTACATATTCTTTAGTTTTATTTACTTTTGAAATTTTAATCATCTTATCTCCTTAATTAGTTTTCTATGTCATAATCTTATCATGAGTTTACATTTTTTACAATAAAACAATTAAAAAAAACATATTATTAAACTATGATTACCATAATCTAATTAATATGTTTCATTTGACTAACTTTATAAATATAATTTTAAGCTCTATACCTCTGGTATCCCTACTTTGTATTCAATATCTTCCATAAAAGGAAACATTTCTTTTACTCTTTTTTTTGTTATTACTATTTGTCTTGGTTGTGGATTTTTTTCATTATATGATATTAGTTTTTGAGTATAGCAATTTTCAGCTGTTTTAAATAATAAATATCTATTTCTTACATAAGTAAAAAATATTTGATATCCTTTATCTAATTCTTCTTCAAGTCTTTCAAAAGTATAATTTTCCATTTTGCTTCCTTTCTGTTATTTTATCATATTTTCAAATTCTTCTTCAGAAATTATTGCAATTCCTAAATTTTGTGCTTTTGTAAGTTTGCTTCCTGCATCTTGCCCAGCTAACACATAGCTTGTTTTTTTAGATACTGAGCCTGATACTTTTCCTCCAAGTTTTTCTATAATATCACTTGCTTCTTGCCTTGTATATTTTTCTAGGCTTCCTGTTAATACAAATGTATTATTTTCAAATCTATTGTCTACATTTTCATCTTCCTGAGCTGTCATATTAACCCCAGATTCTTTTAATTTATTTATTAGATCTATTGTTTGTTCACTTTTAAAAAAGTTATATATACTTTTAGCTGTTATTTCTCCAATATCTTCTACCATAGATAAATCTTCTATATTCGCATTCATTAAATTATCCATTGTTTTATATTTTCTTGCTAAAATTTTTGCACTTCTTGTTCCTATATGCCTAATTCCAAGTGCTGTAATTAGTCTGTATAAATCGTTTTGTTTGCTTTTATTAATAGCATCGGCCAAATTTGCTGCAAATTTTGTTCCATTCTTTTTTAATGATGCTATACCTTCTAAACTTAAAGTATATATATCTGCAATGTTATTAATTAACTTCTTTTCTATTAATTGCTCTATTATTTTATACCCTAATCCATCTATATTCATTGCTTCTCTTGAACAAAAATGTATTATTGTTCTCAAAGATTTTGCAGGGCATTCTATACCAGTACAACGAATTGCAACTTCTCCTTCTTCTCTTATAGCTTCTGCTCCACATACAGGACACTTAGTTGGCATTACAAAATTTTTCTCTTTTCCAGTTCTTTTTTGTGCTTTTACTTCTACAACTTCTGGTATTACATCTCCTGCTTTTTGTATTACTACTGTATCTCCTATTTTTAGACCTTTTTCCTTTATAAAATCTTCATTATGAAGGGTCGTTTTAGATATTGTTGATCCTGCAACTTTCACTGGCTCTAATATTGCCATTGGAGTAATTGCTCCTGTTCTTCCTACTTGGCAAATTATATCTATTAATTTGGTTTGCTTTTGCTCTGGTGGATATTTATATGCTATTGCCCATCTTGGCGTTTTAGCTGTTGTTCCCATCTTTTGTCTTAAATATAAATCATCTACTTTTATAACTGCTCCATCTATTCCAAAACTTAATTCTTCTCTATCTTCTCCAATTTTTTTAATTGCTTCTATACTTTCTTCTATTGTATTACAAGGAATTCTAACAGGAACTACATTAAAGCCTAACTTTTCTAAGTATAATAATTCTTCATAATGAGAATTAAATTCTTTGTTTTCAATTTTCTGTACATTAAATACAAATATATCTAAAGGTCTTGATGCTGTAATTTTACTGTCTAACTGACGAAGCGAACCTGCAGCTGCATTTCTTGCATTTGCAAATAGTGGCTGTTCTAGTATTTCTCTTTGCTCATTCATTTTTTCAAATTCTTTTTTACCAATAAATACTTCCCCACGTACTGTTATATTTATATTTTCTTTCAATTTTTTAGGAATATGTTTTATTGTTTCTAAATTTTTTGTTATATCTTCTCCTACTTGTCCATTTCCTCTTGTTGCTCCTCTTACAAATTCTCCATTTTTATATTCAAGGGCAACAGATAAACCATCTATTTTTGTTTCTACTATAAATTTTAGCTTGTCTATTTCATATTCTTTTGCTGATTTTTCTACTCTTGTTTTAAATTCTTCTAATTCTTCAAAAGAAAAAATATCTTGAAGACTTTGAAGTGGAACCTCGTGTTCTACTTTTTCAAATCCTTCTTTTACTGTTCCTCCAACTTTTTGTGTTAATGAATCTTCATCTATTAATTCTGGAAACTCTCTTTCTAAGTTTTTAAGTTCATTCATCATCATATCATATTCAAAATCTGATATGGCTGGACTATCTTCATCATAATATAATTTTGCATAATATTGTAATTTTTGTCTTAATTCTTTTACTTTTTTTTTTGCTTCTGCAATTTTCATTTAATTAACCTCTTTAAGTTATTTTATATTGTAGGAAACTTTTCCTATATTTTATGCCTTATTTGAAGAACCAAATACATCTCTTATTTTGTGCTCTACTGTTCTTTTTATAGATTCTCTTGCAGGTGTTAGATATTTTCTTGGATCAAATACTGCAGGATCTTCTGCAAAAACCTCTCTTATTTCAGATGTCATTGCGAGTCTTAAATCTGTATCTACATTTATTTTTGATACTCCTGATTTACTTGCCTGATGTAGCATTACATCTGGTACTCCTTTTGCTCCCGGAATTTTTCCTCCATATTTATTACATTTTTCTACAAGTTCTGGTATTACTGTTGATGCTCCATGTAGTACTATTGGTGTATTTGGTATCTTTTCTTTTATTTGTTTTAATATATCAAACCTAAGTTTTGCATCTCCTTTAAATTTGTATGCCCCATGACTTGTTCCTATTGCTATTGCTAAGGAATCGCATTTGGTTCTTCTTACAAATTCTTCTGCTTCATCTGGGTTAGTATACATTGCATCTTTGGCATCTACATTTACATCATCTTCAACTCCTGCTAGTTTTCCAAGTTCTGCTTCAACTACAACACCTTTCATATGTGCATATTCTACTACTTTTTTTGTTAATGAAACGTTTTGTTCAAAATCGTATTTTGAACCATCTATCATTACAGATGTAAAACCATTATCTATACACATTTTACATGTTTCATAATCAGGTCCATGGTCTAAATGTAGTGCTATTGGAATATCATGTTCTTCTAGTGCCGCTTCCACCATTTTTCTTAAATATCCTATTCTTGCATATTTTATCGCACTTGCAGATGCTTGCAAGATTACTGGTGAATTTTCACTTGCTGCTGCATCTACTATTGCTTGTATTATTTCCATGTTATTTACATTAAATGCTCCTATTGCAAAATTCTCTTTCATTGATTTTTCAAACATTTCTTTTGTTGTTACTAGTGGCATTTTAATCTCTCCTTTCAATTGAAAAACATATTCAATTTCTAAAATAAATTTAAATTAGTAAGATGTGCATTTTTGAAAGATAATCAAGACGAAGTCATGTCAGGTTTGATTAATAAATCAAAAATGTGCAGATTGCTGATTTAAATTTGTTTTAATCAACAATTTTTTCTCCTAATTTCTTCCCACCCAATAAATGATAATGCAAATGCATTACTTCTTGACCTGCATCTTTTCCACAGTTTACTATTACTCTATATCCTGTATCTTCTAATCCTTGCTGTTTTGCTATGTCTTTTATTTTTGTATATATCTTTCCTACTAGTAATTCATCTTGCTTTTCTAATTTATTTATTGATTCTATATGTTTTTTTGGTATTACTAGTATGTGTATTGGTGCTGCTGGCTGTATGTCTTTAAATGCTAATATTTCTTCATCTTCATATACAATATCTGCTGGTATTTGTTTTTTTATTATTTTACAAAATAAACAATCTTGCATTTTTTTACCTCCAAATTATTTATCTTTAATTAATTCTCAACTATTACATTACTTTCATTATAAGCTGATCCATAAATATTTAAACATATAGTAGTACAACCTTTTATAAGTATTGTTCCATTTAGATTATATATTCTCCCTACAATTCCGCCATTTCTATATACTGCATCTTCTTTAGAATTATTATTAACATTACCATTATTTGTACAATTTATTACATATGTTTTAGTATTTAATGTTGTAGCTTCACCTATATATCCTATTATTGCTCCTGCATTTTTAGGAGAATTTATATTACCAGTATTTGTACAATTTTTTATACTAGAGTTTGATAATCTACAAACTATTCCACCAGCATTATATTCTATAGAATATATATTTGCTTCATTTATACAGTTTTCAATTGTACTATTATTTATTTCTCCCGCTATAGCTCCAACTCTCTGATTAGCCAATATACTACTTTTTTCTGAAGAAATCCTTATATTTTTTATTATACTTTGTTCTGCATATCCAAATAATCCAACATTGTTAGCTGTTTCGTCTTTAAAAAATAAGCCTCTTATTAAATGGTTATTTCCATTAAAATTCCCTTTAAATTTATTATTTTCTGTTCCTATTGGTAACCAATTCTTAGTTGAATCTAATTCTATATCATTTACTAATGCAAACCATATTCCTTCAAAGTTTCTTCCACCATTTACTAGATTTGATAATGCTAATAATTGATCTGCATTTGTTATATTATATGGTTTTTCTTCTGTTCCATTTCCTTGCGTTGCTTCTATTCCATATAATGTTCCTACATTTTCTTGTCTTCCTATACTTAAATAGTTTTCTAACTTTTGTAATTCTTTTTCTTCATCTATTTGAGATTGATTTGTTTTTTGTTTTGCAATTTTTGCTTTTGTTATTATTCCATTTTCTCCTAATACCATATTTAAACTTACTGCTGATAATATTAATAATACTATTATCGTGATAATTAGGACAATTAGGGTTATTGCAGAATTTGATATTAATTTATTTGTAGGCTTTTTCTTTTTCATTTATTTTCCTTCTTTCTTGTAAGTTGCTTTATTATAACCCTTACATAGAATTTTAATCTTCTATTAAAATTCCTTTTATTCTCCTTATTCCCGCTGAACTTGCTTCTTCTTTTTTTATTTTAAATGTTCCAAGTTCATTTGTATTTTTTACATGTGGGCCTCCACATAATTCTTTTGATACATCTCCTATTGTATATACTGTAACTTCATCTGGATATTTTTCTATAAACATACATTCTGCTCCTGATTTTATTGCATCTTGCTTCTTCATTGTTTCTACTGTTACTTTTATTCCTTGTTTGATCCATTTATTTACTAATTCTTCTACTTGCATTTTTTCTTCATTTGTTAATTTATGATCACAGTTAAAATCAAATCTCATTCTATCTACTGTTATGTTTGAACCTCTTTGATGCGTATCTGGTCCAAGTACTTTTTTTAATGCTGCATTTAATAGATGTGTTGCAGTATGATATTTTATTGTTGTTTTGTTTTGCTCAGATAATCCTCCTTTAAATTTTGCCTCTGAGCCTTGTCTTGATTTTTCTTGATGCTTTCTAAATAATTTGTTAAATTCTTCTAATTCTATTTTCATCCCATTTTCTTTTGCAAGCTCTTTTGTTACTTCTGGTGGAAATCCATATGTATCATATAACTTAAATACTATATTTCCATCTATTTTATCTTTTCCTTCTTGTTTTGCTTTATTCATTGCTTTTGTAAATTCTTTTTCTCCATGTGATAATGTTTTTACAAATTTATCTTTTTCATCTAATATTGTTTGTTTTATTATTTCTTTGTTTGTTTCAAGTTCTGGATACATTTCATTTAAGTTTTTAATATTTATATCTATTATATTTGATAATTCATTTAAATCTATTTGCAGTTTATTCATATGTCTTATCATTCTACGAATTAATCTTCTTAAAATATATCCTCTATCTACATTACTTGGTCTTCCTCCGTCTGATATTATCATCATGCTAGAACGAAGGTGTTCTGCAATTATTCTTCTGCTTTCTATTAAGTCTACTTTTTGCAAATCTTCTAGTTTTTCCATTATTGGTTTAAAGATTTCTGTATCAAATGGAGTTTCTTTACCTTGCAAAAGCATTGCCATTCTCTCTAATCCTAGACCTGTATCAACATTTTTTTGATCTAATTTTGTATATGTGCCATCTTTTGATTTAAAATATTCCATAAATACATTATTCCAAATTTCTACATACTTGCCACAATCGCAACAAGGTTCACAATTTGGAGAGCATGCTGGTTTTCCTGTATCATAAAATATTTCTGAATCTGGTCCACATGGACCTTCTTCTCCTGCTATCCACCAATTCTCATCTTTACCATAGTAATATATATGTCCATCTAATATTCCTGCTTTTTTCCAGCATTTGGCTGCTAGTTCATCTTTAGGACAATTTTCATCTCCTGCAAATACTGTTACAGATAATTTTTCTACTGGGATGTTTAGCTCTTTTGTCAAAAATTCAAAACTCATTGCTATTGTTTCTTCTTTAAAATAGTCTCCTAAAGACCAATTTCCAAGCATTTCAAAATATATTAAATGCCTATTATCTCCAACCTCATCTATGTCGGTTGTTCTAACACATTTTTGATAATCTGTAAGACGCTTTCCTTCTGGATGTGCTTGTCCTAATAAATATGGAACAAGTGGCTGCATTCCTGCTATGTTGAATAAAACCGATGGATCATTTTCTGGAATTAGCGGAGCGCTTGGTATTACTTTATGTCCATGTTTTTCAAAAAAGTCTAAATATTTATTTCTAATTTCTATTGCTTTCATAATTTTCCTCCTATATTTTACATATCTATTAATATAACAAGTATTATATTTTAGCATGTTTTTATTAAATTATTCTTATTTCTTTGCTAGCTTTTGTTAATCTTTGATAAGTTTGTTTTTGTACTAATACTGTATCTTCTATTCTTATTCCAAATATTCCTGGAATATATATTCCTGGCTCATTTGTTATTATCATATTTTCTTTTAGATTAAAATCTTTTTTTCCTATATATGGCATTTCATGAACTTCTAAACCTACTCCATGTCCTAGTGCATGGTCTAATGTATATCCATTTATTTTAAAATCACTTTCTACCATCATTGTTAGAGTTCTAACATTGCTATCCTCTCTTATTTGTCTTAATACTTTTTCTTGGTTTGTTAGTACTAAATTATAAATCTTTTTCTCACTATCTGTTATTCCATCTACAAATATAGTTCTTGTCATATCTGACGAATAACCCTTATATTTACATCCAAAATCTATTAATATAACATCATTCGACTCAATTTTTCTATTTGTTGGAACAGCATGTGGCATTGATGAGTTTTCTCCTGACGCTATTATTGTTTCAAACGCTATGTCACTTGCACCTAATTCATACATATGGTTTTCAAGCTCTCTTGCAATTTGTATTTCCGTCATTCCTTTTTTTATGTATTTACAAATATATTCAAAACTGTTATCTGTAATTTCACATGCTTTTTTTATTTTTTGTATTTCTTCATCATCTTTTATCATTCTTTGTTCTTCTATTATGTTTTCTGTTTCTACCAAATTATTAATTTTGTATATGTGCATATATTCTTTATATTTTGCGTATGTTACATAATTTTCCTCAAATCCAACATTTTCGCAAAACATAAAAAAATTTTCAAAATCATTTGAATCTATATCTCTTATATTATATACTACAATTTCATCTTCTAATGTTAATGTTTTATTTACAGTTTCAATATACCTTGGGTCAGTTATATAAATGTTTTCTTTCCTTGTAATTAAAAGTACCCCTTCGGCTTCTATTCCGTGTTAGATACTTTATATTAATAGGATTAGACACAATCATTCCTTCCATATCTAATCCTCTTATTTTATTTCTTAAACATATTATTTTATCATTCATAAAACTATTTCCTTCAAATTAATATTATTCTTAAGAGAAATCTATTCTTTGTACATTCCTAATGTAAAAATTTTTAGTAATGCTAGTAATATAAAGTCAAATGGTACAAATATTGTTATAAATACCGCTATTATTATAAATGGTCCAAATGGTATATATTCATCTATTTTTTTAATTTTACTTACTAATAGTATTATACTAAGTATTGCTCCTATTAAAAATGACATTACCGAAATTGCTATTATATTTTGAAATCCAAATATTAACCCTAATACTCCCATTAGTTTTACATCACCAAATCCCATTGCTTCTTTTCCTGCAATCATTGAGCCTATTATAGTAATTGTTAAAAATATACCTGCTCCTGTTACCATTCCAAGTAGCATATTAACAGCCATATTTATGTTTGATTGCCCATGTATAAACATAAATAATAGTGCTACTTCAAACATTGTTAAAACTAATCTATTTGGTATTATTTGTAATTTATAATCTATAATAAATGCACATAATAGCATTGGTGTTAATATTATGTATTTTATAAGTTCTATATTATTACTTATATTCTTATTGCTCCAACCAAATTTATATAATAAAGCCACAAATATAAAACATGTTATAAAAATTAATATGTAGTTTGGTTTAAACTCTCTTTTATATTCTAATAGAATTTCTTTTGAAAATACTTTTTTATATTCTGGCAATCTTTTATTTGCCCAGTCTATTAATTGTCCTGTAATTATACCTCCTATTATAACCAAAGCATAATAGAATATACTAATATTGTTAATATACATAATTTATGTATTCTCCTTTGTTTTTTTATAATTTTCTATTATCTTATTTTCTATTGGTCTTTTTAAAACAGTAATCCAAATGTCTTTTTCAGAAATTGGCTTTACTAAAATTGAAAACATTTTACATCTATTTGCCCCTAATACATCTGTAAATATTTGATCTCCAACAACGCCTATATGTTTACTGTCTATTTGAAGTTTTTTTTGTATTTTTCTAAAGCCATGTTTTAAAGGTTTCATTCCAAAATAAAAGTAGTCTATATTTAGCTTTTTAGCAATTTTTTCTACTTTATTTGCATCATTGGAATTTGACAAAATATAAAATTTTATTCCATTTTGTTTCATGGTATATATCCATTGTTCTAATCCTTTAATTATATTTTTTTCTATATCTATTAATGTATTATCTACATCTAAAATTAATGCTTTTATATTATTCTTTATTAAAAATTCAGTATCTATATCTGTTATTTTTTCAAAATATTTTTTTGGATATAAAATCATTTTCTTCTCCTAGTTTATGCAAAGTATTTATTTTATACTCTTTATAGCTTTTTTTCTTATTCTTTGAATCGCATTGTCTATAGACTTAACAGGAGTATTTAATTTAGTTGCTATATCTACATAACTTTCCCCTTGAATATATCTATCTAGTACTTGTTTTTCAAAATCACTTAAGTTTTTGTCTATTGCATCTTCTATAGATTCATAATATTCTTTTTTTGTTATTGTTTCTAATGGATCTTCAACTGTTTTACTATTAAATACTTCTATTAATTCTGTATCTTCATCATTATCATATGCAGAATTATTTAATGACAAATAAGAATTAAGTGGCATATGTTTTTGTCTATTTGAAGTTTTTATTGCGGTAATTAGTTGTCTTTCTATACACATATTTGCAAATGATTTAAAACTATTTTTCTTATCATTACTATAACTTTTTATAGCTTTATATAATCCAATCATTCCTTCTTGAACTATATCTTCCTTTTCTGCTCCAATTATGAAATATTTACTAACTTTCATATTTACAAGTTCTTTATATTTTCCTAATAAATATTCTAAAGCGTGTTTATCCCCTAATGAAGCTTTATCTACTAAATCTTCATCAGGCATATTCTCATATAAATCTAAAGAATAATACACACCATTTTTGTTCATATATATTATGTACCTCCTGCTTAATATCTGTTTAGAATTATATTCAACAAATCTAGATGTGTCAATACATTTTTGGTTTTTTTGTAATAATTTATACTATATTGCAATTTTAAAGCTATTTATAATTCTATTTTACTTATTTCAACCTTTTTACCTAATAGTTTTTCAGCTACATTTATGAAATTACATTCTGTGTCTGTTAGATTTATTTCATATTTTTGAGAGTAACTACAGTTACCTCCATTTTCCCCTCTACAGTTTAATATTTGGTTTTCTTCTAAATATCTCTTTAGGTATTTGGCCATTTGCTTTCCTGTGTTTATAGTTTCTACTTTATTTCCTAGTTCTTCTTGTATTAATTTTTCAAATAATGGATAATGTGTACAACCTAATATTAATTTTTCTATTTTTGTATTTTTAAATTTACTCATATATTCTTTTATTGCCATTTTTGCAACATTATTTCCGGATCCATCCTTCTTCTGCCATAGGTGCTAAAAGCGGCGTTTGTATTGATATTGTCTCTATTTTATTATTTTTTAACTTTATTTGTTTTTCCCACTGTGCACTTCTTATACTTCCTTTTGTTGCTATTATTCCAACACTTTTTGTATTTTTATTAATACAATTTTGGATTGTTGGCTCTATTATTCCAATTATTGGTATTTTATATATCTTCCTTAATTCTTCTAAAGCCTGACTTGTTGCAGTTCCACAAGCTATCACTATTAATTTTACATCTTGCATAATTAGATAATTTATTATTTGTTTTGAAATAGATATTATACTTTCTTTAGACTTATTTCCAAATGGAAATCTTTTTGTATCTCCTATATATATTATATCCTCATTTGGCAAAGTTTTAGTTATCTCTGAAAAGACTGTTAATCCACCAACTCCAGAATCAAATATACCTATTTTTCTATTATCCATATTATTTTTCCTTTCATTATAATGTATTTAATATAATAACAAATAATAACATTTTTTTCAAATATACATAAAATATATTAAGCAAATGCTTAGAATTTTTTAGAAAGGAAAGAAAATAATTATGGAATTTGATAAAAAACCTATGTGTCCAATTGTTGGTGTAGATGGATTTATTGAATCTGGAAAACAATTTGATTTAGATATTACTTTACCAGAAGATAATAGAAATGTTATTTATGGAATAGTTAAAGATTGTTATAAAGAACCAGTTTGTGATGCAGTTGTTAAACTTATTGAAGTTGTTAAAGATTGTGGAAAAGTAGAAAAACGTCCTGTTTCTCATACTTTTACAGATAAAGATGGAAGCTTTGTATTTGGACCACTTTGTCCAAATAAATTTTATGAAGTACAAATTTGGGCTGACCAAGTTGAACATTATAAAATTTGCGCTAGTGGAAAACATGAAGGAAAATGTTTACGTGGTGAAAAAATGGATTGCTGTGACTTTGATTTAAGACTAGAAAAACCATGTTGCCCAAGAGAAGAAGAATGTGAGCAAGAAGAATCTAGCGAATGTTGTAAGTAGATAATAAAAATTAAGGAAGTGGCACACCACCTCCTTAATTTTATATTATAAATAATTAATTTATTTTTTAAAACGAGTTCGACATTTAGCCATTTAACATTTAATACAGTTAAAATGTGTATCTATAATTTAAATATTTTCTATATTAAACGCCTTGGATGCTGGAGTTATTTGAACGAAGTGAATTACAAATCCAGTAAGCTTTAGCTGAACGGAATTCAAAAAATAAATTAATTATTTAAGTTATTTAAAACACATTTTTAATTATAAATTTATATTTTTCCTCTATATGTCTTAATATAAAAATCGTCTCTTCTAAATCTTGCGTTGTTTCTTCGTAAGAAGTATTTTCTATATTTCCTTTTATTAAATTTATTTTAGATCCTACCTTTTCTAATTCGTCATGTTCAATATAATAGGCAAGTTTACTTTCTTTTTGTTTCCACAAAATATCAAGTTCATCCATTTTGACTTTTACTATTTCTTCATTTAATTCTTCTTTTATTGTTTCTTGTTTTATTTCTTCTAACTTATTAATTAATAAATTTACACTTTCTTTTGTATAGTTCTGAGTAATATAATTTAACATTATTATAAATACTAACATTAATAATGTAATTATAATTTCTTTTTTCATTTAATTTTTCTCCTTTTTCTGACAAAATATATTACCCTTTCCATCAAATGTTACAATTAACGCTTCTTCTGATTTTATATTAAATTTCTCTAACTGCTTTTTAAGCCAATTTTCGTCTTTTCCAATTTTTAGCAAATTCTTTCTCATTATTTCTCCATCTATTACTAAATCATATGGTATCCCTTCATACTCTGCTTCTATATTAAAATCTTCTGGAGTTGTAGTTCTTTTATTTGGTTTTGGTATAACGGTTATTTGTCCACTTGTTTCTAATATTGCATACTCTACATCTCCTAAATTCATTATATTGGCTCCTCTTAGCCTTTCTTCTAATTCATTTATTGTAAATCTTTCCTTTTTTAGGGCTTTTTCATCTATTTTTCCTCTATATATTAAAATGTTAGGTTTGCCACAAATTATTTGTCTAAATTTTATACTTTTCATATTTAAGACAGAAATTAATAA
The DNA here is from genome assembly GCA_948469315.1 of uncultured Clostridium sp. Lineage (GTDB taxonomy): Bacteria > Bacillota > Clostridia > TANB77 > CAG-508 > Merdicola. The sequence goes on from CAOKLQ010000003.1 coordinate 112,838, forward strand.
ATGCATAAGTAATAATCCTAAAATTGGAATTATTCCATTTGTAATTGGTATTCCAAGTTCAGACATTGGAATACTAGCTAAATCTGCTATCATTATAGAAATTGCAAGTTCAAATGGTTGAAGCTGTCCTATTTCTCTTTTTCCCATAAAGCGCATTACTATTAGAACTAATATGTATAAAATTATTGTTCTTACTAAAATAATTAGCATTCTAACCTCCTTATTTTGAATTGATTTTATTTTTTCTAGAACATAGAATTCCATGTTCTTACATATATAATATTTATTTTTTATTACTAGATTTTTTTATTTAATTTTATTTTCTTCAAATTCATATAAATTATTCAGGTTTGAATAATAATTTATTTTCTGTAAATAATACTAATAACTGTGATGAATTTTTATTTTCTTCACAATTTATAATTTTACTCTTTTTAAGGAGGTTTAAGTAAAATGGCAAATAGTCAGAGTAGCTCTAACTCAGAAAGTACAATGGGAGCTGTAGGTCAAGTTATTTGGCGTTTAGTAACAGCTGCTGTTGTTCTTGCAATAACTGCATTTTTTACTCCTGGTTTTAGTATAAATAATTTTTGGACTTTAGCAATAGCTGCTGTTGTTTTAACTGCAATAGACTATTTAATTGTTAAATTTACAGGTCTTCATGTAAGTAGCTTTGGTAAAGGTTTTGTAGGTTTTGTTTTAGCAGCAGTTACATTATATGTAACTCAGTTCTTTGTAGCTGGTTATACTATTTCTTGGATGGCCGCTATTATTGGTGCTTTAATCTACGGTGTAATTGATTATTTTATTCCAGGCGAGCAAAATATGTAATAAAAAATTACAGGTAGAAAATTAACTTCTACCTGTAATTTTTTATACTATTGTAGTCGAAAATAAAAAAATTATCATATTTAAACTCACTTATTAAGAAATAAGTTTAATTAGATAATTCTTTAAATTGGCTGGGCTGGCTAGATTCGAACTAGCGCATGCCAGAGTCAAAGTCTGGTGCCTTACCGCTTGGCTACAGCCCAATATAAAATTAAAACTGGGGTGGAAGATGGGACTCGAACCCACGATCTCCAGTGCCACAAACTGGCGCGTTAACCAACTACGCTACATCCACCATGTTTAAATGCACCTCTTGTGAGCACATTATTTATTTTAAACTATATTGATAGTGTTTGTCAATTAGATTTTATATAAAGTCTTTAAAACTTTAATAAAGGCTAAATTGGTGCGGATGAAGGGACTCGAACCCCCACGCCTAAGGCACTGGTTCCTAAGACCAGCGCGTCTACCAGTTCCGCCACATCCGCATATCATATTAATTATAATACTACAATATCAGTAGTTTGTCAATACAATTTTTTTCTAAGTTTCAAGATCAAATTTCTAATTTTTATTTAAATAATCCTTATATTTATTTTTCTTCCTTAAAATAGTTTATCTTTATAAATTTTTACTTGTTCTATCATATGTCCAATATTGCCTTCTCCTGCAAATTGGATTTAGGTCAGTTATTTAGACACATATTTTCACACTTTTTTATAAAGATTATGCCGTTTTTTCATAGTATAATCTTTCTTTTCATTCGGTGTTATATATCCTAAACTACTATGTATTCTTTTGTTATTATACCAACTTTCTATAAATTCAAATATTGCTAATCTTGCTTCTTCAAATGTTATGTATCTTCTTTGATTTACTTCTTCTTTCTTTAATATGGCATTGAAGCTTTCCATACTTGCATTATCATATGGATATCCCTTTTTTACTATATGAATGCTTTATATTTAATGTTTTTAATAACTCTTCATAATCATTTGATGTGTATTGACTTCCTAAATCTGAATGAAATACCATTCCTTCTTCTATTCCTACATTACATACAGCATTGTTTAATGCTTGTATTACTAAATTTGCTGTCATATGCTTTCCATATGAGTATCCTATTATTTTTAAATCATATAAATCCATTACTATTGCTAAATATGTCCATCCTATTTCTTTTGTATAAATATATGTTATATCTCCAACCCATTTTTCCTTTGACTTTATTGCATTCAAATTTTGTTCTAATAAGTTGGGTTTATTTGTATCATCTACTCTTTTATTTTCAGCATAATTATATTTTTTCACTACTATACTTCGTATTCCTAGTTTTCTCATCCTTCTTGCTACTCGCTTTTGACTTGTTTTTGTTCCTTTACTTGCTAGTACCTTCTGTATTTTGGGTGATCCATATCTTCTTTTTGATTCAGTATATATTTCCAGTATTTTTTTGTCTAATTCTTTATTATTTTCCTTATATCTGTTTGTTTTGTTATTTTTGTGATAGTAATATACTGAATGATGTATTCCCATACATTTGCATAAAAGTCCTATGCTGTGTTTATCTTTCATCATATCAATAAATTTTATTTTATCTTCTATTTTTGTGTGAATATGACCATTGCTTTTTTAATATTTCATTTTCTTCTTGTAATCTCATATTTTCTTTTTTTAGTTTTAATAATTCATCATTATTTGTTATTAATCCTGTTTCTGTCTTTACTTTTCCATATTTTTTTATCCAATTATATATTAACTTTTTTTCTAGGTCATATTCACTTACTAATTCTGCTACTTTTTTCCCTGATTCGTACAAGGCTACTATTGTTTTCTTATATTCTTCTGTATAACTGTTATATTGTTTACTCATACACACTTACCTCTTTTCTGTTTTTATTTTAACATCTTTTTTTGTAAGTGTAAAATTTTGTGTCTATATTTCTATTCTAATACCATTTTCACATTCACTAAATGAACTTTTTTCTAAAAATTAAGTACACTTGGTGAACTAAATCTAAAATATTTTATAAAAATCGAGTACACTCGGTTTGAATTTCTTCTACATTTACATCATTTTTTTCAATTTTAACTACACCTTTTCCATCGTCAAAAAATATGTCAAGTGCTTCTAAAATCGTTGATTTTCCTACATCATTTTTTCCAACAAATACAGTTAAATCATCAAATTTTATTTCTACTTCTTCCCTATATCCTCGAAAGTTTTTTATTTTTACTGATACAATTTTCATTTTCTTCTCCATTCTCTAAATTATAATTTTCTATTTATTTCATCTATCCAACTTTCATCATCACTTTCAAAGTGTTCAACAAACTTCAATATATTGGTGCTAGAAGTTATATTGTCATCTGTTGATAACTTAGCTACATTTTCCTTCATTTTTTCATAATTACTTCTTTTAATTTTGCTAAATAATTCTTTTCTTTGCTCATCTGTAGCTTTATAGTTATCAATGCCAACATACTCCTTTATATACTTACTATTTATAACTTTGCTTTGACTTGTTAATTTTATTTCAGCAAAATGTGAAAGTATTATTTGCATTGTACATGGATTTCCAAATATTACTATGTCATCTGCTACATCTTCTCCATGAAAGTCATTTATTTTTTGTTTAATTTCTTTATATTTTTCTGATGGTCCTTTATCTGTATCACAGAATATTAAAACCAAAGAATATGAATCTGATTGATATTTTTCTTGATACCTTGCTATTATTGTGTTTATTGATTTTGCATTTACTGTGATAAAATCATATTTGTTGGAAAATATGGCTTTACTTTTTAAAGTCTCAATATAATCTAATTCTTCATATCCTTCACATATAATGCATATTTTCTTTCCTTTATATTTCCTCATTATCCACCTCCAATAAGGTAGATATTAAGTCTGGTTCAGGTATTGCTCCAAATTCACCTTTAATATATTTTTCTTGTATATTTGATGTATCTCTTACTCCATTTTCTGCATAACTAAATTCTTTTAGCGAATATAAATCTGTTCCATTTTCATCTTTGTCTGTAAACCATATTTGCTCTTTTCTAAACATTCTCTTGCAGTCTAACAAACTTATATCATGAAGAGTAGCTATTAATTGTGCTTTTTTATTTATTTCATTATTAAACATACTGATTATTGCTCTTGTAATTTTAAAATGCAAACTACTATCTAATTCATCAATTACTAATGTTTTGCCTTGTTCAATTGCTTCTATTACATAACTTGCAAGAGCTGCAAATTTTCTTGTTCCTAATGAATCAAATATAATACTTGGCACTGCTTGCCCTTTATAAACTGACACAATTTTTATTTGATCCATAAAGTTTTGATTTTTTAGAATTTTCTCATCTACAACTTTTCCATCTATCTCCACATTTAAGTCTTCAATATACATATAATCTTCCAAATACAAATCGGCATTTTTAATAAACTCAACAACTTTTTTTGTTTCATCATCTTTATTTTTTAACATTTGTATTGTTTTTGAATTTGGTATTTTATTCATATCTACTATTTCAATACTATTTGCTATACCTGTTAATATGGTTTTTATTTTTTCTAATATTGGGAATTTTTCAATTTGTACTGTATATATTAAAATATTGTTATTAGAAGCTATATTTAATACTTTTGCTAATTCTTCATCTTGTGGACATTCATATTTTTCATTAATTGTATCTTTTAAAAATATTAGTTCTTCTTTTTCATTATTATATTGGTCTTTAACTATTTGACACATTTTTTCATATATATACATCATTTTTTTATCATCAAATTTATATTCATATAAATACTCTTTGTTATCATATATAAATGAAATTGCTTCCTCGCAAATATTGCTGTCTGTAAATATATTTGAATCTAAGTGAATTTCCTTATTTAGTAAAGTTCCTTTAATCGCTTTAATACAATTTATTAAAGTAGTTTTTCCTGTATTGTTTGGACCATAAATAGCTGTGGATTTCAATATATTTAGGTTATCATTTATATTAGTTACATTTGATGAAAATTTTTTTGTTCTCATATCTGCTTTTAAACTCATTTCTATAGTATTATTAAAAGCAAAGCAATTATTAAATTTTAAACTTGTTATCATAATAAAACCTCCAATTTGTTATTAGTATATCATATTTTTATTTTTTATGCAATAATAATGCATAAAAAATATTGTTTATTATATAATATGCCCACTTTCAATTTAAATACACTAATATCTAAAAAATTGCCGTTTTAATTCGTAAATTTTATTCGATTTACGAACTATAACGGCAAAATATTAAAAATACTTACTCTTAAATTTTATATCAAGTATTTATATTTACTTGTCGGAAATCTTCGTAAATACCAAATAATTTACGAAAGTTTCCGACATATTTAATTCCCATATTACTAAAATTAGTGATTTTTCGTAATAAAGATTTTTGTATTACGAATTTTTCACTTTTTTCGTAATATAACTCTTATAAGTAACTTACTACTTTTCAAATGTAACTACTTTAATGTTGCATAATCCTCTTAATCCCCATTTTCCACGAGTTCTTCCTAAACCTGATTTTTTAACTCCACCAAATGGATTATAAGGTGCAGAATATGCCAAATTATTGCAAGCTACCATTCCAGTTTTTAATTCTTTACTTATTTTTTCAAAATCTTCTTTATTTGTAGTAAATACATATCCGCCTAAACCATAAATAGTATCATTTGCAAGTTCAATCGCTTCTTCTATTGTTTTAAAGCTAACAATAGGTAATATTGGTCCAAATACTTCCTCTTTCCACACTTTCATATCTTTTGTAATATTTGTTAAAATTGTTGGTTCAAAATAATTTTCTTTTTCTTCTGGTTGTTTTCCACCACAAACAATATTTGCACCTTTGTTTACTGCATCATCAAATTGTTCTAATAAAGTATTAATTTGCTTTGTATTTACAAGAGGACCTATTGTTGTATTTCTATCAAGTGGATTTCCTATAATTTGTGATTCAACAATATTTTTAAGTTTTTCTACAACTTCATCAAATATACTTTCGTGAACAATTAACCTTTTTAATGCATGACATAATTGCCCACTATTTGAAAATTTCTTTTTAAATATTCCTTGAATAACACTATCAATATCTGCATCTTCACATACAATTCCTGGTGCAGAACCTCCTAATTCCATAAGAACTGGAAGCATTTTATTTGCTGCTACTTTATATAGATATTCTCCTGTTTTTGTATTTCCTGTAAAACAAATCATTTCAATATCTTGTTCTACTAAAAAACTTCCTATTTCTTTTCCTCCAAATACAAACTGCCATACTCCATTTGGTAATCCTGAGTTATTCAATAGTTCTTCTAAAAGTTTATAAAGAAGTGGTAAATTAGGATCTGGTTTACTAATTACAACATTACCAACAATTAGATTTTGAAAAGCTATTGCACAGCATAATGAAAGTGGATAATTAAATGGTGAAATTGCTACAATTATACCTTTTGGTTCATAAAAAATTTTTTGTATTTCTTTATCACCTTCAAATGTAATCTCTGGAGCAATACAATTCTTTGCATTTTCTAAGTCCCATTTTATATTTTTTAATGTAGACTTTATTTCGTTTTCTGATTGAACAATTGGTTTTCCCATTTCTAATGATATTAAATTCGCAATTTTATCTATATTTTCTTCAAATTTGTTATATATTTCTTTTAGCACTTCAATTCTTTTCTCTATCTCCCAATTAGCCCATTTACTTTGCACAGACTTTGCTAAATTTACTTTTTCTATAACTTCTTCCTTTGTAGTTTCTTCAATTTCTCCTAAAACTTCTTTGTTTGCTGGATTAATAGATATAATTTTCATATATTATATGACCTCCTTAAAAAAAATTTCTTATAATTTATTTTCTATTCTCATTTAAATAATTTTCTATGTTACTAATAATTTGCTTCGTAGCCCTCTTATAGCATTGCTTTGTATCTCCTGTAATCATATCTATGTATATTACATTTTCATAGTCTTTTATGTGATATTGGGTCTATTGTAAATGTTTTTCCCATTAAAACATCTCCAATATATTTTTCATTTTTTAGTATTCCCCTTACGGTTGATTCGCACCATTTATCTCCACCTTTTGGAGTTTTTATTCCTTTAGCTGTTAGTTCTTTTGCTATGGTACTTGATCCTATTCCTTCTACATATCTTTCAAACATATATCTAACAATATTTGCTTCTTCTTCATTGATTGTTATTTCTTTTGTTTCAAGATTGTAGTTATATCCATAACAACCATTATAGCCAATTAATTCTCCTCTATCTTTCTTCATTTTTAATCCTAATAGAACATGTGAAGATATATTCTCGCTTTCTTGTTGTGCCATTGCACTTAGTAGTGTTAATACTAGTTCTCCTTGACCTGAACCTGTATTGATATTTTCTTCTTCAAATAGTATTGCAACATTTTTCTCTTTTAGCATTCTTACATATTTCAAAGTATCTAATGTGTTTCTAGCAAATCTTGATATTGATTTTGTTAGTATCATATCAATTTTACCTTCCATGCTATCCTGTATCATTTTCATAAAGTTTGTTCTTTTAAAATCTAATGTTCCAGATATTGCTTCATCTGCATATATTCCAGCAAATTGCCATTCTGATTTGCTATTTATTTTTTCATCATAATACTTTAATTGTGATTGATAACTATTTAATTGTTCTTCACCCGCTGTGCTTACTCTACAATATGCACATACTCTTAGTCTTTCTTTTATTGTTGTTCCTGTTACTCTGTTGATTCTTCCGTTTGTTTTCTCTATGACTTGAATTTCCATCTTTCCTCCATTCCGCCTAGAGATAAAACTTAATAATTTTATATCATTTTTTAGGTAAAAAGTAAATTGAATTTATAAAAGTTTGTAATCTTTTAATATTTTTCTTTTTATTTCTTGTTGCTCCGAATCTAGTATTAAGTTTTCTCTAAACAGATTATTTAAAAGTGATAGTTCCACGCTACAATTTAGCATAGTATTATCTTTTAATTGTTTAGAGTTATCTACTTCTATTTCATAATCATGTAGCATGAAATTTCTCCTTTTCCTTTAAATTTGAAAAGAAAAAGAGCAGAGAAATTAGTTTTTAAGCTAATCTCTTTGCTCTTTCTTTTTCATGCTATCATTATATTATTGTGTTTTTATAAAATCAATTCCCTTTTTATTCCCTATTTTCTATTTCTAATATAATTTTTAATAAGTACACTAAGTGAACTAAAAAAAATATGATTTGAAATCACAAGTTCACTAAGTGTACTTATAAAATTTAGATTTAGTTCACTTGGTGTACTTGAAAACTTTTTACTCTTTTCACATTCACTTAGTGAACTTACTTTATGAAAATCGAGTACACTCGGTGAACTTTTGCCTAAAATGAGTGAACTTTTTTAAATTTTTAGTTCACCATTTTCAATTTTAACGAAGAATAGCGGGTTTGAGCCTGTTCACTCGGTGAATTTTTACATCATATTTGCTTAAAATTTTTGTTTCTTTATTAACTCTTGAAGGCTTGTCCTTCAATGTGTGTAAGCGATATGTTAATACCGCTTTCCTGCCCTCATTTCTAATGAGGTATTTTGAGTTTTAATAGTGCTTATGTCTACTTAGTTAAATATACTTATCCTTAAATCCTCTTAATTGAAAAATAATGTGCTTTTAAAATTAAGTCAAGGTTGTGCGACAGCACATTCACTTTAACCTTGACTTGATTTTATAAGGCACATTAGAATTATTACATATGATTTAAGTATTTTTATAATTTGCTTTATACTACTCTTATATGTAAATATTTTCCATTATCATTTATTCCTTTATTTATATTAATATTTTTATATGTAAATTCATTTTTGTTATTTTCTTTCATTTTTTTTATACATTCAAAAAAATTATTATTATTAAATTGTTCTACAAAATCATTTTCGTGTTTATCTGGTACAAAAATAATAGTATACTCTTTTAATTTCTCTTTTCCTTCAAAATATCCTATCAATTCAAATAATTCATAAAGTATATTTATTGTCATTTCAGTATTATTTAATGTTTTCATAAGTGGACCTGTATATCTCATTAACTTTATATTATACATATCATCTACAAGCTGCCTTTTTTCAATATTATATTTATTTAAAATATAATCAAAATCCATAGTTAACTTTTCAACTTTATTTTCTCCTACTATATCGCAAATTCTTTCAATAGCTACTATTTCTTTATTTCGGGTTGTTTTTTCACCATAAGTAATTTGTTTAAAGAAATTAAAACAATCCTTTATTCTTTCGTATTTTTCTATGTTCATCAAACTTTCATCAACTGCAATTACATCTGCATATGCTAATAACCATAAAATTTGAGGAATCTCGCTTTTTATATCATCAATTTTAGGTAATTCTGATAGTAATTTTTCATATTCATTTTGTACATATAAATCACTACTTTCAGATGATAAAGATGTTATTAAAGTATGATATTTTATAATTTCTTTTAAAATTTTTGTAAAATCTTTTAAATTCAATGACATTTTTGACTTGTCAATTCCTATTTCACTCAAAACTTTTGTTACAAATTTAGCACCTAATTTATCATGAAATTTTATATCTTCTATAACACCAATGTCATGAATTAATGTAAAAACTTTCAACAAAAGTTTTGATTCTTTGTTTAATTTATTATATATATCATGAAGTTCTCTTATTTGTTTTATATTCTCTTTATTTCCATTAAAGTTTACTAATTCTTTATTATATGCGATATTATAGTTTACAATTTGATATACATATAAACTATGTGCCATCCAGCCATTTAATTTATATGTATTTATTCCTCCACGAATTATTTTATTTTCTTGCTTTAAAGTATCACTAATCCTATCAATGTAATTCTCTCCATTCTCATATTTACTATATAAAATCCATAAATACTTAGAAGATTTTTCGCTTTTTAAAATATTTATAAAATTACATTTTAATACATTAATATCAATATGTACATTATATAATAATTCATCTAACTCTTTCGCTTTTTGTTTTTTTATCAAATTACTCTCATCATCTGTTTTAGCTTTTTTCAATTGTATTCCTGTTTCTCTATAAAACTTATCATAATTAAAATTTAATTGCTTTTCAGTTACATTCTTTATTCCATAAGCCTCTAACATAATTTCTTTCCTCCGTATTAAAATAAGTATTTGTTCACATTTTATCACACATTAATCAAAAAATAAAGCATATAACAAATCAAATTATTACATACTTTACATTTTAAGTTTTACCTCTAAACATTCATATATTTTAATAAACAATTATACTACTCCGCACACCATATCAACTTCTATCGTTACCCTAATTTTATTATTTTCTACTCGTTTAATCTTATTTTTGCCTTTTCTCTCAAAACTAATAAAATCCTCAAAAGCAGTAAACTCAACTATTGTATCGTATCTTTTAGATATAGCACCGAGCAACACTCCACGTGCGTGGTGGTCACTCCGTTGAATAGTAGCCCTCAATGTGGTATCCTGACGGTTGATAGGTCAAAAGTAAAAGTTCTATATTCTCTTTTATTAAGTTTCTTATAGTATCAAATCTTAAAATACTTAATGTTGACATTTTCAATTTACTAGTCTACTTCTCATTATTAATATTTCTTATTATATTAGAGTCTATTTTATAATTTCTTTCTGCATCCATTAAACCATTTATTTCTTGTTGAACATCTGTTAACTGAGTATAACAATAACCTGATACATATGGTATTTTTTTTATTGCATTTGTAAGTTTAGTAAATCTTTCTATAAGTTCCTTTTCATTCTTTACTTGTTTACCATATCCCCATCCTTCTTCTGAATTAATTGCAATACCACCATATTCACTCATTATAACTGGTTGTCCTTCGTATTTATATCCATTAGCAAATAATCTATGTTTTCCATTATATTCTTCTAAATTATTTAATACTTTCATCTCTTTATCTGTATATTCTTGATAAAGTAATTCCTCATCTTGTTTATAATCATGTATTGTAATAATGTCTGATATTGTATGTTCCCAACCATCATTTGAAATTACTGGTCTAGTATCATCTATTGCTCTAGTTAAATAGTATAAAGTAGTTGCAAAATTCTGCTCTTTTTTACATATACTAACATCTGGTATTCCCCATGATTCGTTAATAGGAACCCATGTTATTATAGATGGGTGATTATAATTTTGTTTAACAACTCTTATCCATTCATTTGTAAAATTTTGTAATGAATTATCATCAAAATTATAGCAATTTGCCATTTCACTCCAAACTAATACGCCTTTTACATCGCACCAATATAAAAATCTTTCATCTTCTACTTTTTGATGTTTTCTAATTCCATTGTATCCAAACGATAAAACACTTTCTATATCTTTTATTAAGCTTTCTTCATTTGGTGGTGTTAAATGTGATTCTTTCCAATATCCTTGATCTAATATTAATTTTAAATATAATTCTTCTCCATTCAAGTATATTTTATTTCCTTTAATTGCCATTTCTCTTATCCCAAAATAAGAATTTACATTATCTATGACTTTATCTTCGCAATATAATTTATAATTAATATCATATAAATTAGGATTTTTAATTGACCATTTTTGTATATCATGTTCTATCTCTTCTTGCACTATATCTATCTCCATTTTTTGATAATTGCTATTTATTATTTTTCTTGTTGAATTTAATATTTGATTATTAAATGATATTTCTGTTCCGATATAATATTTTTGTTTTTCTATATCTTGTTCTGATAAATTAATTTCAATCTCTAATTGTACTTTATTGGTTTTTGGTGTAATTTTAACTCCTTTTAAATATTTTTTAGATACATATTCTATCCAAACTGTTTTCCATATTCCTGTTGTTTGTATATACCAACATTTCCAACTTTCTTTTTTATATCTTTGTTTTCCTCTAGGCTGGTCTTTTGATAAAGAATCTTCTACTTTTATTGTAATGTCATTTTCTCCCTCTACAATATATTTTTCTATATCAAATGAAAATCTTGAATATGCACCTATATTTTCTCCTATATACTTTCCATTAATCCATACTTTTGTTTTATAGTCACTACCTTCAAAATTTAGTATTGCTTTTTTGTCTTGTATTTGATTTTTTGTTACATTTATTTTTCTATTATACCATACTATATAGTGTACACTTTCATCTTCTATGCCACTTAATTTAGTTTCATATGTAAATGGCACACAAATCTTTTTGAACTTTGGAAAATCTAAAAAATATTTTTTTATTTCACCTTCATCATTATCATCAAATATAAAATTCCATTTTCCATTAAGATTCTCCCATTCTTTTCTTACAAATTGTGGTCTTGGATAATCTTTTATATAACATTTCATATTTTCTTCTTCTCTTTCTATAATTTAATTCATTATTATATTAACTTAACTTTCCACTTTATATACTGATACATACCTAACCATTTAAAAAGTTCATAATTAAATCTATTATAACATCTTTTTCTTTTGGATTTGATTCAGCAGTTAATAAAGTTAATGCTGTTAAAGTATTATTATCAATAACTTGTTTTCCATCTTTTATCAAAATATCATAATAGTTTAAAAAATATATAAATAGTGTTGCAGCAATTCTTTTGTTTCCATCTATGAAAACATGATTCTTAACTATTAAATATAAAAAATTTGCCGCTTTCTCTTCAATACTTTTATAAATATCTTGTCCATCAAAACTTTGATAAATATTTCCAATTATTGATTCTAACCCTTTGTCTCGTTCAATAGCAAATATATCACTCTCTTCGTTGAATCTTAATTTTGTTATAATTTTAATACATTCAGTATATGATATTTTTCTATTATCTATATTTCCTTCAACTTTTTTTAATGTTTTATGGTCATAATCATCTAACAAATCTAATGCCTTTGAATATTCCCCAATAACTTTTAGTATTCCATTTGCATCTTTATTTTCTAATTTCTCATCTATCCTATTTGCTATATCTATTAATTTTATAGTTTTTTCTAAATATTCTAATCTTTTCTGATTTACTGCATATCCTTTTAATATATATTCTTTTAAAACTTTATTCGCCCATCTTCTGAATATAATACCCTTCTCTGATTTAACTCTGTAACCAACACTTAAAATCATATCTAAATTATAATATTCAATATTTCTTGTAACTTCTCTTTTTCCTTCTTTTTGAACTGTCGCAAAATTTGCGACAGTTGGTATATCTTTTAATTCTTCTTTTAAAGCATTATTTATATGTTTTCCAATTGTTTTTATATCTCTATGAAATAATTTAGATAATTGTTGTCTATTTAGCCACACAGTTTCATCTTTCATACTTACTTCTAGTTTTATTTCTCCATCTTCAAATAAAATAATTTCGTTTTTCTTTTTTTCCATAGAATCACCACCTTTTTGTTTTATTTCTATTTTTCTAAACTATATCATAACTTTATATTTTTCTCAATTTAATCTTCAAAATTTTACATTAATCTTTATAATTTTTAAAACAACAAATAAAGCACTTCTATGTGTTTTATTACTGTAAGGTGGATTGCCCATTTATTTTTTTACCATTCAACCATTTACCATTTCAAATTTTCTATAAAATAAATGGTTTTTATATTTAATTTTTTATTTTTCTAAATCTTTTAAAGTATTGGTATTACTTGTTTTTTCTTCTTTTCTACCCATCACCGCAACACATTCCACGTGGCTCACACATAGGCTGTAGATAGTTTTTGCTTACCTCGTATGATGACTGTTGATTTTTTTGTTCTTTTTCATCATCTTTGCACTTGATTTCGTTTCCAGATTTTAGGATAAATGTTATTACTCTTGGATTTGTTTCTCCATTACTTCCTTTTTCTCCTATTATAACTTTTTCTATCATTAGTTCAAAAACATCTTTATCAAATTCTGGCATAATTTCGTTGTCTTTAAACAATGTTTTAAACTTGTTTAATCCTTGATTTAAACTTATTGAATCTTCTAATTCTATTTGCAAATGCTCTTGTTCTTTTTCTATATTATTTATTTTGTTTTGTAGTTTTGCTTTCTTTTCTTGCAGAGTTTCTAATGTTATTGTTCCATTTAAGTTTAAATCAATTAGCTTGTCTATCTTTTCTTTTAATATTTGTTTTTCTTCCTCCAGTCTTTTAATAGAACTTTCGTTACTCTCTTCTTGTATAATTTCTTCTATTTCGTTTAAGAATGTTTGGATTAGTTCTTTATTGTTATTACATAGTAGTCTGTAACTTTCTGTAAATGCTTCTTCTATAATACTTTCTTTCATAGCTTTGCAATGTGGACAATTTTCTTTTCCATGTTTTACAAACTCCATACAATGCCAAACTGTAATACTATTTTTTGTTCCAGAATGCCAGTTTCTCCTTGTTAATAAACTACCACAAAATCCACAATATAATCTACTACTAAAAGGATATTTTCTACTAAAGTTGCCTTTTCTTCTTCCAGAGCCTCTTACTCCTCCTCGTTTTTGTAAAATTTCTTGTACTTGATTAAACATTCTTTCAGAGATGATTGGCTCATGATGTTCTTGTATATAGTATTGATTTTCTTCTCCCATATTGACTACTCTTCTATGTGATATTGGATCTGTTGTATATGTTTTTCCTTGTAAGACATCTCCTTTGTATTTTTCGTTTTTCAAGATACCTCTTATTGTTGATTCGTGCCACTTTTTCTTTCCTGTTGGAGTTTTGTATTTCATATTTGTTAGTTCTTTTGCTATTCTTGTACAGCCTACTCCTTGGCAGTATCTTTCAAAGATATATCTTACTATTTCTGCTTCTTCATAATTGATTGAGATTTCTTTTGTGTCTTTATCATATACATATCCTAAACATCCGTTATATCCAATTAATTCTCCTCTTTTTTGTTTCATTTGTAATCCTAGCTTTACATGAGAAGATATATTTTCGCTTTCTTGTTGTGCCATTGCACTTAATACTGTTAGCATGATTTCTCCTGATATTTCTAAAGTATTAATTTTTTCTTCTTCAAAATAAATAGCAATTCCCTTCTCTTTTAGTAGTCTTACATATTTTAAAGTATCTACTGTATTTCTTCCAAATCTTGATATTGATTTTGTAATTATCATATCAAATTTGCCCATTGTTGCATCTTGCATCATTTTCATAAAACCATCTCTTTTATAGTCTAATGTTCCTGTTATTCCTTCATCTGCATAAATACCAACATATTTCCAATTACTATTGCTTTTGATTTTTTCTTCATAATACTTTAATTGAGAATTGTAACTGTTTATTTGTTCTTCTTTTTCTGTACTTACTCTTGCATAAGCACACACCTTTAAATTACCATTTATTTCTTCTCCTGTTGTTCTATTAATTCGACATTTTTTCTTCTCTATAACTTGTACTTTCAAAATTAACCTCTCTTTCTCAAGTTTAGAGAATCTTTATGTGCTTATTATACATCAAAATATTAAATTTTCAAATACCTATATGAGTTAAATTATATTCTTGCAAGATATTTTGTTTAAGTTCTAAATATCTCTTTTCTTTAATTAGTCCTGCATTAAATGTTTTGTTTAGTATTGCTATTTTAATACTGCAATTAAAAATTTTTTCATTTAGTTTGATGTTTTTCGTATTATCAAAATTGATTTCGTACAACATAAAAATTCTCCTCCTTGAATAATTTAAATTTCAAAAAAGGCAACAGAAAAAGCCAGTCGTGCTAGCTTCGACTGACTTGATTGTTTTTACATTTTTTGATAATACGATTATATTATGCTGTTCTATAAAGTTCAATTCCCGTTTTTTTCCCTTTTTTCTATTTTGGCTATTAAAGTGTTGATTTTTAAATAAGTACACTAAGTGAACTTGTATAAAATTTTTTTAAATCTCTAGTTCACTTGGTGTACTTTTCTTTTAAATTTCAATCAAATTCAAGTACACTTGGTGAACTAATTATTGTATTTTTATAAAATTTAGTACATTTAGTGAACTTTCGCACTCTAATAGGCATTTTTTAGTGGTTTATTGGGTGAATTTCTGTATCAAATCTGCTTAAAATTTTTGTTCTTTTATTAATTCTTGAAGGCTTGTCCTTCAATGTGTATAGGCGATGTGTGAACACTCGCTTTCCTGCCTTTAGTTTAACTAATTTTAATCACTTATTGTTTATTTCTTATATTATAATATTTTAATTGTTTTTCCATAAAAAGATCATCTAAAATTACTATTTTACTTTGAGTACATTTTGCTAAATATTCTATATCTTTTTCAAGTTGTTCATCGAATTTTATTGGACATATTGCTCCAATAATACCTATTCTCTGTCTATCTTGTGATGCCACCAACATTTGTTGTATCATCTCTCTCGCTTCTTTACTAGAACGAGTTAAATTACAACTACTTTTAGCTATACCCACAAATTCAAATTGTTTATTTTTATAAGTAACTTTGAAATTAATATCTCCAAATTCGTGACCATGGTGTGGACCTGGTCTATATCCTTCATATGTTGTAAATAACTTAAGTATACACATATTCTTATCATCACAATTAATACATTTTTCTTTAGTAGGATATGTACACTTTTCCTTAATTTTTTTCAAATTACTGTCTAATATTTCTTTTTCATGCGTATCTATTTCAGTTGATAGAATAGCTTCAAATTCTTTTATTTCTGACAATTTTAATAAACATCCATTTGATTTTTCTAATATTTGTAAATTGTTGTTAATAATAGAAATACATCCATCAAATTGTATTTTTAAATTTTCATATAAAAAATCGATAATATCTGTATATAACTTTGAATTTGGTATTAAATAGATGTTAATATTTTCTATGTTACTAACATTTATTTTATGCCCTTCTTCACATTCTAGATAATTTAATGTGCTTCCACAATTTGAACAAATAATAGTTTTATTAGCTGTCATTTTAATATCGTAACTTCCACAATTACATTTTGGAACACAATATGAATCATTACATTCATTGCAATTAATAAAAATCTTATTCATAAAGTATTTCGATAATTTTGAATAATCTAATTTTGTTTGTATAATTGAATTATAGTTTTTATCTTTTGAAAAACATATTATCTTAAATATAATTTCTTCTATAATCTTTTTTTGCTCTGTTGTATAATTAGTCCACTTTTCATTACTCATAATATTTTTAGATTTAAATATTTCAAATTCCGTTTCATGACTTGCAATATATTTTATAATTTCTCTAATAGTAGTTATACTCCATTTTCTAAAAGATGTTGCCGCCATATTTTTAGTAAGATGAATTTTGCCTTTTGAATTATTTATTCCTAAAGTGTTTATTACATCTTCAACATTAATTTCAAGTGTTTCACTAGTTGTAGTATATGGTTCTAATTGTTTCTTTAGTTCTTCCTTTTCATCAAGCTTAGAATCTGAAATCATTATTTTTTCCGCTTCTTTTTCATTTGCATTGAGATTTATACCTGAAACTTTTTTTCTTCTATCTCCAAATACTTTTTTAACCAATTCTTTAGTTAATACTATAGGATATAATTCCGCTTCATAAATCTGTGAAATTGCTAAACTTAATTTTTTTATTACTCTTTCATCACAATTTTTAATTGCAACAAAATTATCTTCTATACTAATCCATACAAAAGTTTCTTTCAATTCATATATATATGTAGGCTCTTCCTTTTCATTAATATATGAATACTTTTTTAAGTAATAAAAAGAGTACTCTGTTAAATTTTCTTCTTTTAAATATTCACTATTATTATATATTATATTTTTTATTGCAGGTTGTTCATCTTCATTATTAGTAATCTCTTTCAATTTTTCTTGTATTTTAGTACATACTTGATTTGTAGATAATTTTTTACTACTTTTAAAAGAAAAGATTGAAAAACCAGGCTTTAGTCCATATCTATATTCTTCATAACATGTATCAATTTCTTCTTTCGTTATATTACTTGATTCTATAATTATTGTAAGTTGTGCTCTAGATAACTTATAAATTGCTTTACTGTCTTTTGGTGTAGTTTTAGTAACATTATATATTTTACTAATAACATCCTCTTCATCATATTTACTTAATATTAATTTACATAGTCCCTCTAACCTAATTAAGTCTAACTTTGTTTTTAATTGCTTTGTTAATTTCATAAAAATCCCCCACTTTTTTAACATCCATAGTATATCATATATCGACATTTTTCTCAACATTTCCTTTATTAGCATATTTTCAAAAAAACAAAAGTTCTGTTTTTTGTCAAAAACTATTGATTTTTTGTATATTTTTGTTATAATAAATCATACTAGAAAGGATGTTTGATATATGCAAGAATTATTAAATATTTTAAATGATACTAAAAGTACTTTAGATAATTATTATGAAGTACATAGAAATGAAGATTTTTCTAATAAGAGGAATACTCCTAAAGATTATCTTAAATGGATTGGTAAGAAAACTAAAATTATACTTAATTCTCCTGAATTTATAGAAAAATCAAAAGAATATATTGTTCGTGGAGATGTAGTTTGGGTTGAATTTGGATTTAATATAGGTGAAGAGTTTAGCGGTAGACATCCTGCTATAGTTTTAAAAAACGGTGGTAAAACATTATTAGTTTTACCTATTACAAGTAAGCAACCAACAGAAAAACAACTTGCTAGTAAAACTTATATTGAACTTGGCAAAATATATAATTTTAAGACAATGAAAAGATGGGTAAATATCTTCAACATTAATCCTGTAAGTATTGAAAGAATAGATTTCACAAAGAAAAAAGGAAATATTAAGGGAGTTGATTTAGACACTATATCAAAAGCATTTTTAGATTCTGACCTCTTTAAATATAGACCTTCTAAGAATAATTAATGATTTTTCAGAATTTTTGCATAAAATTCTTGATTTTTACATAAAAATATAGTATCATTTAATTAATAGGAAATCTATTTAATTAGATGACTGAGAAGGCTCATTTTGGTGAGCAGTTATGATTTAGAATGTAGCTTATATAGAAATATATGAGCTACAGTTTTTTATTTTTAAATTTATTAAAAAATATTGATTTTTATTAAAATACTTATTATAATTTTATTACATTTAATGTTGCACACTTATACAGTGTGGAGTTTGTTTCATCTTTTATAAAGATGCTTAAAAGCCTTCTATCAAAAGAAGGTTTTACTTATAAATAACTTACTTTTCTCCCTTAATATATTTCACTAATCACATAATCTACAAATATTTCTGCCACATTCTTTCCACTCAATTCTTCTATATCACAAATAGCTGGATCTGCATTCACTTCACAAACTATTGGCTTATTTTCATTACTCATAAAAAAGTCAACCGAACAATAATCTAAATCTAATTCATTTGCTATCTTTTCTGCAATTTCCTTATATTCATTTGAAACTTCATAAGGCAATGCTTTTCCACCTAATGATATATTTGAGCGATAATCATTCTCATTTATTCTCATAAATGAACCTACTACTTTCTTCCCTGCAACTACAACTCTAATATCTTTTCCTACATTTTCTGGAATAAACTGTTGAAATAAATATTGTGAACCACTTAATTTATTACATATATCATTAAATTCTTCTCTATTATTTATTTTGTATATATCTCTACCACCCTTACTATTACATTTTTTAGTTATAAAAGGATATTTTAAAGTTCTTTCAACATATTTCTTGAATTCTTCATTTATATTATCTTCTTTAATGTTTTCTACTCCAAAATTTATACTACCTAATATTGTATGTGGCAAGTTTATATTTTTATTTGACAATATAACATAAGTCATCATTTTATCATCACAGTTTTCTATCGCATTATAAGAGTTAAATGACCTTATTCCATTTTTGCAAAGTTCTTCATTTATATATTTATCTTTAACAAGTTGTATACAAAAATCATATTCTTTAACATCTATATTTACCTTTCCATTTATTACACTCGTATATTGTTCATCAACTTTTAATTTATCTATACTAATGCCTTTTTTGTTAAATTCTTCAATAAGTCTGTTGTATTGATATTGTTTTGCTTCATTTTGAAAACCTGGATAAATTAATATTAATCCCTTTTTATTTTTCATTCTTTTCCACCTCCCATCTTCTTTCTTCATCTATCTTTTCTTTTAGATATTGTGCAAAATAATTATAATATTTGTCTTGTAATTCTTTTATTTTCCAGTCATATCCTGTAACAATTTTACGACAGTTTTTTGAACCACATGTACATTCAAATTTATAATCTTCATTATCTATAAAAGCATAATCAGTTGTTAACTCTTCATCTTTGTTTATATCTCTTATAGCAACAAAAGTTATTTCTCCTCGTAATCCAACATTCGGATTACACGAATGATTTTCATACAATTTTATATCTTTTTCTTCCTCTTTATTAGTTGCTCCTAAAAAATAATCATCACTAATTGGAAAGTAACTATTTATTACTCCAGATGAAAATATTTCATTTCTTTTTAATATATGTCCACCCTTAATAAATACTATTTCGTCTTTTTTTATTTTCTCTTTAGCAAAAACTCCTTTTCCATTTAATCCGTTATCTCTTATTTCCGCTTTATTAGACATTATTGATTTAATCATATTTTTCCTCCTTGCAGTAACTACTTTTATACTTTTAACAAGTATATATTTCTCAAATAATCTCCCAAATTAGTAGTTTTTATAATTTTTGCACCTGTATATTCTGTTGCTTTATTTGATGCAATGTTATCTGGATGAACTGTTATTACTGCATATTCATAATCCATTTCTTTTAACTTTGATATTAGTATATCTTCTAAATGTTTCATAATTCCTTTATTCCTATATTCTTCTAATACTAAATAACCTCCAAATTCAGCCATCTTATTATTGTTCATATTCAATATTTCTTTTATTTCTGCTGTATATGATTCATCCAAATATAATTGTGCTGTTCCTACTAATTTTTCTTCATCCCAAGCACCATAAGTAATGATTTTATCTCCATTAAACATATCTTCTAACTCTTCTTCAGTAAACGGCATAAAAAATTCTTTTCTTTCTAAATTTTCTAATACTGTATCTATTAATTCTTTTAATTGTTGTTTTTCCTCTACTCTTATTTCTCTATAACTAATCATATTCTCTCCTCATTATAATATTTATGTCTAATTTATATCACAACTTTACAATTTTTCATAGTGTTTTACCAATATTTACAAAACATATTTATCCTTACATTTGCTTAAGTGCCTTAAAATCTCCAATAGAAATAATGTCAAGAGCGAGTGATAACGAGTTTATTTACTCTTGATATTATTTTTATTGGAGATTAAAATTGCTTTGCAAATGTTATAGGACGAATTTTCTCATTTTTTCGTCCTATTAATTTTTATAAGACGAATTTCATTAAATTTTCGTCCTATAAAAAATAAGTATCAGCACATATCTACTGACACCCATTTAATAAAGATTCTCTATAACTCATTTTAATAAATTTCTTCTAATACTTGAAATATCTTGCTTTATTTCATATCTACTAACCCACACAACCTATACCTGTTATGCTTATGGTAAATACAATCTCAAATTTTCTAGTATTTAAAACGCTTTGCTCAATTTTCTAAAAATTAATTTATGTGTTTCCACTTACCACTTAATCAACTACTTTAACTTTCACACCCAAATTTTGATGTTTTTCTTTCCCGAATCTGCCTTTTTCTTCAAAAGTTATAATCTCTGAAACTATATTAAAATCAAGTATTACCTTTCCTCTTTTAATTGTAGCACCGCAACACATTCCACGTGGCTTGTATATGGAAACATATCTACTGGCTGAATTTGCTTTATTTGATATTCTTCTTCAAATTTTGCTAAATCCCTTATTAATGTTGCTGGATTGCAACTTATGTATATGCATCTATTAGGCTTTATTTTTAATATATTTTGTATTGTTGTATCATCCAATCCTTTTCTTGGTGGATCTACTATTATTACATTTGGTATTACTTTTTGATTATTTATCAAATCATCTAAAATATCTTTTGCATCTCCTGCTATAAATTTTACATTTTGTATATTATTTATTTTAGCATTTTGTTTTGCATCTTTTATTGCATCTTCTACTATTTCTACACCATATACTTTTTTTGCATATTCTGCCATAAATATTGATATTGTACCGACTCCACAATATAAATCAAATACTATATCTTGTTTGGTTATTTTAGCTTGTTTGATTCCTATATTATATATTTTTTCAGCTTGTATTGGATTTATTTGATAAAACGATAATGGAGATATTTTAAACTTATATTTCCCTAAAATATCTTCTATATAATCTTGTCCATATATATTAATATTTTCATTTCCCATTATAACATTTGTATTTTTTGTATTTATATTTTTTATTATACTTTTTATATTTTTGAATTTAGATATAATCTCTTGTATTAACTTATCTTGCTTTTCTATTGTTCTTCCATTTATTACCAATATACACATTATTTGTTTTGTCCTTATTCCCGTTTTTATTACTATATGTCTAAATAGTCCTTTACCTGTTTCTTCATTATATATTGATATATTGTTTTTCTTTATAAACTCAAATATATATTTAGCTATTTCTTCAGCACTTTTGTTTTGTATAAAACACTTTTGCATTGGTATTATTTCATGACTTCTTCTTGCAAATACTCCTATTACTGGATTATTTTGTTTGCCTATTCCTAAAGGATATTGTGCTTTATTACGATAATGAAGCGGATTTTCCATTCCTATCATTTCTTTTACTTTTATCTTATTTTTTAGACCTTTATTTACTAGATTTTGTACAATATTTTGTTTTAGTTTTAGTGTTTGATTATAATTTATGTGTCTTAAATTACAACCTCCACATCTCCTATAGCTTTGACAATCTTCTTGTATTCTATCTTTAGATACTTTTAATATTTCAATAATTTTCCCATATGCATGTGATGTTAAAACTTTTACTATTAGTATTTTTACTCTTTCGCTCTTTATTGCTCCTGGGATAAATATAGTAAAGCCATCTATTTTTGCAATTCCTTCACCTTCAAAACCATTATCTATAATATCTACTATATATTTTTTATTTTTTTGTATTTTATTTTCCATAAGTACTCCTAAAAGTTAAATTACTTTTTTAAATTTTATCATAAAATACTTTCTAAAAGCAATGTTTGTACTGAATTTTTAATATCTTTCTGTTTTATTTTCAATATTTGCTAGATTTGTTACAAATGCTGTAACATTTTTCTATTCTTACTCTCCCAATATTTTTAATGATTTTGTTACAAAACATAGGTAATACTAGACTATTTAATGATGCTGATACACTAACTACTGTAACTCTCCTTTTTAACCATTTTGTTGCCTCAATAAAACAGCTTCCACACTTTGAATGACCATGAAGAATAATGTTTTGATATTGGTACATATTGGTATCAATATAATTTGCCAATTCTTTTGCTGCCTCCGATAATCCCTCACATTCAAATGGATAAAATAATGATAATACAGTGTAGTCTCCATAAGCATTCCCACTTTGTGGAAAAAACAAAGGGTCTTTATGTATCACATTACTTTCTTCATCAACAGATAATGAATAGCTACTTTCCATAATAATGCAAGTCTTACAAGCACAGTCTGTAGATTTTCTTACCTCTTGTATAATAATATTTTTTGTCTTAAAGATTACATTCCGTAATTTCATAAAATTACTCCTTTCTAATTTTTCACACAATTATAAAGTGTTAATATAATTGTATCATACTTTATGTTGATTTTCATATCTTTAAACTAACCATTATAAATAAAAATTGAGTAATGAAATTTATCTGTGTATATAATATTAATAGGAAACTATCAACTATAAAATCCCATAAAAAAACAATCAAGATTTTAGTCTTAATTGTTTCTTTTTTAATTCAAATACAAGCCTTTTAATTTTTTTATTTTAATTAAGCGTGTACAGAGGTTTTTAACCTTCAACTGGCTATTTAAATCCGTTTTTCTTTAAATTGGTGGAGATGAGGAGAGTTGAACTCCTGTCCACTAAACCTTCCATATAAACTTCTCCGAGTGCAGTTTATTATTCAAGTTCCTCTAAATTTAGATTAATAAACAAAACTAAATTTAAAGTAGTCTCTTTGTTTACCCTCTATTTTGGAAACTAAAAATAGATTTGTTTCCCTACTAATTTTACACCTTCTAATAGCCGTAGGGACTCTATTAAAAGATGACGTAGCTTTAGGCTGCGTATGCTAATTCTGTATTATCAGCGTTTATTTTATTTTCTTACATTTTTTAAGTGGCCAAGCAAGATTCCACTACTCGCTATTTATATTTCTAGTTTAATGTCGAAACCATTACATCCCCATATTTTTATAACAAAACTTATATATTTGTTATTCTTACTACATTTTTATTATAATATATTTAATAGCTAATTACAATATTTTTTTGTTTTTTACTTGCATAAAATTATATTGTATGCTAATATAATTAAGTAATGCTTATAGGGGTATAGTGTTAATGGTTAGCACGATGGTCTCCAAAACCACAAGTCTGAGTTCGAGTCTTAGTACCCCTGCCAATTAATTATATAGGGAGCTACTTTTATGGAGGTTTTTCATATGGGTAGTTTTTTTAAGTTAATCAAAAATTCTATTTTAATTTTTATTTTCCTAATTATTTTTATATGTATATTTTTTGTTCCTTTTATTTCTCGTGCTAATTTAAATAAAGATTTTTTTGATGGACAAGAAATCACACTTAATCCTAATGGATTTATTTGGCCTTCTCCACGGCTATACTAAAATAAATTGCCCTTTTGGAAAAAGAACAGCTCCTACTACTGGTGCTTCTACATATCATAAAGGAATTGATATTGGTGCTCCTGAAGGAAGTAGCTTCGTTGCTGTTTGTGATGGAGTAATTACTTTTACAGATTTTTTTGGTGGTCGGTGGTTATACTATAACTCTATCTACTGGAAATATGAAAATTTCTTATTGTCATGTTAATCCAAATTTTATTGTTTGTGTTGGTGATAAAGTTTCTCAGCGGACAAGTAATTGGGCAAGTTGGACCTAAATATGTTTATGGAGCTGCTCGGAAATAAATATTTTGATTCAAACGGTAAACCTACAAATGGTGCTACAACTGGGCCACACTTGCATTTTGGTATTCGTGTAGATGGAAATTATAAAAATCCTATGGATTTGTTTTGATTTTTTATTATTCATTCTATTTTTATACCAATTTTATACCAAAATAGGACGCAGTGTACCACGTCCTTATAAAATTTACATATCGTCATCTTCAATATTATTATTGTTTTGTGTGTTTTTTGAATTATTTTTTTTAGTTTCTTGCTCTTGACTATGGCAATGCTCGCATTGTCCGATTGCATCCATCATCACACTCTGAGTCACCCCAGTCTAATTCTATTATGTTATTACATTCTGGGCATTTTATATCTGTCGTTAGTTCATCTAATTCAGTTTCAAATGTGTAATTACAATATGGACATACAATTTCAAAACTATACTCTTCCTGATCTTCTTCTTCGTCTATATATATGTCTTCTTCTATTTTTCTTAGTACTTCGTCAATTTGATTTGTTTTAAATTCAATTTCTCTTTGACTTTCTTCTAAAATTTGCAATCTTTTCTCTATATCATTAGTAATCTGCGTTACAAATTCTGATATGGCTTTTTTTGCATATTCAATATCTTTTTGACTTTCTAAGTTGTTTTCTAAATCTTTAATTAAGCTTTCAAATTTATTATTTAAATTAGACATATAAAATTTTCCTTTCTAGACTCTTTCCATATATTCACCAGTCCTTGTATCTATTCTAATAACATCTCCAATATTTATAAATAATGGAACTGATATTTCGAATCCATTTTCTAGTGTTGCAGGTTTTCCTGAAGTTGTTGTTGTGTTTCCACTAAATCCAGGTTCTGTATATGTAACTTCTAATTCAACAAACATTGGTGGTTCTACTGCAAATACATTTCCTTTGTATGATAGTATTTTCACATTCATATTTTCTTTAATATATTTTAAAGCATCTCCTATTTGATCTTTATTTAATGGTATTTGTTCATAACTTTCATTATCCATAAAATAATATAAATCTTCATCACTATATAAATATTGCATTTCTCTTTTTTCTATTTCTGCTCCTGGATATTTTTCTGAAGGGTTAAATGTTTTTTCTATTACTGCTCCTGAAATCACATTTTTTAATTTTGTTCTAACAAATGCTGAACCCTTTCCTGGCTTTACATGTTGAAATTCAACTACTTTAAATACATTTCCATCCATTTCAAATGTTGTTCCATTTCTAAAATCTCCTGCTGTATATACTTCTGCCATATTCTATTCCTCCTTAATATTATTTTCAACTTTTTGTATTTTATACCAAAATTGTTAAAATTGCAATAGTTTGAGTTATTTTTGCTTTATTTAAAGGTTAATATATTTTTTATTTGTAATTCTCTACTGTGCACATTATGTATAAAATATTTAATAATTGAATTATTAATATTTCTACATAATGTATGCTTGTTAGTCCGCCCGAATTGTTACCTACATAAAAACTATATTAACCTTTTTTATAATAAATAGTAACTAATAATATTATTTATTTTTTTCAATAAAATTCCATGAATCTTTGCACATTTCTTCTAGTGTTTTTGTTGCCTCCCAACCTAATTCTTCTTTTGCTTTAGTTGGATCTGAATAGCATGAAGCTATATCTCCTGCTCTTCTTGGTGCTATTTTGTATTGAACCTTTTTTCCAGTCGATTTTTCGAATGCTTTTACCATGTCTAATACACTATAGCCAGTACCTGTTCCTAGGTTATATATAAATATTCCCTTTTGCTCTTTTTCTAATTTTTCTAATGCTTTTATATGTCCTTTGGCTAGATCAACTACATGTATGTAGTCTCTTACCCCTGTTCCATCTAGTGTGTTATAGTCATTTCCAAATACTGAAAGTTCTTTTAATGTTCCTGCTGCAACTCTTACTATGTATGGCATTAAGTTATTTGGTATTCCTTGTGGTTCTTCTCCAATTAAGCCACTTTCATGTGCTCCTACTGGATTAAAGTATCTTAGTATTGCTATGTCCCAACTATTATCTGATTTGTATATATCTTGCAAAATTTGTTCTATAAATAATTTAGTATTTCCATATGGATTTGTTGTTCCCCCTATTTTGCAATTTTCTGTTATAGGAATTATTTCTGGTTCTCCATATACTGTTGCTGATGAACTAAATACAAATTTTTTTACTCCATATTTTTTCATTATATCTAATAAAACTAATGCACCTGATATATTATTTGTATAATACTCTATTGGCTTTTCTACTGATTCTCCAACTGCTTTAAATCCTGCAAAATTTAATACTGAATTTATATTATTTTCTTTAAAAACTTTTTCAAGTTTTTCTCTATTTAGATAATCAATTTCATAAAATCTAAAATCTTTATTCGTAATTTTTTTTATTGCATCTAGTACTTCTGGCTTGCTATTAGAAAAATTATCTAATATAACAACCTCTTTTCCTTCATTTAATAATTCAACTACTGTGTGACTTCCTATATATCCAGCACCACCTGTAACTAAAACTGCCATAAATATTCCTCCTTGAAATAATTTGTATTTTATAAGATTATATATTACTTAAAATATTTTGTAAATAAGTTTTGTTTATATTATTTTATAACTTCACTAAAAACTTTAGATAAATATTTCATACTTGTTAAGCATTCTTCCATTGTATTTCCTGTTGCTCCAACTTCTATTATTGTAGCTGCATCTGATATATTTTGATTATATCTTGAATTTCTTAGAGTTATTGGTTTAAATAATCCCGGATACATCTCGTTTGCTTTTTCTTGAATTTTTATAGCAAATTTTAAATTTTTCTGCCAATTTGCATGTTCTAATCCTCCTCCATCTGTTCCTATTACAAACATAAGTTGTGCTGCATATTCATCCCCTATTTTTACTTTTGGAGCATAACTGCTACTAGAACCTATGGCATCTCTATGTAAATCTATTATCATTTGAGTATTAGGATTAGTTTTAAGTAAATTTTTTATTGTATTCATAGAACGATCATATGAACCTGAATATGCAGGATAATCATGATATGTTTTATCATGTGTTACTTTATAACCATAGTTATTTAAATAATTTGTAAGCTCATCTCCTACTCTTGATACTGTAAAATTTAAATCTGTTGTTCTAAATGAACCTGTTTGTTCATAATTATATTTTTCAGTTGGTGTATAACTTTCACAAGTGTGTGTATGATATATCATTATATCTTTTTTATTATTAAGTTCAAAATCTGGAGTAAGTATATCTTGTGTTAAGTCATATTTGCTAGTATTTTTTACTTGTACACTGCCATATGAATTTGTAAATTTGTTTTCTACACCACTATCTATTACCTCTGTTCCTACATCTGTTCTGGCTTCTTGCAGATCTTCTTTTATTTCTTCTCCTGCTGGTTTATTTTTATCTTTTTGGCATAATTGTACAAATCCTAGCTCCATATCTAATATTTTTTGTATATAGGTTCTTTTATCTTCCTCTATTTCTTCTTCATCTTCTTTTAACTGTGTATTTGGCATAACAGCTGCTAAAGATGCTGTTAATGCATTTTTTGTTAAATGTTTTGTTTCATTTTTATTTTGTTTAAATATGTTCAAAAAAAATCTAGTAGATAGTATAATTATTGTAATTATTAATATTATACTTACTAGATATTTTAATATGTCTTTTACTTTTATTACAAACATTGTTTTTTCTCCTTTGCATATGACCTATAAAAATATATGCAGAAGAATACAAATTTATTACCTATCTATCATAATCTATTGCTCATACTTTCTTAAACTATTATTTGATTATAAGCTGATTATTTTTATCTTTCTAATCTTTATGATTTTATAATATGTATTTTATCATGAATATTTATTTTTTTGAATAGTTTTTATCGAAAAAAGTATAGTATTTTTTCAGTAACTTTTTGTAAGTTCTTAAATGTCATTATAACCTTTATTTATAAGTTTTTACGACATTTTTATTTTTGGAAGATATTCACATATTTTTTTATAATTTCTTATATTTTTGCTTTCAAAAGTAGTAAATTAGTAGTAAACTTGTTATTACTTTACTCATAATACCTCAAAATAAAGGCTTATAATCAAAAACTAAAACTTTTAATGAAAAAATTATCTTCACTATATAAAAAAACAGTAAATATTTTTCAATATCTACTGCCTTTAATGGCTCCTTTGCGTAGGACGTATTCGAAAAATCTATCGCAAAAAAGTTACTTATTTCCGTTTCAAATTTAGTTATAGCAATAGTTTGCAAGAAATGCACCCACAAATCGGTGTTTTTTGTCTATAACTATGTCTTTAATTTAACATAAAATTTTAGATTTGGCAATACTTTTTTCATTTTCTTATTTCTTAAATTATTAATAAATTTGTATAATAATTCTGACAAAATTTTCAATATTTGAACTATAAAAGTTTTTTTCTTCTTCCTCTGTCCAATCAAACATTCCTTTTCTTAAATATTCTGGATTTTCATTTATAATTCCTGTATTTCTTAGCTCTTTATCATGTTTTAAATATTCTTTTAATAATGTGTCATCAAAATTAGATATGCAATTATCTATATCTATACCTATTCTCATATATTTTCTCTCTTTCTTTTTGTCTTTTCTAATTGATATATTAACATAGAAAATAATAATTATCAATAATAACTAAATTTTTCATATTTTATTGAATTTTCTCTTAATCCATTGTATAATCTATTTACTTTTCATTCAAAAAAATTTTTATTTCAAAAGGAGGTTTTATTCATGAACGATTTTTTTAATTCTTTATCTGATGGATTGCGTGAACTTGATTTATCACTTCATAACACAAAATTAAAAGATACTTTTGTAGATGATTTTATACATGAATTACGAGATTATTTAGTTAAATCTGATATAACTTATAGATTATCAAAATTACCACAAGATACATTACTTGATATTAATGAAATTGAGAAAAATCATATTCAATGTTATTTTAATCATGAAGAATATAATATTCCAAACGAAATGATTTATAAACAAGAATTAAATGGCTTAGTTAATGATGGATTTATCAAACTTCAATTACAAAATGATGGATTATATCATGTAGTTAGAAGAGCTAAATTACCTCATACTCATGGCAATTAAAAAAGAAAGCTAAACGATACTTTCTTTCAAATAGTATTGCTTGCTTTCTTCCAGTTCCATCTAAATTATATTTTAAAGGATTTATCTCAATTTCTGTTCCATCACTAGTAAGCCAAATTGTGTTATTTTCATCTGTTCTATATATTTTAATATTATTGTTTTTTAATCTCTCTATTATATCTATATCAGGAAGATTATGCGAATTATCTCTTCCGACTGAAATTATTGCATATTTGGGTTTAACTTTTTCTAAAAATAATTGGCTTGTACTACTATTAGAGCCATGATGTGCTACTTTTAATACATCTACTTTATTCCATTCAACCATTTCTTCTACTTTTGTTGTAGCATCTCCCATAAATAGATATTTAGTATTTGCATAGTCTAATTCAATTACTATTGAAGAATCATTAAGATTGTTTTTAGCATCAACACTTAAAATTTCCCAACTAGCATTGCCAATTGTGTATTGTGTTTCTTTTGATGCTTTTAGATTTTTATTAACATTTACATTATTTCTTTCAATTGCCTTTAATAGTCTTTCATAAATTTGTGTATCATTTTCTTTGTTTGGCATATATAAAGTTCCTATTTGTAATTCATCTAATATTTTGTAGGCACCACCGATGTGGTCTTCATCACAATGAGTAAGTACAAAATAGTCTATTTTTTCTATATTTTGTGCTTTTAGAAATTGTACAATGTAATATCCATCTTGTTCATTTCCACTATCTATTAGCATATTACAACCATTTATAGTTATAAAAGTACTATCTCCTTGTCCTACATCTAAATAGAATATGTTTAATTTATTTTGATTGATGTTTAGATTTGCATATTCAGGATTATTAGTTTCTGTATGTATATTATTGTTTTGTATTACAATCGCAATTATAATTATTGCAAAAAATATTAAAAATACTAGTATTTGACTTGCTACTTTTTTCTTATTCAATTTATTCTCCTTTTAGATATTGTTTTTATTTCTTCTATTTAATTTCTCTCAATTATAATATCTGCTACTGTCAAATTAGTTTCATTTGTTACATTATCTACAATCATTTTAGCAACATCACTCGGTTTCATAAACGTAGATTGTTTTTCTTCTGATACATAATCTCTACTATTTTTATAAAATTCTGTATTAATTCCTCCTGGATATACTCCTATTACTTTTACACTTGTACCCTTATAAGCTACTTTTAAACTTTCTGTATATCCTCTTTCTCCCCATTTAGTAGCACAATACACCGCTTCTTGTTTGTTCCCTCTTAATGCAGCAGATGACATTATATTTACTATCTTTAAGTCTTTTTCTTCTTTTACTTTTAAAGTTTCTGTTGAAAATAAAATCATACCCTGCAAACCTTTAAAACATTTGTCTATGTCTTCTTTTTCATATTTTGTAGGTAGCTTAAATGATGGCTCTCCTGCATTATTGATTAGTATTTTTATATTTCCTAAATTTGATATTTCATTAATAATAGATTTTACTAATACATTATCTGAAATATCTCCTATAAATCCTTTATAATTATCCTTATATGTATTATCTAATACTTTCATTTTTTCAAAATCTTTATCTATGTTACATACAAAATAATCTTTTTCAATAAATTGTTTAACAAGTTCCAATCCTAGTCCACTTGCTCCACCTGTTATAATTACTATGTTTTTATCCATTTTGTTTCCTCCTAATCACTTTTTTGTACAATAATCATACAATTTTGAGTATTTCTTTTTTACCATATCAGAAATAACAACACAACAATTTTTTAATAATTCTTCATCAAACCATGGTTCACAACTTAATTCTGGTTCATTATGACTATTATGATTAATAATGTAATCTAATTTTGAGTACTCTTCATCTCTCAATTCAAAAAAATCCTTTATAGTTTCATCATCTCCAGTTTCAGAATATTCAGGATTTAGCAAATATTTGAAATTTTCTAAAACTGTCCTTATACAGCTATAAATTACTACATTTTCTATTTCTACATCATTGCTTTCACTTCGAGCAACATTTATAATCTTTTTTAAGTAATTTATAAATATTGTATCCTTTGTATGTATATCTTTCTTTATACTTAAACTATTATTATCTTTATATAACTCAAAGATTCCTGCATTTTTATTCTTCCAAAAATTTGATTGGACTAATATATTATATAATAAAATATTATGCGTTAATACAAATAATTGCGGTGGATTATTTTTCCTTATCTTACTTTGAATATTTTTTATAGCTGTCGCAAAACTATATATTTTATTATAATCTATTGAATTTACAGGATCATCTATAACTATCACTAACTTATCCTTTTCGTCATCTGTAAGTCCTGTTACTAATGTAGTCAAAAAATACGCAAAAGTTATGATCGATAATTCACCTGTACTTAATATAAATGTTCTATTGTTAATTACTGTATTTGCATAATTTAGATTAAATTTATTATCAATCACATATTTGTCTAATCCAAAAAACTTCAACCAATCATTTATTTCTTTAGTTACAACATCAGAGTCTAAAAGTTTCTTTTTATACAATTTATCAGCTTCTTTAAACTGTTGAAACAGTAATGTTTCACTTTTCTTTAAATTTAATAAATTGTTTATTTTTTCTAAATTACTACTAATAAATTGTTTTACCTTTAAATCCTTAATTTCTTTTCTTAATTCTGTCAATTGTTTTTTTGCACTAGACATTTTCTTATTAATACCAGTTGCTTGTTGATTAATTTTCTTTAATTCTTTAATCTCTATATTCAAGTCTGTAAGATAACTATCTAGTTTCTTCAATTCTTCTGTATCAATTGCATTTTGCATATCATTTAGCTTTTTATCTATTATTTCAATAATACTGTTTACTCTGTCTTCTAATTCATTATTTTCTAAACTTATTTCAGTTTCCTTAAACATACTAATATACGGATTGATTTTTATATTCAGTTCATTTATTGTATTTTTATTCTCTATAAACTGCTTAAAATAATCTTTACATTTATTTAGTGCTAATTCATTTTCTTTAATTTTACTATCTTTATAAGTTTTATATTTTTCAATAATAGTATTTCCATCAAGCGATTTCTTACAAAATGGGCATAAGTTATCTTCTTCTACATATGTTAATCCTGTATCAATCCATACCCTTTTTTGTTCACTTTCTTTTAAAATTTGTAATTTATTATCAAAATCCTTTTCATTTTCTTCTAATTTTGATATATTATCTAATTTATCAAAGTTAATATCAATCTTACAATATGCATCATATTCTGTACTTATCCTTGTATTAAAATCATTCCTTTCTTTTTCTAATTCTTGTTTTATTGCTTTTTGCTGTTTCTTATTCTCTTCTAAAGCATTTTTACTATTTTCAAAGTTATTCTTCTCAATAGATAATTTTAATTCTTGTGTTTCATATTTTCCATTAATCTTATTAGTCTTATCAAATTCTTCAAAGTTGATATTATCTTTTATATAATCCTCATTAAATACTCTAACAATAATATCTTCTGCATTAATCCATTGTTTTTTAATAGTGTCATACCTAATTATATTTCCATTTTCTAATTCTATTTCTATATTAATATTATCTATACTATCAATTCTGTTTAATCTCTCTAATATATCACAATCATTCTTTTCTATAGAATATAATATGTTAGAAAAAGTAGTCTTTCCTGTTCCATTATTTCCCTTAATTAAACTCTTTGAATAACATTTGTCTTGATTATCATTCTTATTATGATATAAAAACAAATCACAATTAGTATATGCTGTTTCATTTAATAATCCTATATTTTTCATTTTCTTAATACTTTTAATTTTCATCTAAACACCTATTATTTCTATATCTCAATTTATTAATCCTTATTATTTAATCTTTTCTCTAGTGTTTCTATACTTGGTAAGTTATTTGCTAAATACTCTGGTATCTCTTGCAAATATTTATATTCTGCTACTCCTATTGGCTTATTTATATCTTTCAAAGCTAGTTCAGCAGTTAACTTATGTTCATCTCTACACAATAAAATCCCTATTGTTGGATTGTCATCTTCTTTTTTCAATAACATATCTACTGCATTTAAATAAAAATTTAATTTGCCTGCAAATTCTGGTATAAACTTAACAGTTTTTAATTCTACAACAACATAGCATTTCAAGTTTAAATTATAGAATAGTAAGTCTATATAATAATCTTCTCCTTCTATTTCTAAATGATACTGTCTTCCTACAAAAGCAAAACCATTTCCAAATTCTAACAGTAAATTAGTAATATTATAAACTAATGCGTCTTCTACATCTTTTTCTAGTACATCTTTTCCATACCCTCCAATGTCAAAGACATATGGATCTTTTAACATTTCTAATGCTCTTTTTCCTAGCTCTATTGGTAATGTTTCTTTATAATTGCTTATTTTATTATCTAGTAATGCTTGTCTGCTATATAAATCAGTTCCTATTTGATGTTCTAATATCGTTCTTGACCATAGATTTTCTAATGCTTTTTCTGCATACCATAATCTTTCTTGTTCATCTTTTATTTTATCCATAATTGTAGTTATAGTAGTCCATGGCAATTTTGCAACATCATGCTGCAAAATTCATATTTTACTTATTTATACCATAAAATCAATATAAATACAATTGTTTCCAATATATTCATTTTAAAAATTATAAAAAGGCTGTTACTTTTGTGTACAACAACCTTTTATATTTTATCTTCCTAAATATCTATCTTTTTTCTTTGCTTTAATAATATCATCTTGTCCGTTTTTCATTTGCATTTCTATTTTTATAACTTCTTTAACCTTTGGTGTGTCTTCTAAAATATAATTTGCTGTTTTTAGATTTTTTCTATACTTATTTAGCATTGTAGTGCATTCATTTCGTTTTTCTTTGTATTCCTTTATTAAGTTATCATCTTTGCAATTTCTTAGCTTATTTCTGTATTTTTGCCTTAAATTAGTAACATTATCAATATCCTTTTCAGTTTGTGTAATATATCTTTTTACATCTTCTGTTGTTTTTAATTTTTCTGTTACTATAAGTCTAATTTCATTAGAATATCGTTCCATCTTCCTTACTTCTTGTTTCATTTCTGGAGATAGCTGTTGATAGTTTTCTCGTTTTGGTAGTAATCCTAACAAATGAAATAGTAATAAAAACATTACATCAATTCCACTCATTTTACTAATATCTTTAAATTTGCCCTTATATTTATAGACTTTATATTTTTGCTTTTTCTTTTTAGTGTGTATAAATTCCATATATCTATTTTGGTAATAATATGGATTGTGTTCAATTTTGTTTGCAATATTCTTTGGCAAATATTGTTCTCCTAAATGATACATTCTTACTGCTTTTTTATCATTTATTGAACGAATTGTTGGATACTTTCTGTTGTAATCATCATTAATAATATATCCTTTTTTAAGCATTATCTTTTTAAATTGTCCATAATTTATACACATTTCTATTGCTTCATCAATAGCTTGTCTTATTACATTATACTTTGTTGGCTCTCCTCGTTTTTCTGCAAAGTATATACTTCTTGGTGTTTTTCCCTTTGGATTTTCTATAACTATTAGATTATTTTCTCTACATAGTCTATCTGAAATTTCTCTAAATTTATAATATGCACCTTTATTACAATTAAATTTCTTCCCTGTAAACATATTAACTGAATTTACTACAAAATGATTATGATAAGTTCCTGTATTAAAATGTGTGGCAACTACTACTTGATATTCACTCCACATCTTTTCTGCTAGTTCTACTCCAATTTTGTGTGCAAGTTCTGGTGATACTTCTCCTGTTTTAAAACTTTGATATGCGTGATAGGCAACATTTCCTGTGGTTTTATCAAATCTATTTTGTACCATTGTCATTTCTTCATAAGCTGTTTCTATTTTGCAATTTACTCCTGTTACATACATAGTTTTTTCATTTTTATCAATAGTTTTCTCATCATTTTCTGCATATTTTAATACTTGTTTTAAATCAGATAATGTTGTCTTTTCTGGATTTTTCGCATAGCTTATTACTCGTGATATACTATCTTTAATTGCCCATATTTTCGTTGTTGCCATCTACATCATCTCCGTTTTTTATAATTATATATATCTAAAAAGTTACTTTGCATTTCTGTTATTTTCTCTTTTATTTCTTCATGACTCATATAAGGAAATTCATTTTTTAATTCAACAATTCCATTATAAACTTTACGAAGTTCTTCATCTGGTATTGAATAAATCTCCTTTTGTAATCCTGCTTTTCTTAAATAAGATGACAAATTTAAATTGCTCTTTTTAGCATTTCTTTGTAATTTTTTCTTCTCATTTTCACTACTCTAACATTAATTCCTATTGTTCTATTTCTCATAATTTTTCACTTCCTCTTTGATAAATTTTCGTTCTATTTTTTAAATTTTTATTTCATAAGGTAGGGGTTATAGGGGAAAATTTTTTCCCTTTCAGCATAAGCTGTCGGTTTTGTGGCAACACAAAACCTATGCTCGCCTATACTTATAGACATTAAATTTGGCAATACATTTGTCTATTTGCTCCTACCTATAATTTTTTATACATATATTAGTTCATTTAGTATAATTTCTTCTGCTGTATTTTTAAAATTGTTCATCATACTAACCCAATATAATTGGTCTTTATTTTTCATTTCTTCTGTTAAATTATTTTGTTGTTTTAATTGCTCTATAATTAAATCAATTCTTTCTTGTGCTGTTTCTTGAGTTTCTTTTAAATGTTTATTCAAAGTTCCATTCACAAACATTATTGTATATTCTGCTTTTTTATTTTCTTTTAAAAATTTTAATCTCATTCTTCCATATTTGTTTAGCTCAATTTTTTCTTTTTTTAATACTAAATTTGGAAGATAGTAATCTCCAACCTTTGTGTATTCAATTCCATATTTATTTTCAATATTA
The DNA here is from genome assembly GCA_948469315.1 of uncultured Clostridium sp. Lineage (GTDB taxonomy): Bacteria > Bacillota > Clostridia > TANB77 > CAG-508 > Merdicola. The sequence goes on from CAOKLQ010000003.1 coordinate 149,983, forward strand.
TTTGTTTTTAATTCTTTATTTTCCATTTTCAATTCCTCCATTTTTTAAAATTTTTTTAACTAACTTTTTCTCGTTCCTTTACTCTAATCGCTCCAACAATTCTATTTACTTTTTTCTGCGGATACTTTTTATCATCTGTTACCAATTCCACTAATTTGAAAAGTTTTTCTCCGTTATTATTTACTTCATCTATTGTAAGATATTTTTTCTGGTAGCCTTTCTTTTGTTCATCTAGTCTTGCTATCTCATAATAAGATACTTCGTAATAGTCATTTAGTCTTTCAATATATTCTTCTAGTTCTTGCTTGTCCATCATAACTGTTGTTCTAACTTCTTTGTCTTTTTCATCTGCAATAGTCATATCAAACATTCCATTTCGCATTAACTTGTATATCTGGCTAATAAATGTTTTTCTTAATTTTAAATTAACTAGCTTATAGTTTCCTTTGCTATCTTTTTCAACTGTAATGCTTTCTAAAAACTTTGAAATAAATTCTTGCTTTTCTTCTTTGTCTTTGTTTTTCCATTCTGCCATTAACATATCGTAAAATTTATTAGAACGGATTAACTTTTCTTTTTCTACATCTCTGTCTGCCATTAAATGTTGTGGGCTGAAAATCTGCTTATTTAGGTCTATTGTTTCTATTCGTTTTTGTTCTAATATTTCTAATTTTTCATCAATTGCTTTATACTCTTTTGAAAATTCTTCTACATCAACAATTTCTTTTAAATATGCTTCTTTTATTCTTCTCTTTCTGCATTTGTATATCTTCAAACATTGCTCTTGTTATAATTGGCTCTACAACATTGTGATATATTACAGGCTCTTTTCCTTGTTCTTTTGCTACTCTTTTAAATCTTTCATAATCTCCTACATAGATTTTGTTATTGAGTATTTTTTCTATGGTAGAATCATCCCATTTTTTAGGTTCTAATACTTTTTCTTTATTTAGAATATTTGCTATTGTTTGATAGCTTTTACCTTGTAAATATAAATTAAATATTCTAATAACAATATCTTTTGTAGTTTCATCAATTACCATCTTCTTTGTTGTATCTCGTTTATACCCTAGTGAGCAAGTGCCGTGGGATATGATCTGACTTTATTGCTCCTGTTAAACCAAATTTCGTTCTTTCTGATACTATCTCTATTTCTAGCTGTGATAACACTGTTAGCATTCTTACAAAAAATCTTCCATTAGCACTGCTAGTATTTACATCATCTTTATCACACACCAAATAGGTATTGTGTAATTCTAATTGTGAAATAAGTTCTTCTAAATCACGAACTGAACGAGTAACTCTGTCTAATTTATAAGCTACAATATAATTGATTTTACCTGCTCTCATATCTTCTAGCATTTGTTGAAAAGCTGGTCTACCTGACATATTTTTTGCACTAATTCCTGCATCTTTGTAAACTTTATAGACTTTATAATCTTTATATTTACAAAGTTGTTTTAACTTTTCCTCCTGTTCTCCTAAACTAAATCCGTTCCCTTGCTTGATCTTCTGTACTAACACGAATATAAATTCCTGCAATTTTTTTAGCTGTAGCATTTTCAATGCGTACAGATAAGTTATCTGTTTCAGATTTCCTTTCTTCATTCATTTTTACATATCCTCCTTCCAAATTGCTAAGACTGTTAAGGCTTTGCCTGTTACAGTCTTAGTATGAATAGAAAGGCAACAAAAAAGTGCCACATAGCATAGTTTTAGCTATTAGCACTTTTAGAGTTTTTATATTTATTATTACTATTTCTTTAATTTCTTTTTAATAACACAAATAAACCAATATAGTATAATTTTTTAAAAAACTCTAAAATGCTTTGCCGTTCTATGTTATGTATTTCCGCTGATATGTTCTTTTAATTTGGATAACGGATACTTTGTACTTAAATCATTTACATAGAAATAATCGTGTTCATTAAAGAATAGGTACAAGCTATCTTTAATAATTACTCTATGGGGCTCTACATACGCTAAATTGGTATGCTCAATTATTCTTAGACAACCATTTATTATCTGTGGCTGTTCCTTTCCTTTAAATTTTAAACGGCACGCCCATTCGATTTTAGAGAGTAATTCTTTACTCATATTGATTTCTTGTTTAATTATATGTAACATAATACCACAAAAACCTCCTT
>CAOKLQ010000004.1 GCA_948469315.1 uncultured Clostridium sp.
TTCTAAAGGAATATAATAGAGAATATAAAAGAATGCACGGATTACATTATAATCATACAAAAAAATTCAAAGAAAAACAATTTAAGGAATGGTCAAAAAAATCTAGAGAATTAAGAGATAGTTATGCTGATAGTCAAATTGAAGAATTTAGAATAACATTGAAAGAATTAAGTAGTCAGTATTGGTAAAATAAATAAGGAAACTCCTAGTCGTATTCACAACCAGGAGTTTCCTTTTCAATTACTGCTCATCAATGAGCTTTGAAGGCATTTTCACAATGCGTTGGTCGTTTCCATCAACCTTAAGCCACTCCACTTTCCAGCCACTTTTTTCAATGTGACTGCGCATCTGTCCCCAAGCAGTATCAGATATACATCTGAATTCATAATAGCTCAAACCTTTTGTGAGCAAATCTCGTCTCATCTTATCTGCTTCATTGAGGTCAGTCGAAGAGTCAAATTCTCCTTTAAAATCAAGAGTTATATACCCTTTCTCAATGTACTCCTCAACGCCAGCATCGATTGATGCTTCTGCAAGTTCAATAAGACGTTCTGTCATCCGCTGGGTCAGTGTTGTCATCAAAGTTTTTGAAAATTCCTGTGTAGTCATATTAAATCCTCCTTCAAATCATCTAGTCATTGCTAGTACATATATTAATTATAACATTTTATTAGCAAAAAATCAAATTTTATGTAAAATTCCACTTTTTACATTTCTATACCCCAATCCTTTTCTTTATCTTTACTCTCAATTTGTTTTTCTGCATCTAAGCAAGTTCTAGTTTCTTTTTCAAAATCTCTAATCAAATTATCTTCTTCACCCATATCAAACCTTTTACAAATCCAATGTATAAATTTATCAATAGTTTCATAGAATTTATCTATTATTTTATTTAATTTGCTATTTTCTTTTTCTAATCCTTTAATTTTACTTTTATATTTCCATTCAATATCAAATTCCTTTTGCTTATATTCAGCCTTAATTTGTTCTACTTGATTGTGTAAATTCGCATTATCACTCATTATTCTATCTCTTTCTTTTTGATACTTTTCTGATTCTTCTATAACTTTTGTTTGCTTTGATAATTCCTTATGCAAATCCATATTATCTTGATATAAATTTTGAATTAAGTCATCTTTTGGTTTTATGATTTCTTCTAAAATCTTTTCATCTCTTTTTTTTGATAATCTATTTATATTAATATCAGCTATATCTGGAACATTTGGAAACTCTAATTTTATATTTTTTAATACTTCCTTTGTCTGTTTAAAATTTGTTATCTTTTTGTACTCTTCAACAGAATAATGTTGTCTATTGGTTTCTTCTTTTGGCAAGCCTCTTTGCAAGTCAAATCCATTTTCTACCATATACTTGTAAAAGGCATCTTGTAATTGTCTATAACTATCTTTTGCTTTCCAAAATTCACTACAAGCAAGTTTATCAATAGATTTTCCTCTTTTATCAGTTGTATGAACTACTGGCAAAAAATTAAGTGCATATGAGGTGTTTGTTCATCTCTATGCACTTTAGCAGATAAAATATATTGTTCTCCTAAATTTTTATATTCTACTACAAATTTATATGCAGTTTCAAAAAATCTTTTTGTTTCTTCTTCGCCTATTCTTTCAAAAAAATCATGATCTGATGTTATTATATATTCACAAGCTATATTACTTACAGTTTTTATTTGTCCTTTCAAATTATATTTTTCTCTTATTCTATCAAATTCTTTTTCGTAACTATATTGTGGTGATTTTATTGAATAATTCAAATATGATTTTTCTTTATCTATATTATCATTTGAATAATTTTTATTTCTTCTTTCATTATGTCTAAATATCCCTTTCAAATTTTCTCTTTTGTATTTTGTATTTCTAATAATCGCATAGCTCATTTTTTACCTCCTTGCTCCTGCTAATAAACACGACTAAATTTTATGATTTTCTCCTTTTTTGAATTGTGTTGTAACACAACTACAACACTTTTTACGCTATCGCTAAAAGTGTTAGTTGTGGCAGGGAAAAATTTATTTTTCCCCACACCCCTTTGCCTAAAAAATATCTATATATTTTTTAGGTTTTAGTTAAAGCCACTGCATAAGACATTTGCAACTTTAACTAAAAAATCAGCTACATCAGTAGTTAATCTACTTTAGTTGCTGATTTTATCTATACAAATGTATCTGCATTTGCATATAATTTAGTAAAGTCAAAGTTTGTATAATTTCTTCCCTTATAGTTCGATTTATATTTCTTATTACTATTAGAAGTATTATTATATATCTTTTTATTTTTTATATTATTTATTATATCTTTGTTTTTTTCACCTATAGGGTGTAGTTCATTTTGACTACTTGAATAGTTATTTTTACCTATACCCTCTAGGTATTTTTCACTATGCCTATTGATATTTTCTACAATAGGTATAATTTGTCTTTTTTCTATTTCTTTACTATCTTTTTTGTATTTCAAATTTACTTTTATATATGTTTTATCTTTTAATGAACTTATTATTTTTGAAACTCTATCGGAGGTTACATTTACAATACTTGCTATATATTTATTACTTGCAAAACAACTTCCTGTTTCATCACTTAAATATAAAATCATTGATAATATTATTTTTTCTTTATCTGATAATTTTTCATTTAATAATACTTCTGCTGGAATCCATAATCCTTTTAATTTTTGTTTGTTCATATAACTCTCCTTTCTTTTATTTTTAATTAGCTTCACAATCGATTTTTGGGCCTTTTTATTTGCTTTTAATAAAATTTATGGCAAAAAAATAAACCCTAAGATTTTACTCTTAAGGTTCATCTCAAATGTGAAACTTTTTATATTATTTTTATTAATTTTGTTTCACATTTTTATTTATACTTTAATTCATTTTGTTCACACCATTCTATTGCTATCTCTTTATATTTTTGTTCTTTATAATCATACCAATCTTGAATTATATTCGTTTCAATGCAATAATCTTTAAATCTTCTAAAAGCTCCTTTTCCTTGTATTAATCTCTGTAAATTATTTTTTATTTCAAGATCATCTATTGTTTCTATAAAATCAACCATTATTTGATATTCATTTATTTCATATTGTGTTGGAAGAATTATTGATTTCTCAAATAATTTATCTATTTCATCTTCTGTTAATTCTTCATATTCTCCTATATTTGATAGAAATATTTCGTCTTTTTCTGGATTGTAATAACAATCAACCATATTATCTACCATTTCTAATCCTTCTATTATTTTAGATAATGTAACCATATTTTTCTCCTTTATTTTTTCATATATTTTGTATTTCTTCCACTTCCTATTATTTGTATTAATCCTTCTTTTACCATTGTTCCGAGTACTGCCTCAACTGTTGTGCTACTGACATCTGGTAGTATCTTGCAAATTTCAGACTTTGAGATAGGTGTTAGATTATTTAGTACTGTTGCTTCAATTCTTGCTTTCTTCGTAATTTTATTGCTATTTACAACACTAAATCTTTTATCTAATTCTTTATAACACATATATAAAGTTGATAAGAAATTCTCTATAAAAGGAATATAACTATGTTCATTTTCTAACCAATTAATCGAAGATAATCTTAATGCCTCATAATAATTTCCTTTACTATTATTTATTTGTTCTTCAAACGAAACATATTTACCAACATCAAATCCATTTTTATATAATAATAACAATGTTAATAATCTTGACATTCTTCCGTTACCATCTCTAAATGGATGTATGCAAAGAAAATCAAGAATAAAACATGGAATTAGTAATAATTGATTAATATTAGAATTATTACTTGCATCATGATATGCAAGTATAAGTTGTTCCATTGCCTCTGGTGTTTCTTTTGAAGATAATGGCTTAAATCTTATTTTTCTGTTTCCGTCTTTATCTTCTTCTACAATATAGTTTTCGTTTATTTTATATTTTCCTGCATCTTCAGTTCCTGTATATGACATCATTATTTCATGTAATCTTAAAATTGTATTTTCACTTAATTCAATATCTTCATAATGTAAATGTATTTCATTTAAGCTATCACGATAACCTGCAATTTCATTTTCATTATGATTTAATGGCTTACTATTTTGATTTACTATTTCTTCTATACGTTCATCACTAGTCACAATTCCTTCTATAGCATTTGAACTTTTAACTGATTGTACTACTGCTATTTTTTCTAATTCTGTAAATATTCTTTCATATTCATCTTTTCTTATCTTTGCTCCTGTTTTTAATGAATATATAGTTCCTGTTATATTTATCAAATTGGCTGGTAGTAAGCCATTATCAAGAAAAGAATAATCAAATTTTTTCATTTTATTTCCTTCTTTCTGCATATACTCTATGTCTTTATATGCATATTTCTTATATTATATGCATATATTTTATCATTTTATATGCATAAAGTCAATGATATTCTGCATATAATTTTAAATTTTATATGCAGTAAACTATAATTATTTTTTCATAATTTTGTTTACTATACTAAACAAAATTGTTATTTTTATTACTTTTGTTTATTTTACTAAACAAAATATGTTATTTTATGTATTTAAGAGTATCAATATTTTTAAGGTTTACAACCTCACTTTGTTCGGTTGCATAAGTTATCCGTAACTCATTTCATTCGAACGGCTAACTTAAAAACTGGTTCTAACAACAACACTCATGTGTGTATTGTCCTCCATTTTCTCTTACTCCTGGCAAATATGCTTTTATATATCCTGGCTCTAGTTTGCTTTTATCAAATGGTGGGTCTAGTAACTTGATTATCATATTTTCCCTATCTACTAAGTGATTTTCCATACTTTCCATTGATATATATTTTTTATCATTATCTCCTGCATTTGATATTACAGACCAACTTTGTGCAATATTATCTATTCTACATTCCCCATTTTCTATACTTCCTAAAACATTTCCATCATCCATAAAGGCACGTTTATACCATCTTCCATCCCAGGCATTTGTGTTTAGTGCTTTTTTTAAGTTTTGCATTACTTTTTCGTATTTTTCTATTTTTTCTGGCTTTTCATCTTTTGTTTTCATTATTTCCACAAATCTATCTAAAATATTATACAAGAAAAATCCTAGCCATACACTTTCTCCTATTCCTTTTGGTCCTACTTCACTCATTCCATCATTCCAGTCTCCTGATCCCATTTTTGGAAGTCCGTTTTGTCCAAAGTTTAGGCTTTTTTCTATTGCTTTTATACAGTGCTGATAAATACTTTCTTTTGTATCTGTATATTCATATTTATCATATCTTTCGTCTATTCCATCTTCTAGTAAATCTCCTTTTACATATGGCTCTTCTATGTCTAATATGCTATAATCTCCTGTTGCTTCAATATATTCTATACATATATACACTAGCCATAATAAATCATCTGAAAACCTTGTACGTATTCCTTTACCTGTTTCCTCATGCCACCAGTGTTCTACGTCTCCTTCTATAAATTGATGCCTGCTATGTTTTAGTATTTGATTTTTCATAATTTCTGGCTGGATATATTTTGCGCTTAATGTGTCTTGCAGTTGATCTCTAAATCCAAATGCTCCCCCTGATTGATAATATCCGCTTCTTGCATATATTCTAGAGGCTATTGATTGATATAAACACCAACCATTAAGAATTATATTCATAGATTCAACTGGTGTTTCAACTTGAAGTGCATTTACTAAACTTTCCCACTTTTGTTTTACTTTTTCTAATTCCCCAATACAATTATTCAAATTAGTGTATTTATAACTTATATCTTTTATATCTAAAATATCTTGCCCTTCACCTAATAATATTGAAATCTTTTTTTCTTCAAAAGCTTTAAGTTCAATATCTAACTGGATTGCAACACAAGAGTCTTCTCCAAATCCTGATTCATCGTCTAAACTTATTTTATCAATTGCTTGCGGTTTTGCTATATTTCCATTTCCTATAAAACTTTTCTTACTTCCTGTAAATGATTTTATCGGCTCACTTGTAGCTATATAACCTTTTTGTCCTTTAAAATCTGATGAATACATATTTTCAAAATATACTATATTTGTGTCTTTTGACACATTTATATAACCATTAGATTTTATTTCATCTTCTCCTAAAACTGGTTTTATATAATATATTAATTTTAATTTTTTTGATGTTGGAAGCGTATTTTTTAACTCTAGTATATTTATTTTTACACTTTCGCTTCTTGGAACAAATACTTGCATCTTTTGCGATATTCCTAAACTATAATGTTCATATTTTGCCCATCCAAAGCCATATGTTATATAATAATCATTATTATCTGGAAGTGGCCTTGCACCTAATGACCAACTTTTTCCAGTTTCTTTATCTTTTAAATATATAACCTCAGATGGTATGTCTTGCGTAAGGTTATTATTCCAAGCAGTTAATCTATTTAACCTACTATTTTTATTCCAGGTATAGCCTCCCATACCTTCAGTCACAACTGTTCCAAAGTTTTCATTTGCTATAACATGGCTCCAAGTTGTAGGTAAGTTTTCATCTTTATTTATTTTAATAAAATATTCTTTTCCATCTTTTGAAAAAGCGCCAAATTCATTATAATATTTAAAATTATCTAGTACTTCACTATTTTCAAACATATTTGTTCTTATATTTTCTTCTTCAAGTACTATCTTTTCTGGTAATTCTTCTCCAATATTTTTAATACTATTTATATAATCTTCTTCAAGCTCTTGCATTTGAGCTTCTAAATTTCCTAAATGACTATCAATTATTATATTTGCTCTAAACTCTAAAAGTTCTAAATCTTGCTTAGCTATTTCCTTTGAATTTATTACAAATATTCCACCTTTTACATTTTTTAAATATGCAAGTTGATTATTTAAAATGCAATTTTCAATTCCTTCATTTGCATAAGAATTATAAGAATAATCCTCCTCATTTAATATTACAAGTTCTAAATAAATATTTTTTATTCTTAAATATTCATATGCTTTTAAAATTTCATCTATAACGAAACTATCATTTAAATCACTTATTTTAGCTATAATTATTGGCATGTCTCCTGAAATTCCAAACTTCCATAAATCTTCTTGTGCAAAGTTTTTGTTTTTAAATTTATTCATATATAATTTTTTTGTATTATTTTGAACAATTATTAAAGACATTATTTTTTTATAAACTTCTACATCTTTTGCTTTTACACCTAAATATCTTAGTTCTTCTGCTGATTTTACTTCTTCTAGTTCAAAATTCTTATCAATAATACTTTGATTTTTATATTCATTTAAATTTTCCATAGCATCATCTTTAGTATTTGAAATAGACAAAATCAAATTAAGCTTTACAGTTTGACCGGGGTTTTATTTTTATAGTCTTTTTCATTGCAACTATAGGCTCTGTAACTAGCCCTAATTGTTTAGAAAAAGGCTTTGATTCTTTAATCATTTGAGGCAAGCAGATATTCCCTCTTCCAAAAAACTTTTCTTTATCTATTTCATATTCAAGTTCACCTATTGTTTCATCTTCTGTGTATAAACTTACACCTAAAAATATTTTTTCCACATTTTTGTTTCTATTTCTTCGCTCTAAAATTATATTATCATCTTCCATATCATATCTTAAAAACAAATTATTAAATGCTTGGTGCGAAATATCTTGATTAAATTCAGATATAATTGGCTCAAAACTAGATGTAACCTCTAAAATCTCTTCTTGATTACCATTATTTTTTAAAGTTATTTGTCTTATTTCTATATTTTTTTCTATTCCAACTGTTATTTTAGTAGTTGTTTCAATATCTCCATCAAACCTATTAATTACTGTACTATCTGCTGAAAAAATACTTGTATATTTATCTGGCTTATCTAAATAATTCATATAATTTGCTGTCCAAATTCTTTTTGTATTTACATTTTTTATATAGAAAAATATACCTTGATTATTATCAGATGTTTGTTTATACCTATTTATTAAAATATCTTTATATTTACTATAACCTTCACCTTTTTGATTTATTATTATACTATAATTTTCATTAGAAATTACATTATATTTATCCAATTCATAATCCCCTTTATTAAATGTTATTTGTGAGTAATTTTCATAATCTTGATATTTTATTTTATTAGGTTTTTCTTTCTTTTCTTTTGTAATAATTACACTCTCAGGCATTCTTTCTTGAAGCAAAATATCTATTGCTTGTACCTCGGGATTTTTAGAAAAACGCTTTTGCAAAATATTATTATTTATTAAATTATTAATAGAAAGTAAAATTAATCCTTGATGATGTGCCATAAATGTTTTTACAACCTCAGAATTTTTTCCAGAAGATAATCTACTTCTAGTATAATCAATTGCTTCATATAATCCATATTTTCCCTTTATCCCTTGGTTTTCCATTTGCTTTATATTTTCTATTACCTGATTTGGATTTTGTGCAAGCCATAACATACTACCATAACTTGATACAACCATTTCATCTTCTAGCCCTCTTTTTAATCCAAGCCAAGGTATTCCAAAGGCTTTATATTGATAATTTGAGTGCAAGTCTTTTAAATTAAATGCAGATTCTGAAATTCCCCAAGGTATACCTACTTTTTTACTATACTCAATTTGGCTCATTATCATAAACTTACAAGATTCATCAAGCAAGCTTCCTTCATAACTTGGTATATTTATATTTGGCATTAAATATTCAAAAGCAGTTCCAGACCAGGAAATTAATCCTTTATAACCTTTTAGGCTTGTTAAAGTTCTACTTAGATTTCTCCAATGTTTTGGTTTAATATCACCTTTACTTATTGCAACTAAACTTGCTTGTCTTGCCTCAGATGCAAGTAAATCATAATAAGAATCTGTTAATTTATTATCTTCTACATTAAATCCAATTGAAAATAATCCTGTTTTATAATCATATACTTTTGTAAAATCTGTTTTTTCTATTAAATCATTTAATATCTGAATTAGATAACTTAGTCTTTCTTCATTTTCATCATTTTTAGAATTTTCTAAAAACTGTTTTACTACATATAAATAACCTACAAAATTCCCACTATCAACAGTTGATACATATCTTGGAATTAAAGGCTCTAATGTACAAATATTGTACCAGTTATATAAATGACCATTCCATTTTTGCAAAGAATTTATAACATTTATCATTTTTTCTAATAAATTTATTGTATTTTCAAAATTTTCATATTTTAAATCATAACTTGATATTACTGTTAAAAGCCCAAGTCCTATATTTGTAGAAGATGTTCTATCTACAAATTTTTTCTTCCTTTGTTCTTGATAATTATCTGGTGGCAAATAGTTATTTTTCTCATTTAAAGTATCTTTAAAATATTGCCAGGTATTTTTTCCAATATCTTGTATATATTCAATATCTTCTTTTTTAACTTCATAAACTTTAACTTTTTCTTTATTTTCTTTACTTATATAACAGCTAATTGCTGGTGCTAAAACCCAAAGAATAGCAAATACTAAATATAATATTTTTTCATATAACAAGATTGAATAAATAGCAAGTAGACATGAAACAGCTCCAAATACTACATTTATAAACATACTTTTGTAATATGATACAAAATCTGTTTTTGAATTTTTATCAGCTTCTTCAGAAGTTGTCCATTCTAATAAATGCTTTTTACTAATGTATTTTCTATAAATCGTCTTTACAATAGCATTTAAACAAACATAAGCTTTATGTGGTGCAAAACTAACTGTAAGAATTGCTCTTAAAAATACCCCATTTATTCCAGTTATAGTAGGTGTAAATGTTCTTTGATGTTCTTCATCTTCTTTCTTAAAAATAATAATATTTATAAATTCCATAATCATTGGTGTAATTATTGATATAAAAGATGTAAAAATTATAAGTCCTACTTTTATATTAAATTTTAGTTTTAAAAGTATTGCAAGTGTAATTGTAGCTAAAGCAGTTATTTCAAATAAGCTTCTTCTTAAATTGTCTAATATTTTAAACTTAGATAAAAAATTTAGTGGATTTTTTATTTTTTCACCATTTTGAACTCGTATTTCTCCAAACATCCATCTAGTTATTTGCCAATCTCCACGAGTCCACCTAGACAGTCTACTCATAAAACTATTGTATTTATAAGGGTATCCATCCATTAATAATATATCTGTTGCAAGCCCACATCTTAAATAACTTCCTTCTAGCAAATCATGGCTTAAAACGGTATTTTCTGGAATTTGGGATTTTAGTATCTTAGAAAACACTTCTAAATCATATATTCCTTTTCCAGTAAAAATTCCCTCATCAAAATTATCTTGATAAACATCAAAAATAGCATTTGTATATAAATCTGTTCCACCTGCTCCTGCAAAAATTTGCGTAAATAAAGATTTTCTACTTGCATTAATATTTATTCCAACTTTTGGTTGTATAAGTGCGTGACCTTTTACAACTCTTTTATTTTCTATAATAGGTGTATTTAATATATGTGCCATTGCACCTACTAACTCATATGCTGAATTTAAACTTAAATCTGTATCTGCATCTAAAGTTATTATATATTTTATTTGTGGAATAGATTTTTTATCTATTGTATTTACAATAAAATCTGAATCTTGTTTATTTAAAACATATTCATTAAATTGAGTAAGCAGTCCTCTTTTTCTTTCCCAGCCTAAATAAGACTCTTCTGCTTGGTTCCATACTCTTTTCCTATACAAAAAATGAAATTTTGGAAATTCATCTAAACTATATTTTTTATTTAGTTCTTCTACTAATTTTTGCCCTTCTTCTATTACCTCATTGTCTATTGCTTCTTTTTCATATTTAGAACTTGTACAATCTCCAAGTAGTGCAAAATATAGATTTTGGCTTTTATTTGCTAGATAATATACTTCTAATTTATGCATTAATTCTTTAACTTTTTGCTTATTTCCTACTATTGTAGGTATTACAACAAAAGTTGCCTCAGTCTTTGGTATTCCTTCTGAAAAATCCATTTTAGGAAGTCGTTTTGGTTTTACTGTTTTTCCTAGAATATATTGCATAATTTGAATTACTATTTCAGTAATTGGAATATATAAAAATAGGCTTAAAATTAGAGAGCATATTAAGTTTGTTTTTTGATATATTGGATAATTTAATAAAAATGTGATAATTATTGAAATTATTGCTGCTATTGCTACATATATTTTAGATTTTGTATGTGTGCTTAAATGCAATATTTTGTTTTTTCTACCTATATTTAGTGCTTTTATTAATTCTGATTCTCCATCTGATATTAGGTAGTAACCTACGTGGCATTTGATGTCCTGTTCGTTAATATTAATTCGTTCATCGTTTGTATGTGGAGTATCGATTTTGATTTCGTTTTTTGAGTCGCCCAAAGTAGCGACCCCTACGTTATGTCTGTCCTTAATATTATTGTCATTTTCTATGTTGTTTGTATTTGATTTTGGTTTTATTGTTTGGTTGTTATATGCATTTGTTGCAAGTTCTATTGCAGTTTGTGCAATGTATATTTCTGATATTTTGGTTTTTTTAGATATTTGTTGTATTTTGTTTCTGTACATTTCTTTTGTTTCGTAATCCATATTTTCATATATTTTTAATGGATCTTCTTTTAAAATTTCTTCTACTCCATTTAGGTTTTCAAATATTTCTAAAAAATTCATTCTATTTAAACGTTTTATTGATAAAATACTATTTGCCATTGATATTTTCTTTATAGCTATGTCAAAATGTTCTTTTTGTATTACATCTGATATAGTATTTCCCATTTTATTTACTTGTGTTTCAACTATATCTAAAAATACTTTTGCTTTTTTTCCTATCTTTTTTAATTTATAAGATATATGCTCTATAAAAGGGTATTTTAGCTCTCCATATCCTAATTTACTTGTTTTTTTTGTTACATCATTTTTATATATTTGCTCATCTTTTTTTCTTGTTTCAACTAATCTTTCTACAATTGATTCTGCTCTATATTTTTGTATTTGACTTGAATATATTTTTTCACATATATTTGCAATATTTTGTATTAAAACTATTTTTAAAAATGTTCCTATATTCCAAATTTCGTTCATACTAAGAGATTTCTTTTTTTGATACGCTTTTAATGCTAAACTTAAATTTGTACTATTAATATTATTTTCAGTATATGCCAAAATTTCAGCAGCCAAAACATAAATACGAGCATATCCTTTATAATTTCCATTTGAAATAGATATTAAATTTTTATATTTACTTTTAGTAAGTTCTTTTTCAATTATTTTAACATTTTCTTCTATAATATAATAATTATCTAAAAGCCATTCACCTGCTGGATGTATATTTATTTTAAGTTTTATATGTTCATTTAATAAATTATAAACTTTAGTAATAAAATCAAAATTTTCCATCATCTCTGGAATTGGGTATGTTTCCATACTAGAGTTATTTTCCAAAATATTATCTGATGCAAATTTTTCTATATATTCTTCTAATTGATTTTTATCTAATAATGCTCCCTTTATATTTAAAATACCAAACATAAAAAACATCTACTCCTTAAAATATGTATTTTAAGGTTAGTTTTTCCATGTTTGGTATTTTTTATTCAGTATGCAATTTTTATAATTTTTCTATTTCTTCTTTTTTTTATACTTTTTATATACAATATTTTATAAAAAAACATGCAATATTTTTCAAAAAAATGTTGCATATTTCTTTTTTTATTGTATAATTAAATTAATAATCACATATTATAGTTAATAATTCCCCTGTCAATTCGAAGCTTTACGTTTAGTACGTAAAAGGTATATGTAGATGAGATGGGGGATTATTGATTTTCTCGTTTTTTAGTAAGCTTTCTATAATATGTAGAATTACTTGGTATAAATTTCCAATGTCTATAAGGTATAGTCCAGGTATTCATATCATGTAAACCTGTCGATACTCCTATATTAAAATTAGGATGAATCTCTCTAATTCTTTCTAATATATGTTTATAGAGTTTTTCTTTAGCAATAGTCTTTTTTCCTCTTTTATTACTGCTAGATAGTTTTTCTTTATGAAAGTTATTTAATCTAAAATTAATTGAACCCAATATTATATCCATACACTGTAAAATAACATGGTTATGTGAAACTACTTCTGCTATGTTTTCTTTCTTTATATGAATATTGTTATCTTTAAATATATTTACATGATTTAATCCATATACAAAATCTATAAAAGTATTATTTCTATTTGGCGTATTAGGCAATTTATCAAAATAAAATCTAATATCAATTTCTTTATTTTTTAATGGATTACTATTTTCAAAACCAAACGCCCATTTTACAAATTGGTAATAAAGTAAATAGTATTCATTATCTATTTGATTATCTGTTAAGTCATTTGCAATATAACAAACAGGTTTAAACATAATTCTAATTTTTATTTTACTTTCTTTTATATAATCAAAAAATAAATTTATTATTTCTTTATATTTTTCTAAATAACTCTCAGTTACTTTAGACCATTTTATTTCTCCAAATAAATTTAATTCTTCTTTCTTTTTATTTAAAATTGTATTTAACTTGTTAATTTGTTTTGCATTAACAATAGCACCACCATAGAAATTTCCAAAATATTTCCCTTTTTTAGCTGATTCATCACAATATACAATATATTCTTCTTTCAATCATTCACCTCTTCTATTTGTAATTGTTTATATGTATTTGATATTAATATTTTTATTTTCTTGAAGTATAAATTTCTAATTATTAACTTACAAATTATGTAATATCATTTTCCTTTACATTTAAAGCATTTGATATAACTTCAATTTTTTTCCCAGAATTGTATGTAATTAAAACATGTACAAAATATATTTTATTACTTTCTATATTTGTTGTAATTGTTCCTAAAATAGTGTCTTCATCTCCAAAAATTATCTCATTTACATTTGCTTGCTCCCATTTATCTGAATTAGTACCTATATTCTTTTTAGTATTATTAATTATATATTTGCAGTTACTAATATCTTGATTTTTTATTTCTACACTGGCTTTTGCTTCAAAATTATCCTCTGCACTTTTTACTATATCTTTATTTTGCCATTTTATATTTGCAATATCTGTATAATTACTTTTGCTATATTGTTCTTGCTTTTCATTATATATTTCATTTACTAAATTTACATCTTTTTGATAATGCTCTATCAAACTTAAATCTGCTGTTTTTTGAGCTTTTCTTGCATTACTGCTAGATACAAATATTCCCATTAATATTATTACAAAAAACAGCATAACTGTAAGAGTAAATACAGTTATAGAACCCTTCTCACTTTTTAACATATATTTTCCTCCATTTGCTTTAAATTATTATACTATATTTATAAATTATTTCAAGATTTTTTAAGGAAAAAGCGAATTTTAAAATTTCTAAGTGGTAGTAACCACAAAGAAATTTTAGCAATTCTCATAATTATCTTCTACCAAAATTTCTCATTTCTTATGAAAAATTTTCTAGAATATAAAAAAGGTGTAGCAAATGCCACACCTTTTAGAATCGGATTTTTTACTTCTTATTTTTTAAAACTTTCTTACATGCATCTATTATTAACATAATTACTGCACGTACTCCCATAACTGCCATTGCAAATATAATTGCAACTGCTATAAGACCAATTCCTATTGCTACTCCTCCTCCAATTGCAAGAAATATATTGTATTTTGTTACTATAGCATAAACTATAGCCCATAATACACATATACCTATTACTGCAAATAGCTGTTTCATAGGAGTTTCATCAATTCCAGTTAACCAAATAAAGTTTTTTATCCGTTTCATCATTTTCTTTTCCTCCCTTTTAATGTTAATTTTTTTATTGTTACTAAAGAAATTTTCCTTTGCACTATTTAAGTGTTTAAGAATAATTCTAATTTCCTTATGTTTCTATTATAACATATAATTTACATAATTTTCAAGTTAATTGCTAAAAATTATTGTAATATTATGTAAAACATGTTATACTAATATCATTATTAATTACATATTAAAAACATACAATAATATTATTACAAGGAGGAATTTATATGGGAATCACAATTCGGGAATTTGAAGTAGCAATGGAAACTTATGGAGCTGAAAGGTTAAATGACTTCTCGGGCTCTAGATATCCTGTTTCAGTACCATGTTTTTATGTTGCAGGTATTACTTTTTATCACTCTGGTTCATATTATATTGTTCAAATGGGAAAAAAAGTATCAAAAGAAATTATGGATAAAGCTATGGCTGAATTTGGAGAAAAGCACCCAGGAGGAGATAACTTCTGGTGGGGTGAAACACATTCAATCAGAGGAATACTTACGCTAGCAGCAATGCTTGATGGTAAGTACAGCAAAGAATTTATTGGCGATATGACAAATAAAACTTATAAAAAATTGCTTGATTGTCCATCAATTAAAACTAATGCTGAATTTCCTTTTCACAGTGTACATTCTCCGAAAATGGAAAAACTTTACAAGTTGCTTGCTGAATATAGCAACATTGTAAATTCTTTTGGTAATAGTGAGCTTAAATTCAAAGAACCAACAGAGTATTTAGATACTGTAGATGTTAGCTTAGCCTTTAAGAAAGACCTTTATACACGGCTAAATTTATCTACTAATTCATGTCAAACAAACTTTAATAATGATAAAGATGGTTGGCACTATAATACTGCAGTATCAATTCAAAAGAATCATAAAAATGGCTCTATCCATATGGGACATTATTATACTAATGGAAATGATAATCGTCCTATTGATGAAGTTGTTCACCTTTCTTATTACGTTAAAACCAACAGCTATAATTCTCATCCTGATGATATTGACTTACGAATCAGCTTAAAAACTGGGCTTGCTTGGCAAACTTCCAAAGAAGAGGAGGCAAAACTTGCAAGTGATGAGCAAATAGAAATTATGATTACTCATTTACAAATTTCTATTAAGAAAATAAAAAATAGAATTATTCGCAATATGATTACAAAATAATAAAATTAACTTTATTTTCTAAAAGTATGTATTTTTCACACAGTTTCAAATTAGAAACTGTGTGATTTTTTGTAGTAAAATTTATTAAATTATAAATATACTTTTTTAAGTTAATTCCTTATATTTATTCTTGACATTAATATTTTAAGAGCATATAATTTAAACAAATTTTATATACTAAATTAAATAGTTTTTTACCTAAGGAGGTATATATTTTAAATGAAAGATTTAATTGAAATTAGGTGGCATGGTAGAGGTGGCCAAGGTGCTAAAACAGCTTCGCTTTTACTTGCAGATGCTGCTTTTAATACAGGCAAATATATTCAAGGATTTCCTGAATATGGACCTGAAAGAATGGGAGCGCCAATTACTGCTTATAATAGAATTTCAAACAATCCAATTACTATACATAGTAATATTTACGAACCAGATTATGTAGCTGTTGTAGACGATAGCTTACTTGAAGCTATTAATGTAACCGAAGGCTTAAACTCTAAAGGTGCTATTATTATAAATACTACAAAAGATTCAAGTAAATTAAAAGAACTTTTAAAAGGTTATAGTGGAAATATTTATACTATAGATGCAAGGAAAATTTCAATAGAAGCTTTAGGAAATTATTTTCCAAATACTCCAATGCTTGCAGCAATAGTAAAAGTAGCAAGTATTATGTCTGATGAAAATTTTATTTCTGATATGGAAAATTCTTTTAAACATAAATTTGCTAAAAAACCTGAAGTTATTGAAGGAAACATTAAAGCAATAAAAATTGCCTTAAAAGAAGTTCATAAAATTTAAAATTCTTTTAACATACTTTATTAAAAATATAATTTAAATCAAAAAGCATAAACAAATATTAACTCATTTAAAGGAAGTGAAATTTAATGACTAATATAAATAAAAGTTCTTCAATGGAAGAACTTACAATCCGGTGGAAATATATATGATGCAGGAAATGCAAAAGAATTTAAAACAGGAGATTGGAGAAGTATTTATCCTAAATTTATATCCGAAAAATGCAAACAATGTGGACTATGTTTTCCAGTCTGCCCTGAAAATGCAATACCAGTAAACAAAGATTGCAAAAGAGAAGATTTTAATTACGATTATTGCAAAGGATGCGGAGTATGTGCAAAAGTATGCCCATTTGGTGCAATTGAAATGCATTAAACTTATTAGAAATAGAATATTATAACTTGCGAGCTGTTTGTGGGTGACCAATGAGCATTGTTAAAGCGAAGCTTGTTACAATGCCATAGGGGAGGAGCGAGCAAGAACAAAAATAAAATTTATAAATAAACCCTTTGAAAGATTCTTAAGAAACCGTAGGTGTCTTAAGCAGGATGGGATTAAAAGGTAAGGGCAGAGCCCTTGGCCTTTTAAAATAATAAAATTATATAAATAAGAAAGGATAAAAATAATGCAAATTAGAGAACGTTTAAGTGGAAACGAAGCAGTAGCTATAGCTATGAAACAAATAAATCCAGATGTTGTTGCAGCATTTCCTATTACCCCTTCAACAGAAATACCACAATATTTTTCAACATTTGTTGCAAATGGAGATGTAGATACTGAATTTGTAGCAGTTGAAAGTGAGCACAGTGCCATGAGTGCTTGTATAGGAGCTCAAAGTGCTGGTGCAAGAGCTATGACAGCGACATCTGCAAATGGTCTATCTTATATGTGGGAGATGATTTATATAGCATCTTCTTTAAGACTTCCTATTGTTATGTCTTTAGTAAATAGAGCTGTATCAGGTCCTTTAAATATACACAATGACCATTCAGATGCAATGGGAGTTCGTGATAGTGGTTGGATTATGCTATTTTCTGAAAACAATCAAGAAGCATATGATAATACAATCATGGCTCATAGAATTGCTGAACATGAAAGTGTGTTATTGCCATTAATGGTATGTCAAGATGGTTTTATAACATCACATTCTATTGAAAATATTGAACTTTTAGATGATGAAACTGTAAAAAATTTCGTAGGAGAATATAAACCTACTCATTATCTATTAAATAAAAATGAGCCTATGGCAATAGGTCCACTTGACTTACAAGGATTTTTATTTGAACATAAAGCACAACAAGCTAAGGCTATGGAAAATGCAAAACAAGTAATTTTGGATGTTGCAAAAGATTTTGAAAAAATTACTGGAAGAAAATATTCTTTTTTTGAAGAATACAAGTTAGAAGACGCAGATATTGCAATAGTATGTATGAATTCAACTGCTGGAACAACAAAATTTGTTGTAGATAATCTTAGGCAAAAAGGAATAAAAGCAGGTGTACTCAAAGTACGTATGTTTAGGCCATTTCCTGCAAAAGAAATTGCAAAAAGCCTATCTCATTTAAAAGCAGTTGCTGTTTTAGATAAATCAGATTCTTTAAATGCTACAGGAGGCGCATTATTCGAAGATGTAACATCTGCTATGTATGTAAATAATGCCCAAGTTCCAGTTGTAAATTACATTTATGGAATTGGTGGTAGAGATGTATCTACCAAAGATATTGAATCTGTTTATTTAAGTTTAGAAAAAATTGTAAAAGACAAAAACGCCGATAATCCATATAGATATTTAGGATTAAGAAAATAAATTAAATATTACATAAAATAATAAATTAATCTAAAATTTAATCTTAATTATCATACTATCTACATTATGTTTGAAAATACCTAAATATATATTTTTTTAGATATTCAAATCAAAAGCAAGTAATACAAAGCAATCAAGAAAAAAATTTTGAAATAATACATTTTGTATATTGAGAAATTTTTTTCGAAGATTAACGCAGTAATACGAAGCTTTTCATTTGAATTTAATGAAAGGAGAAAAAAACAATGCCATATAATGTAAAAGAAATAGTTGCAAATAAACCTTCTAGGTTTACCGAAGGTCATAGAATGTGTGCTGGCTGTGGTGCTCCACCAATTGCTAGAATGGTATTAAGAGCATTAAAAGAAGATGACCATGCAGTTATATCATGTGCAACAGGTTGTATGGAAGTTTCAACATTTATTTATCCATACACAGCATGGACAGATTCTTTTATACATACAGCATTTGAAAGTACAGCGTCCGCCTTATCTGGCGCTGAAGCTGCATATAAATCATTAAAAAAGCAAGGAAAACTACCTAAGCAAAATACTACAAAATTTATTGCCTTTGGTGGAGATGGAGGAACTTATGATATAGGACTTCAAAGCCTATCTGGTGCAATGGAAAGAAGGCATGATTTAACATATGTATGTTATGACAATGGAGCATATATGAATACAGGAATTCAACGTTCATCTGCAACACCAAAATTTGCAGACACAACAACCTCGCCAGCAGGAAAAGTTATACCTGGAAAAATGCAAACAAGAAAAGATTTAACCCAAATAATGTGTTCACATCATCTTCCATATATAGCCCAAACACTTGCAATGATGAATTTTAAAGACTTATATGAAAAATCCGAAAAAGCAATTTATACAAAAGGTCCAACATTTTTAAATGTAATGAGCCCATGTCCACGTGGTTGGGGATATCCTACAGATGAGCTAATGGTTATCAACAAATTAGCAGCAGACACATGCTATTGGCCTTTATATGAAGTAGAAAATGGTATTTATAAAATAACATACAAACCAGCAAAAAAACTTCCAATAGAAGAGTTTTTAAGACCACAAAAAAGATTTAAGCATATGTTTAAACAAGGTAATGAATGGATGATAGAGGAATTTCAAAAAGAGGTTGATAAAAGATGGGAAGAATTGCTTAAGTTAGAAGAAATGACAAATTTTTAAAAGGCCAAGGGCTCTGCCCTTACCTTTTAATCCCATCCCGCTTAAGACACCTTTGGTTTCTTAAGAATCTTTCAAAGGGATTATATATAAATTTTATTATCGTTCTTGCTCGCTCCTCCCCTATGGCATTGTAACAAGCTTCGCTTTAACAATGCTCATTGGTCCCCACAAACAGCTCGCAAGTTATGATTTTTATAAATATATATATAATATCTGTTTTTTATTTTTTCCTTTCTTGCATTTTATAAACAAATTTTGTTGTTATATTATTCGGGCTTATTTTACTAATTACTCTTAAAAATTTTATTGTTATTCCAGGTGTTATTATAAATTTATTTTTTAGCATTTTTCTTACTGCATATTTTGCAACATACTGGCTAGAAAGTGAGTGTAGATTAAATTTTACATCTGCTACATTATTAAAATTAGTATTTACTGGACCTGGGCATAGTACACTTATTTTTACTTTAGATTTATCTTTTCTTAATTCTTCTCTTACCGCTTCTGATAGTCTTAACACATATGCTTTTGAAGAATAATATGTAGCCATTAGTGGCCCTGGCATAAATGCTGCAATTGATGATACATTTAATATATGTCCTGCATTTTTCTCTTTCATATCTCTCAAATATAATTTTGTCAATATATGAACTGCTGTAATATTTGTGTTTATCAAATTAATTTCTTTATCTAAATCAGTTTTTGTAAATTTACCAAATGTACCAAAACCTGCATTATTAATTAATATATCAACATCTCTAACTTGATTATATAAACTTCTGCAATTTTCTGGATTACTTAAATCCATTGCAATTACTTCTACATTTGTTTTAATTTCTTCTTTTAATTTTAATAATTTTTGCTCATTTCTTGCAACTATTACTAAATCATATCCCTTTTTAGCAAGCACTCTTGCCATATCTCTTCCTATTCCAGAAGATGCACCTGTAATTAATGCTTTCATAAATTCTCCTTTTATTTCTAAAGGCCAAGGGCTCTGCCCTTACCTTTTAATCCCATCCCGCTTAAGACACCTTTGGTTTCTTAAGAATCTTTCAAAGGGATTATATATAAATTTTATTATCGTTCTTGCTCGCTCCTCCCCTATGGCATTGTAACAAGCTTCGCTTTAACAATGCTCATTGGTCACCCACAAACAGCTCGCAAGTTTTAATTTTTATAATATATAATATCTTTTTTATTTTTTTTGAAATTATTTTATTTGTATAAAATTAAGTAATGGTTTCTTTTTGGGCAAGCATTTATTTTAAGATTCTCAATGTATTAAATATAGTAATCAATGTAACACCCACATCTGCAAAAACAGCTTCCCACATATCTGATATACCTAAAACTGCAAGTAACAATACTAATATTTTTACTCCTATTGAAAATATTAGATTTTGCTTTATTATCCTATTTGTTTTTTTAGAAATCTTAATTGCTGTATAAATTTTGCTTATTTCATCTGTCATTATTACAACATCTGAGGCTTCTATTGCTGAGCTTGAACCGAAGTCCTCCCATAGAAATTCCTATATCTGCTCTTGCAATTGATGGGCTATCATTTATTCCATCTCCTATAAATGCAATTTTATAATTTTCATTATTTTTATTTTGTTTTAAATCTTCTTCTAACTGGCTAAATTTATCCTGTGGAAGCATCCCAGCTTTAAATTCATCTATTTCAACTTTATTTGCTACTTCTTTTGCAACTTCATATCTATCTCCTGTAAACATTTTTGTTTTTATTCCTAAACTCTTAAGTTTTTGCAAGCTCTGTTTTGTATTTTTCTTTATTTCATCTTTTAAAACAATTTCTCCTTCTATTTTTTCATCTATAGACAAATATAATACTGTTCCAACTTCACTCACATCATCTTGTGCTTTTGTATAGTCTTTATTTCCTATTTTTATATTTTTTCCTTCAAAATTATATTTTATCCCTTTGCCAGAAATCTCTTCTAAATTTTCTACTTTACTGCTATCTATGTTAGTATTTTTATATTCTAATATAGATTTTGCAATTGGGTGATTTGAAAAACTTTCTCCCATTACAAAATATTTATATACTTCATCTTGGCTTAAATCACCATATGAAATTATTTTCTCTACTTTAAAATTTCCTGTTGTTATTGTTCCTGTTTTATCAAAAATAATTTGCCTTATTTGTCTTATTCCATCTAAATAGTCGCTACCTTTTATTAAAATTCCTTCTTTAGATGCCTTTCCAATTCCAGAAAAAAAGCTAAGTGGAACTGAAATTGCAATTGAACATGGACACGAAATTACTAAAAATATTAATGCTTTATAAATACTTTGGCTAAAACTTACATTTTTTATTACAAGTGGCATAAATATTGCAACAATTGCTGCAAGCGCTATTACTATTGGAGTATATATTTTGGCTGCTTTTGAGACAAAGTTTTCTGTTTTTGCTTTCCTATTAGTTGCAGTTTCTACTAATTCTAAAATTTTATTTACAGTTGAATTACTATATATTTGTGTTACTTCTAATTCTATTAAACCATCTACATTTATGCTTCCAGATAAAACATTATCTCCTATTTTTACTTCTTCTAATTTAGACTCTCCTGTTAAAGCAGATGTATTTAAAAGCCCTTCTCCTTTTACAATAGTTCCATCTAAAGGAATTTTCTCACCTGCTTTTACAATAATTATATCTCCTATCTTCACATCTTCTGGATTTACCTTTTTGTATTCATTTGCTTGTTTTAAATTTGCATATTCTGGTTTTATATCCATTAATTTTTTAATAGATTTCCTACTTTTTCCAACTGCTTTTGCTTCTAAAAACTCTCCAATCTCATATAAAATAATTACCATTAGGCCTTCTGACTCTTTTCCAACTAAATATGCACCTATACAAGATATTGTAATTAACATACTTTCATCTAAAACTCTATTTTTAATTAATTGTTTTATAGCTTTTTTGACTGTTTTAAATAATAAAACTACATAACTTACTATTATAAAAAATTTAGAAACTAATTCATTTTGAAAAACTCCCAAAAATCCCATTATAGCTATAAAAATACCTAAAACTAATCTAATAAATTCTCTATTTTGCTTTTTTGTATCTTCCCTGCCGATCTTGATTTGCAGTTTGTTCTTCTAAAATCTCAGTCTCTGGCTCTATTTTAGATACAATTTTCTTAATTTGCTTTAATGGCTCTTTTTCTTCAGTTTCAAATGTTAATTTTAATGTTGAGTAATTTAATACTACATTATTATAACCTTGTGTACTTGCAATTTTATCTTCTATTTTTTTAGCACAATTTGCACAATCTAAATTTTTTACATCATATCTATACTTCTTCAATATGTTCACGACCTTTCATTACAATTTCGTTTACATGTTCATCATCTAAACTGTAATATACCACTTTTCCTTCTTTTCTATATTTTACAAGTTTTGCTTGTTTTAGTACTCTTAATTGATGAGAAATAGCACTTTGTGTTGTATTTGTTATAAATGCAATTTCTCCAACACATAACTCTTTTTCTTTAAGTGCACATATTATTTTCATTCTAGTTGAATCTGCAAATACTTTAAATAGCTCTGCTAAATCAAATATTTCTTCATCATTTATTATATTTTCTCTTACTTTATTTACTATATCTATTCTAATAATATTTTGTTCCTGATTTTCATTTATTTCTTCCATTTTGTTCTCCTTATTTTTATATTTGAACAATTATTCATATGTTCATTTATATTATATGTTTTAAATTTTATTTTGTCAATATGTTTTTAGAATTAGTAAAATTTTTACAATTTAGTAGACATATTTGTAAAATTATGTTAATATAGAAGATAGTTTAGGTTGATAGCCTATTGTAATAGTTGTTTAATATCTTAATTTTAATTAAAAGGAGGTTTTTATTATGAGCGATTTAGAAAAAGTTTTAAAAATTGCGGAAGAGATTGAGGCAGATCGGATTAAAAAATATGAAAATATTTTGATGAAGTTTATGAGACAACAATCTAAATTTTCCCTTGAAAATTTAGATCCTTGGATTTTAAATGCTGGTGGAGTTCAATACACACTAGATGATCTTAAGTGTTCATATCTTGCTAAAGAAGACTTAAAACAAGCAGCAAAAAATTTAGGATTTGATTTTTGCTTTTCTGATGCAATTACATTTCTTATTAGTCTTTCTGATACTGAAATTTCAACTCCTGCAAAACAGTTTTTTGATAACTATAAAATAGCATTTACTAATGAAAGAGCAAGAATTGAAGGTCTAACACAAGAATATTACAATACTTTAATGTCTAATATTGCTAGTAAAAAGGATATTAAGGTGATAAAAAAATCAAAATCTTTTCACATAAAAGTAAAATTGCCTAGACCTAGCAAAAACAGTAGCTTTTATATGTGTATTGACAATCACATGGAAACTAAAGGATTTAAAGATGTTCATTTGTCAAATACATCTTGCTCCTTTGAAGTTCCTATTAAGTAAAAAAATTATATGTTCACAAAAAGACCTAAGAGTTTTGAAACTCTTAGGCCTTTTTTATATATCTAGTTACAATTCACAGTTGTTAAAATACAATATTATTAAATATGTATTGTAGGGTCCATTATCAATCCCCGTTCTTCTAAAGATTTGCCAAAAAATATAATATTAATATTTCTTCAATATAATTTTTTATATATTGCTTTTTGGGCTGTAAATTGTAACTATATGTAATGAAAAATGTCGAATATTGTTTATTTTTAATTGACATAGATAATAAAATAATTTATACTTATATAGTAAATTGCAAATTGTAAAATATTAGGAGGTAATTAATAATGCAAAAAAGTAAAGAACTTTCTTTTTTACTAACCTTTGAGTTTAATGATAGTTACCGTGTAAATCGGCATGGTACATGTAAAGCAAAAGTAGAAGTTAAACTTGCTTATGAATCACTAATATTATGGCAAGGCACAGCTATGTGCAAGATTACTAAAAATGGAGAAATATCTTGGGATTTTCCAGATGAATGCCCTTTTCTTCTAGTTATTAAAACAAATGTTAAAACTTTATATACTGATGAAAGTATAAAGGAAATTTTTAACAAAATGAAGAAAAGAAAAGGTATAAATTAAAATATTATTATATTACCAAAAAAAGAGGCAACTTTTTAAAGTTTGCCTCCTTTTTATATTACATATAATAACACACATAAAAAATGCAACAAATTTGCAAAAAATATGCAAAGATGGAATATTGAGTGGGTATACTTATATTTTTTCCCTAAACCATAAAATATAGCACCTATTGTATATATTATTCCTCCTGCAACTAATAAGATAACTCCATTAATTCCAAGTAGTTTTGGTAGTATATTTATCTTTATTATAATACACCAACCCATTACTAAATAACATATCATTGAAAATATTTTATATCTTTTTAAATCTATTGCATTTAATGTAATTCCAAGTGCTGCAAATCCCCATATTACCCCAAATATAGTCCATCCAAGTGCTGGATTATATTGCCTTAGAGTGCATAGTGCAAATGGTGTGTATGATCCTGCAATTAATATAAATATTGCACAATGATCTAATATCTGAAATACTTTTTTTGCTGTTGTATTGGATCTTAATCCATGATATATACTTGATGCTAAGTATAATAAAATCATTGAAATGCCAAATATTATTCCGCAAATTACGCCATATGGATTATGCCTAATTCCTCCAAATACACTGCATAATACTATTACAACAATCCCAAGTACTCCTCCTACTATATGTGATACCATGTTAAATATTTCTTCTCCTTTTGTGTATGTAGGAAGCTCTCTTTGCGATAATTTTGTTCTTGTCATTTTTCCTCCTTTTTTTATACAAGGTCTCTATCTTTACCTTTTTATAACATATAAAAATTATTCTTTATCCAATTTCTATTATTTTAAAAGGCCAAGGGCTCTGCCCTTACCTTTTTATCCCATCCCGCTTAAGAACCTAAAGGTTCTTAAAAATTTTCAAAAGGGTTATTTATAAATTTTAGATTTTCTCTTGCTCGCTCCTCCCCTATGGCATTGTAACAAGCTTCGCTTTAACAATGCTCATTGGTCACCCACAAACAGCTCGCAAGTTTTAGTTAATATGTGTAAATTAATTTATATAAAATTTTGTGTTTTTATTATATAATAATCTTTAATTAAGAATTTCTTTTACTACTTCATTTATTGTTTTTCCGTCTGCTGCTGTTCCTATTTGAGCTTTTGCTTCTTTCATTACTGGTCCCATATCTTTTATTGATGTTGCACCTATTTTTTGTATTATTTCTTTTATTTTACTTGTTAATTCTTCTTTAGTTAGTTGTTTTGGTAAGTATTCTTCTAATATTGCAATTTCTTCTTGTGCTTGTTTTATTAAGTCTTCCCTATCAGCTTTTTTAAATTCTTCTAAAGAGTCTTTTCTTGTTTTTACTTCTTTTGCTATTATTTCTAATATTTTACCATCTTCTACTTGCAAACCTTTATCTTTTTCAAATTGTAAAATTGCAGCCCTTACCATTTGTATTACATTTTTTCTTATTGTGTTTTTTTCTTTCATTGAATTTTTTAAATCTTCTAGTAATTTTTCTTTTAGCATTTTATCATCTCCTATTTTGTTTTTTATATTATACTCTTATTGTTTTATTTTTTCCATCTTTCTTTCAAAAAATTTCACAATTTCTATTATTGGTACTATTAAAAATGCTAAGCTAAATGCTATTGCAAGTTCTTTTATACTTATACTTGTAAATCCAAATATTTTTACAAAAAATGGTATATATATTACTCCTAGTGTTGTTATTGTTGTTCCTATGAATGCCCATAACATCCACCAGTTTATGTTTTTTAGTTTAAATACTGAACCTCTTTGTGACCTCATACATACTGCATGGAACATTTCTATAAAGTTCATTGTTAAAAATGCCATGCTCATTCCATCTGCTGATTCAAATATTCCAAAATGTCCAAGCTCTACATGTTGACCTATAAAGAAAGATATTACTACTAATATTGCCATAACTATACCTTGCCACATCATATCAAATCCAGCTCCATTTGAAAATACACTTTCATTTGATGCTCTTGGTCTTCTTTTCATTATATCCCCTTCTGCTTTTTCTACTCCTAAAGATAAACCTGGGGCACTGTCTGTTATCATGTTTATCCAAAGTAGATGTGCAGGTGCAAGCATTGTTACTCCAAATAAAGATGCTGTAAATATTGTAATTACTTCTGCCATATTTGTAGATAGTTGAAATTGCAATAACTTTCTTACATTATCATATATTTTTCTTCCTTCCTCTATTGCTGTTACTATTGTTGCAAAATTATCATCTGCAAGTACTATATCTGATACACCTTTTGTTACATCTGTACCAGTTATTCCCATACTTATTCCAACATCTGCAGCCTTTATTGATGGACTATCATTTACTCCATCTCCAGTCATTGCTGTTATAAATCCAAGCTTTTTTAATATTTTTACTATTTTTGTTTTATGCTCTGGTTGCACTCTTGCATATACAGAGCATTTTTTTACTGTCTCTATTAGTTCATCATCACTTAAATTCTCTATCTCTTTTCCTGTAATTGCCTCATCTGAATTAGTTATTATTTTTAAATTTTTTGCTATTGCAACTGCTGTATCTTTATGGTCTCCTGTTATCATTATTGGTCTTATGCTTGCTTGTTTGCATTTTTCTATTGCCCCGATATACTTCTTCTCTACACGGATCTATCATTCCTACAAATCCTATAAATATCAAATTATTTTCTAATTCATCTGCTTCATATTTTGTAGGTTTTTGCTCATATTCTTTATAACTACAAGCTAAAACTCTTAAAGCTTTATTTGCATATTCTTTGTTATTTTTAATAATTTCATCTTTTATTTTCTGTGTCATTGGTACAACTTTTCCATCTTGCAAGTATGATGTACATTTATTTACTAAAATTTCACATGCACCTTTTGTATATTGGATTATTTTTCCATCTTCTTCATGAATTGTAGACATTAATTTTCTTTGCGAATCAAAAGGTATTTCTCCTATACGTGGAAATTTTTTATCTAATTCATATTTTGGCAGTCCTTGTTTTTTTGCATATTCAACTAAAGCATTTTCTGTTGGCTCACCTTTTGCTGCTTCTTCATTTGGTTCTATTTTAGAATCTGAACACAAAGCCATCGCTTTTGCTAAAAGTTCTTTGTTTGTAGTATACTCTTCTACTACAGTCATTTTATTTTGAGTAAGAGTACCTGTTTTATCTGAACATATAATTTGTACTGAACCTAATGTTTCTACTGCATTTAATTTTCTTATTAATGCATTTTTCTTTGCCATGGCAGTTACACCAATTGAAAGTATTATTGTAACTACTGCTGGCAGTCCTTCTGGTATTGCAGCTACCGCTAGTGCAACTGCTGCAAGAGTTGTATCTATTATTAGTCCTCCTGTTATATTTCCATGTCTTAATAAACTCACCACAAAAACTAATATACTTATTCCAATCACTATTTTAGTAAGAGTTTTTGAAAGCTCAGCCATTTTTCTTTGCAAAGGTGTTATTTCCTTTTGTGCTTCTTCTAAACTTTTAGCTATTTTTCCTATTTGTGTATTCATTCCAATCTGGGTTACAACTGCTCGTCCTCTGCCATAACTTATGGTACTTCCACTATATACCATATTTTTTCTATCTGCTAGTGGAATTTCTTTTTCATCTTGTTTAAGATTTAATATATTTATAATTTTGCTTACTGAAGTAGATTCTCCCGTAAGTGCTGCTTCTTCTACTTTTAAGCTATTACTTTCAATAACTCTTGCATCTGCTGGAACTAAATCTCCTGCTTCTAAAATAATTATATCTCCTACAACTACATCTTCACTTTTTATAATTTCTAATTTTCCATCTCTTAATACCTTTGACATAGATGCTGTCATTTCTTTTAGTGAATCTATTGCTTTTTCGGCTTTTGCTTCTTGTATTAATCCCATTATTGTATTAATTATTACTACAACTAATATTATAAAAACATCTGTATAAGGTTCATTTTGCATTTTAGCTGCAAATGCAGAAATTCCTGCTGTTACAAGTAACATTATTATCATAGGATCTAAAATTGATTTAATTATTTTACTAAAAATACTTTCCTTTTTTGCTTCACTTAATTTATTTTTTCCTTCTTCTTGTTGCCTTTTAATTGCCTGTTTATTACTTAATCCTTCATAATTTGAATTCACCTTTTTTAAAACACTATCTATTTCTTCTAAATAATATTTCATAATCCCTCCTAATATTTTCTTTAGTATTTCCAAAATTTAGATAAATATAATGTTAAAAAATACATTAAATATATTATTTTAATATATATTTACTAGTTCTTCTAACTTCTAATATCTAACTAATAAAATTAGTCTTTATTTTTGGTTCATACTTTGGTTTTTCTATCCCATTTTGTTTTGCATTTTCTATACATTTTAACATATATTCCATATTTTTTGCAAGATTTCTCATTGTCTGCAATCCCTCTTCATCTTGAAGAGCCTCTTTCGGGCAAGTACCATGGATCTGATTCCAATATGAACTTCCAACTATGTACATATTACTCATTAATGCATACTTATTTATCTGATCAAATGCTGCTGTTGCTCCTCCTCTTCTACAACTTACAACACTGCTACATACTTTTCCTGCAAAAAGATTTCCTCTTCCATAAAAAACTCTATCTAAAAAAGATGTTAAAGCTCCACTTGCTGCTGCAAAATGAACTGGGCTTCCAAATATAAATCCATCTGCATATTCTACTTTATCTAAAAATTCATTTACTTTATCATTTATAAAACATCTATTATTTGTTTTTAGGCATTTGTTACAACCTATACATCCAGATATAGGTTGTATCCCAAGCCAAAAAAACTCAGTTTCTATATTACTATTTTTAAGCTGACTCTCAATTTCTTTTAAAGCTATATTCGTGCACCCCTCTTTATGTGGTGATCCATTTACTAATAAAACTTTCATTATACTTCCTCCTCAAATAAAAAATTCATATCTATTAATCTGTATTAATTCATATCTTATTTTATGCTATTTAACTTTTTAATTATTTTTATAGCTTTTTTTAATATAATGTATTATAATATTGAATTATATTTTTATTAGGAGGTAATTTAATGCATTTTTTTTCTAATATGTCATATATATTTTGGCTTGAAGCTATTTTACGTTTATTATTAGGATTTATTCTAAGCGGAGTAATTGGTTTAGAAAGAAACTCTTGGAATAAACCTGCTGGTTTTAGAACTCATGCATTAGTTGGAATTAGTGCTGTTTTAATTATGCTGTGTGGCGAATATATGTCTAACAAATATGATATGGATCCTTCTAGAATACCTGCACAATTATTATCTGGTATAGGATTTATAGGAGCTGGAACAATTTTAAGAGATGGTTTTAATGTAAAAGGTCTAACAACTGCTGCAAGCCTTCTTGTTGTTACATGTATAGGATTAAGTATCGGTTCTGGATTTTACTTTGGCGGAATTGCTACAACAGTTATTTCTTATTTAGTTCTTTCTTATTCTTATTTATTAACAGATAATTTAGACCATTTTAATACAATGGATATAGAAGTTACAATCAAAGAAAATAAAACTCAAGCAATTAAAGAAATTGAAAATATATTAAATGATAATAATATTTCCATAAAAAAAATACATACTAAAGAATCTGATGAAAATAAAATAATTAAAATTATTGGAAAATATAATAATAAAACAAAATTAAATACTATTATTACAGCAATAAGTACTTTAGAATTAGTATTAGATATAGAGGAAGTATAAAATCCCTCTTTATTTTATTAGATTATTAAATTCATTGTTCATATAAAGATTGGCATTATTTTATAAAAAGTTAAGCAGAGCAACACTTCAACTGTTGCTCTGCTTAACTTTTTATCCTTCTTTTATTTTAAATATTGCGTTACAAGGGATTTCATACGATCTTCTTTTTGCTCAGAATTGTATTGCATACAATTCCAAATACTATTTGCTGTGTCTTGTCCATATCTTATTATTAATAATTCCTTTAAGTATTTTCTTGATTTATTATTAAGAAATGTTTGTAAGTTAAGACGACTATTAAGAGTACCCTTAGAATAAGTCATTATAGCTATAAGATATACATATTCATTTAAATATTCTGCCTTAATTTCTTCTGGTAACAAAAATGGCTGATAACCGTCGTAGCAAATTGTTTCACATGAATAAGTAAAAAATTCCATATCAAAATAAAATGTCTTATCTAAATATTCTCTTTCTTTATTAGCTTTTTTAAACTTTTTAGATAAATAATCTTCTTTTTCATAAAGTTTTCTAGAGATATCTTGTAATGCTACTTTAATATCTTCAGATAAACTAATTGTTAGTACTCCTTCAACATTTCTTTTATTCTCTTTTGTAGTTTTTAATTCTTCTCGAACATCTTCTGCCTCTTTACTAATCTGGTAAAATCTCTTTCTTCTTTGCAATGTCTGTTGAATCATCGGTAGAATTTTATTTAATTCATCCATCCGTGCCTTTCTTACATACTCATTAAAGTTCATAATATACCTCCTTTTGATTTAATTAAATCTCTTGTTTATGTTACAAACCTTCTTGGGTTTATGTTGACTATTATATAACTATTTATAATTATTGTCAACCATTTATATCTTAATCTTATATCTAAATAACTTTTATTATTATCTTTAATTTTCTACTTTTTCTTTGTTATTTTAGATAATTCCTCTGCTTTTTGTTTTTGCTTTTCTGGGGAAATCCATGCAAAATATGTAGATACAAACTCTCCATATTTGCTTACATCTTCTATTTGCTCTTTTTTCTTTTTCATAAAAAAATGCCTCCTAACATTATTGTTATGTGCATTTTTTACTTTTTTATTCTATTTATTTCGTAAAAAGCATTGGTTTGTAATATCAATTTCAGGACGTAGCACGCTACGCCCCTACATATATATTTTCTACATTTTTCTAAATACTCCGCCTACTTTTCCTAGTATTTTACAGTCTGGTACTATTATTGGATCCATTGTGTGATTTTCTGGCTGCAAACGTATATGATCTTTTTCTTTATAAAATGTTTTTACTGTTGCTTCATCATCTATTAATGCTACTACTATTTCTCCATTTCTTGCATCATTTTGTTTTTTTACAAGTATTAAATCTCCATCTAATATTCCTGCTTCTATCATACTTTCTCCACGTACTTTTAACATAAATGCTTCACTATTTCCAACAAAATCTAGTGGAATTGGGAATGTGTCTGTTACATTTTCTACTGCAAGAATTGGTGCTCCTGCTGTTATTTTTCCTATTACTGGAACTTCTGCAAGTTCTTTATTTGAATAAAAATCTTTAACTGATTTCTCCTTTTTAGTTCCATCTGCTCCTTTTATTAGTCTTAATGTTCTACCTTTTTGTGATTCTTTTTTTATAAACCCTTTTTTTTCTAATTGTGCTAAATATCCATGTACTGTAGCTGTTGAACTTAATCCAACAGATTTTCCTATTTCTCTAACTGATGGTGGATATCCTACTTCTTGTATTTGCTTTTCAATAAATTTAAGTATCGCTCTTTCTCTCTTATTTAGCCCATTTGAATCTTTTTTCATAAACAAAACCTCCGTTTTTTTTCGAAATTATATCATACAAACATTTTCTTGTCAAACATAAGTTTATATGTTTTATTGTAAAAAGAAAATGGGGCATTTGCCCCATATCTTTATTTAAATCTCTTTGTAAAATCATATAACCTTGTTTCAAGATTTCGTTTTGCTCTTATATTATCTTTTGTCATTTTTAATTCATCACTCATAGAGTAAATAAAGCATAAATTTTGGAAATCATATTCATCTAATATTTCTACTCTATGGCTTCTTTGCAAAGCATACTCTAAATATTCTATGAGTTTTTTGACCTTTTGTTCATCACTTGTATAAAATCCTACTTTAATTTCTTTTACTATGCTTTCTAATACTACACCATTCATTTTGTCATCACTCATTTGTTTCATAATGTCCACAAAGATACCTCCTTGTTGCTTTTCCTCAAGTTAGAGAAATTTTTATTTAAATTCTATAGTTACCTTATTTATATAATAAATCATTTTACATAAAATTTCAAGCATTTTTATTGCTTTTTTTTAACTTTTGTATTAAAATACCTATATTATATTTAATTTTGG
The DNA here is from genome assembly GCA_948469315.1 of uncultured Clostridium sp. Classification (GTDB taxonomy): domain Bacteria; phylum Bacillota; class Clostridia; order TANB77; family CAG-508; genus Merdicola. Next base: position 33,033 of record CAOKLQ010000004.1, read on the forward strand.
AGGCATAGTATGATTGATATTAAACTATTAAGAGAAAATCCTGATTTAGTTAAGGAAAATATTAAGAAAAAATTTCAAGATAATAAATTATCTTTAGTTGATGAAGTATTAGATTTAGATATAAAAAATAGACAAGCAAAATTAAATGGAGATGAACTTAGAGCTAAAAGAAAAAATCTAAGTAATGAAATTGGAAGCTTAATGCGTGAGGGAAAAAAAGATGAAGCTCAAAATATAAAACTTGAAGTTCAAAAAATAAATCAGCAGCTTGAAGAAAATGAAGCTTTAGAAAATAAATATTCGGAAGAAATTAATACTAAAATGATGAAAATCCCTAACATTATGCATAAATCTGTTCCAATAGGTGAAGATGATAGTAAAAATGTCGAAATAAAAAAATATGGAGAGCAGGTTGTCCCTGATTATGAAATACCTTTTCATGGTGAGATTTTAGAAAATCTAGGTGGTTTAGACTTAGATAGTGCAAGACGTGTTGCAGGAAATGGATTTTACTATTTAATTGGGGATATAGCAAGACTTCATTCTGCAGTTTTGACTTATGCAAGAGATTTTATGATTAATAAAGGATTTACATATTGTATTCCACCATATATGATTCGTTCAGATGTTGTAACAGGTGTTATGAGCTTTGAGGAAATGGATGCTATGATGTATAAAATTGAAGGAGAAGATTTATATTTAATTGGTACATCAGAACATTCTATGATTGGTAAATTTAAAGATCAAATCTTAAAAAAAGAAAATTTACCTTATACTATGACATCTTATTCACCTTGTTTTAGGAAAGAAAAAGGTGCACATGGAATAGAAGAACGTGGTATTTATAGAATTCATCAATTTGAAAAACAAGAAATGATTGTTGTATGTGAGCCAGAAGACAGTTGGAATTGGTATGATAAAATGTGGTCTTATACAGTTGAATTATTTAAAAGTATGGATGTTCCTGTTCGTACATTAGAATGTTGTAGTGGAGATTTAGCAGACCTAAAAGCAAAAAGCTGTGATATTGAAGCATGGAGCCCAAGACAACAAAAATACTTCGAAGTTGGAAGTTGTTCTAACTTAACAGATGCCCAGAGTAGACGTTTAAGTATTAGGGTTAAAGGAGAAAAACAAAATTATCTACCACATACATTAAATAATACAGTAGTTGCCCCTCCTCGTATGCTAATTGCAATTATAGAAAATAATTACCAGGCAGATGGTAGCATTAAAATCCCTGAAGTTTTAAGACCTTATATGGGTGGCTTAGAAAAAATAACAAAACAAAAATAGATTTTATTAAAAAGGATGTTGAATTATGAAAAAAAGTAATATGGATAATCCATATAGTTTTTGTACATTTAATCAGTCTGACTTATTTTATAGTGATAATAATATTGAAAATGAAAATTCTATAATTACCGATATTCCTAATGAAGATGAACAAACATATTTATATGAACATTACGGAATTTTACAAGAATATTGCTATACAAATGGAAATACTAATTTATATAATAAATTTGGTAATGATAAATTAGCTTTGCTATATGAAAGAAGTCAAGATAAAAATAAGACTACTAATGTATTAATATATAATTGTAATATGTGTTATATTAGTACATTAAAATCTGATTATTTTGATATTATAAGCTATACTGATGCTAAAGACTTTATGTTTATAGAAAACGTCTTAAGCATTACATCAAAACTTCCTATTGTAAGACGTGTTGGTAATAGTTTATGTAATAAATATTCCAGTAATCATTTAAATTCTATATTAGTAAATGGACAATTTATTAGTACTAGCAAAAATAAATTGCTTGCCGATGATTTTAGGAAAACATATATGAGATATAATATGGCTACAAATCTTATTCCTGCGCAGTGTACAATAAAAGAAATATTAAAAATTATTCACAAATATATTGTAACTGGCAAATTAGATGAAACTAATCTATTAACTAACTATATACATTTGCAAAATTTTGCACAAATGTGTTCTGGAACAATAACTCAATTAGCTGATTTTATTTCTAATCCTTCTTGTATAGATTTAAGAAATCTATGTGACTTTTTAAATAAAAAAATTCATAATATAGAAAATCTAATTAATATGTATTTAAGCAACGAATTAGAAAAAGATAGTAGGAGTAAATAATTATGATAGTAAAAAATCCAAAATTTGAAATTTCAGCAGTAAGTCAAAAGCAATATCCAAAAAATAACTTACCAGAAGTTGTTTTAGTTGGAAAATCTAATGTTGGAAAATCAAGTTTTATAAATACAATGATTAACAGAAAAAAACTTGCAAGAACAAGTAGCGAGCCTGGTAAAACAAGACAATTAAACTTTTACAATATTGACGATAAATTTTACTTTGTAGATCTTCCAGGATATGGGTATAGTAAAATGAGTAAAAAAGAGCAATTACAAGTTGGAAAATTTACAGAAGAATATTTATTTAGTAGAAAACAAATTGTCTTAATTATCTTCTTAGTAGATATTAGGCATAAACCAACTGAGAATGACAAACTTATGTACAATTATGTTATAAGTTCAAAATTACCATTTATAATACTTACAAATAAAGCAGATAAAATAGCTATAACTAAAGTAGATGATACTTGCAAAAAAATTCAAAAGGACTTAAATCCTATTGGAGATGCAATTTGTCTTCCATTTTCTGCTGAAAGAAAAATTTATATCCAAGATGTCTGGAAAGAAATTTACAAAATTTTTGATTAATTTAATAAAAAAAGATTAATATATTTTTACGTAGCAACAATTCGGGGGGACCGACAAGTTACAATCTGCTAAAAATAATAAAATTTAAACTTCAATTTTATTATTTTTAGCAGATTGTTCGTGGTTGGGAGTTGCAGTAAATATATTAATTCTTTTTAGCAATCAAATAAAATAAAACAAAAAAGCAGATTTCAAGAATTGCTAAGCGATAGTAATTGTAAAGCAATTCTTGAAATCTGCATAATTCTCTTCTACAGAAATTTCTCATTCTTTATGAGAAATTTCCTAGAATATAAAAAAGATAGAAGAAAACTAATTTTCCTCTATCTTTTTTGTTATCATCTTAAGTGCCTTTGGTCTATCTATTAAAATTATATGTCCACACCCTGTACATTTTAATTTAAATTTTACACCTATTCCTAGTATCTCCCAAGTTTCACTTCCGACAAGGATGTTTCTTTTTTGTTTTAACAATATTTCCTATATTATATTCCATTATAACACCTCTGTAGCCTTTACAATAACTCTTTGTTTACTATCATTTGTACATGTAATTAAAGTCACTTCTCTTTTTCCCCCTGTTAGTTGACTTGTACATGCTACATCTTCTGGATCTACAGTATATTTATCATATACAGAATATTTTAGTGTTCTTCCTGTTAAATCTGTTAATTCAATAATATCTCCATTTACAAGTGTAGGAACTTTACTAAAAAATTTTGTATTTCTGTAGTTATGACCTACTATACAAAAATTACCTACCTCATTTGGATTTGGTCCCCAGAATTTATTTGGGGAAATCTTAAGAAGTTCATCTGTCGCTTCTGATAACACTGGATAATTTACTCCTATTTTTGGTATATTAACTATTGCAACTGTTGAATATTTAGTTCCAGATTTTGTAGTTTGTACTTCTGTACTAAATGCTGCTGTTTGTATAGATGTATCTTCTTCAGAATCATTTAACATTACTACTAATAGATCTCCTTCATTCCTTAAAACAGTATCATCTTCTACAACACCTATATCAACATTTGCAAGTATTTCTTGTGATAACCTTTCACTTTTATATTTATCATATTCCTGATATATGTAATAACCAGCAAGTATAGTTACTAAAATAATAGAAATACAAAATTGAACTTTATAAGCTTTTTTCTTTTTCTTTAATTCTGGTGTTACATATAATCTCTCAGTTATTAAAATTTGATTCATATATATCTCCTATTCTTTTAATTTATAAAACTTCACATTTTTATTATAACATATAAAGTAGTACTTTTGAAATAGTTTTCTAAAATTTTTATTCAAAAATTTGTTTGACTTTTAATTTTTAATATGTTATACTACGTACAAATGTTTAATTAAGGTGAAAAAATGGATATTTTAGATAAATTACAAATCTTAGCAGATTCTGCTAAATACGATGCTTCCTGCAGTTCTAGTGGAGGCACAAGAAAAAATAAAAATAATGGAATTGGAAATAGTAGTTTTGCTGGTATTTGTCATAGCTGGGCTGCAGATGGCAGATGTATTTCTCTACTTAAAATATTATTTAGCAATTGTTGTATATATGATTGTAAATATTGTATTAATAGATGTACTAATAATGTAAAAAGAGCTACTTTTACACCAAAAGAAGTGGCAGATATAACAGTTAATTTTTACAAAAGAAATTATATTGAAGGACTTTTTCTAAGTTCTGCTGTTATAAAATCTCCTGACTTTACAATGGAATTATTAATTCAAACTGTTTCTATTTTACGAAATGAATATAATTTTAATGGATATATTCATTGTAAAACAATACCTGGTTGTAGCAAAGAGCTAACTCATAAATTAGGACTTCTAGCAGATAGACTTAGTATTAATATCGAACTTCCATCTAATGATAGTTTAAGGCTGCTTGCTCCTCAAAAAGAAAAAAATGGTATTTTAGAGCCTATGAGTTATGTCTCTAATGGAATTAAACAAAATCGACTTGAAAAAAGTAGGTTTAAACAAAGTTTTGTTCCAGCTGGTCAAACCACTCAATTAATTGTTGGAGCAACTCCAGAAAGTGATCTAAAAATATTAAAACTTTCAGAAGGATTATATGAAAAACTAAATTTAAAAAGAGTTTACTACTCTGCTTATGTAAGTATTAATAATGATAAAAATTTGCCTACTTTAGAAGCGCCTCCTTTGCTTCGCGAAAATAGGCTATATCAAGCAGATTGGCTACTTAGATATTATGGATTTAAAGCAGATGAATTACTAAATAGCACAAATCCTAATTTTAATAACATCTTAGATCCTAAATGTGATTGGGCTTTAAGAAATATAGATAAATTCCCAGTTGAAATAAATACTGCTGATTACTTCACTTTACTTCGTACTCCTGGAATTGGCGTTATATCTGCAAAAAAAATAATTAGGGCAAGACATGAATTTTTACTTAATTTCAAAGATTTAAAAAAGCTAGGAATTGTATTAAAAAGAGCAAAATATTTTATTACTTGCAAAGGAAAATATTTTGATAAAATTTATAAATTTAATCAAGATTTTATTGAAACAAATTTAATTTATCAAGAAAGAAACGCTCTTCCAAATCCTGAATTTAAACAACTATCTATTTTTGATAAATTAGAACCTACAAAGGAGGATAAAATAAAATGTCTAACTGGAAGTTTATAGATAAAACTTATTTATATGATGGTACATTATATGGATTTTTAAGTATTGTGTTTGAATGCTTTACAAATAAGACTATTCCACAAAAAATTTTTTCGCAAACTAATTATTGTTCTAATTTTTTAGATGATACAGTTTATATACAAACAGATAACAAAAAAGCTAAACGAGTTTTTATAGGCATTGAAAAAAATATTAGTTTTACAACTCTTTACAATACCTACTATGCTTTTTCCTCTAATGAAGAAAATAAAGAAATATATTTACTTAAATATCTTTGTGATGGTTTTGAAATTGGTCCTAATATTAATAACAGACTTACTTTTTTACATGTTTATAAAGTACTTAGTATGAAAAAAAGATCCTTTGGAGAATGTCATAGACTAAAAGGGTTACTTCGTTTCAAAGAAGTTGGTAAAAATCTATACTATGCTTCAATTCATCCAGACAATAATATTATAGAGCCTCTAGGACATCATTTTATAAATCGCCTTCCTACACAAAATTTTATAATACATGATAAAATAAGAAATATTTGCCTTTTATACAATGGCACAGAATATAAAATTGTAGATGCTGTAAATTTAAAAGTTCCTAATATATCTGAAAATGAACAAAAATATCAAGAATTGTGGAAAATATTTTTCAAAACTATTGCTATTTCTGAGCGCAAAAATTTAAGGTGCCAAATGCAGTATATGCCTAAAAAATATTGGAAAGATTTAGTTGAAGAGCCTTAAAATTAGGCTCTATCTTCTTTTTTATCTCTTTCTTGATTTATAACAATATTATTAAATAATTCTTCTATATTATATTTTGAGTTAAATTCTTCTAATTTCTTATTTTTCTCAGTATCATCTTCTCTTTTTAACATTTGGTTCTCCTTTCTTTTTTCTAATGACAGGGGACACACCTTTTTCTAGGGATATTCTTTGTAGTTCAAGGTATGTCCCACTACGCATATGTTTTACCTATGTCATAACATTAGCGAGTTATATATTTACAACGCTTTGTGGGTCGCCGAAGGCGTCGACTCCTACATTTGGTTTGCTATGTTTGCAAAATCCCTAATTGTTAATTTTTCTGCTCTGATATTTGAGTCTATGTTTAGGTCTTGTAATATTTTTGTTAATTTGTCTTTTTGTATTAGTCCACTATTTGATATTGAATTTACTAGTGTTTTTCTTCTTTGCATAAATGCTTGTTTTATTAGTTTAAATAGTAAGTCTTTATCTTGTACTTGGACTATGGGGCTTTTTCTTATTTTTAGATTTATAACTTCTGACCTAACTGACGGTTCTGGTATAAACGAAGTTTTTTCTACTATTCTAACATTTTGGGCTTCTGCATAAAAATATACTGTGTATGTAATTGCTCCTGTATCTTTATCACCTGGAATTGCAATTAGCCTATTAGCAACTTCCTTTTGAACCATAACTGTTATACTTTGTATATCTAGCATATCTTCTAATAATTTCATTATAATTGGAGTTGTTATGTAATATGGCAAGTTTGCAACTATTTTTATATTTTTTATATTATCTTTTTTATTATTTTGTATTAGTGTTTTTAAATCAACTTTCAAAACATCTTCATTAATAATTTCAAAGTTTTCATATAAGAAAAATCTATCCTTTAATATAGAAATCATCCTATGATCTAATTCAATACAAATAACTTTTCCTGCTCTTTCTAATAAATACTTAGTTAGGGTCCCAAGCCCTGGACCAATTTCTAGTACAGCATCTTCTTTTCCTATATTTGCAGCATTTATACTATCTAAAATTACATCTTCATCTATTAAAAAATTTTGTCCTAAATTTTTATTTGCTGAAATATTATATTTTTTCATTAAAAATTTAGTTTCATCATATAAATTCATACTTTTCACCCTTTTTCCTTAAGCTTGATTATATAATACAAAAATATTTTTGTAAAACAAATATATGTTTGAAAAATACTAGACAAAACAAAGCATATACATTATAATAATTTTATCCTTTTTTTAGAGGAAATCTAGGAAAGGAGGGCAAAACTTATGACATCTTACGATTTAATCTGGCAATTAATTGTTTTATTATTACTTAAAGATAAAAACAATAATAACAATGAAAACCAGAAGTAAAGAGCAATCTTTCAGGCGGGACGACAACCCGTCTTTTCTTTTTATAAAAAAGAGATGTGTTGACGAAACACACCCCAAGCAAACTTATTTTGACATCTTACGAGTTTGCTAGCTATAATTATTATAGCATATACACTTATTTTATGCAAGCATTTTTTTATTATACTTTCGTTTCCTCTATTTTTTAATTTAACCTTTTTCCATAATTATAACTTTGCTCTTGAATTTTTGTATTTACATTATTTGCTTTATATGATTTATTCTATAAGTATTATTTGTTATAAAAACCTCTAATACATCAATCCTTACAAAAGTAGTATCTAACATATTATATTTATATAAATAATATCTTGCTGTTTTATATATATGCTTTTTTTTAGTTTCATCTACTGCATCTGCTGGGTTTCCGTATTTTACATTTGTTCTTGTTTTTACTTCTATAAATACTAATTCTTCTTTTTTATTATCAAACGCTATAATATCTATTTCTCCTGTTTTACATTCAAAATTTCTTTCAATTATAGTATAACCTTCATCTTCTAAAAATTTTACGCTATAGTCTTCTCCTTTTTTTCCAATTATATGTCTTTCATACATCTTTATCTTCCTTATAATATATATTTTTTATGTTTTATTATTTTCTTTTTATAAAATTTCCTGGCAAAACCTCTATTAGTCCTTCTATTTCCATCATTGTAATTAAGTAATTTAAATCGCTTATATTACAATTTAATTTTTTACTAACAACATTAATTGAAATTTCTTTATTACCAAGTATTTCATACAAAACTTTGTATTCATCTTTTACTTGCTTTTTTAGTATTACATTTTCTTTTTTTATTTCTTTTGTAGTTAAAAATTCATATTCATCTATAATGTCATCTGCACAAGTTACTAATTTTGCGCCTTCCTGAATTAATCTGTTATTTCCAACTCCTGTTATAGTTTCTAATGGGTGTGGCACACAAAATACTTTTTTCCCTTGTTCTACTGCAAGTTTTGCAGTTATACTTGTTCCGCTTCTATAGGCTGATTCTATTACTAATGTTCCTATACTTATAGCACTTACTATTCTATTTCTTTGTGGAAAATACTTTGTATTAGCTTCTACATTTGGCTCATATTCTGAAATTATTAATCCATTATTTTCTAAAATATTATAGTATAGATTTGTATTTTCTTTTGGGTATATTACATTTACTCCACAGCCAAGTACAGCAATTGTTTTTCCACCTACTTCAAGACATGATATGTGAGATGCTGAATCTATTCCTTTTGCCATTCCGCTTGTTATTACAATTCCTCTTTTGCTAAGCTCTCCGTGAAAACTTACTTGCCATTTGTATCCCATATTCACTTGCACATCTCGAACCTATTATTGCAATTGATGTTTCATTTAGTAAATTAATATTTCCTTTATAATATAACTGCTTTGGCGGTTTTCTTATATTTCTTAATTTTTCTGGAAATATTGGATCATTTGCTAATATACTCTTACATTTTATTTTAATTACCTCCTAATTTTATTTAGTATTATTTATATAAACGAATCGATGAGGTTGAAGGCCCCTACATTGTTTGATTCGTTTTTCTTTTTATATTCTAATTAAAATATTTCCTATCTAAACTTCTATATTGTATTGCTTCTGCTATATGTTTTGCTTCTATATTTTCTTTTTCATCTAAATCTGCTATTGTTCTTGCAACTTTTAAAATTCTATCATGTGCTCTGGCGCTTAGGTTTAGCTTTTCAAATGCACTTTTTAGTATTTTCTTTCCTGCTTCATCTAATTTGCAGTATTTTTGCGTAAGTTTTGGAGTTAGTTCTGAATTAGAAAATATTTTATGTTTTTTGTATCTATCTAATTGTATTTTTCTTGCTTTGTTTACTCTTTGTCTAATTTTACTTGAGCTTTCACTTTTAGTATCTGATTCTAATTTATTATATTTAACCCCTGATACTTCAACTTGAATATCTATTCTATCTAATAATGGGCCACTTATTTTTCCCATATATCTTGAAATGGTAGTTTCTGAACATGTGCACTCTTTACTATCAGATCCGATAATATCCACAAGGACAAGGATTTAGTGATACAACTAGCATACAATTACATGGATATGTTAGGCTTGCATTTACTCTTGAAATTGATATTTGCTTATCTTCTAAAGGTGTTCTCATTACTTCTAATGTATTTTTATTAAACTCTGTAAGTTCATCTAAAAATAATACTCCATAATGTGATAGACTTATTTCTCCTGGTTTTGGTATCCTACCTCCTCCTACTAATGATACAGAAGAAATTGTGTGATGCGGAGATCTAAATGGTCTTGATACTATAAGTGGTGTATCATTTTTTAATAAACCTGCTATGCTATGTATTTTAGTTATTTCTAGTGCTTCTTCAAAACTTAAATTTGGAAGTATTGTTGGAATTCTTCTTGCCATCATTGTTTTTCCGTGATCCTGGTGAGCCTACAAGCATTACATTATGTGCTCCACTTGCTGCAACTTCTATTGCTCTTTTTACATTTTCTTGTCCTTTTACCTCCGAAAAATCTAATAGGTACTTACTCTCTATCTCAAATAAACTTTCTACATCTACATTTTCTGACTCAATTTTTATTTCTCCATTTAATAGTTTTACAACTTGAGATAAATCGTTTGCTGGCAAGACTTCAATATCTCTTACTATTGCTGCTTCTTTTGCATTTTCTTTTGGGATTATAACTTTTTTTATTCCAAGTTTTGAAGCTTCTATACACATTGGTAAAACTCCATTTACTTTATTTAACTTACCATCTAAAGACAATTCTCCTATAAATATATAATTTGATAAATCTTTATCTATTATATTTTCCATAGCTTTTAAAATCCCTATTGCTATTGGCAAATCGAATAAAGAGCCTTCTTTTTTGGTATTTGCAGGTGATAAATTAACAATTATTTTTCTACTTTCAAAATTTAATCCTGAATTTTTTATTGCAGTTCTTACTCTATCTTTTGATTCTTTTACACTTATATCTGGCAAGCCTACTACATCAAAACTTGGCATTCCTGCTGAAACATCTACTTCTACATTTATTAAATATCCATCTAATCCATGTAGACCCATACTTTGCACTATTGATAACATTTTCCCTCCTAAAAAACAAAGGAGCAACACATATTGCATGTAGTAGACAAAAGCCTATTACTACAATATGTTTTGCTCCCTATATAATTTTTTATTATATTTTTTGCTTTTAAAATTACATAGCTAAATTCTATTTCAGACATCTGACTTATGACATCCTATTCCAGCTCTTTTATTTCCCCTTTAAATTCGCCTATTGGTACACTATCATAATATAAATTTTCTGGTGCTATATCTTCTCCGCTGCTCCACTCTAATGTATCTCCTCTTATTTTTAACTTCTTAAAATATTGTTTATCTTTTAAATTATTATAAAACTTATTAGATTCTATTAAAGTCTTCATGTTATATATTTTTTCTTCATTATTTCCAAATTTTATATAAATACAATAATTTTCTAATATATTTATTTCTATAATATCTGGTGTTATATATTTTCTATCTTCCACTAAAATTCCCCCTTTTTTATTTATTTTAATGGTTCTATTTTAAAATATTTATTATCTTCTTGCATTACTTTCCATAATGTTTCTAACTCTTCTTTGTGTATTAATATCCAAGCTTCAATCATCTTTTCTTGCTTTACTGTCATAGTTCCTTCTAATTTATTTGCATTAAAATCATAAACTGCTTTATATTCATTATATCTAATATGTATATGCGGTACATGATGTTTTCCTATATTTTCTTCAAAGTACATAGTTACTACTATTCCATAAAACTGTGATATAATTGGCAAATCCAATCCTCCTTTATTATAACAAATTTAACTTATTAGTTGCAATAGATTTTTTTGTATTTTTTATAAAAAACAAAAGAGCAAGACATATTGTAGTAATAGAAAAAAACCTATTACTGCAATATGTTTTGCTCCCTATATTTATTTTTTATATTTTTATCATACTTTTTCTTAACTTTCAAGTATAATCGTTCGACATTTTTTGGCATTTTTTTCAATTGACAATTTAAATTTATATTTATATAATTTTAAAAGAATGTTTTATGGAGGTTATAATAATGTCTTCTTACGAATTTGATTTTTATGATAAAACAAGCTTAAAATCTTATAATTTAACATCTAGTATGAGATATCAGCTTTCTATGTTAGATAAATTAGATGTTTTTACTAAAAAACACTGTGAAAATGTTGCAAGTATAGTTTGTAGAATATGTGAATATTTACATTTAAATAAAAACTTCACTTCTTATTGCACTATTTGTGCATATTTACATGATATTGGAAAATTATTTATTCCTCCAAAAATTTTACAAAAACCAGGTAAGCTTACAGATGAAGAATATGAAATTATAAAAACACATACTTTAATTGGTTATAAAATGTGTATGGATGATTTGCAATTAAGACCTTATGCACTAGGTGCTAAATACCATCATGAATGTTTAGATGGAAGTGGATATCCTGAAGGGTTACAAGGAAAACAAATTCCTTTAGAAGATCAAATTATAAAAGTTGCAGATGAATATGATGCAATTGTTTCTAAACGTCAATACAAAACACATGTTAATATATCTGATACTTTGAAAATATTAATAAAAGAAGCTCAGCCTTCAAATAAAGAAATTGCATTAGATAATGCAGCAAGTCGTGCAAAAGTTGGAAAGCTTAATAAAAAGGTTGTAAAAACTTTATTTAAAGTTGTTATTGAAGACACTGAGTATGAAATTAGTTGTTTAACTGGATATTTAGATTTTTTAAAAGAACAAATTAAAAGATTAAATACTATTTTGGATTATGAAATAAAAATGAATAATGCTACTAATGAAAAAAAGAAAAATTACTTTAAAGAAGGTATGAAACTTCTATTTTCTGAAGGTGAAAATTACGATAATTATCAGACAGTTCTTGAAGAATATAAAACTGCATTAAAAGAAAGACAAAAGATTATAGATGATTTATATAATGAAATCAAAATTATTAAAAAATTAAAGGTATAAATATTTTATAGGGACATAGCACGCTATGTCCCTACAAAAATATTTATTTAATTTAAATTATTCCTCTAACCCAAAGCTTACTCCTAAAGCATTATTTATTTTATCTATAACACTATTATCTTCTATATGACCTATTTTTTCTTTTAATCTACTTTTATCTATTGTTCTAATTTGCTCTGTTAGTATTATTGAATCTGATTTTAGCCCGACTGCTTACTGAATCTATTTCTATATGTGTTGGGAGTTTATTTTTTGTTTTTTGGGATGTTATAGCAGCTGCAATTACTGTTGGACTATATTTATTTCCCATATCATTTTGAATTATTAATACTGGTCTTACTCCACCTTGTTCTGAACCTACTACAGGGCTTAAATCTGCATAGAACATATCTCCTCTTTTTATTATCATTTTCTTCACTCCCGCAATTAAAATATTTAAAACAAATTTTTAAAATATTTTAAATATTAGTTCGAGATAAAGAATTGTTATATTTTAGTTTATATTTTTAATTCTATCTCATTATATACTATGTAAACTTTTAATTTTTGGTTAATATCTTCTATCTTCATTTTTGTAGGTTTTCCTGTTTTTTTATCTATATATAGTATTTTATTTACTAAGTATTTATTATTTTTCTTTATTTTTGTTTTCATTATTATTTGACTATCTTTTTCTTCTATTTTTGATTCTTCTGATTCTTTATAATTTTTAACAAATGTATTTAAAAATAAATGATTCTCTGTAATATAATTATAATTTTCGTATATTTTTGTAAGGTTTAATTTTGTATTGTTTATACTTAAATTACTTCCATCATTTGTTATTGTTAATCCTTCAATATTACTTGGCTCTAGTACTACTTGTTTTGCTATGTTAGGACTTGTATATTGTTGATCTAAAATATATTTATTTTCATTTTTATTACTATTTATTGTAACTTCTATTTTAGCATTATATGAATTAATATTTAAAATATTTTGGGAAATTTCATCTTTTGAATTTCCAATATTAGTATTTCCAAAACTTGATTTTTTATAATTATTTTTTGTAAAAATTATAGCTACAATTATAATTATTATGATAATTGCAAATATAAAATATTTTTTGCTCTTTTTCATTTTTACCTCCTATTATTTTAAACGGACAAACGCAAGGCTTGCCCCTACAGGTATAAATTTTATTTTATATATGTAGAGGTAAACCCTTGCGTCTACTCTTTTTATTCATTTATATTCACAATTTTTTAAAATATTCTGTTAATTCATTTATTATCTCTTGCTTTGTTTCTAATGTATTTATCTTTTGCCTCATTTGACTTGAATCTTTTAGATTTTTTATATACCAACTTAGCTGTTTTCTCATTTCTCTTATACCTATGTATTCTCCTTTTTGCTCTATTTCCATTTTTAAATGCCTTTTTATCATATTTAGTTTTTCTTCTAATGTAGGCTCATTTAGCTTTTCTCCTGTTTTTAGATAATGTGTTATTTGTTTAAAAATCCAGGGATTTCCAAAAGATGCTCTTCCTATCATTATTCCATCTACCCCAGTATACTCAAACATTTCTTTTGCTGATATCTCATCTACAATATCTCCATTTCCTATAACAGGAATATTTACTGCTTGTTTTACCTTTTTTATTATATCTAAATCTACTTTTCCGTGAGTAAAAATCTGCTCTTGTTCTTCCATGTATAACTAAGCTTGACGCTCCTGCACCTTCAAATATTTTAGCAGCTTCTACTGCAATAACATTTTGGTTATTCCAACCTTTCCTAAATTTAACTGTTACTGGCCTTTTAGATGCTTTAACAACAGTTTCTACTATTTTTCCTGCCAAATCTAAATTTAATAATAATTTGCTTCCATCTCCATTTTTTACAACCTTAGGTGCTGGACACCCCATATTTATATCTATTATATTAGTATATTTGCTTACATATTTGCTAGCATATTCTATAGCTTCTAAATCACTTCCAAATAATTGTATAGATATTGGCTTTTGCTCATTTTCTGTATCTAATAATTTTTTTGTTTTTTCATCATTATAAAATATTGCTTTACTACTTACCATTTCTGTTGTGGCAAGCCCTGCACCTTGCTCTTTACACAAAATTCTAAATGGCAGGTCTGTAATACCTGCCATTGGTGCTAATATTATATTATTTTCTAATTCTACGTTTCCTATTTTTAATTTTTTTAAATACATTTTGTTTTTCCTTATTAATTATTATATTTACAAACAAAATAATAATAATTTTTGAAAAATTTTGATTGAAGGTAATTGAATTAAAAATTGTTGAAGGTATTTTAGGGAAAATGTTCAATTTTACATTGAAAGGGTGCCCTAAAATTCAATTACAATTTCTTATGAGATTAGCCTGAACGATGAATTTTGAAAAAATTCATTATTATTTTGTATTTTATATTATAAAATAAATTATAGCCTTTAGTATTCTATTCAATAAATATAGATTTTTGTCTTCTTCCACTAATATTCATTAAAATTGCAAGCAAAATAAAATTAGTTAAAAGCGAGCTTCCGCCGTAGCTTACAAATGGAAGTGGTACTCCTGTAATTGGTAATAATCCCATTGTCATTCCTATGTTTTCTATCATATGAAATAAGAATATTCCTGCTATTCCCATTGCAATATATGTTCCCAAATCATCTTTTGCAGTTTTTGCTATATATACTGCTTTTGTAATTAAAACTACATATGTTATAATAACTGCTCCTGCTATTATAAATCCCATTTCTTCGCTTATTACAGAAAATATAAAGTCTGTAGTTTTTGGATATAAAAATCCTAATTGTGTTTGATTTCCTTTTAATATTCCCATTCCAAATAACTTTCCTGCTCCAATTGCAAGTTTTGATTGAATTATATTATAACCTGATCCTCTTGCATCTGATTCTGGATTCAAAAATACCTGTATTCTAGATTTAGCATGTGTTGGTAGTACAAAATTATATAAAATTGGCAATGCAACTAAAATTACTATCATTGTTCCAATTATATATTTCTTATCTAAACCTGCTATTAATAATATTAATGCTGTTGCAACTAAAAATGCCATTTCTGTTCCATAGTCTGGCTGTTTTATTATTAATAATACTGGAACTACAACTATTGATAAACATGATATTAATTTTACTGGTGCATTTATTTCGTTTTGGTCTTTTTCTTGAATTCTACATATTACAGTTGCCATTAATAATATAACACATATTTTTGCAAATTCTGCTGGTTGAAATGTAAATACTTTTAAATCAAACCAACTACTAGCTCCATTTATAGGTTTTGTAAATAAAACCGCTATTAGCAAAATTATACTTATTCCGATAAAAAATAGGAGAAAATTTCGATATTACCTCATAATCTATAAAAATTATTGCAAATACCATTGGTATACAAATTATAAACCAAATTAATTGTTTTTGCAGACTATCAAAACCACTATCATGTGTTGCTGAAAATAATGCTATTGTTCCTACCACACATAGTATTATAGCACATATAAAAATTCCCCAATCTATATTTTTTAGAATTCTTCTTTTCATTGTATACCTCTATTCTTTTGAACCTACATTAATTTTGCATATTTTGATTTGGATTATTATTTGATGTATTTCCATTTGATGATTGTATTTGATTTAGCTCATCGTTAGAATTTGTTTGTATATCATTTAATATATTTTCTTCTGATTGCTTTGTGCTTTGTTCACTATTAGACGAATCTATATTATTTGAATTATTTTCATTTTGTGTTTGTATTATATTTTGGTTATTATTTTCTATATTGTTTGACGTATTTTCGTTTGATGATTTTAATTCGCTCGTATTGTCTAGAACATCGACATCTACTTTGCTTGACATATCCTCATTTGATGGTTGTGTTTGGTTCTGACCTATGGAATCGCCCACCCCTACATTATTTAATGTTTTTTGATTTTCTTCCTTTATATTTACTATTGGTATATTTGCATATAATGCAGGTGCGCCTTTGCTTCCATCATCATTTTCTTGATTAGTTAAACGTACATCTATCTGATTTTCATCAACATCTATATATTTTTTAATTACTTCTATTATTTCTTGTTTCATCATTTCTAAAAAGTCTGCTGAAACATTTGCTCTGTCTTGCATTAACACTAGATGTAATCTTTCTTTTGCTTCTTTTCCTGAATTATCTTCTTTAGGACTTTCTATCTTAAATAATTTTTTAAAAAAATTGTTTATATTTTCAAACATTTTTAACCTCCGATATTTGCTATTATTTTATTTTAAATACTCTTTTTATTGATTCTAGAAAGCCTTTTTCTCTTCCAGGTACACTTACTTCTATTCTTTCTCCTTTTATTCTTTTTGCTGTTTCAACATATGCTTTTGCTGATGGTGCCTTTTTATTTGAAATTACTGGTTCTCCTTTATTTGTTTGTGTAATTATGTATTCATCATCTGGCACAACACCAACAAGTTCAATTGATAATAAATCTACTATATCATCAACATCCATCATTTTTCCATGTCTTACCATTTCAGGTCTTAATCTATTTATTATAAGTTGAGGATTTTTTATCTCTGATGATTCCAATAGTCCTATTATTCTATCAGCATCTCTTATTGCAGATATTTCGGCCATTGTAACAACAATTGCTCTATCTGCTCCTACTGTTGCATTTTTAAATCCTTGCTCAATTCCTGCTGGGCAATCTATAAGTACATAATCAAACTCTTCTTTTAAATTTGATACAAGTGCTTTCATTTGATCCTCATTTATTGCACTTTTATCTCTTGTTTGAGCAGCTGGAAGTAAAAATAATTCTTTAAATCTTTTATCTTTAATTAAGGCTTGTCTTAATTTACATTTGCCTTCAACAACGTCTACTATGTCGTATACAATTCTATTTTCAAGCCCCATAACAACATCCAAATTACGAAGCCCTATATCTGTATCTACAAGTACTACTTTTTTTCCTTCTAATGCTAATGCTGAACCTAAATTTGCTGTTGTTGTCGTTTTTCCTACTCCACCTTTACCAGATGTAATTACTATAACTTCTCCCATATATTTTCCTCCTCTTATGGCTTTTCCATAATTTTCTTTAATATAATATATGAATTTGGGCAAAAAGTCAATGTTTTGTTGTGTGTTTTTATGTAAAATCCCTAAGCCAAAAATTGCTTAGGGATTTTATTAATAAGGTTTAAAACTTTCGCCTTATTAAGTGTCATTTTAATTTCCAAATCTGTATATCTTATCTGAATTTGTAATTGTAAATCCTCCATTTATAAATTCTAAATGGCTATCTTCTGTTACTACCTTACACGGAAAAGATTTAGAGACATTAGTTCCTACATTTAATCCAATAATTTGTGCATTTCCTGGCTCATAAATCGTATTCCCTGCAAAGCAGATACCAGAAAGTGGCATTGCTGAATATTTCCATGTGGTGTTATCTTCTACAATTCTTTTTTCTCCAAATACTAAGGTTCTAAAGCTACCATCTAGCTTTTCATAAATGAACAACCATCTTTTAGTCTGCTCATCATATTTTAAAGCATATTCTGTAATTGGTTCATTACAGTCAATCTCATATGTGTGACCATTAGCAACTACTATTGCCCTTTGCGGATAGAAAGATGCAATAAATCTTGTTTTATCATCAATGATTTTAAAAATAGGCTTATTTACAAAGTCTTCGCTTTGCTTAAATGTTCCTCTTCTTGTTAATTTCATTGATTTAAGTCTTCCATTTCTATCAACATAATAGAGCGTATCATCTACCATATCATAATTTGACTTGTGAGCTTTTTCAACCTCATAAGTTCTTTGTGTATTATTGTCCTGAATAGTAATTACATCATCTTTAATTTCAAGGATGTATTTTCCATCATTAGTAAATTCAATAATTGATTTACCATTAACATTTACTCTTTTCCCAGTTTTCCTATGCACAATCTTATGATCTCTAGACAAATATACTTTGTCTGATAATATACACTCAACATCATCAGATTCAAATATAATTGTAAGCATAATATTTGAGGTATTAGCTGCTAATTGTTTCTTTGGAGCTGACTGCATCTGTGCATTTTTATTGCATACTGGGCACTCTCCAAATTTTGAATAATAATAGCCATTATGTTTTTTACAATATGACATATTATTATATAATTCTTCAAGATATGGAAGAATGTTTTGTCTTAAATTTCCTTCAAAGATTTCCTTAAATTTCTCTAATAATTCTGGCGAGATCCAATTCCAAGACGGAGTTGTTGACCTTATACCTACATTATGAGGTCCAAGTACAGAAATTTTATTAGCTATTCTTTCCTTGAAGTTCCATTTAGGCTCTTTAGCATATTGTCCTCCAAATGGATGTACTTGAGCTAAAATATAAAAACATAAAACTGCTAGTGCAAAATTATCTGTTTTTTCTGTTAACTCAATTACTCCATTTGACTTATATGCTTCTGGTGCAGTGTAATTTTCAGTATATGTTACCGCATACACTTTCCCTTTTATACCATAACTATCTGTATCAACAGCATATACCTTTTTTCCCATTATTGAAAAATTTTGATCATTAATATCTCCTACAATGTATCCCATTTTATGCAATTCTTCCACCATTTTTGCAACTGCAATAGCATACCTTAATACGTCTTTATTTGATAATCTATTTTTCTTTAAATGGTTGCGTTTTGTAAGCTGCCGTATTGGATCATCTTCTTTTAATCTTTCCATAATATAGGCTTCAAAAGATTGACCTACATATACAGAATCAATTGGCCCAATAACATTTTCAGGAAATTTTTGAGTAATAAAACATTTTACTACTACTTCTTTCCTTTTTTTATCAATTGGTATTCCTGTTTGAGGATTTTTATCTTTGAAAATTTTAATTACGGTGTTTTCATCATACCCAGCAATGTCGGCTTCTCCTCCTTCTGCAATGTAATTACTTTTTTTAAGAGAATCTAATTGGCTTTTTGTCATTGTTATCATATTGTCATCCTCCTTAAAATACAATGCTTATATCATCTTGGAATATAGGTACTTGTTTTTTTGCTTGACCATTTTCCTCTGAATATTTTTCATTACATTTACCAATATATCGTGACATTGGACCTTTCTTTCCTTTTTTTAATAATTCAATAAATCGCTCTCCATCAGAATGATTCAATTTTCTCCAAAATCTTAAGCCGTCTGTTGCAACTCCTACATTTACGTATTTGTCTTTTGAATAAATATGCTCTGTAAAACTTACATCTTCTTTATAAAGTTTTAGCTTTTCTTTATCTACATAATTATAAATAAAATATTTTGGATACTCTTCTCCATCATCTTCGATTACTTCTTTGGTTTCATTAAACAAGACTAATCCATCTTTATCTTGTGTAATAATATAACCATCCCCACATGTCAAAACGATATATTCGTCATCTTCTTCAAAAACAGCAAGAATTGTAAATGTACTTATATTGTATAATACATTATTTACATCTTTGTAAATAATTTCCATAGCTTCTTTAAGCTTAGAAAAAAATTCTTTTACTGTTTCTTCAAAATTTTCTACATTAATATGTTCTTTTTCCCGTAGTGCTAAATTAAACATTCTTGGTCCAATTTCAGAAAAATCTCCTGAACCACAACCATCCATTATAACTTTTACCTTATGGTCATCAGAAATATAAAAGTAATCCTGATTATTTCTGTTTGCACCAACATGGTCACTTCCAATTTTGTTTACAGATATCATATATTTTTCCTCCTATATGGATAGGAAGGAGGCTATTTTGCCTCCTCCCTCCTTTTAAAAGTTAATTTGTTACCTCTTTAAACAGCAAACATACCCTCATTTACTGTTGGAGCCTTTGCTCCCTGTGATACAGACAGTGCAGATTTAGAAACAAATTTAAATGCTGCTCTTAACTGCTTTCTTCTCTCTTCCGGCGATTCCGTCTGATCTCCTGCTTTTAAGATGTACTCTCTTGGAATTCCCAGTTCAGTTGCTACACCTCTTGCTTCTGGTCCAAACTCAATGAAATATACAACAATCCCGCTGTCCACAAGCCCCTATAATGCTTCTTTCGCCTTAGTCTTTGCTCCATGTGCAGAATCATTATCATGCCCATCTGAAAGAAATACCAATATTCCCTTTGCTGTAAAATTCTTGTCTTCAAACTCTTTTATCGCTTCTTTTATATTGTCTACTGACTGAATAACTGCATCAAAAAGCTTTGTTGACCAGCCTGGTGCTGAATAAGTAGTATCCCAATCCTCTACCAAGCAATATGGACTTTCTTCAATCCGCTCTCCAAACAAAGTCTTACCAAGAATCATTTCATCAACCTGTTTTGAACCTAAAAACATATTCTGCATATCTTCAAGTTCATCTCCAACTTCTGATTCATATGGCTCCATAGAAGCTGAATCGTCAATAACTACTCTGACTAAGGTCTGCTGATCAGAGTCCAGATCATCAAAATCAAAGTTCATTGGTGCGGTATCTTCATCAAAACCTACCTGTGGTGCTACATCATCATATTTTTCCATCATAATTTGATCCTCCTAATTGATTATTTTGATTTTAGTTTAGGCTGCATATATATCTGTTACATCTGTTGACTTAACAAATTTTACACCCATCTTCTTGATTTCTTCCATCTTCTCAGCTGTTACCTGTTCGAATCCGCCGATACAAGACATGCAATCTTCCAAAACAACGATTTTGCTTAAGATATCTGGTCTGTTTGCAAAGTGTTTTACAATCTGCTGCAATGTTCTTAAAAAGCAATGTGACTTTGCCTGCCCTGCAAGATAAATCTTAACAAGTTTTGGATTTTCAAAAACATTTAATATGTCAGATCGTATCTCATTTTCTGGAGAATATTCTGCCTCAATTGCACCATACTGCTCGCTGTACTGATCCTGACCTTTGTAATACGCCATCGGATTACAGTCACGTACATCAGAATGGAACTTAATAATCTTTTCAAGTTCCCCCTCAAGTGCTGCTCCTCTAGTATTTTCCAAACAGTGATATGGCCAAATTCTTAATTCCTCTCCGCCAGCTTCAACGTTTTTTACATATGTTAATTCTTTTGTTTGGTTTGGCAGATCTGCTTTGAATTTGCCTTCTTTAATACCCTCGTTTGTAATTACAGTCACACCTGGAAGTACATGTTCTCCTTTTTTGTGTTCTCCGTTTTCATCGGTAAAATCTTTGCCATAAACCCAACCACTTGAGAAAAAAATGTGGCTATACTTATGCCAATCTAAAGTATACCGGATACGATAAATCTTATCCATAAACTTATAGATAAATCTACAAAGTCTTTCGGTATCTGCTACCGCTCCTTCTACTGGAAGAGCTCCTTGTGGTGAAATGAAATCAAACTGATTATCAATCATCATAAGCTCTACCCGATCAACATCACGACTTGAGGGCACCTTTACCTCATTGTCTGCCATCATCATTACCTGTGGTAAATCAATTCCAGCCTCTGTTGTACCAATTTTGCTTACATTTACAATTTCTTCAAATCTCGTTTTCATATTGTAATCCTCCTTTAAAGTTATTTGAATTGATAAGTAACAATATTAAATTTTAAAATGACACCTCCTTGATATAAATTTCTATATCATGTTTCTTCAATATTTAGCATACACATATTATCATATTTACATAAAACTGTCAATAGCGTTTTAAATTTTATGTAAATATTTTACATATTATTTTCTTTTATATACTTTAACTACAAATTTTTTTGTATATTAAACAAATAAATAACAAAACTAGCCTACTTTATTTAAAAGTAGACTAGTTACAAAAATTAATTTAGAAAATATCTTTTAGAATTTGCCATTGTAAACTCTAATTGATTCACTTGCAACTCTTTGTCTGATTTCATCAAAGGTATGAGTTCTTACGAAGTCTCCATCAACAAACATATCTTCAAGCAGATTGCCTTTAATATCTTTAATTGTATCAGGAGTAAGATTATCAATTAATTTGTAATCCCCATCTTCAAAAACAACAGCTACTAAGCCTTTCTGAGACTTTTTGAAATTGTCAGAATCTGTTGCTGGATCTTTGTAAATTGCTTTAAATTCTCCATTTACAACTTCTGCCGTTCCTTTAAGTGCAAAGCCTAATGTATCTCGTGTTACATACTGGTATGTGTATGAGCCAATACCTAAGCCAACACTTACAGAAACAAAGCCGTTTTTCATTAAGTCTTCACATATTGAAATTGCTCTTTCAGGTGTAATTGAGTCCCCATAAACACATCCAATATGAGGATCAAGTTCAATAAAACCTGCTTCATTTACAGTTCCTCCAAAGATTTCATAAAGACGCTTAACTAAACCTTTTTTAATTGTTTCTTCGAAACCTATTAGCCTTTGGCTTAATTCTTTCTCATATACATATGGATCTCCACAAATAATGTCTACAGGATCTCCTGAATCTGGTCTAATATTAAGCTTTCCATTTCTGCTCATAATGGCTGCTTTAACTTCTGCATCTGTTAATACATTATCAACAAAATTCCATAAGTTGTATGTATCAGATACCATTGTTAAAGTACCACTTGGATACACTTCGGTAATAAGTCTCAAAAGTGCATTTTTTTCTTTTTTACCATAAGATTCCATTACACTATGCTCTGTTGAAGGAGCATAAGCAATAACATCTGGCTTAGCATCATAATATGCCATAAGATAATTTCTTGCCGGAATTGTTGCAGAACTTCCAAAACTAAGCAAATGTCCAGGAGTTGTTCTGTATGCTGCCTCTGGACTTCCCATACCACGCATTGAAAAATCTCCACCCTGATTAAATACTCTTCCAGGCTGATTGCAACCAGTAATCTTTGCATAATGTGTAAGTATTCTTTTATACTTATCTGCAATTGTTGCAGCTGTCATTGGTTGCCATACTAAGCAGGATAAAGGTGTTTCCAAATATCCTGGTAGCCAGAAAAATTCAGGAAGTGTATTTTCAATAGTAAACATTGGAACTCCCACTTTTCTAATCTTTTTTTCATCAATGGTAAATTCGCCACCTATCTGCACAAAACTTCCCTCTTTTATTGCTTTTACTCTAATTGGCAAATATCCTAACTTATGAAGTTTCTCAAAGTGAGAATAGTCATAGTTTTGTACCATTTCAGGATTTGTTACTCCAAATGTTCCAGAAAGACTTTCTATAGTCTCCTTTGTTACTGCTACTTCAATAGGTCTTTCAAAAAAGCCTCTTTTCCATTTCCAATACAATGTTGCAAGAGCTCCCTGGAGTCCAAAAAATACTGCATGAGTTATGCCATCAATCCGGGATTTCCTTGGAGTCCATGTTTCATAAGTCCATTCCATACCTTCTGGATATTGATCTTTGTGACAAAACTTGTAACCATCTGTAAGTAACGCTGGATTTTCAATCATTTCATTAAACATCATAATTATCTTCCTCCTTTTTTTATTAATGTTTTGCCTACATATACCATTGCAGCAACATCCATATATACGATGTTTGGATGTTCTTTACACATAATAGATTTACTTGTGTAAACTTTACTGATAGGTGAATCTTTAGTCAAAAGCGTTCCTTCAAAAATTGTTTCTTCACAATGAGAAACAACTAAATAAACTTCACTTGCCCCTAAAGATTTGAGAATACTTCCTGCCCAAGCAAAAGTTCCTCCTTTTGAGCAAAGATCATCAATAATTATGCACTTCGAACCAGGATTAACTTTTCCTTCTTTAAGGTGCATATCCTCAATCTTTCCTGTTATAGGATCACGCTTTTTCTCCATAATACAAATATTAGCATAATCACTATCAGCGTATCTTGCTGCTGCTCCCTTATCTGGAAATACAATATGATCATTTTGTGTAAACCCAACTTCTTCTTGAACTGTTGGTAACCAATCTGTTACAGGATAAACTGGAATTGATCTAACCAATCTCATCATTGTCTCGTCTGAATGTGGTTCCATTACAATTACTTTTTCAAACTTCATCCAATTAATGAAATTGCAAACATATTGAAGGGTAAATAAATCTCCCTCAATTTTGCGATCCATACGACTATATGGCATATACCATACAAAAAGTACACATGGAACCTTAAACTCATCAATACGTAGCTTCACAAACATAAGCTTTAGTAACTCCTCATCTGTTACATATTTGAACTCGAGAATATTCCGACCTTTTATAATCACATCCTCAAAGTCCTTTACCTTAGTTTCTCCGTTTGGAAACCGCTCAGTTTCAATCTCATGCCCATTGAGTTTAATCATAAGCTGATACCTCCTAAAAAATTATTTGTTTTTGTTTAGTAAAAAAATTATTTTTTTACATAATAACTTAAAACTTGTTTAATATTGTATTATAATTTACATAATTTGTCAACAGTTTTTAAAGATTGACATAATATGCGTTTTTATGTTATACTATAACTCAACTGTTTTTATACAGCTATCATAAATTACTGATAGCAAAAGACAAATATATTACTATTAAATTTTTAATTTTAAAGGAGGTAACTTTATGGTAAATTATGGTTTTGTGAAATGTGCTATTGCTACATGTAATAGTAAGCTTTCAAATCCTAATTCAGCAACAGAAAAAATTAAAGGTTTAGTAAAAGAAGCTGATCTGCGGGATGTTAAGGTATTAGTATTTCCTGAGCTTAGCCTTACTGGTTATACTTGTCAAGATCTTTTTGGGTATTCACAACTATTGGAGTCTACTATGGATTGCTTAAAAGAACTTGTTGTCTTTTCTAAATCCTTTAATACTCTGTTTATTGTTGGAGCACCTATAAATGTTCTTGATACCTTGTATAACTGTGCTGTTGTGATTCAAGGTGGAAAAATTCATGGAATTGTTCCAAAGCAGTATATTCCAAACTATGGAGAATTCTATGAAAAGCGGTGGTTTACAGCTTATACAGATACTTCTATAACATCTGTTAATCTATTTGGTGAAGATATACCTTTTGGTAATTTAATATTTTCATCTTCTATAGGTTATAGATTAGGAATAGAAATCTGTGAGGATCTTTGGTCTGTTATTCCGCCTAGCTCTTCTTTAGCATTAGCTGGTGCCAACATTATTGCAAATTTATCTGCAAGTAATGAATTGGTTGGCAAAGATGAGTATCGCAAGGAACTTATTAAAACTCAAAGTTCTCGAACAATTTCAGCATATCTTTATACTTCTTCTGGATGTTTTACTGAAGCTGAATCAACAAGTGATTTGGTTTTTGGGGGAAGTGGTTATGCTTATGAAAATGGCAAACAATTAACTTGCCTTGAACGTTATGAGCTTGAAGATCAAATGGAAATCTTTGATGTTGATATTGAAGATTTAACTAATGAGAGAATCTATAATAAGACATTTAGTGATAGCAAGCGCAATTTAAATGTATCTTATAGAGAAATCTATATTATACAATATGCAATTGAAGATAATATCTTCTATCTGTCTAGAAATGTAAATGCTCATCCATTTGTACCAACTTTAGACGGGAACAAAAGAAACACAGTATGTAAAGAAATTCTTTCTATTCAGTCTACTGGTTTGGCAAGAAGATTATCTGCAATCAAAAATACTAAAGTTACAATTGGTATTTCTGGCGGTTTAGACTCAACCTTAGCTTTGCTTGTATGCTATGAAGCTTTTAAAAAGCTTCATCTTGATGTTTCAGGAATAATTGGAATTACTATGCCTGGATTTGGTACAACAGACAGGACATATAATAATGCTGTTAAATTGTGTCAAGAATTAGGTATAACATTAAAAGAAATTTCAATTAAAGATGCTTGCATTCAACATTTCAAGGATATTGAACATGATCCTAGTATACATGACATTACTTATGAAAATGTCCAAGCAAGAGAAAGAACCAAGATTCTTATGAATATGGCAAATAAGCATCATGCAATTTTGGTCGGAACTGGCGATTTATCTGAGTTAGTATTAGGCTGGTGTACCTATAATGGTGACCACATGAGTATGTATGGAGTTAATTGCTCTATTCCAAAAACTCTTGTAAGATATCTCATTGAATGGTATGCTACCGAATCTGGCAAGGAAAATCAAACACTTAAGGACATCTTATTGGATATTATAAATACTCCAATTAGTCCTGAGCTACTTCCAACTGATGGTAAACAAGTTGTTCAGAAAACTGAAAGCACAATAGGTCCTTATGAAGTTATTGATTTCTTTATCTACTATCTCTTAAGAAAAAAATTTTCTCGTAGGAAAATTATGTATTTGGCAAATATTGCTTTTAATGAAGTATATTCTGCAGATGAACTTAACGACTACTTTAATAACTTCACTAAAAGATTCTTTAACAATCAATTTAAAAGAAACGCTATTCCAGACGGACCAAAAGTTGGAACTGTCAGTGTTTCTCCAAGAGGAGATTTGAGAATGCCATCAGATGCAGACTATACAGCTTGGTAACATATAATCTTTAAAATAACAATACAAAAATAGCAGGTATAATATATCTGCTATTTTTGTGCTTTTTACTTATTCTTATTATATTCCTCAACGTCCTTTATTGCAACTGCTACTGCTTCTTCAGAACCTACAAATTAAATAATAAGTGATTGTGTCTTTTGTTCGTTTTCATCAAAGGTAATTGATTTTTTAAATCTGGATAAGCATCAAACATAGTAATTGCCTTTTTTATCATTTTTCCATGTTAATATTAACTACCCCACTGCCAAAGATGCTATATGTATCAATAAGCAAAGATACTTTCTCTGGGTATACATCTGCAAATGCCTTAAAAGCTTCCCATTCAGTTGGAAACATCTCAATCCATGCATGAGCAACTGTTCCTACTGCATTTACTGGTGATCCAAAGACAATCTCTGATAAGCAATTTGCTGTACCTGAGCATCCTCCTAAAATAGCAGATCTTGCACCATACAAACTTGCAGACTGTCCTTGTGCTCTTCTTCCACCAAATTCCATAACATTACCATCATTATCAGCAGCACGAACAATCTTTGTTGCCTTTGTGGTAATAAGACTGTTAAAGTTCATCGTACCTTTCCACTTGTATCTGGACAAGTACTTAACAAATTCTTCATCCATACCTTTTGTAAGTAAATACTGGCATGCAATTTCATCAAAATGGTATGAAAGCAAAAACTCTGTAAGCTGCTCCTGACCTGCACTGATTGAATATCCAGATTCCTTTCCTTTTGCTCCAGGATTTTTCCTAAAAAAGCAATCAAACACCAATTGCGTATCCTTAAAACCGAGCTTAAATAGTCCATTTACCATGATAAACTCATAAAAGTCTGTGTTTAATGCATCATTCCGGTAATCCTTCCTTGGTACAAAAGGTACTACTTTAATTGTTTCTTTCATTTTGTTATCCTCCTTATAATTAAGTTTTAGTTTTAAAGCAATTATCTTGCTTTAATTTAAATTATTTGCAATAAAAATTATATATCAATTTACATAATTTATCAAGTTCTTCCATACTTCCTTATACTTATATCAAAATTATAGTTAAAAATTGACTTATGTAAATAAGTGTGTTATACTTTATGTTAATTTAATATGTATTAATTCCTTTATTCACTAAATTGTGGAGGAAACAGTTTATCCGCTCTTTAGTTTTTACATATAGTAAAATAAAAAACAGGAGGTATCATCATGAAAACTTACATTTTAGGGAGCTTTATTATCGTTTTAGGTGCTATTCTTCTTGCATTAACAGCTATACCTCAAGAAGATGTAACCCGGAAAGTGGACATTAATCAGGAAAATCAGGAAAAAAATGAGGATGTAAACAGTAAAGTAGAAAAGCAAGTTAGTCAGGAAAAAGATAAGAAAGGTGAAGATGTAAACGGCAAACAAGAGAAACAAATTAGTCAGGAAAAAGTATCAAATGATGAAACAATTGAATTTTTTTACAAATTGGAGGATCATGATGATGCTTCAATTGTGAAAGATTTTGATAGTAATATAGCTCATTCTTCTATAGAAGAAGCTATAAAAAATCCTCTACCACTTAAGGATTCTTCCGAATGTGGCTACAAGTTAACATTATTACTTGTTGATTTGAAAGATATTAAAATTTGTTATGAAAGAATGGGAAAACTAAAAACAGTAAAATTCAATAAAAAAACACAAACGGCTGTATTAGAAAATCTAAGTGGTGATTTCGGTCAGGATCAATATATTGTGCAAATTCAATGTAATAAAGGAACATTCTTTATATACACTGACACACAAAAAAGATCTATAAAAGAAAATACTGGAGAAATTTATTTTGCTGGCAAATCTAAGGATTACCATCAAACGCATTTGAATTTTTCTCCAATTGAATTTAGCAATACCTTAAATTCACCATCAATAATTGTTGTTCCTAGTGGATTGTCTGAATATGGAATAAACTTAATATTTTATATTATATCAGATAAAAAATTTACTATAAAAATATACGACTCTGAAGGTCATATATTAAAAAGTAAAATCCAAAAGGATGGAAGATTATCAATTTTTGCCATTCAAGGAATAGCTTCTGATATAGATGATGCTAGCGAAAGTTATTATATAACTTTCGCTACCAAAGAAGAAAGTAAGTTTTTAAAAATAGTTAATGATTACAGTTAATAATTATATTCATTAACTATTAAGAAAAAATAAAAAGGATATCAAAGTATATCCTTTTTATTTTTTCTTATATTAATTACACAATATTATTAATCTTAAACTCAGGTATTATCTACTTTTGGCTTATTCCATGATATATAATCACACTCATCTGGATTATTCTCACATATATAAAATGTTCTTTTCTTTTTAGTTTTTCTTACTTGTACCTTTCCCCCACATTTTGGACATGGTTCTTCTATTGTTACTACATAAGGCTTTGTATTTTTGCACTCTGGATATCCTGGACATGCTAGGAATTTTCCATATCTTCCATATTTTATTACCATCATTCTTCCACATTTATCACATGGAACATCTGATACTTCTTCTTCTAGTTCTACATGTTCTAAATTTTTTTCAACTTCTTCTACTACTTTTATAAATGGATCATAAAATTCTTCTATCATTTTTTTCCATTTTTCTTTTCCTTCTGCTATTTCATCAAATTCATTCTCTATTTTTATTGTAAATTCTTCATTTACAACATCTGAAAAGTTTTCTATTAGTAGTTTATTTACTGTCTTTCCTAAATCAGTTGGTACAAGTTGTTTTTGCTCTTTTTCTATATAGTGTCTTTCTAGAATTGTTGTAATTGTTGGTGAATATGTACTTGGTCTTCCTATTCCCTTTTCCTCTAATGCTTTTACTAGACTTGCTTCTGTATATCTTGGTGGTGGCTCTGTAAAGCTTTGTTTTCCTTCTAAATTTTCTTTTTTTACCTCTTGATTTTCTATTAAATCTGGTATTTGTGTATTGTCTTGCTTACTTTCTACATCTTCACCTTCAATATAAAGTGTCATAAATCCTTTAAATTTTATACTTTGTCCATTTGCTTTAAATGTGTAGCCTTTAGCATCTATTAGAGCTGATATTGTATTAAATATTGCAGCTGTCATTTGGCTTGCTAAAAATCTATTGTAAATTAGTTTATATAATTTATATTGGTCTTTTGTTAAAGAGTCTTTTATTTGCTCTGGATTTAATTCAATATATGTTGGCCTTATTGCTTCGTGGGCATCTTGTGAGTCTGTTTTTGTTTTGTAATATCTATTTTCATAATAATCCTCACCATATGCTTTTATTATTTCTTCTTTTGCTTTTGCTCTTGCTTCATCTGATATCCTTGTTGAGTCTGTTCTCATGTATGTAATTAGACCTATACTTCCATGGCCTTCTACTTTAACTCCTTCATACAAACTTTGTGCAACAGACATTGTTTTCTTTAATGTAAATCCTAATTTTCTTGATGCTTCTTGTTGCATTGTACTTGTTGTAAATGGTGGTGCTGGATTTCTCTTTCTTTCACCTTTTTTTACTTCTTGAACAATGTATTTTGCTTTTTGAATTTGCTTTAGAATTTCATCTACTTCTTCTTGTTTATGTAATTCTTGTTTTTTATTATCTTTTCCAAAAAACTTTGCTGTAAATTCTTTTTTTGACTTTTCATCTAATAATGTTGCATATATGTTCCAATATTCTTCTGGAATAAATTTTTCTATTTCTTCTTCTCTATCTACTATTAGTTTAACTGCAACAGATTGCACTCTTCCCGCAGATAAGCCTCTTCTTACCTTTTTCCATAATACTGGGCTCATTTTGTATCCTACTATTCTATCTAACACACGTCTTGCTTGTTGAGCATCTACTAAATTTTTATCTATTGTTCTAGGCTCTTTTATTGCTTTTTGCACTGCTGTTTTTGTTATTTCATTAAAAGTTACTCTATTTGTTCCATTTTCTGGGATATCTAGAATATGAGCCAAATGCCATGCTATTGCTTCTCCTTCACGGTCAGGGTCAGTTGCTAAATATACTGTTTTTGCATTTTTTGCTTCTTTTTTTAGAGATTTTATTAAATCTCCCTTTCCTCTTATATTTATATATTCTGGCTCAAAATTATTTTCTACATTTACTCCTAATTTAGATTTTGGAAGATCTCTTATATGTCCCATTGATGCAACTACTTTTGTACTTCCACCTAAAAATTTCTTTATTGTATTTGCTTTTGCTGGTGATTCCACTATTATTAATTTATTAGCCATCTTTGTCTCCTTTGATTTAGATTTATTTGTAAGTTCTCAATTAATTTACATATGTATTCTAGAACATATTTATACTTTTTGCAATACCTATAATAATATAAATTTATTTTCTAGCAAATCCCTTAAACAACTGGCGAGCCATCATCTCCTCTACAATCTTCAATCTCTAACTTCTAAAATCTATTTACTAAACAAATCTTCTATTATTTCATCTGCTG
This sequence comes from uncultured Clostridium sp., assembly GCA_948469315.1. Classification (GTDB taxonomy): domain Bacteria; phylum Bacillota; class Clostridia; order TANB77; family CAG-508; genus Merdicola. The sequence continues at coordinate 64,649 of CAOKLQ010000004.1, forward strand.
ATATTGGTGTGACTTCGTTTCTTTTAAATAATTCTAATATATTGTTTGCTACATTTTCATTACTAGTTATTTCATCTAATGTTTTTCTTTCTACTAAAATATTACCTTGCTTATATTCAGTTTTTACTACTTCTATTCCATAAGCTTCTTTTGTATTTTCTTTACTTTCTATTTTATAGTATTCTAATTTTATTGGATTATATATACTTGCCTCCTTTAATTTTGTTTTATTAATAAATGTTTCACCATAAAATTTTTTCATTTGTATTCTCCCCCTTGTATATTTTTAAAAAGCGCGCTTTATCACCTTATACATTATTTCACTTTAAGTCAAGCACTTTTTGACGCACAAAATACTAATTTCTTTCACATTTCGACACATTTTTGTATCTATATTATATTTTAGATTATCTTTTTAAAATTTGTAATAATATTTTAATATTTATGTTATAAAATAGAAACGGAATTATTATCTTATTAATTAAGTTATACTAGTAAAATAATCCATTATTCCATTATATATTCCCCAAGCTAATTTATCTTGATATTCATCTGTAAGTAACGATTTTTCTTCTTCTTGATTAGACAAAAATCCACATTCTACTATTGATATAGGAATTTCAACATGTTTTATAATATAAACATTATCTAATTTCATCGCTACTCTTTTATTTTCCTTTTGAATAGCCTCATTTAGGCTAGATTGCAAACTTTTAGCAAGTTTATTACTTTGCTCATTTTTATCTTTATAAAAACATTGCCAACCATAATATTGTGACTGTGGTATCTTATTTAAATGAATTGATACAAATACATCTGCACTTGATTCATTTCCTATTTTTACTCTATTATGTATGTCAGATATTTTTTTTTCTTTTAATGTTTTTTTATCTAAATCATATATCGCACTTTCATCTGAACGGGTTAAAATAACTGTTGCCCCGCTTTGTTCTAGTAGATTTTGAACTTTAAATGCTATTTTTAAATTTATTTGGGCTTCTGTTGTTCCATTTGAACTTTGTGCACCCTCATCTGGAGTACCATGTCCGTGCATCTAAAACAATCACTTTATTAGATACAGGTAAGCTTACTGTATCTACTGTTTTCTCACTTTTTATACTATTATTTTGTGATAAACAAAATGCAAATATTGAAAAAACAAAACAAGATAAAATAAAAATTAATCTTTTCTTTCTTAAAACAATCATAAAAAACCTCACATATATATTTTTATATAAATATATGTGAGATTTATTTAATTATTCATATTTTATTTTTTTCTCCTATCTATTGCATAACTACTTCCCATTATTGTTTTTGCAGCATGCTTTACTTGTGCTCCTACTTCTCCTATTTGTAAAATATTTTCAAATCTTCCATAGTCGGCCTCAACTACACCTATTGATATTGATGTTAATGGAAATTGCTCTATTACTCCTTTTCTATTTTCTACTTCTAAATATCCTCTTTGTATATCTTCTTCATTAAAATACTGTTCAATATACTTATCAAACTGCGCTATTATATTTTGACAAACTTCTTCATAATTTGCTTTAGATACTATTGCAACAAAATCGTCTCCACCAATATGTCCTACAAAGCAGTCATTATCTTTTAATTCATGTATATTTCTTACTATTGTTCTTGCTGTATATTTTATCATTTCGTCCCCTTTTAAGAAACCATAAACATCATTATATTCTTTAAAATGATCCAAATCTGCATATAGTACTGCAAACTCTTCTTTTTTTAACACCCTCTTTTTTAATTCTGCATGTATTTGTACATTTCCTGGAAGCCCCGTTAGAGGACTTACTCTTCTATTCATGTACATTAATCTCATTAAATTTCTTACTGTATGGTACATATAATCTTTATCCATAGGCTTTTTTATATAATATTCAACTGCTGATTTTAAAACATTTAACCTATGCTCTTTATCTGAATTTGATGAAATAACAATTATTGGAGTTATTCCATTATCTTCATTTGATCTTATTTTCTGACATAATTCAATAATATCTCTTTTTATAGAATCTTCATTTATAATTATTAATGATGGTATATCTCTTAGGGCAATATCTATTTGGTTTGTTACTACACTTTTTATTTTAAATATATCTTTTTCAAATAATTTTATGATTTCATTTGCACTCTTCATATCATCATCGATAATATATATCTCTTGTACCATAAAATATTCTCCTTTGTTTTATCAATTATTTTTATATATAAAATGCGGGCGGATACAATCCGCCCCTATAAGCATTATTTGTTAAAGTTTATGGATTATATGTGCATGCTCCTTCAAATGTTCCTTGTGCACCATCAAAATTAGTTGCTGTAATTTTAATTATATTTTCTCCTTGACCCAATCCTAGTTTATATTGTATAGCTTTTTCTTGATACTCACTCAAATCTATTTGATATTTTTTTCCATTTAACTCAATTAATACATTTTTTATTGCTTCCTCATCTGATACACTTAATATTACATATTTTAGATCATCTGCATCTTGTACAACAGAAATTGTAGGTTTTGTAACTCCTTTTACTTCTTGAGTTTTTGTTGAAGTTAAATTTCTGCTATTTACTGCAACTATAGTAAGAACATGTTGACCTCTTGGTATCTCTATTTCTTGCTCAATTTGAGCAGATGTATCTTCTGTAGCATCTATTTTTGTCTCTTCATCATCATCCCATCTATATGTTATATATGACATTTTCTCATTATCTTTTGCAGTTACTTTTAGTTTTCCATTAACTGCTTCTATACTTAATTGCGGAGCTTTCGATTCTATTTCATAATTTTTTTCATATGTAGTAGTTTTTCCATTTATATCATATATTACTAATTTTATAGTATTATTTCCAATAGGTAAGTCTATTATATCTTCTATATTTGTCTTACTATTTCCATTAATAACTTGTTCATTTCCATCATTATTCCATACATATACAATTCTATCTATTGGTCTTATTGAAGTAACAAATATTGCTAACTTATCATCTTGTTTTTGCAAGTCTACTTCTGGTTTTTTATATCCAATAATATCATTGTTTTGAATTATTGCATACGCTCCCAGTCCGATGCAACTTATTGAAAACATTATTAATATAACAGCAAAAAATATTACTATTTTATTTATTTCTATATTAGTACTCACAGATTTCTTCTTAGTTTTTTCTGAATTTTGCGTACTAAGAATTTGATTTTTCATATATTTCCACCTCATATTTTTCTATTGTTAGAATTATAACATAAGAAAAATTTAATGTAAATAAAAATTATAAAAATTATATGTAGGGGTGAACAACCCTGTCCACCCCTTTTATTTTTTTATTGGGCAGAAAGCCGCGTCTGCCCCTATAATTATAATACATATTTTTTAATTAAGAATACTCCTACTGCTGTTGTTCCTAAAATTAATAATGTTAATCCTGTATATGTTTTTGAATTTCCTAGAGCTATAGAAAGCATTACTGGCGCATCATCTATATCATCTTCACCTTCCTTTTTGTTATCTGGAGTCGAGTCTATATCTGGTGCATTAAATTCATTATAATCTTTACTTATTTCTGCTGTATTTACTTTTAATCCTAAATTATCTTGACTATTTTTCCAAGTAAGTAACACTGTGACTACCTTACTTTCTCCTGGTTTTAATAATACATCTTTTAGCTGATCTGTTGTAATTACTCCTTCTGATACTTCCTTCCATAAAGGATTATCATCAGGGTTAAATTTTAATCCTTCTGGTATATAATCTTTTACTTCTTTTGCATATCCTTCTATTAAACCTTCATTTGTAATCCTTATTTGATATTCAAATTTTACTGTAAGTTTATTTAATTTCTTTCTACCTAAATCAACTTTTACTATTTCTTCAGGGTCATCTTCAAATTTATGATTTGTTTGAGTTATAGTTTGACCATTATCTTCGATTACAATTGCCTTGCTTACTATTTTTCTTAATGCTAGATCAAAATATACTACATTTATTTTTTCAAAGTCATCATCATCTTCTTGTCCTGGTACATATGATTTTTGTAATTCGTCATCTTTATATTTTGGTAAGTCTTTATCTTCTGGCAATTTAAAGTTCTCATTTGGAGATGAATCTCTGTCTTCTACTTCTTCACCTTTGCTATTACAATCTTCCGTAATTTGTGCTAGGTTTGTTATATTTATTTGATATGGAGCTGTATCTTTTACTCTACATTGTATTTTAACTTCTCTATAATCTAATTTACCTGTTTTTTCATCATAAGCTTTTAATAAATTATCTGTTTTTCCATATTTGTATCTTAAGTAATTTGTTGTAACTGTCCTTCCATCTTTAGATAACTTCCAACCGTATTTTTCATTTATTTCATTTTTTTCAATATATTCTAACTCAGGTGGTAAATAATCTGTTATTTCCTCTGCATATCCATCTATATCACCTTCATTATATACTCTTATTGTGTAAGTTACTATACTTCCTTTAACTACTGTTATTGGCGTTTTTATATGGTTATATTCAGCTGTTGTAATTACTTTTCCTTCTTTATTTTTAGTATTTAATTTAGAGGTATCTGGATTAGGCTCTCTAAGAGAAGTTTGCTTTCCGTCTACATCTGATATATATTTTCTTAATGCTAAATCAAATTGCTCTAAAATTAGCCTTTCAAAATCATCATCATCTTGCATTCCTTTCCAGTAACCCCTATCTTCGCCATTTCCTTCATAATTATTATTCTTCTTATCATCTGGGAAGTTACCAGACTCAGAGTCTCTATCCTTTTCTACTTCATTTCCTTGTTCATCTTCATATTTTGTTATTTGTGCTATGTTAGTTATTTTTTCTCCAGCTTTTGCTTTATCATTAACTTTACATTTTACTTTTAAGTCTATATAGTCCAAATTTTGTCCATCAAAGGCTTTTAATAGAGCTGATTCTCTGTTTTGTTCATTACAAATTATTTTTTGTATTGCACTAGAATCTGTATCTTTAGATAAAACATCAGTTGAAATTTCACCTGTAGATGGATCTAGCGTCCAACCATAACCTGCATTAAACTGCGTTGCCTCTTTAATTTCATCACTACTTGGATCTAATTCACTTATAAATGTTAATTCTTTTGGCAGATGATCTGTTACTTTTCCAACATATGCATCTAACTCACCTTCATTGTATACTCTTATTGTATATGTAACTATATCTCCTACTTTTACACCAACTGGCGTTTTTGAATGTTCATATCTTGCAGTCTTTGAAGTTCCATTTGGTATTAAATTTGTAAAATCTACTGTTGGAGATCTATCATAATCAATTCCTTGTACATTTGAAATAAATTTTCTTAATGCTAAGTCAATCGACTTTTGTACTACATGTGTGTTTGTTATTATAGTTTTATTTCCCTCTACTTTACTTGTAGAAGTATATCCCTCTACTTGCCCTACTTCTTCTATTATATAGTTTATTTCCACACCATTGTTGTATTTTGGAAGATTAGTCCATTTAGCTTTCCAGTTATTTAATTGATTCAATTCTACTTCATTTATATAGTTTGTACCTTCTGCTCTTAGTCTAACTTTTATACTTGTTGGCCTTATTCCATCTTCATTATTGTTATCTTCCCATACTTTTTCAACTTCTCTTGTTGTTATACTAACTTCTTTTTCTCCTGACAAAGTAATAGGTGTTTTTTCAACTATAGCAACTGGTTGAGTTGTAGATATATTCGAACCATGTGTCCAATAATTAATTGATACTGTATCATATTTTGCTGTATATGATACTTTTACTGTTTGCAATATTATATTATTTGAGATCTTAATAAAAAATTCTTGTCCAATTAGCTCATCTATTGTTTTTGTAGTTTCTCCTTGATTTGAATCTAATAATTTATAATTTTCTATATCATTTCCATTTTCATCTGTAATAGTAGCTCTAAAATCATAATAAGCATCGTTGTTTTTATTTATTTTAAATGGTCCTGCTATATAGCTACCATCTTTTTCTTCTATTTTTGCACTAGTTTGTGCCATCTCTAATGGTATGTTTGTATTTTCTACTTGTTTATCATCTTCTGCAATAGACAATAATTTTAAATATATCTGTTTAATTGCTTCATATCTATTACTCTTTTTTAAATATTCATCATATTCCTCTTGTTTATCTGGTGGTATATCATATGGATTTTCAATCCCTAAACCTAAAATCTTATTTTCATATCCTTCTGTAATTCCAGTTAAGCTATAATAATTATAACCTCCTCCGTCCAAGAGCTGTACTCTTAAGACCTTCATCTGGTCCTGAACCTTCAGGCATATCATTTTCTAAATCTTTATTTATCATATCTTCATTTTTTTCTGCATCACTATATATAGCTTGGTATACATTTGCTAAATTATTTTGTCCTAAATAATCACTTAACATTCCTCCATTAGTTTTTGTGTTTTCGTTTGTATAATGCCAAATTGCTAACTGCTGAGCTACCTCAATATCTTTATCTGTTATATAAATTTGTTCACCATCATTATATTGAAGGTTATCAGTATTTATCATTTTATTTAAAAAGCTTTTTCTCGCTTCATCTCCTGAACCAGGTATGTATATATTTTTTAAAATTTTAACTATTTTAATATAATCATCTTCTGAAAAGCTTTCTTGGTTATGTAATTTCTCTCTTGAAACTATGTATTCTTTATCTTCTTCACTTAACATATTTTTCTTTATATTGTATGTATAAGGATTGAAATCTAATTTGCCACCATCATTAAAACCTCTGGATACATCTAAACAGTATATTGCTTTATTATAATCCAAAGTTCCATTCTTATTTTCATAAATTTTATAAATATGTTGCCCGCCTTTAAATCCATATGCTGTATAAGTTCCATCACTGTCTTGTCCTCTGAATTCATCTATTCCTAAAATTATTTCTTCTTCATTTGTTATTGAAGGAATAGCATTTACAATTATTGGAGCAAGTATAGTTATTGCTAAACTTAATATAAAGATTCTAAAAATATTCTTTTGTAATTTCATAATTACTCCTTCTCCTTAATTTAATATTACTTTTCTATTTATTATTTTACATTATAAGAAACTAAAGTCAATACCATAAAAAACCATTAAATTCGTACATATTATTTTCATTTAAAAAGTATCTACGGAACTGCATTTTTACAACTTTGCTTTTTTTATTGCCGGTTTATTAAGTTTATATTACATTTTTGTGATTTTTCTATAGCTTATATAAATTAACCTTTGGAGTATTTGTCTCCGTAAGCCTTTGGATTATTTTTTTATATTTACTTGACTAAAGTAAATATTTTTGTTATTATAATTTTGCTCTTAATTTATTGCGGGAATAGCTCAGTTGATAGAGCGCTGCCTTGCCAAGGCAGAGGTCGCGGGTTTGAGCCCCGTTTCCCGCTCCAAATAAATGATTATTTACATATTGTAATTAAAAATTAATAGTGAATAATATAAATTTCTTTTTATAAATAAACAAAATCTAAATTATTCACTATTCATTTGTATGTGTAATAATTAATTTATCTATAGCATATAATTAACTATAAACCATATAGCAACATAGCTAAATTGTTAAGACTGCTTAAATATATGTAAGTTACAGTGTAAGTATATGATAACATTGCTAACAATTTAAATGGCGACATAGCCAAGTGGCTAAGGCACGAGTCTGCAAAACTCTGATCCCCGGTTCGAATCCGGGTGTCGCCTCCAACGACATATCTGTTCGAACTAAATTGAACAGATAGATATGAAAATCAATCAGTTAAATGGTTGATTTTTTTGTTTGAAAAAAATATACTTTTATATACATTTTCAGTATGTATTAAGATATATTTGCCTCGCAGAGCCCAATGTTATGCACTGTTGGTCATAACATATAGGGGGTTAGGACTTCCGTCAAGACGAAGTTCTGTGCTACGAAGAAATTTCAAAGAAGGGTCTTCATAGAAAGAATTTAACATATTTTTTAATTTAGCTATTGATAAAAAGTGCAATGTATAGTAAAATAAATAAAAAATGAGGAGATAATTAAAATGGTATATAATGATAAATATAAGTTTGTAGCAGTTATTAATGAAAAAATTGAAATCGGAAAAGCCTTAAATGCGATAGCACATATGGGGTTAGGTCTTGTTAATATAGCAGATGAAGAAACAAGAGAAAGAATGTCTTTTATAGACTTTCCTGATAAAGATAACGAATCACACAAAAGTATATCTGGACTATCTTTGATAGTGCTAAAAGGAAGAAATGGGGAAATAAAAAAAATAAGAAGACAATTCGCAGAACAAAATATCTTATTTACAGACTTTATAGAAACAATGACAGGAGATACCTATGCTGAACAATTAGTGAAAACTAAAGAATTAGGATTAGAAGAACATAACTATTTTGGAATATTAGCATTTGGAGAAATAGATAAAATAAATCCTATTACAAAAAGACTTTCTTTATGGAAATAAAATTTTGAGTTTGACAAAACAAAAAAATGTATGTATAATAAAAATAGAAAATGAGAGCCACAGAAATGTGTGCTACCTATAAATTAGATAAAACACCACAAAGCTTGGCGGAGCATATGTGGTGCTTTTATTATTTGCTCAAAATTACTACTATTGCAATAATCAAGGCAAATGCTATAATAGTAATTCCTACTAAACCGTAGAAAAGTAAGTATATTATCATTAATATAGCTTGTTCTACCATATAGCACCACCTCCATTCTCACAGTCAAAACTGTGTATGTAAAGTGGTAGCACTCACACTGCTTATTCTCATTTTCTATGTTTATAAATATACAACATTATATGATAAAATACAAGCGAACAAAACAAATTTTTTAATAATGTTATTTTTAATTTGACTATTGTAATTTAGAAAAATTACAATATACTTTAATAAATTGATTGATATTTGTATCAATCGTTAAGCGAGAAAAAGTTGTAGATAACTACGACGTTCGCTCCATTAGACATGGTATCTAAGCAGTAAAGCTGTATAGCTCAGTAAGACATAAATTTTTTCTAAAATATTACTGAAGGGGTGCACACTTTGAAAATAATATATTAGAAGAAATAGTTAGGCCAGAGCAAAATTTTATTATAATTGAAGTCGGAGGTCCCAATTCTCCTACAGCCGTTAAAAGAGCCCCTATAAAGAGGCTCTTTTACATTCTTATTTTAATTTTCTATATTCTGCTTACTTTTCCTAATAACATCATTTATACCATTTATCAAAATAAACACAACTGCCATTACAAATACTATTATAAAATTACGTAATAATAAATTTCCATCTATACATACTAAAGATTCTTTTATAAGTTTTATTGTATAAGTCATTGGTAAGAAATTATATATCTTTTGGAACCCTTGTGGTACTGTTTCTATTGGGAAAGTACCTCCTGTTGCTGCAAGTTGCAGGATTAGTATTATAAGTGCTGCAAATTTTCCTATATCTCCAAATGTTACTATTAAAAACTCTATTATATTTAAGAACAATACTGCAACTAATATGCAAGTTCCATAATATAGCCATATATTTGTTACATTAAATCCTAAACCTAGTTTTAACAAAAATCCTAGAGCTAGTCCTTGTGCTACGGCTAATCCTCCATATAATGCTGTTCTTAATATTTTACGTTTAGCATTTTTTCCAAATAATTTAAACCTATTTTCTTGATCATAATATAATACAACAAATGCCATTAGTGCTCCTACCCATAATGATAATGACATAAAGTATGGTGCAAAACCTACTCCATATGCATCAATTTCTCCATAAGCTTTTTCTTCAAATTCTACTGGATTTGCTGTATATTCATCTAATCCATCTAATTTTACAAGCTGATCTTTAATATCTGCAATTCCATTATCTACACCTACTTTTAATTCATTGGCTCCATTATTTAATTTATTTACTCCATCTTTAACTTGTTTAGAACTTACTGATAAAGTTTCTAACCCTTTGCTTAATTCTGCACTTCCAGCCTTTAACTTAGCAACACCTGAATTTAAAGTCTTTGCTCCTGCAGTTACTTTATTTAAACTTGCAACTTTTGTATTTAATGTTTGTATTCCTGTATTTATTTGCTTTGAGCTACTTGCTAGAGTATTTCCTATAGCTTTTGTATCTGTTTTTTGTGAAGCTTGTGCAAGTGCATTTGCTTTTGTTATTGCACTTTGCAATTTAGTTTGATCTGAGGTTTGAGCATATGTTAATAAATCTGTTACTAAACTTGTAACTTGTGTATTGCTTGCATTCACACCTGCTACATATTGCTCAAGTCCTGAATTTAACTTTGAATAATTTGTAGCTAAAGTATTCACAGATGAAATTAAAGTATCTACACTATCTGCTCCTTGTGCTAAAGCTTGTGTTCCAGCATAAACTTGCGAAATTCCACTATCTAAAGCCATACTTGCTTCATATGCACTATCTACTCCATTATCAAATTGTTTATAGCTACTTGCTAGTGTATTTGTTCCTTCTTCAATTTGTACTACTCCATTACTTATTTCTTGCATTTTTTCTGGAATTTCATTTAATTTATCTGTTAAAGTTCCAACTACTGTTTGGCTTATCTCAGCCCTTAATTCTTTTTCTATTGTTTTTACACCTGAATTTATTATTTGTGATGCTAAATAATTGCTCTTTTTGTTTGGAGAATATGTAATTGTTGTAACCTTTCTATTTTCATTTTCTGCATTTTTCAAATCTTTAGTAAAATCTTTTGGTATTGTTATTAATGCATAATATTCCCCATTTGCAAGTAAAGTATTGCTATCCTCTGGATTTACACTCTCAAATTTTAATGTATCTTTTTCTAATAATTTATTTTTAAGTTCTTCTCCTTTGCTCTGTCCATCTACACCTTCATCTAAATTAACTATTCCTACTTTTACATCTCCTAAGTTCCCATATGGATCCCAAAAAGCTTTTAGGTAGAAAAAGCTATAGAATAATGGGATTAAAATTACTACTGCCCAAATTATAACTTTAAGAATTGTACTACTTTTAATTTTCTCCTTAATTTCTGACATTTTTAAATCATTCCTTTCAATTTTTATTTTTGGTTGATCATACCTACACACTACTTTTAATTTATAAATATTCCTTCTTTTAAAATTTTCGTTATATTATCCGAAAATTCTTCTTCGTCTAGCTCATTGTTTTCATTTGGCCAATCGTACATTAATGCAACATAAACTTTGTATATTATAAATGCTGCAATATCAGTATTACACTGTTTTATTTTCTTTTGTTTAATTGCAATTTCAATCTTTTCTTTAATATATTTTAAAATAGCATCATCAAACATTTTTAGACTTTCTTTTGCTTTAATATTATAAATAAATTCTGCATCTTTTAAAATTCTTCCTAAAAACTCATTTTGCTTTCTATATTTAATTAACTCATATATTGTCTGATGAATTTTCTTAAAGTATGGCTCATCTAATTTATCATTCTTTTCTATTATGTTTTTCATATTTTCTATTTCTTCAGTTACAAAATACTTAAATAAATCGTCCTTGTCTTTAAAATAAGAATAAATTGTTTTTTTAGTAACACCAGCCTTTAAGGCTATCTCATCCATACTTACTTTTTTGTATCCATATGTAGTAAATAATTCTTTAGCACTTACTATAACATCATCTTTTTTCATTATTTATTCTCCATTTATTTCTAGTATACTATTTTAGTATCTTAGTGTATTGTACAACAATATTTTAATATTGTCAATGACAAAATAAAAAAGAGAAAGTAAGATTTTCTAACAAAAATATATAAAAGTTTATTATATGTTTTATACGTAACTACCAACTGCGTACAATCTATAAATCCAAAGAAATTAAAGTATAAATTTCTTTGGATTAACGGATTGTAACTTGTAGGTCCCCCCGACTGTTACTTTATAAAAGCATATAATAAACTTTTTAATTTAATTGTATAAATTTATTTTCTTGTTCTTCTCCATTTATTGTTTTTAACACATAACCTTGTTTATATATTTCTTTTTTCTTATTATCTAGATCATTATCTATTTCTACTGGACATACAAATTCTTGATTTAGATTGTTTACTATGTGTATTTGAAATCTTATAATACAGTTTAAGTCGTCGAAATCTATGTTTTCATTTTTTAACATCTTTCCATCAAATGTAACTGACTTTTTTTGTTCTGAAACAGAATAGTTTGTTATTATATTTTTGTTTATATATCCTAATGTTATTGGATTTGAACAATCAGCATATATTGTTGGATTATCATAGTTTGCTGCATCATTTTCTTGGTTTGTGTTTATAACTTTAAAATCTATTCTATTATTTACACAGTTTTCTAACATTTTAAATTTTCCAAATATATATGGATTTTTATAGTTTAGTATCTTTTCACCTTTATGAGAGTCTATTTGTATTTGTATATTATCTATATACAATTGCTTTATTGTATTTTGATTTGTTATCTCACTTGTTTTAGATTTATTATCTATACTTATACTTATATCTGTATATTGTGAAATGTCTAGGTCTTGCAAAACTTTCTCTTGTGTATTATCCACTGCATCTGCACTACTATATAATACTATTTTGCTTAATTTAAATACTGGCTGTTCATTGTTTTGAACAAATGTCTCCATTTGGCTTGCAAGCTTATAGTTTCCTATCTTTCTTCCTATTATCTTTGTATAAAATAGGCTAAGTATTAGCAAAACTATAATTAATAATGCAATAATATGTTTTATATTAACTTTTATTATTATTTTATTATTGTTGTAATTTTCCATATAAACCTTCCATTATATTAAATACTGCATTTGCCCAGTTTTCGTCTGTTGCATATCTTATATTTATTGATTTTATGGTTGTCCCATTATAATATTGCCCTGTTGCTGTTTCCCCACCATATATTATCGTTCCTGGTGGATTTAAGTAATTTTTTGCAAGTGCTCTTGCTACTGTTTCTATTCCTTCTTGATATCCATTAAATGTAAATGCACTGTTATATGCATCATGATCATATGCTCCATAGCCAAATAAGTTTTGTTTATCTTTTGAAATCTTTGATGTTCCCCATGCACTTTCATGTATTCCCATTGCAGCTAGCAAAAGACCATTTATATTATATTTTTGTTCTACATAGTAGAACACTTGTGCATTATTTTCAAATATTTTATTTATATCTTTTGGATTATTAGAAAGTATTTGTTTAAATTGTTCTAATGTTAAGCCACTTGGTTTACTAACATCCATATCAAAATTTACTTCATTTAATGTTTTTTGCATTATGCATTTTTGAACATATTCTGGATTTGTAAATTCTGAAACAAGCATATTACTATCTACATATCCAATATTTTCTAAATATTGTACGTGTATATAATTTCCTTCTACTCCTATAATTTTAACATCTAAGTATTTACCTATAGTGCAAATTATATTTGCATTTTGATTTGCTGCATCTCTTAGAGGAATATCTGCTATTGTATACATTGTATCTCCAAGATGTACCCTAAATTTTCCTAGTATTTCTGATGTTCCAACTTCTATTATTTGTTCTACTGGATTTTTAGTTACTGTTGTATTTAGTATATTTTCTTCTTTAAAAGTTTGTCTTCCTTGGACTCTTTCATATGTTTTTACCACTGTAACTATTTTATTTCCATATATTCCTTCTTGTACTATTTGCTGTTCATCTTTTGGTAGATTTTCATTTTCTTGATATGTAGTTTTAAAATCTATTTTTCTATTTTCTGTAACTAATTCTTTTACTTCTTGTGTTTTAATATTATCCTTTATAATATCTTCTATTTCTATCTTCTGACTATTACTTTCTATTTGTACTTGCATATCTTGTGTGTCTGAATTACTTGCAAATATTTTACTTGCAGAAGCAGTTATAGTTATTACAAAAATTATACAAATTACAATTACTACTGCATTTTTTATCTTCATAAGAATTTCTCCTTAATTTTATTTATACTATCTCATTTATATTTTATAATGTTTGCCATCTAAAGTCCATTAATTATTGAAAATGTATTATAAATGTATTATTTTTGTAATAAAATTAGTATTTATGCTTAAAAAAGGTTATTATATTTTTTATAAAGTAACATTCGGGGGGACCGACAAGTTACAATCTATTTAAATTAAGAAATTCAGACTTTAATTTCTTAATTTTTATAGATTGTTCGATGTTGGGAGTTACTGGTAAAAACATATAATAACCTTTTTTAATTTATTTACTTTCTTATATAGTTTCAAATTTATTATATTTTATTTCTAATTTCTCATATAATTTTGTATAAATAATTTGAAATAATCTTTTACGTCTTTTTTCTTAATTTCTTCTTTACTTACAATATCAATTGCCATTTTTTCTTCTTCTCCTGATTTTAAGCATAGTTTTCCTATTATAGCTTTATGTTCTATTGGAGCTTCTAATAGATATAAACAGTTTATATTTACATTTATACTTTCTTTTTGATTTTTTCTTATTGTTATATTGGTGTTTTGGGGAGTTTGTAATTCTAGTTCTATGTCATCTTTTTGACCTTTATTTATGTATATCTTCTTTAAATTCCCTTGTTTCCATTTATCAAATTCTTTTTCTACTTTTTCTTTTATATTTATAGTTTCATAATTTTCAAATGCATAATTTATTAGTTTTATACTATCTTGTGTTCTAAACTTTTTTGTATCTGCTCCTAGTACTATTGTAATTATATCTAAATTACCTCTTTTACATGACGTTACTAAGCATCTATTTGCTCCATTTGTAAATCCTGTTTTTACTCCATATACTCCACCAAAACTTCCTAATAATTCATTTGTATTTGATATATTTTTTACTCTTCCATTTATTGTTACTGTATAGCTTTTAGTTCCTACAATACTTGCAAAAGTTTTACTTTTTAGAGCATAGTCTGTAAGACATGCTAACTCATAGGCTGTTGTGTAATGTTCATCATTGTCTAGTCCATGTGGCGTTACAAAATGTGTATTTTTCATTCCTAATTCTTGCGCTTTTTGATTCATGAGTTGTGAAAATCCATCTATACTTCCTCCTACATGTTCAGCTAAGGCTACTGCTGCATCATTTCCAGAGCATAGCATCAAGCCATATAGTAAATCGCCTACTGTAATTTTATCACCTGACTTTAGTCCCAGCCTTGATCCTCCTATTCCAGCCGCTTTTTTTGAAACTTCTACTATATCTGTAAGATTACTATTTTCTAGTACTATTATTGCTGTCATTATTTTTGTTGTTGATGCCATTTTTTTCTTAGTTTTTTCTTCTTTTCCATAAATTACTTCTTTTGAGACTCTATCATAAACAATTGCAGCTCTTGAATTTATATCAGGCTCTCCATTGCTAATAGATGCTGCTTCTACAAGCTTAGGTATATCATTTTCTTCTTCAGGCTCTTGCTCATCTGCGAAACATAAAGATGGTATTATAAAAACAATTAATATTATTGTTATTAATACTTTCTTTATCGAGTCGCCGTAATCGACGACCCCTACATTGTCTAATTTTATACATTTTATTCATAAATAAACTCACCTATATAAATTATATATTTATATAGGTGAGTTTAGTACTTAAATGTTTCTTAGTCCTATAAATTGTTCTTCTATTTCTTCATGTGTATTTTCTAACCTTTGCTTTAGAGTTAAACTTTTTGACTGATTTCCATATATTCTTTTAAATTCTTGTATACTTACTTTTGCCTTTTTGGCCTCTTGCTCAAATATCGTTTCTCTTCCATCTTCCAGCTTTATAATTCCATATTATTATTTTCATCATCATCTATATTTTTCCAGTTAGCTTTTCCGTCATGTTCTTCAAACTCTGCATTAGCTTTTTCTATTTCTTCTTTTACACTTGTATTTTTAGTTTTATCCATATCTCTTTTTATCTCAGAATTTACATATCTTGTATGTGTTGCCTCTACTGGAATACTTATATAATTATCTTCTGGAGATCTTCTTACATAATTTACTTCTACTTCTCCTGCAGTTCCTATATTCATTGAAAATCCTTCATTTGGTCTTCCTTTTATTTTATACATTGAAGATACAGTTTCTTGCTTAACTTCACCCAACCTATTAGAACTTACTATTTTTTCAGTTGGATTTGTTCCTTCTGTTGGAATTAAAGAATTTATCTGTTCTACTTTTCCATTACTTGTTATTCCAACTAATGTAAATCTATTTGATGTTTTATCTGAATAAACTACAGCAATTTTACTAAATTTACTACTTTCAGGAATCAAATTTCCAAAACTTTCAGATGCAGTTATTTTGGCATTTGGATTAAATTCAGATTTTACATTAACACTTTTTCTTAAGATTTCCTCTTCACTTAAATTTTTAACATCTATTTCACTTGAAGCTTTTATATCTTTATCTTCTATTCCTAAAGCTTTTGAAATTCCATTTATCCTATCTTGCTCTAATTTATTTAAAGATATTCTTTTATCTTCATTTTGTTTTAACTTTCCAAAATCTTCATTCATATGTTTATACTTTTCAGTTGGAATTATACCATCTTCATCAATTGTTTTTGCTATGTCCATTTGCACAGCAATTTCATCATTATCTATGCAATACACCATAGATATTTTTCCATCTATATTTTTCATAACTAAATATACTTCTTTTTCTACTTGTTGGCCATTTTCTCCAAAGTTAAGCTCACCACAATAGATAACATCTTCTATATCTACTTGTTTATCTAAATTTTTATTTTTAAGTTCTATCATTTTTTCTTGTCTAAAATTACGTAGTTTTTTCAATAATTCTTCATCTTTTATCATCAGATCACCCCTATTAAAATAGTAGCATAAATTAATGGTCTTGTATAGCACAAGACCAAATTTTTATATATTAAATGAAATAGTAAAGTTTGCTCCTTCCTTTAATTCAACTATAAAATTCTTTTCCATAACATCTGTTTGTAAATTTATATTACTATATATCTTTGTTTCTACTATATAAATATTTTCCTTTTCCTCTACACTTTGAGCTTCTATAATATTATTTTCAAAGAAATTACTACTTATATAGTTTTCAAATTCTTGCATACTATCAAAACTTGTTTTATTGTATGCATTATTATAGTCTTTTGTATTAATCATATTTACAAATATCTCTGCACAAGCATATGCTTTAGAATAATCATCTAAACTATTATATCTTTGTAATATCTGCTCATCCATTATTGTATAGTTGTCTAACATTATTGTGTAATTATAGTATTCATTATCAGATTTTTTTAATATATAATTATAGTTATAATTGTCTTTTATATAATATTTATCATTCGACTGGCTACTTTGAGCAAACATCATATTTTCTAATTGTACTTTTCTTTTAGTTATATATTCATTAAATTTATCTATGTTATTATCAAACATCTTATTTTTATAATCACTATCTAGCATCTCAAATGCTTTTTGTTGTTTATTTAATATTAAATATTTATAATAATTAAATTGATCTTTTAAAATCTCTTCATCTGAATAATTTTTATAATTAAACTCACTGTATACATTTGTGTCATCTTTATTATTATTTTGATAATCATATTCATCTTCTAATATTTCTGGAATAAGATAAAATTTACTTTTTGCATAATCCACAATAATTGTATATCTTTGTTCTTCATCTACAGTATAATTTTCATAAGTTATATTTCCATATGCATAATATACAGCCAAATTTATATTTATCTCCCTTTTTTCAAGCTTATCAAGTATAAATTGTCCATATATGTTTTTTACACTATTATTTATATTATTAACTGTTATATTATTTATATTTTTATAATTATTCTCAAGTATCTCATATATTGCATTATAGTCTTCTTCATAAAAATAATTGATATACTTTTGAATACACTCTTTGATATTCATTATCTCATTATCAAATGTAACCTCTGATATTTGATTATTTGCTTTTACTTCAAATTCATCTTGTTTATCTAAAATGTTATTCTCCTTCTTTTTATATTTATTTATCATTATAAGAGCAACTGTAATAATTATTAAAATAATAACTATAATTATTCCTATTTTTATTGCCTTCTTCATACTAATTTCCTCCAACATATACTATGTCGTTATATTTTAGATAACTCTTTATTTGACCTAAACTATCCCATTTATAAGGTCTACTATTAGCTGTACCATGAGCTACGTAAACTTGTCCTGTATCTTTATAATCTATCAAAGCCATACAATGTGCATCTGATGTATATTTACAATGCTGTACCACAAGCCAAATTTGCCCTCCTTTTTTAAGACAATTTTTTATTTTTGACTCATTAAAAGACGCAACTTCTACTTTTACATTTGGAATTAGTCTTTTTAACGATTGTGCTATATAAGTAGCATTTGAATGATTGCCTAATCCATTAGCTTTAACAATATCTGCTCTTGCTGTTTCTGGAGTAATATTAGAATTATATGCACTTGCAATTATCGCTTCTGCAGTAGGACCGGCATCCTGCTAAAGCCATACTATGTCTATCTCCATAATCATTACCTGCCCAAGGTGCTGAGCCTCCCTGTATATATAAATTATATTTTTTTCCAGTAGTTGAAGTATATGGAGATCCAGCAATTGTCCCAGTACCACTTTGAGAAGTTCCCCCTGTTTGATTACTCGAACTATTACTTTGATTATTTGAATTTCCATATAGACTTTTTATATCAGTCGCTTCAATTTTAGTACCTTTTACTAAATACTTGACTGGTTCTCCATCCTCTGCGTAATCACCATTCGAATCTGCCTTTATTAATGCTAAAAATTTATCAACATCCTCAATAATTGTCATATCAGATGATGTACATATAGTTGCTTCAATTGTAACATCTGTTGTCATTTTATGACCCACCATTTTTTTATAATAATCTATTTGCAATTGGCTTATTTCAGTTTTTGGAGTATATTTTTGGTACCCACTAACTGCATCATCATAAAGAGCTTCATATGTAGCAGCATCAATAGTAGTATTAGTGTTTGTTGTATTATTAGTATTATTACTAGTAGTATTATTTGCAATACTATTATTAGCAATACTATTTTTTAATTCTTCGTATTTTGTTGTAAAACCACTTATTACTTCTGTTTGAGTAATATTATCTAACTGAGTTATTTTTTCACTTATCTTTTCTTTTATTTCATCTTTATCTACATCATCTATTGAAATATATTCATATGTTGAAGACTTTTCCTCATTTTTGGGATCATTTTCTAGATCTGTTTCTATTGTAGGATCTGTAATAGTATTAGAGGTACTTTCTACTATTCCACCATCTTGCTTTTTTGCTATCCATGTTTGTAAATCTGTAATTTTTATATTGATCTCATTACTTTCTTCTTTGTTTGTTACTGTTTGTTTATAATCTTGTTTCCATGATACATCCTCACAATTGGCTTGTCCGTCCATCAACTGAAGTTATATTATTTGCTAAAACTGGTGTATTACTTGCATTCCACCATTCATAATTAGATGATGGTATATTTTTTTTATATTTTAATTTACTTTTAGCTTTCCAATCTAGTTTATAAGTCTCCGTTGTAACTGTAGTTGTAGCTAATGTACTATCTAATATAGTTAATTCTATTTTACTATCTATTCCAAGCTCTGCTACTGCTATTCCAAAACCTTCATTAGAATACATATTTCCTAATAATATAGGAAATTTATATGACATAGCATATTGACTTGTCATACTTTTTTGATCTATTTTATATTCTGAAATTGTATATGTATTAACTTCTTCTCCTTTTTTAGTAGTTTCTTCACCTTCTAGCTCAGTTTCTATTACAGAACTACTTTTACTCCATGTTGCTATAACAATATTTCCGTCATCATCTACTGAAAAATACTCTTTTGCATCATCTACATTATTTTTAGACTTTCCACTTCCTAACATACCTTGAAAATTAGGATAGCTTTTGTATGTCATATAATTATCTGAGCCTCTTTTTAAATATATACAGCCTTTTACCATATCATCATTGTAGTTGCCATCTATATATGGGTATTGTGTAGCATAATATGCCTCCAAGGATTTTATTAATAATGCATCTGTTAAATATGTTTCACCTATATCTATAGCTTCTTTTTCTAAATTTTTCTTTATTTCTTTTATCATATCCTTAGATATAACAATTCTTGGGTTATTAGATTTATTATCAAAAGGCTGTGCAAATTGAGCCTGAGATGAATCTCCTGAAAAAGCCTTAACTACTGTATCTGCTACACCAGTTATCATTTCTTGTATTATACCAAAAGCTGCTGCAAGCAGTATAATCCCTAGCAGTGTTCCACCAACAGAAGGCACTATATATTTCATAGCTAATTGCTTAAATTTATTTTTAGCTTTATTTTTTAATTCTCCTTTTATTAAATCTTTTAGTCCCATATACTTCCTCCAAAATATAAAATTATAATTATAACTTTACATTGTTCTAATTTATATTAAATGCCATTGTAAAATCAGTATCTTCTTCTAATTTCATAATAAAGTTTTTTTCTATAATATTTTCATTTTTTTCTTGTGCATCTAATAATTTTACATTATATACATACACTCCTGATCTTTCTTCAAATACTCCATATTCTATTTTGTTTATATCAAAAGACATATTTTTGATATAATTTTCAAAATCTGATAATGTAGCAAAATTATTTGTCTTAAATGTATTATCTAATTTGTTATATATATATTCATAGTCTTTTCTATTTAAGGCTTGAAATACTTTTTCTAAGTTCATACCAACTTTTAGTTGATCTGAACCATTATTATACTTATCTTTAAATTCCTCTGTTTGTATTGTATATGTGTCTAATTTAAGCTTATAATTCATTACACCTTTTTCTTCAAAAATATAATAGTTTCCATATTGATCTATACAAATATACTGAATATAATCATCATAATAATTTACTTTATATTTTTCTATAGTTGATTCTTCAATACAGTTTTTGTTTAATTTAATATATTCTTTATATTTGTTAATACTTGCAAACCTTTTATTTCTATATTCTTCATCTAAATAATTATAAGAAGTATCTGTATCTGCAAATGCAAGTATCTTAAATCTATTCATACTTTCTTCTATTATTTCTTCATATCCCAAATTAGCATATTCATATACGTTATTATTGTTACTTTCTATTGAAGTATTATTGTTTGTAATTTCAACTTTATCAAAATTATTACTATTTATTGGTTCTATAGAAAATGTTTTATTAACTGTATCTAAATTTACATATAAATAAAATTCATCTATTAACTTATATTCTAAATTTACTATTTTTCCATATACTGCATATTTTTGAATAGGATCGTTTATTAATACCTTCATTTTTAATGATATTACATCAACATCTTCATCTGTCTTTTTTAGATATCTATCTAAATTATTTGTATTTATATTATTTTTTGTTACATATTCATTACTTAATAAATCTATTATATTTTTGTTAATTTCTTCATCAGTTATTATTTTTTTATAACCATCTTCTCCTCTTGCATAGTAAAGACTTGAATTATTATTTATAATATTATAATATTGTTGGATACAATCTTCTACAGTTATTAATGTAGTAGTATCTGTTACTTCTTCTGTATTCCCTGTTACTTCTGGTTCATCTCCAACATCTCCATTAACATTAATCTTACTTTTTTTAATTGTATTTAATATTATAATTGCTATAAGAGTTACAAATATTAAAATTACCAATGTTATAATTATACTTTTTATCTTTTTCATATAATAAAACCTCTTATAAAATATTACTTTTTATAACTTTACATTGTAGGCCTAAAGATTCCTGCAATTGCTTCATGTGTTAATGTTCTGTTACTAGTAATTCCTGCCCTTGAACTTTGTGCTTCTACAATTTTCCCATCTCCTATATATATAGCAGCATGATGTATTTTGCCTGGACGATAAATTATAATATCTCCTGGCTCTGCTTTATTAGCAGCTGTACCAATTTTTTTACATTTCCAACTACTTGGTGCGCTTGACATTATTCCTGAAGTATTTAAGTATTTTGCATTTTTTGGAATAGCTCCTACTTCTTTTAAAACTAACCATACAAAATGTGAGCAATCACATCCATCTGTTAAAGATGCTCCTCCATATACATACTTATTTCCAACATATTTTAATGCTGTATCTACTATTGCATTTCCATTCTCACTTTTTTGCGTCTGTGTTAAATATTGTCTTACATGCTCTACATAGTTCTGATCACCATAAGCCCATATTCCTGCATTCTTAGCCATTGAACTATTAGGATCACGCTTTTTTCCACCACTTTGTTTCTTTGCAAAGTTAGTAACATTTTCTTTAGAATATCCTCCTTTAGGTTTTGCATATGTTATAAATCCTCCACCGAAATTATATGCTTGTAATGCAAAATCCACATCATATTTACATTTCTTTAGTTGTCCTGCAAAATATGCAACCCCTTGCTTTATACTTTCATCTGTTTTTAATGTATTAGGTGGTAATCCTTTTGATTCACTACTTTGAAATACATCATAATTTGTTGCATAATCAGGATTTCCACTTGATCCACCTGATTCTTGCATAACTAATGCTAATAATACATCTATATAATCTTTTATTCCACATTTTTGAGCTTCTTTTAAAATTCTATCTCTTAAAGCTAAAACTCCTGGCGCAATATTTTTACCTTCATAATTCGAAGAATTTGATACACTACTATAATCACTCATATCATAAGCTGAAAAGTCAAGTTCTGCTTTATAATCTTCATCACCTGTATATTTGTAATAAATATACTTATAGGCATTTGCATAATCTGAAATATCTTTATCTTTTTCTAGTATATCTATTACCATATCTATTGAGCTTATAAATTCACTTTCAACATCTCTTTTATCTTTATCATCTTTAGCAAATGAATTATTTTGTAGTATAACCATAGATATTACAATTAATATTGCATATACTGCTATAAATTTAGTTATTATATTTGCTAATTTTTTCTTATATTTAGTTTGTCCAGTCTCCTTTTTTAGCCTCATATATCTTCCTCCAAATTATAGAATTATAATTATAAATCTATAGTCATTTGCTCTACCTGATCTATATTTTGTGCATTTAATATTGCTTTAGAAAAAATCATTTTTTCATCTGTTATTTCTTTATTGTATTGCTTATAAAACTTAAGTTTTATATTTTTACTAACTCCCTTTTCAAATGTAAAACTATTTTTGCCAGCTTCATAATTTGAACAATTTACTTTTGTTTGTTTACTAGTTTCAATATATGTACTATCTACAGATGTTAAATTATCTAAAATTATTGGAAAACTACTTAAATTAGTAACAGTTAAATTATAAATTTCATAATCCTTAAATATATCAATATAATTTATATTAAACTTTATGTTATTTTGATCTATTTGCTTATCTATTTTTTTTCTTCCAATATATCTGTTAACGTTTAGTTTTTGTTTATCTTTATCTATTGTAATATAATCTTGAAACTCGGCTTCTTTTGTATAATTTCCAGTTGATAAAATATCCCCTGTATAGTTTACTAAATATGTGTAATAATTTTCATTTTGTATCCAACTTTGTATATCTGCTTGCATCTTTTCTTTAAAAACTATATCTATATAAGTTTTCTTAAATACTTCTATATTAGGATATACATTTTCTTTACATTCATCTGTTAATAGATTATAAGCTTCATCTATTTTTAAATTATTACCATAATCTATAAATGTAGAAATTAACTCATAGTTATTTTTTGCATCAGTTTCACTAACTTTTTTATTGCTTGTAATTGTATCTCTTGAGTTTTGTATTTGTTTTTCTTTTAACTGTTCATTAGCTGTTATATTTATATAATTAGCATCTTTTTGCTCTTCTAAAATAGTATTTAATGCTCTTATTATTAATAATATAAATACTGCAAATGCAATAACTAGTAAAATTACTTTTCTATTTTGGTTAATGTATCTAACAAATTTATTGTTTAAAAACATTATATACTCCTTTATTTTTTCCTTCCTTTAAGTTTTTTTATTTCGTTTAGTTTTATTTCTTTTTATGCTTATTTACAAATCTTTGTGTTTGTTTTGACATTTTTCTCATATTTTTATCTTGTTCTGCTCTTCTTTGTTTTGTTTGTATATCTTGAACTATTTGTTTTCTAGCACCTTTATCTCTTTTTGTTGCTCCAGACATATATTTACTACCACTCATAAGTTGGTTTGTCATTTGCTCTTGTTGTTGTTCATTAAGATCTGGTGCACAACCTTCTACTATTTGTTTTGTTCTATTTTCAATAGTTTGTCTTTTCTTATCATCTGCAAAATCTGAAGCTTTCCATCCTTCTTTTTCAATCATTTGTGCTGAAGTTCCTGCAAGTTTATGGGCCATTTCGTCATTCATTCCACTATTTTTATAGCTTTGTTCAAGTTCCATAGCTTGTAATATAGTATCATTATCATCTATTCCCATTGCATTAAAGCTTGCAGCTTGGTTCATTACTTCACTTAGATGGCTACCTGTAGCTCCTGTTTGTTTTTCAAAGAAATCTTTATTATCTTGATTTTTTGCAAATTGTTTTGCTTGCCTATCAATCATTCTTTGTTTTTCCATTTCATATGCTTGTTGTTTTCCATATAATGCTTCATTTTTAAAGTTTGATACTTTATCTTTCGCATTTGGTAAAGCATCTGATAATTTATCTATTCCAGAACCTATTGCATCTCCTGCTTTTGAACCTAAACTATTTCCTGCAGCTAATCCTGCTCCTGCAAAAGATATTGCTTTACTAAGATCTCCTGTAGCTGCTCCTATTCCTAATCCTACCATTCCTAGTCCTGCAGTTCCTGCAAGTCTTAATCCGTTTTTTGCAACAAATTTTGCTCCTTTTTTTAGATTTCTTGGATTTGCAATTTTTTTACCAGCATGTTTTGCTAATTTTCCTGCATTTCTTGCAACTCCTTTTGCTTTGGTTCCAAATTTTCCTAATTCTTGTTTTACTGGACTTCCTTTTGATTTTCCATATAAGTCGTCTTTTCCTTCTCCTCCATAAGCTTGTGAATTTTTAAATGCATCTAATTCTTGTTGCTGATTATTATTTAATTGCCTATTTTGTTCATGTAATAATTCATTTGTTGAATTATCTGTTGGAGTATCACCATCTCCTAAGGTCGCCTGTGCTCCTGCTCCTGAACCAACATTTCCTCTTTGTGTTGCATCTCCATTTCCAATTCCATCTATAGAATAATCGTTTGTTCTAACTCTTGAATTTGATCCACCTTGTGATCCATCAGAAGTTCCTCCGCTTGGCTTTCCTCCTTTAGATCTTGCTTTATTAAGCATGCTAGATATACCTGCTGTTGCTGCAAGTCCTGCAAGTCCTGGTGGTGTTATTGCTTTATCAAATCCAAACATCTTCTTTAATAATTTCTCTGCTGGAATTAAAAATCCTATAGCAACTATTGCAAATATTATATTAGTTCTTGCAAGTTCTACAGATGCTCCAACTAACATAGAATAAAGTATTAAATGAAATGGTTGTAATAATGCATTAAATATATATTCTTTAAGCCACATGTTAAAAGCTTGTGCTTTTCCATCAGCCATTTTATCTAATGGATATGTCATTGCAACAAATGGTGCTATCATTGTTAAAAATGCAATTGTTATAACCCTTTTCATATATTTAAAGGCAAACATTACAGTAAATACTATTAATATTATGTATATAATTAAGTATGTTGATCCTATTAATACGCATTTATCATGAACACCACCCATTTGAGCATAAAATCTTACATATGACATTAAAGATGGTAAAAATTTTAACTCTTCTCCTTGCTTATATTCCTTTCCATTAAGAGTATATGTTTCATTAAAAGTTATTGATTTATCAGTTCTGTTTAATCCATCATCTGTTCCATCATCGTATGCATCAGATGAGTCTGGTTTCCATAACTCAATTTCTTGTGTAGAACTATTAATCATTGATGTAATCTGCTTTGTAATAAATATAGTAAATGCCATAACATAATGCAACATAAACAATAAGCACATCCCTATTACCCAATCCATTAACATTTGTTTATATTTGGCTTTATCTGAAGCAGCACTTGATATTATTATTCTTATTCCAACATATATAAGTATTGAAAGCATTGCAACTAAAGCTAAGTTCCTTACTGCAACATACCAACCTGCAATTATTTTCCTTAGAGTCTGCAAAGCCTTCGTTGTTCCAGTATTTTTTATATCATAATCACTTTCTTGTATAGGATTTATAAAGTCTATATTTAATATTTCAACTTTATCTGAAAATATCGCATCTGGAGTAAGTTTTATATCTGGCAAACTTATCTTATCATCATCACCTACCCATAAATTTGTCTTACTATAATTTCCATCTAATATATCTGCTACAACAACATTTTCCCACTCTCCAGTAAATCCCATTTGCAGAAAGTCCATTACTAAATCTGCACAAATTGTAATCAGTTCTTTTATTGGAGTAAATAACACTCCTCCAAGTCCTGCATTAGATACATGTGTAGGCACAATAAAGTTAAACGATACTAAACATGTTAATATTATTATTATCTTTTGTATTGTTTTATTAAATTTTAGTTTCATTTTATCTCTCCTTATTGTTCTACTAATTTTTTTTCATTTCTACTAATTTATTTAAATTTGTTTCAACAAACTCAAATTCTTTCTTAGTTGGTGTTATTTGCAAAATTGCAGTATCTCCTCCAACTTTTAATAAACCTTCACCTTTTAAGCAAGTTATTAAAAATCCTGCTTCACCTTCACTTAACTTAAATACTTCTTTTAGATATTGAATCTCAGATTTATCTTGTGCTAAAAATAGTTTTGTATCAGATGATGTAAGTACTGCTTGTGCTTCTGGTTTTTCATAGAAGTCTTGGAATCTTTGCGAGATAATTGCGAGTGATACATTTCTTTTTCTTGCACGTCTTGCCATTGTATTTAAAAAGTCTACAGCTTCTGGATATGGAAGTAGCATCCATGCTTCATCTACTATAACTCTTTTCTTTTTAGCTTTTGTTCTATCTTCACTATTTTTCTTAACATATTTTTCCCAAATCCAAGAAAGTAAAATTTGCTGTGCTAGTGGTCTTGCAAATCTTTCTTCTAACCCAGATATATCTAAATTTATAAATGGTGCTCCTTCTAATAATTCAAATGTAGATTGTCCATCAAAATATGCCATTTGCCCATCATATTCTCTTATGTATTGTTTCATAACCTTTGTTAAATAACTATAATGGAAACTATAATCTGGATTTTCGTTATCTCTTGCTTTTATCAAAATTCTTCTATACCATGATCCTATTGTAGGCATTTGTTTCCTTTGTCTAAAAAATCTTCCATCTTCGCCTTTAGAAGATGCTTCATATAAGCTAGAAGGATCATTTTTTATTCCAAGACTTGCATATTCTTCTGCTACAGATTCTGCTATAATTTGTTTTGTAAGTTCATTTACTTCTGTACTTCTTGTACTACCTCTTGCCATTGTAAGAAGAGCTTGTGTTACATCTTCTACTTTATTTTCTACATTTAATATTTGTCTTTCTTTACCTGTTATTTCATCTTTTACAACTTCTGTTTCTATATCAAATAAGTTTATAATTGTTGAAGAATTTGGACTTAAAACAACATTTATTCCTCCCAAACTTTCAGCAACTATAGTATATTCACCTTCAGCATCTAAAGCTAAACTTTCAATTCCCATAAGCACTGAAGATCTAGAAATTAAAGTTTTCATTGTAACAGATTTACCTGCTCCAGATTTAGCAAAAATAACCATATTGTAATTTGTAAGTGAATTATGGAAATTATCAAATAAAATTGGCGTTCCTGTTTGTTTATTAAATCCTAGCGGTACTCCTGTTGGATGTCCAACTTCTGAAGTTGTAAATGGAAATACTGTTGCCATTGAACGTCTATCAAAAGAATGTATCTTTTTTATTTTATCATCCATTAATGGTAAATTAGATTTAAAAGCATCTTCTTGTATTCCCCATGCACTTTTTACTTCTACTAAAGATTTTGCCATCTCTGTAGTTAAAAGTTTTGTATATTTTTCTAATTCTTCTAAACTATATGCAAATAATGTTGAAACTACAGAAGCTTCAAACATTTTATTAAATCCTGCTGCAATTTCATCTCTTAATTGCTCTGCTTCAAATCTTTTTTGTGCTAATTGACTTTCTCTATTTATATTTCCTCTATCTTGTGCAACAATTCTTTCTGTTTCTAATTCATTTATAACTCTATTTAATTCATTTTGTGATCTAGATTCAGCAATTGGATTTATGTATATAGATGTATTTATATCTCCAAACATATACATATCTCTAAATATTTCTGGGAAAGTACACATTCTTGGTAATACTGAAACATAGAAACTTTTTGCATATTTTGTATTATTTGATATTATTTTTAAATTTGATATATCTCTTACATCAATTCCATCTGGTGCTATCAATTCTTTTATACTTTTCTTTTTTAAAAATTCCGTTTTTAATTGTTCTTGATTAGATTGCTTTTTGTTTTCTCGGTCTTCCACGACGTTTTGCTTTTGGTTTTTCTTCTTCCACATTTTGCTGTCCTCCTTTCTTAAGCTTGTCTATATTTTCTAATGCTTCATCTATAATGTCTTTTCCAACATATTCTTTGTTTTCTTCTAATATCATTTTGGCCATATCTTTTATTAATTGCTCCATACTATTTTGCTTATTTATATATGCTTTTTCTCTTTCAGATTTAACTTTATCTATTTCTTGTCTTGCCATGTTCATTGCTTGCTTTTGTATTTGTTCATCTAATATTTTTAATTTTTTATCTATAACATCTGGTGCAGTTGAATATAATTCTTCATATCCAGCTTGAATAGCTTTATTTAATCCAAATACTTCTGCTTGTTCTCTATTATATGAATTATATAATAGTTCTACTAATTCATAAGAATTTAATATTTTTCCACTAACACTACAAGCAAATAGAGTTCTTATTATAGATTGAGATTTTGTATATAATTCTGAAAATGCCATATTTTGTATTTCTTCTTTTGTATATTCTTCCTTATCTGCATCTTCTGAATAATAGTGTATAACTATGTAGTATTTCTTTGTTAATACACTTTTATTTAAACTCATTTTTTCTGTATTCTTAATTATGTCTTTACCATATTCATATAAATTTCTCTTTTTAGTTAATTCAAAAAATGCTTTATCTATATCCTCTTGAGAAGAATTTTGTGACTGTTTAATTTCATTATATTGCATTTCCTTTTTATTAAGTTCCATTTCAACTTCATCAAGATTTGTTTTATATCTTTGTATGCTCTCTCCTAAATTTACTGATCTTGTTTGAACATATATCTGTATTGGATGTCTTAAAGTATTTAAAAATTGTATAAACCCTTCTTCTACTGCATTTTTCTCCATCTCAGACATAAGGTCATAATTTATACCTTGACATTCAACTACCATTACAAACCTTCTGCCGCCTTTTTGAACAATCATATTATCTTCGACTTTATCAAATTCCATAAACTTCATTATAGATTGTTTATTTAATGTTTGTATTTGTGCAATTTGTTTTTGCTTATCTTCTTTTTGATTTTTTAATTTATTTTCATTTTCTTTTAATGGTTTATTTTCTTTTAATTTCATATAAAAATATACCACTGCTAAAACTGCTAAAATTATTATTAAAAATACTAGTACAATTATTAATATTTTATTAAATTGTTCTATATTGTTAGACATCTTTTTTTACCTCCATTTCTTTATTAATATATATCTTATTTTTTTCTTTTTTAAACATAAAATATCTTTTTATTATTTCATCTATATTTTCACCTGCTATATCACTAGCATTTTTTATAAAACTTAGTTTCGGAATTTTTAGAGTTCCTATTGCAAAACCTATTAATGCTCCTATTAAAGTTGCAACTATGCCCCAATACTGAATCCCAATAATATTTGCTATTATAAATTGTATTGGGAATCCTATTCCTGCACCTATGGCTGTATACATTAAAGATTTACCAGTAAAAATAAATAAAATTCTACCTTCTCCTTTTACATTTCTAGGTATATAATATGTACCCATAAAAAATTCCTCCTTTGCAGATATAATCATTTACATTATATCAGAAAGAAAGGAAAAAAGTAACTATTTGTAGTAAATTAATACATTCTTAATAATTCTGTAATATTTTCGTAATTTACATTTTTTCTCAAAAAGCTTATTTCCGAAAGAGGATTCAAACTTTTAATAGAATTCTTATATAAAAAAATACATTCAAAATCATAAAATTTTGAATGTACAAAATTAATTTTTTATTATCTTTTATTATCCATTAACTTCCAGTTGCAAAATTAAATATAAATCCAGCGATATTAGAAGCCATAAATACTAAAACTGCTCCAATTATATATGGTATCATGGTTTTTTTGTATTCTGCTTTTTCTTCTGCACTTCCCATCATATACTTAACACCTAAAACAACAAGTATTGCAACAGCTACAATTGAACCTATAGCTTGAATAGCACCAATAATTTTGTTCCCCAATTTATCAAATTCAGTTGTTCCTTTTCCTGTAAGGCTTGCTGGATTAGTTACTGCAAAAACATTTGAACATATTGTTGCTATCATAACTACTATAACAACAAATTTTAAAATTTTCGATAATGTTTTTCTACTTATTTTCATTTTTCTTCCTCCTTATATATTTTTATTATATATTACATTTCTCTATATTTTATTATTGAGAAAATATTAATAACTATTTTATATTGTTTTTAAAAATTCAACAAATGCTTTCCATATAGCAAAAGAACTAAATATAATTATACATCCAATCAAAAATGGTATTAATGATTCTTTTAGCTGAGCCTTATCTTCTGTAGATCCCATCATAAATTTTACTCCTAAAATTGACGCATATATTACTGCAACTCCTATTGCTATAGTTAATAATACATTATATATAATATTTGATGTATTTTTCATTTTCTCTGAATCTATTTTTTCAGCTGCACCCTCGGCATCTGTTATAAAGCTCTTACCTCCAGAAATTATACTATCTATGTCTTCTGCTAAAACTATATGTGTATTCACTATTAGCATAAAAAATAAAAATATTAACAATATTACTATATTTTTCATAAAAATTTTTTTCATTTTATTCACCTTTTTATATTATACTATATGTAAAAAATTTTTTCAATCGTTAACTAAATATATCATACAATACACCAACTATATTAGAAGATAAAAAAAGGAAAATTGCTCCTACTAAATAAGGAATCATTATTTTTTTATATTCTGCTTTTTGCTCAATACTTCCTAACATATATCTTACTCCTATAATAACAAGTGCTAAAACAGAAACTATGCTTCCTACTCCTTGTACTCCTCCCAATATTATTCCTACAATTTCATTTGTGTGTGTACCTGAACCAGTAAATTGACTTGGATCAAAATTATCAGGGTTTATAACTCCTGCTTGAGTACTTCCACCAGATGTCTGAGGAGTCGAACTCTGACTTCCACTTCCTTGTTGAGGCTTACTTCCGTCCTGGATTAATTTGCTCAGTTACACCTTGCCCTTCATCTCCTTTAACTAAGCCATCAAAAGTAGGAATTCCATAACTAATATTATTTATTAAAAATACTATTAAAAATACTATTAATATTTTTATCATTATTTTATTACTCATTTTACTCACCACTTATAATATTACATATTTTTTTATTTTTTGCAATATATTTTTAAAAATTTCTATAAAACAAAAAAATAGTAGTACAAAATTGTACTACTTAACAATTTTTACTACTATCTTATTATTAATTTTCTATTATCTTTTGTATTTGTCTTTATATTATTTATTCCATAGTATTCTTCTATTAATTTATCCAATTTAACACTCAGAGTATAAATGTATTCATAAGATTCATTTCCCTCAATGCTTTTGTTTAGTTTTTCTCTTAATTTACAAATTTCATCATTTAGCATTGCTCATCACTCCTTTTTTAACATTTTTTTCTTTTGTATATTTACATACTAGCATAGTTTTTTAGGAGTTTCAACAAATAATGTGCATTTTTTGCACATTTGGAGTATTTTCGTACTACTTTTTTTTATGTTTTATGTTACTTTTCTTGGATTTTTTTTCTTTTATTTTGTTTTTCGACAACATTAATAGTTTTTCGCTTTCGCTTTTATGTATAATAAATTAATTTTTAATAGAATAATAATTAAGATAAAATTTTACCTTAATTATTATTCTATTTATATGTTACTTTATTACTGATATTACCATTTTATTTTCATCAAAGGTTTCTTTTAACATTTGGTTTATATATTCTAGAGTCAATAGTTTGTATTCTTCTATATAATCAAATGTATTTATTCCTTTAAAATAGTCAGACAAGAACATTCTTGCAATGGATCCTACATCATTATATTCCATTATATATCCACCATATATCATTTTCTTTATTCTTGTAAATTCCTCTTCTTTTATTCCTTCTTGTTTTAATTTAACTATTTGATTTTTTATTTCTTGATATATTTTCTGAGGATCTTTAGCTTGACCAGATATTATAATGTGTGCATAGTTTAACGAAAAATCGTAATCTATATCTGGCATTATTATTAGATCTTTGTTTTCATATAGCTTTTTGTATAATTTTGAGCTTTTCCCTAATATTATTTCTAGTATTATTTGTATGGCTAAGGCTTTTTTGGCTGTTACTTTTTCTTTTAAGTTATCCTTTATCCCTATTACAAAAATTGGTTGACTTATATCCATCTTATTTTGAGTTTCCTGTGTTTTTATCTCTTCTTTTTCTTCTGGATATATTCTTTTTATTTCTCCTTGTTCTTGTTTTTCTATAAGGTTTTCTTTTATTTTTTCAAATGCTTCTTTTGGCTCAAAGTCCCCACATAGAACAAGTATCATATTTGATGGATTGTAAAATGTATTATAACAATCATATAGTATTTCCTTATTTATACTTTTTACAGATTCTACACTTCCTGCTACATCTATTCTTACTGGATTACTCTCATACATACATTTTAGTGCCTCCATATATACTTTACTTGATGGATCATCTTCATACATGTTTATTTCTTGTATTATTATCCCTTTTTCTTTTTCTACGTTTTCATCTGTAAAATATGGATGTTGTACATAATTCATAAGTTCTTTAAATGCTTCATCAAAATTATTAGTAGCTTCAATTAAATATGCTGTGTGATCATTTGTTGTATATGCATTTGCTTCTACTCCTAAGGCTGATAATGTATCTAAACTGTTAGTTCCATTTTCTTGTTCAAACATTTTATGTTCTAAAAAATGTGCTACTCCATCTGGTATTTTTATTTTTCTTTCTTCTTTTGGAACTATAAATTCGTTATCTATCGAACCAAAATGAGTTCCTATTATTGCATATTTTTTATTTGTATTAGGTTTTGGGATTATCATTACAGTTAATCCATTATCTAATTTTTCTTTGTAAACCTTTTCTTTAACATCTAAATTTTCTATAATTTGCATGATTTCCTCCTAGTCTTTTTATAATATTTAGACAAAATAATAATTAAGATTAAATTTTGAAAGGCTAAGGGGGACCTTTCAGACATTCTCAAAATTTTTAATTTTGTTAGAATGGCTAGAATGGGGAGCCTTGATAAAATTTTAGATTAATTAATTATTTTGTCTTTATAACTATATAAAATAATAAATTTTGAAAAAATTCATCATTACTTTATATTATTAATTTCTTAAGAAATAAATTGTGTTTATTTTTACCGTATTTGCTAAATCTACAATTTGCTGTCTTGTTACATTATTTATATTTTGTATATACTCATCTATTGAATTTTTAATATCTGTTAATTCTTGACCGAAATAATATGTCACTTCTGTATCTTGTTCATCTGGTATTGCTTGTACTGTTGATATTATACATTGTTTTGTATTTTCTATCTCTTCATCTGTAAAATTTCCATTTTTCATATCTTCTAATTGCTCTTTTATTATTTGAATTGCTTTTTGGTAATTTTCAATTTCTATTCCACATCTTATAAATATGTTTGCTTTTTGTCTTAAATAGTTTGAACTTGCAGTATATGCTAAGCTTGCCTTTTCTCTTACATTTTGAAATAATTTAGAGTTTGCTGTTCCACCTAATATTGCATTATATACAAGTGCTACATTTTTTGCATTTTCATCTTCTTGCTTTAAATCAATTCCTATTACTAACTTTCCCTGTGTTATGTCTAATCTTTCTTCTACTATATTCTCTTGAT
Organism: uncultured Clostridium sp.; assembly: GCA_948469315.1. Lineage (GTDB taxonomy): Bacteria > Bacillota > Clostridia > TANB77 > CAG-508 > Merdicola. Next base: position 99,095 of record CAOKLQ010000004.1, read on the forward strand.
CTATCAAATTACTTTCTACACTATTTTTTATATAATTTGCTTTTCTTTCTTGTAACTTACATATATTTTGATTTTCCTCTATTTGCTTTTTTATATCTTTTTCTATTTTCCCAGATATAAATATATCTATTTTACATTGTTTTATTAACTCTTGATAGTAATTATATAATTGTTCATTTGTTATTTTTTCTAATTCTTCTATATTTCCAAATTTATATATTCCAAATGGCTTATCTTTATACATTTCTTCTATACATCTATTAAATGCATATAAACCCTTATTATCTTTTTTTCCTTCTATTATTTGTTTTAATTTTTCTTTTTCTAATTTAAAATATTCTTCTTTAAACTTACCTTCTTTCGTTAATGGATTAAATACTATTTCTAATATTGTTTCTAAACTTTTGCGAAAATTATTATATTCTTCTGGCAAATAATTATCATTTAGTGATTCTAAATAGAATTTTATTACATGATTATCCCCGATTTTATCTATACCACAATCAAAATTTGCTCCATACATTTCTTCTAATTTCTTACTTATTTCTTCTTGACTTTGCATGTCTTTAGTTCCTCTTCTTAATATTAAGCTTACTAGTGCATTTTTTGTAACATTTTGCTTACTTATTTTTGTTGTAAGCATTATAGCAAATAAATTTGTTTTAAATTTATTTGTTTCCATTGTATGTAAACATACACCTGTTTTTATAATTTCTTTTTTATAACTCATGTATATCCTCCTTTTTTGTATATATATTATTTTACCATGATATTTTATTTTTATTCTGTTTCATATATTAAAAAGTTCTCTATTTCACCAACACAATTTAAATTTTCTTGTATCCATTTTCTTATTTTTTTAGATTCTTGCCAAACCATGTCATGCTCATCTCTTTCTATTAATATATTAGCATCTTTCAGTTCTTGAATCTGTTTTAGCATTCCTTCTTCTCCACTTTTTCCAAAATTCCCAAAAAATGGTATATCCATTGCTCCATTACTTGTATTTAAAACTATATTATATGATGCTGCTCTAAATCCGAATACTATTGTTCTTTTATCATTATTTTTTATATATTGCGTAATCTTTTGTATATTATTTTCAAATTCTTCTTCTATTACTGATCCAAAATACACATCATATTTATACTGTTTTTTAGAAATGTATTTTATGTACCAAATAAAATGGTAACTTGAAATTAAAATTACACATATTGTTAATAAATATATTATTTTCTTTATATTATCTTCTTTTAAAAAATGATTAATTAATATAAAATCTAAAATTAATATTAATTCTACAATAATACCTATAATTGCATTTTCAATATGTGACTCATTAAATATAGGATAACTTACAAGCAGCATGGGAAAAGCAAAACATTCTATTATATCTATCTTACTTAGCTTAATATTCTTGCTTTTTAAAAATCTCTTCATAATTACTATACATAATAAAATAAATATTAATTCTATAACATGCATATCTGCAGCTATATTTCTAATTCCAAATTCATTTATTCCTAAAAAGCAATAAGATATAAAGTAATATAAATTTCCTTGTAAATATAAATATATGCAATATATTACAAATAAAAATATAAACATACAAATCTTTTTACAAAATTCAATTATATTCTTTTTACTTATCTTCTCTATTGCTATAAGTTGTATAATCATTCCTAAAATATAATATATACCAATATTTTGTTTACACATAAATATTAAAAATATAATAAATCCTTGTAATATATAATTTTTGTTTCCTTTCACATTTAAAAATATCCCTAATATATATAACATCACTGCAAAAGATGTATAATTTGCCATTGACATTAATGTTGCATTTGAAATATATAAAGTAATTAAGGTATATAAAATTGATTTTTGTTTAGATTTTGTTATATTTTTAAATATTAAATATATTAATAAATATAAAATTACATTTACTATAATATTAAATATTCTAAATACTAAAAAGTTAGCTCCGAAAATTTTAAATATAAACTCTACTATATAAAAAAATAGTGGTGTTACAATTACATTTGCATCTTTATATATTTGATATCCACTATACATCTTATATATATTTTGAAAATTCCACATTTCGTCACAATTAGGCATTATGCAAACATTTAAACCTAATCCAAATAAACCGAACTACTAAAAAAATTACTACACATAAAACATCATGTTTTTTTACAAATTCTTTCACATTTTCTAGCATATATATTCCTCCAATAACAAAAGAGGTTCATTATAGAACCCCTTAATCTATTAAAATTTTCTTTTTCTTGCAGCCTCTGATTTCTTCTTTCTTCTAACACTTGGTTTTTCATAATGCTCTCTTTTACGTACTTCTTGAATTACTCCATTTTTAGCACATTGTCTCTTAAATTTTCTAAGAGCATCTTCTATATTTCCATTAACTTTTATTTCATTTGACATATATTATTCCCCTCCTTCCACTCACCTTTTGAGTTTATGGCTTTTTAGAGCTTTGGGGTTTTTTAATTTATTTATTATTATTAAAATCCCTAACTTACGTTTGTTATTATAACTCATATATATAGGGGTTGTCAATATGTGGAGGTATTTTTTACTCCATATATTTTACTATCTCTCCACTTTCTAATGTTTTTTGTACATCTATTATTCTTTGATTTTGTGATCCTCTAAATTTTAAAGTCTTGTCTTTTTTTTCTACTTCAAATTCTCCATCTACTAATACATCTATATTTTTTATTAATTCTTGTGTTATAGGATTATTTTTATATTTACCTTCCATTATATCTTTATCCATTATGCAACCTGTATAACACCATATATTTTTTCCGAGGATATTCTTCTTTTACTCTTTTTACTAATTTAAGTATCTCTTCTTGATTTTCTGGCTCTAACGGGTCTCCTCCAAGCAGTGATAATCCTGCTATATAATCTGGTTTTAAATATTCTAATATCTCATCTTGTGTCTGTTTTGTATATTCTTTTCCATATTTAAAATCCCATGCTTCTGGGTTAAAACAATCTTTGCAACAATGTCTACATCCACTTACAAATAAAGACACTCTTACTCCTGTTCCGTTTGCTGTGTCTATTTTTTTTATATCTGCTATATTCATTTTTGCCTCCCTTTTCTTGACAGACAGGGCCGTCTGCCCCTACAATTGTTTTTATCTTATGTAGGGGCGGACGACCCTATCCTCCCATCTATCTTTTATATTTTTTAAAACAAAATAAAGATTCATAGATTGCTGATTTTAGTTTGTTTTTTATAAATGCAATACTCTTGCCTTTATTTCTTTTGTTTTTCCTGCATTCCAGAAATTCTCTCCTAGGTATCCACATGTTCTTCTTGTTACATTCATTTTTTTATGATCTTTGTTTCCACAATTTGGACATTCCCATTCATTGTTGTCATTTATTATTATTTCTCCATCAAATCCACATTCATGGCAATAATCTGATTTTGTATTAAATTCTGCATATTGTATATTATCATATATAAATTTCACCACTTCTTCTAATGCTTCTAAGTTGTTTTTCATATTTGGTACTTCTACATATGATATTGCTCCTCCTGTTGATACAGTCTGGAATTCACTTTCAAATGACAATTTGCTAAATGCATCTATTTTTTCTCTAACATCTACATGATATGAATTTGTATAATATCCTTTGTCTGTTACATCTTTTATTACACCATATTTTTCTTTGTCTATTCTTGCAAATCTATAGCACAAACTTTCTGCTGGTGTTCCATATAGTGCAAACCCAAGTCCTGTATCTTCCTTCCATTTTCTTGTGGCATCCTTTAGGTGTTTTATTAATTTTATTGCAAATTCATGTCCTTCTTTAGTTGTATGTGATACTCCTTTTACTAGTTTTGTTAGTTCATATATTCCTATATATCCTAAAGATAAAGTTGAATATCCTCCTTTTAGTAATTCATCTATTGTTTCTCCTGGTTTTAATCTAGCTACTGCTCCATATCTCCAGTGTATTGGACTTGTTTCTGCCTTTGTTCCAAGCAATGCATAGTGCCTACACATTAATGCTTCTTTACATATCTCTAATCTTTCGTCTAATAGTTTCCAGAATTCTTCTTCATCTCCCTTGGAAATTATCCCTATTTGTGGTAGATTTATACTTACTACTCCTTGGTTAAATCTTCCTTCAAATTTATATTCTCCATTTTCGTCTTTCCATGGCGACAAAAAGCTTCTACATCCCATTGGACTAAATACATTTCCTTCATAGTTTTCTCTCATTTTTTTAGCTGATATATAATCTGGATACATTCTTTTTGCTGAACATTTTACTGCAAGTTTTGTTAAATAATCATACTTTCCACCTTTTAAGCAGTTGTGTTCATCTAATACATATACAAGTTTTGGAAATGCTGGTGTTACATATACACCTTTTTCATTTTTTATTCCTTCTAGTCTTTGTTTTAATACTTCCTCTATTATCATCGCATTTTCTTCTATATATTCGTCATCTGCTTGTAAGTTTAAAAATAGTGTTACAAAAGGAGATTGTCCATTTGTTGTCATTAATGTATTTATTTGATATTGTATTGTTTGTACTCCAGATTTTAGTTCTACCATTTGTCTTTCTTTTGCTAAGTCTTCTATTAAATCTTCTGATAATTTTCCTTTATATTTTTCTTGCATTTGTTTTCTATATTTATTATAACTTTTTCTTAAGTACTTTCCTAAATGTCTTAAATCTACAGATTGTCCTCCATATTGGTTACTTGCAACTGCTGCTATTATTTGTGTTGTAACTGTACATGCAACTTGGAAACTTTTTGGACTTTCTATCATTTTTCCATTCATAACTGTTCCATTATCTAACATATCTCCTATATTTATTAAACAACAATTAAATATTGGCTGTATAAAATAATCTGCATCATGGAAGTGCAAGATTCCTTCTTCATGTGCTTTATTTATTTTTTCTGGCAAAAGTAATCTTTTTGTTAAATCTCTTGATACTTCACCAGCTATATAATCTCTTTGAGTTGAAGCAAGCATTGTATTTTTGTTTGAATTTTCTTCTGCAAGCTCTTTATTTTCATTTCTAATTAGTCCTAATATTGTTTCATCTGTTGTATTACTTTTTCTAACTAATGCCCTATTATATCTATATACAATATATCTTTTTGCAAGTTCAAATTTTTCGATTTCCATTAATTTTTGTTCTATTATGTCTTGTATATCTTCTACAAGCATTCTCTTTTTACCTAATTCTTCAATATATTCTATTATTGAATCAATTTCTTCCTTTGTAGCTTTTTCTGACTTTCTTACTTCTTTGTTTGCTTTTTCAATTGCTGTGGATATTTTGCTTCTATCATAATCTACAGCTCTTCCATCTCTTTTTATTATTCTCATTCTTACTTCCCCTCCCTAAAGATATTTATATTATATACATACTTTTTAAATATTCTTGTTGTTTTTGCAACTTTTTTTTAAGTTTATTTTTTTATTTAAAATAATCTACTTCTTTTAAAGCTTTTATCTAATATTACATTTTTGTTACAAATATAATTCGTTTTTTTTACTTTGATATTCTTCTGAATTTTCAGTACTTTAAGTTAATAGTTTAAATAATATGTTTTTAAAAATTATGTCGTTTTTGTTGCAAATATCACATCTTTATGTTATAATATTTATATATTTTCCAATATGGAGGACGTTTATGAAATTAAATTTTAATGTTAATAATTTTATAGATAATTTTTCAAAAGGCTGTGCTAAAGCTCAAATAAAAACCTTTCAAAAAGGAGAAATTATAACTACATATTTAGTAAATAGAAATCAACTTTGTATTTTAATTGAAGGTAGTGCTGATTTAATAAGATATGAATCTAATGGTAGTCAAAGTATTATTGAGCATTTTTCTTCTTCAGATTTATTTGGTGAAATTTTTTATAGTCTTACAACAAACAATGAACTTTTTGTTTTAGCCAAAAAGAATTGCAAAGTCCTATTCTTTTCTTATGATAATTTTCATAAAAAATGTAAAAAGACTTGTAAATTTCATGATATTTTAGTTACTCATCTGCCAGATTTAATACTTAATAAATCTATTGTCCTTAACACCAGAATTGAAGTTTTATCACAAAGAAGTATAAGAGATAAACTTCTAAAATACTTTAACATAACGTCTGCAAGATCTTTAAATAAAATGTTCTTTCTAAATTTTTCTCTTACTGATTTAGCTGATTACTTAAGTATAGACAGAAGTGCTATGATGAGAGAATTAAAGAACTTGCAAGATGATAAAATTATAAAAAAGGAAAAAAATAAAATTACACTTTTGGTATAATCTTCTTTTAGATAAAATTAAGGGCCTAATACATTAGGCCCTTAAATGGTTTGAGTACTTTAACTGCTTAGTATGCTTGCTCAGTCTCTCTTGGATCATAGCTATACCTTATTTTAGCTCTTATGTTATCTCTTCCTTTGTACCTGTATCCAAACTTACTTATTTCGTAAGCATTGTTTGCATCTTTGAGAAACTCTATCAGCTCTTTTCGATTCATCTGCCCGAACTTGGAAAAGAAATCATCGACTTCTACACTAATTAGCCGATTATCACTTAAGAACTTTCCTAAGTTGTTCTTTTTAATGTTTCCCCTTAAAAAATCTTTAATTGTCATACAGCTCTCCTTCCTCCCCATATTATAGGGAACCAATGTTAAATAATAATAGCTACTAATAAAGAAACAACTACTATTGATATTAAATTGCTTACAACAGAATTTGCCCCTTTTCCTCTACAGTATCTTTCTATTCTACAATAAACCTTAGGAATTAAAGCAAGTATTGTTAATACTAAAGCTATAAGTATCTTTAATATCTTCCGAGCAATACATTCTATACCCTGAAAGATTTTTGTTGATAGGTTTCTAATTTTTACTCTCAATATAATTAGAACTCCTAATCCCACCACAATTATTAATGGTATAAATGCAAATATTAAATCTGCAAGTAGTGGGAACACTATCTTGGTGAGTAATTTAAATAATAGTATAACCATATATACTTCCTCCTTAAATGTTTTTTGTATATTGTCAATACCAATTGGTATCATTAGAAAATAATTTTATATATAATGGTATTTTACCGTACTATCTATATAATAACATATTTTACATAATATTGCAAATTTTAGAAAATTTAAAGACTCGTCTTAGACGAGTCTTTAATTATCTAATTTTCATTTTCCGTTTTTCAACGAGTAAATCCGTTCTCCTACACATGTTTTACATTTTTTTATTATATGTTTATTCTTGTTCATTTTTAAGCAAAAATTTCCTCAAATTCTTCTCCTTCAATTTTTTCTTTTTCTAATAATACTTTTGCTACTGCATGTAATTTGTCTATATGTGCGTTTAATATTTCTATTGCTGTTTCATATCCTTTGTCTAGTATTCTTTTTGTTTCTGTGTCTACTAGTGATGCTGTTTCTTCTGAGTATTCCTTACTTTGTGTGAAATCTCTTCCTAAAAATACTTCTTCTTGGCTTGATCCTAACATCATTGCTCCAATTCTATCACTCATGCCATATTTTGTTACCATGCTTCTTGCAATTTTGGTTGCTCTTTCTATATCGTTACTTGCTCCTGTTGAGATATCATCTAGTATTAGTTTTTCTGCTACTCTTCCGGCCTAATAATGATACTATATTTTCTTCCATTTCTGTTTTTGACATAAATGATTTATCTTCTGTTGGTCTATACATTGTATATCCACCTGCCATACCTCTTGGTACTATAGATATTTGGTGTACTGGATCTTGTGTCGGTAAATATCTACTTACTACTGCATGACCTGCTTCATGATATGCTACTAGTTTATTTTCTTTCTCGCTTCTTACTCTTGATTTCTTCTCTGGTCCCATGGTTACTTTTACCATGGCATCTTCTATTTCTTTCATTCCTATTACTTCTAAGTTTCTTCTTGCTGCAAGAAGTGCTGCTTCATTTAAAACATTTTCCAGGTCTGCTCCTGCAAATCCTGCTGTATTTTTTGCAATTAGTTTTAAGTCTACATCTTCACCTATTTTTTTCTTTCTTGAATGTACTTCTAATATTTGCTCTCTTGCTTTTACATCTGGCGCATTTACTACTATTTGTCTATCAAATCTTCCTGGTCTTAATAGAGCTTTATCTAATACATCTGGTCTATTTGTTGCTGCTATTACTATTACACCTTCATTTGTACTAAATCCATCCATTTCAACTAGTAATTGATTTAATGTCTGCTCTCTTTCATCATGTCCTCCACCTAAACCTGCTCCTCTTTGACGTCCTACTGCATCAATTTCATCTATAAATATTATACATGGAGAATTCTTTTTTGCTTGTTCAAATAAATCTCTTACTCTTGATGCTCCAACTCCGACAAACATTTCAACAAAGTCTGAGCCACTTATTATAAAGAATGGTACTCCTGCTTCTCCTGCAACTGCTTTTGCAAGTAAAGTTTTTCCTGTTCCTGGCTGTCCTACTAAAAGTACTCCTTTTGGTATTCTTGCTCCCATGTCTGTAAATTTCTTTGGTGTTTTTAAAAATTCTACTATTTCTTCTAATTCCTCTTTTTCTTCATCTACACCTGCTACATCTTGGAACGTAATTTTTGCTCTTTCTGCTGAATTTATTACTCTTGCTTTACTTTTTCCAAATGACATTGTTTTATTTCCATTTTGATTTCCCGGATTCATTAAGAAAAAACAGAATAATAAAAATATGATTGCTATTCCAAATGGAGATAATAGTGATAGTATTGTTATAAATATAGATTGAGATTTTTCTGTTAATGAAAAGTTTCCTGCTTTTAGTCCTTCATTTGCATAATTCATAAAACTTTCCAAATTAGGAATATTTACTTCTTTTTCTATACCTTGACCTTTTAATTCAACAAATGCTTTTGAACCATCTGATCCAATTTCTATATTTGTTACTGTTCCTGATTCCATTGCTGAAATTAATTCTGAATAGTCCATTTTAGTTTCAGAATTATCTAATATTGCTGATACTAAAACTATAAATATAATTCCTATTATTAACCACATTGCAAGTGTTTTTATACCATTTTTCAATTTATTTTCCTCCTTGTTCTAATGACAAATTACAATTATATATTGTAGGGGCATGCTTTGGCTTTCCCTCTTCTATGTTTTTTAATTTATTATTTTTGGTTACAGGTTGGTCTTTGGCCACCCCCACACCATTATATAACATAGAAAAATTGCAATTTCAATACTTTTTTTAAACTTTTTTATTTGTAACAGTTGTGTTACAAGGGGTTTACTACGGAAGTTTAGGATATGCTATAAAAAAAATTTTTTTATTTTTTATATATATTTTTATATTTTTGTGTGGTGTTAAATATTTATTTCCTATATTTCTTTCACATAATTTTATTATGTCGTCTATATGTATTTTTTCTATATTTTGTGCATTTCCGTATACTTTCTTTATAGTATATAATATTATTTTTCTTTTTATTACTATATCTTGATTGTTAAACTTCTTTAGATCTAGGATTATTTGATTTTCATATTCTCTATTTTGCGAGTGTCCTAAGGACGCTTCTGTTACAGCATTTGTTGTAAATTTAATTATATTGTTTTGTGTGTCATCAATTAACAAATCATCATATATATTATTGACAATTTTATCTAAATAATTCTGTTCTTGCTCAGTTATTTTTGACAATTTATCTATTCCTTCTATAATATTTGGATTAAATTGTTCTTTTATAAATGGAATAAGCATATTCCTTATTTTATTTCTTGTATAAATGTTTTCAAAATTCGTTTTATCAATTTTTGGATTCAATTTTTCTTTATTACAGTATTCTTCTATTTGAGTTCTTTTAATTTCTATTAATGGTCTTATATATAAGTTACCTCTTATGGGTTCTATTCCTTTTAATCCAGAAGGTGATGTTCCCCTTATTATATTCATTAGTATTGTTTCTACTTTATCATTTAAATTATGTGCTATTGCTATTTTAGAAGAATTTGTCTTTTGCATTACTTCTTTAAAAAACTCGTATCTAATTTTTCTTCCAGCTTCTTCTGTTCCTATTTTTAGGTATTGTGATGCTTTTTTTACATCTTCCATTTTTACAAAACACCCAATATTATTTTTTGCACAAAATTGCTCAACATATACCGTTTCTTCTTTGGCTTCTTTTCTTATCATATGGTTTATATGTGCCACATATAATTTAAAATTCAAATCTATTTTCTCATCTTTATTTATTTGAATTAAATTATTTAATAAGCACATAGAATCTGGACCACCAGACACTCCTACTACAATGCCCTCTCCAGATTCTATCATATTATATTTAATTATTGTTTCTAAAATTTCGTCCTTTAACATGTTTCTCCTTTACTTAATGATAGGGGACACACATTTTACCAATGGGACAGGTCCTTGATTTCTTCAAAATCAGAGACCAGTCCCTTATGTCCCGCTTCCCTTATATTTTACTTATGTGATAACATTAGTTTTTTTATATGTTTTAGTTGTCTCTATAACGGTCTATGTTTGCAAATTTTGTGTAATTTCCAAGCCATAGCAATTCTGTTGTCCCTGTAGATCCTGCCCTATGTTTTGCGATTATTACTTCTGCTATATTCTTTTTTTCACTGTCTTCATTATAATAATCGTCTCTATATAAAAACATTACTATATCTGCATCTTGCTCTATTGATCCAGACTCACGAAGATCTGATAACATTGGTCTATGATCTGGTCTTTGTTCTGGTGCTCTTGATAGTTGTGATAATGCTATTACTGGTACATTTATTTCTTTTGCAAGTATCTTTAAAGATCTACTTATTTCTGCTATTTCCTGCTCACGGCTTGCTCCTTTCTTTCCACTTCCTTGAACAAGTTGTAAGTAGTCTATTACAACTAATCCTAAGTCTTTTTCTAGTTTTAATTTTCTACATTTTGCTCTTATTTCCATTATAGAAATTCCTGGTGTATCATCTATATATATTTGCGCTTCTGAAAGTGGTCCGAGTGTCCCTGCAATTTTTCCCCAATCTTCATCTTCTAGTTTTCCTGTTCTTATTTTATTACTATCTACCATTGCTTCACTAGATAATATTCTATTTACCATTTGCTCTTTTGACATTTCTAAACTAAATATTGCAACAGGTGTATTTGATTTTGTTGCAGCATTTGCTGCAATATTTAATGCAAATGCTGATTTTCCCATTGCTGGTCTTGCTGCAATTAGTATTAAATCTGAATTGTGAAATCCTGCTGTTCTATTATCTAAATCTATAAATCCTGTTGGTACACCTGTAATACGCACTTTTTGGTTATATAATTGCTCTAGCTGCGTAAAAGATTCTATCAAAACATCTTTTATTGGTGTATATCCCTTTTGGTCTCTATTTTGTATTATACTAAATATCTTCTTTTCTGCATTATCCATTATGTTTTCAACTTCTTCGGTTTGCTCATACCCTAAATCTATTATCTCATTTGCCGTTTTTATTAAACTTCGGAGTACATACTTTTCTTCAACTATTTTTATATATTTTTCTACATTTGCTGTTGTTGGAACTTTATCTGGAAGCTTAGCTATATATTCTAAACCACCTACTTTCTCAAATACACCCATTGATTGTAACTCTGATTTTAATGTGATTATATCTATTGGTTCTACTTTATTATATAGATTTAATATTGCTGAATATATTAATTTATTATCTTCTCTATAAAAAGCATCCTCTTTTAGTTTTTCTATTGCTAAGGAAACAGCTTCTTTATCTGTTAACATACTTCCTATAACAGCTTGCTCTGCTTCTATGTCATTTGGTGGTATTTTTCCTAGTTCCATTTTTGCTCCTTTCGAAAATCTATTTTTATTTATATAATTTATCTTCTTTCCATTTTAACGGATTGTATTGTATGTACTGCACTTTTTTTTATTTTGATATTATATGTATTTTTATATTTCCATTTACTCCTTCAAATAATCTTGCATTTATATTAAATGTTCCTAAATTTTTTATTGTTTCTTTTAATTCTATTTTCTTTTTGTCTATTTTTATATTATACTGTTTTTCTAATTGTTCTGAGATTTCTTTTGTGGATACTCCACCAAATATTTTTGAGTTTTCCCCAGCTTTTACTTCAATTTTTAATGTTATATTTTCTAATTTACTTGCTATTTGCTGTGCATCATTTTTTTCTAAATCTTTTTTATGCTTTTTTGAATCATTTCTTCCTTTTAATTTTCCTAGGTTTTCTGCATTTGCTTCTACTGCTAATTTTTTGGGAAATAAAAAATTTCTTGCATATCCATCGCTCGCATTTATTATTTCATCTTTTTTTCCAACACCTTTTATGTCTGACATTAATATTACCTTCATTTTGCTTTCCTCCTTTTTCTAATGACAGGGGACACACCTTTTACCAATGGGACAGGTCCTTGATTTCTTCAAAATCAAAGATGATTCCCTTATGTCTTACTGATGTCATTATTTTTAATTTTGCTATTTACATGTTTTCTTCAAAATATTCATTGATTTTGTTTATTAACTGCTGTTTTGCATCTTCTATTGTCTGATCTTCTATTTGCGCTCCAGCAAGGGTTATGTGACCTCCGCCTCCTAATTTCTCTAGTATTAATTGTACATTTATATCTCCTATTGATCTTCCACTTATATATACTTTATTTCCTATCTTTCCTAAGACAAATGATGCTGTGATATTTGATATTGTAAGTAATTCATCTGCTGCTTTTGCACACATTACTCCTGCATTATTTTCTTCTTCATAAATTGATATTGCTATTGTATCTCTTATTATTTGCGAAGACGCTACTATTTTTGATATAGAATTATATGTTTCAAAATCACTTTGAAACCATTTTTTTATTTTCATTATATCAATTCCACTCTTACGTAAATATGCCGCTGCTTCAAATGTTCTTACTCCTGTTTTAAATGTAAAATTCTTCGTGTCCATCATTATTCCTGCATATAGTGCTTCTACTTCTATGTTTCTTAAATTTACATTCTTTTCCGCATATTGTAAAATTTCTGTTACAAGTTCCGCAGCTGATGATGCATATACTTCTTGGAAAGTAAGCATTGCATTTTCTATATAGTTTGTACTTCTTCTATGGTGATCTATTATAACTATCTTCTGAGTTTTCTCTAATAATTCTGGTACTTCTACATAGTCTTCTTTATGTGTATCTACAATAACAAGTAGAGTATCTTCTGTTATTTTAGATATTGATTCATTTTTATCTAAAATATTCTTGGTATATTGCTCATCATCTTCTTGTAACGTTTGTATAAAGCTTTTTAAAGATATACCTTTTGTGTTGTTTATTATATATGCCTCTTTTTCCATACTCTTTGCTAATCTATATATACCTAAGCTTGAACCAATTGAATCCATATCTCCATTACTGTGTCCCATTACCATTACGTTCTCACTATTTTGTATAAGTTCTTCTAATGCATGTGAAAACATTCTTGCTTTTATTTTTGTTCTCTTTTCCATTTCCTGTGCTTTTCCACCAAAAAAATGGTATTTTCCATTTTCTTTTATAACAGCTTGGTCTCCACCTCTTCCTAATACTATATCCATACATTCTAAAGCTGATTCATATTTTTCGTAGTTAGATAGCCCTTCACAAGAAATTGCTACACTAAGTGTTAACCTCACTCTTTCTTGTACATCTATCTCCTTTATTGTATCTAATATTTCAAATTTACTTTCTTTTATTTGTTCTAAATATTTGTATTCAAATGTATATATAAATGTATTTCTTTCTGTTTTTACCATTAATCCATTTGATTTAGCAGCCCAATCATATAAACATTTTTCTATTTGTGCTATTATTTGTGGTCTTTCTTCATTTGGTATCATCTGGATTATTTCTTCATAATTGTCTACTGTAATTATTCCTATACATTGTGCTCCTTGTATATACTTTTCCTCAGTTTTTATTTGATGAGTTATATCTATAAAATAAAGTATTGTCATATATTCATTTTTCTTTTCATTATTTTTAGATTTTACATATTCTCCCAATACTTTATATATATGATTTCCTATTTCTATTTGTTTTTCTATTTTCTTTGTGTTATCATTATCTTTTTTATTTTCTATATCTAATTTAATTTCTTTTAATAAATCATCTATATAATTCTTTATATCTATGTTGGCAAATTCATATACAAATTTTGAACTTCTCCACATAATATTCCCATCTGTTTCTGCTATTATTAGAGGAAGTGGAGAATTTATAAGTGTCTTTTTAGCTGTTGAATCCATTGTAATTAAAAGTTCTTGTACATGATTTGATATTTCGGATGTTCTTTTACTTTCTGACCAATATGTATATACAATTATTAGTATATACACTAATATCCCTGGAAAAATAAATTTTGTATCATAAATAAATATAGTTATAAATAATATAGCTATAATTATTAAATATATTTTTGTTCTTGAAACTAGTTTAGCTGATAATTTGCTTTTATCTTTAAACATAAATGCTTTTTCTCCTTTATTTTCATGCTTTTTATTTTACATAAAAAAAGCCAATTTGTCAAATAAAACGATAGGATTTTTCCTATCGCCTTATTCTTATACTTCTTCTATATCTTCTTCAGTTTCTTCCGTACTTATATGAATGTTTTTATATTTCTCCATTCCTGTTCCTGCAGGTATTAATTTTCCTATTATTACATTTTCCTTTAATCCTAATAATTCGTCTGTTTTTCCTTTTATTGCTGCTTCTGTAAGAACTCTTGTTGTTTCTTGGAATGACGCTGCAGATAGGAAGCTCTCTGTTGCTAAGGCTGCTTTTGTTATTCCAAGTAACAGTCTCTTTCCTGTTGCTGGCATTTTGCCTTCTTCCTTAGCTTTCTTATTTTTGTCTTCAAATTCGTATATATCTACTAGAGATCCTGGGAACATATCTGTATCTCCATTATCTTCTACTCTTACTTTTTTAAGCATTTGTCTTCCTATTACCTCAACGTGCTTATCATTTATATCAACACCCTGGTTTCTATACACTTTTTGTACTTCTTGTACTAAGTATGTATATACTCCCTCTGCTCCTTTTATAACTAATATATCATTTGGATTTATTGAACCTTCTGTTAATGGATCTCCTGCCTCTACCATATCTCCATCTGATACTTTCAAGTTTGAACCAAATGGTATAGTATATGTTTTTGAGTCATCTTTTGATGTAATAATAACTTCTTTCTTCTTCTTCTCTTCTGAAACTTTTACTTTTCCATCTATTTCAGTTATTACTGCTAATCCTTTTGGTTTTCTAGCTTCAAACAGCTCCTCAACTCTAGGTAGACCTTGTGTTATATCTGCAACCCCTGCTACACCTCCTGAATGAATAGTTCTCATAGTAAGCTGTGTTCCTGGTTCACCTATTGATTGTGCAGCTATTATTCCAACTGCTTCTCCTATATTTACTATTTCTCTTCTTGCTAAGCCCATTCCATAACATTTTTGACATACACCATGTTTTGATCTACATCCTAATACTGAACGAACTTTAATTTTTTCTATTCCAGCTTCTATAATTTTATCTGCTATATCTTCAGTAATCATCGTAGCAGTATCTACTAGTATTTCTTTTGTTTTTGGATCTTTTAGATCTTCTATTACAAATCTTCCTACTAATCTTTCTACAAGCTTTTCTATTGTTTGATTTCCATCTTTTATATCACATAACAGTATTCCATCCTTGCTTCCACAATCATGCTCTCTTACTATTATATCTTGTGATACATCAACTAATCTTCTTGTTAAATATCCCGAATCTGCTGTTCTTAAAGCTGTATCTGAAAGTCCTTTACGTGCTCCATGGGCTGAAATAAAGTATTCTAGTGGATCTAGTCCTTCTGCAAATGATGCTTTAATTGGTATTTCAACAGCTTTTCCTGTAGTACTTGCCATAAGTCCACGCATACCAGCAATTTGTCTTAGTTGGTTCATGTTACCTCTTGACCCTGATTTTACCATCATATATACTGGGTTTAAATCATCAAAGTTTTCTTCCATGGCATGACTTACTTTATTTGTTGCCTCTTCCCATACTTGTATTACAGCTTTATATCTTTCCTCATTTGTTATTAATCCTCTTGCATATTGCTTTCTAATATTTTCCACTTTTTTATCTGCTTCTTGTAATAATTCCTTTTTAGACGGTGGAACTTTTACATCATCCATTGAATACGTTATACCAGCAAGTGTTGCATATTTATAACCTAATGCTTTTATATAATCTATTACTTCTGCTGATTGCGTTAATCCATGTGTTCTAATTACTCTTTCTATTATTTGTCCCATTGTCTTTTTAACAACTGGGAAGTTTATTTCATATTGGAATGGATCTTTACTTCTATCTATAAATCCTAAATTCTGTGGTATTTCCTGGTTAAATATTATTCTCCCAACACTTGTTTCAATTTTTTTGCTTTTTTCTTCTCCATCTATTTCTACTGTTTTTCTAACATAGATTTTAGCATGTATTCCTACATCATGATTCTCAAATGCCATTATAGCTTCATCTGGATCTTTGAAATATTTTCCTTCTCCTTTTTCTCCATCTATAAGCATTGTTAAATAATAACTTCCTAAAATCATATCTAGTCTAGGTGTTGCAACAGGTTTACCATCTTGTGGTTTTAAAAGGTTATTTACTGATAGCATTAAAAATCTAGATTCTGCTTGTGCTTCTGGTGTTAATGGAACATGAATTGCCATTTGGTCACCATCGAAATCAGCATTAAAGGCCTCACAAACAAGTGGATGTAGTTTTATTGCTCTTCCTTCTACAAGTACTGGTTCAAAACTTTGAATTCCTAGTCTATGTAATGTTGGAGCACGGTTTAACATTACTGGATGGTCTTTTATAACCTCTTCTAATATTCCCCATACTTCTGGTCTTAATCTTTCCACCATTCTTTTTGCATTTTTAATATTATGTGCCAATCCTCTTTCAACTAATTCTTTCATTACAAATGGTTTAAATAATTCTACTGCCATTTCTTTTGGTACACCGCATTGATATATTTTAAGTTCTGGCCCTACTACTATAACTGAACGTCCAGAATAGTCAACTCTTTTTCCTAGTAAATTTTGACGGAATCTTCCTTGCTTTCCTTTAAGCATATCTGATAATGATTTTAGAGCTCTATTTCCTGCCCCTGTTACTGGTCTTCCACGTCTTCCATTATCTATTAAGGCATCTACTGACTCTTGTAACATTCTTTTTTCATTTCTTACAATTATTTCTGGTGCCCCTAGTTCTAATAATCTTTTTAATCTGTTATTTCTATTTATAACTCTTCTATATAAATCATTTAAATCTGATGTCGCAAATCTTCCACCATCTAGTTGTACCATTGGTCTTAATTCTGGTGGAATAACTGGTACAACATTCATAACCATCCACTCAGGTCTATTTCCAGATAGTCTAAAAGCTTCTACTGTATCTAACCTTTTTACAAGTTTTACTTTTTTTTGCTCACTAGCATTTTCTATTTCTTTTTTTAATTTTACAGAAAGTTTGTATAAATCTATTTCCTTTAATAGCTTTCTTAAAGCTTCTGCTCCCATTTCTGCCTTAAAACTTTCTCTTCCATATTTTTCTACTGCTTCTGTATATTCTTTTTCTGTTAATACTTGTGTTTTTGCAAGACCTGTGTCTCCTTTATCTGTTACTATATATGATGCAAAATATACTACTTTTTCTAAGTTCCTTGGTGAAATATCTAATATTAGAGCTATTCTGCTTGGTATTCCCTTAAAATACCATATATGTGCTACTGGTGCTGCAAGTTCTATATGTCCCATTCTTTCTCTTCTTACTTTAGATTTTGTAACTTCTACACCACACCTATCACATACTATTCCTTTATATCTAACTCTTTTATATTTTCCACAATGACATTCCCAGTCTTTTGTTGGCCCAAATATCTTTTCACAAAATAGACCATCCTTTTCCGGTTTTAAAGTTCTATAATTAATTGTCTCTGGCTTTTTTACCTCTCCTTTAGACCATTCTCTAATTTTTTCGTCTGAGGCTAATCCTATTTTTATTTTGTCCAAAACATTTAATTCGTCCATTATTTTCCCCCTTTGGATTTAAATTTTAATTTCTATTGTTTTGGGTTTATTTTAAACAATTTATCAAATTTTCACCGCTGTGCAATTCCATAAGGTTATTTGGTAAATTTTTAAAATAATTTATTTAATTATATTTTTATTCTGTGGGGGGTCGACGTGATCTGCGACCCGTTTTTTGTCTGTATCTGTTTTGGTTGAATAAATTTTATTGTCATGTCAATCGACCCATACAATAATTATTCATTATTAAATATTCGTTATTTATTAATAATCTAAATCTTCGTCCTCTTCTATATTGTCCTGTGCCAAATCGCTGTCATATACATCTTCTAATTCTTCTCCTATATCTTCTTCTAAATCGTCATCTAATATTCCTTCTTCTTCAAATAGCTCATCACTTTCTTCTATTTGCATATCTTCTAGCTCATCATCTGTTGGAATATAATTTTCTTGTAATTCTCTTTCTAATCGTTCTTGCTCTTCTTTTTTCTTTCTTTCTAGATTAAAGTCTATTCCTTCATCTATTTGTTCTTTTAGCTCTATTTCATTGTTAGATTCTGAATATAATCTAACATCTAATCCTAAAGATTGTAGTTCTTTTACTAGAACTTTGAAACTTTCTGGAACTCCTGGTTCTGGTATGTTTTCACCTTTTACTATTGCTTCATATGTTTTTACTCTTCCTACTACATCATCTGATTTTACTGTTAGTATTTCTTGAAGTGTATGTGCTGCACCATATGCTTCTAGTGCCCAAACTTCCATCTCTCCAAAACGTTGTCCTCCAAATTGTGCTTTACCTCCAAGCGGTTGTTGTGTAACTAGTGAGTATGGTCCTGTTGAACGAGCATGTATTTTGTCATCTACTAAGTGATGTAGTTTTAACATATACATTACTCCAACTGTAATTGGTTTATCAAATGGATCTCCTGTTCTTCCATCATATAGCACCATCTTTCCATCTGGTGATAGTCCTGACTTTTCTAGTAATTCAACTATTTCTTCTTGTGTTGCTCCATCAAATACAGGTGTTGCAATTTTCCAACCTAATGCTCTTGCAGCTCCTCCTAAGTGTAGTTCTAACACTTGCCCTAAGTTCATACGTGAAGGAACCCCTAGTGGATTTAGTAAGATATCTACTGGTGTTCCGTCTGGCATAAATGGCATATCTTCTTCTGGTAATACTCTTGAGATAACACCTTTATTTCCATGACGACCTGCAATTTTATCCCCTACTGATATTTTTCTTTTTGTTGCTATATAACATCTTATTATTTGATTAACTCCTGGTCCTAATTCGTCTGAATTATCTCTTGTAAAGATCTTTACATCTACTATTGTTCCTGCTTCTCCATGTGGTACTCTAAGTGATGTATCTCTTACTTCCCTAGCTTTTTCTCCAAAGATCGCTCTTAAAAGTCTTTCTTCTGCTGTAAGTTCTGTTTCTCCTTTTGGTGTAACTTTTCCAACTAATATATCTCCTGGTCTTACTTCTGCACCTATTCTTATTATACCGCTTTCATCTAAATCTCTTAAGGTATCTTCTCCAACATTTGGTATGTCTCTTGTAATTTCTTCTGGTCCAAGTTTTGTATCTCTACATTCGCAATCATATTCTTCAATGTGTATTGATGTATATACATCTTCTTTTACTAATCTTTCATTTATTAGTATAGCATCTTCATAGTTATAACCTTCCCATGTTGTAAATGCTACTAAAACATTTTTACCTAAGGCCATTTCTCCATTTTGTGTTGATGGTCCATCTGCTATGGCATCTCCTTTTTTTACTTTTTCTCCTTTTACTACTATTGGTCTTTGGTTTATACATGTTCCACCATTTGTTCTTTTAAATTTTTGTAGTTTATGTTTTTTAGTCTCACCATTATTATATTTTACTGTAATGTAGTCACCTGTAACATTTTCAATTACTCCATCTTCTTCGGCTAAAACTAGTATTCCAGAATCTTTTGCTGCTCTATATTCCATTCCTGTTCCTACTACTGGTGAATCTGTTATTAATAGTGGCACTGCTTGACGTTGCATATTTGCACCCATAAGTGAACGTTTTGCATCATCATGCTCCAAAAATGGTATCATTGCTGCACCTATTGAAACTAGTTGCTTTGGAGATACGTCCATATAATCTACTTTTTCTTTGTCAACTTCTATTATTTCATTTATATATCTTACTTTTATTCTATCATTTATAAATTCACCATTTTCATTTAAAGGTTCTGTTGCTTCTGCTATATAATGTCCATCTTCTTTATCTGCACTCATGTATTCTACTACATCTGTAACTTTGTGAGTTTTCATATCAACTTTTCTATATGGTGCTTCAATAAACCCATATTCATTTATTGTTGCAAAAGATGAAAGTGCTGATATAAGTCCAATGTTTGGTCCTTCTGGTGATTCTATTGGACATAATCTTGAGTAATGTGTATGGTGAATATCACGAACCTCAAATCCAGCTCTTTCTCTTGAAAGTCCTCCAGGTCCTAATGCTGAAATTCTTCTTTTATGTGTTAGTTCTGATAATGGATTTGTTTGATCCATAAATTGTGATAATTGTGAACTTCCAAAGAATTCTCTTATTGATGATGTAATTGGTTTTGTGTTTATTAATGTTTGTGGTGTTACAACATCTAAGTCTTGTATTGTCATTCTTTCACGAACAACTCTTTCTAGTCTTGTTAAACCAATTCTAAATTGATTTTGTAGTAATTCTCCAACACATCTAATACGTCTATTTCCTAAATGATCTATGTCATCTATCTTTCCTAATCCATGATCTAAGTTTAATAAATAATTTATAGAAGCAAATATATCTTCAGTTGTAACGCTTTTTGGTACTAATTCTGTATGTCTTTCTTCTAAAGTTTTTACTAAATCTTTTTTATTTGTGTTTTCTATTATGCTTTTTAGTACTTCATAATTTACCATTTCTTTTATATGTAATTTACTTATGTTGGCATCTGTTATAACTTTATGAATATTTACTGTTCCATTTCCAATTACTTTTACTGGATTATCGTTTATTTTTATGCTTACACTGTTGATTCCTGAATTTTGTATATCTTCTGCTATTTCAGGTGTTATAATATTATCTTTTTCTACAAAAACTTCTCCCGTTTCTGGATTTATAATATCGTTATATGCAATTTTGCCACAAATTCTATTTGCTAAGCTTAGTTTTATATTAAACTTATGTCTTCCCACCTTTGCTAAATCATATCTTCTTTCATCAAATAATAAACCATTAAACAGATTTCTTGCAGCATCAACTGTTGGAAGTTCCCCTGGTCTTAGTTTTTTGTATATTTCAATTAGTGCTTCATCACTTGTTTTTACTGTATCTTTCTGGAATGTTGCTTTTAACTTTTCTTCTTCTCCAAAGAATTCTAGTATTTGCTCATCTGTTTCTAATCCTAATGCTCTTAATAAAACTGTAACTGGTATTTTTCTTGTTCTATCAACACGAGCATAAAATACATCATTACTATCTGTTTCATATTCAAGCCATGCCCCGCGAATTGGCATAACTGTTGATGTATATAGTTTTTTTCCTACTTTATCATAAGTCTCATCATAATAACATCCTGGTGAACGAACTAATTGGCTTACTACTACTCTTTCTGCACCATTTATTATAAATGTTCCACTATCTGTCATAAGTGGGAAATCACCTAAATAAATCTCTTGCTCTTTTATTTCACCTGTTTCACGATTTATAAGCCTTACTTTTACATGCAATCTAGTTGCATATGTAGCATCCCTTTCTTTAGATTCTTCTAAAGAATATTTTGTTTTTTCTTCCATGTAATAATCGAAAAATTCAAGAACTAAATTTCCTGAGTAGTCAACTATTGGTGAAATATCTTTTAAAACTTCTCCTAACCCCTCTTCTACAAACCAGTCATATGAATCTTTTTGTACTTTAATAAGGTTTGGCATTTCAATATAGTCACCAACTTTTGCAAATGTTTTACGTGTGCTTTTTTCATGTTTGATCTCTTTAATCAATTTTAAATCACCTCAAAATAATATTTTAAGCAGATTTGAAATAATTTCACAAAATAATTTGTGATTTATATGAATGTTTAAAAAGTCCTTCTTAAATATTAATCTTTTTAAATTTAAAGTCTAAATACTGCTCTAATATAAACTTTAAGTTTAATCTTCTTAATTTTAATTCCTCTTTTTAAACAATAAGGCTACATAGGCAATTTACAACACAAAAAGGTAGCTACTTTTTAAGTCTACCCTTTTATTCATTTATTTTAATTATTTATATACATAAATTTATTTATTTTAATCACCTATTTACAAATTTCGACATTCACTTTTCCTTTACTTCCGTAAAATTTTAGAATATCTTTTATATGATATCATAGATATAGTGATTATGTCAATACTAAAATATAACTTTTTTAATATATTAATATTTTATACAATAAAGTACAGACATGTTAGTTGGTCTAACTGCATAATGTGAACTAGATGAAGTATTTGATTGCCATACTGTTGAAGTTGGTGACAACATATATTTTCTGGATGTTGTACTATTATATTCACTATCTGGGTTTTTAACCCCACCTTTATTATCATTTGAAGTTGAAGCTGAAATATATTCCCATCTATCTTGATCAGCTATAGCATTAGGCATATAAGTAGGATCTTGATGAGTTCCTACTGCACTCCCTGTACCTGTTTTTCTACTACTAGTTCCTGTGCCTCTTAAGAACTCTCCTCTTAAATCAGGAACTGCAAATGTTGTAGCTCCATCTCCACCAAAATAGCTGTATGATCCAAATTGATCTTTTATATAATCTGCTAATCTTTGATATTCTGAAATATTATATGTTGCTCCATCACAATTTAAATATCCATTTGGTGTACTTTTTCCCATTTGCGCAATTACATTACCTATAGGAGCAGTACCTCCTGCTTCACCTAATTTTTTATCTACTGCATCACTTATTAATTTTGCTAATTCTTCTTCATCTAAATCTCTACTTGAACCAAGATATTTTAACAATTCTTCATATTGCTGATTTTCATTTTGTTGTGCTATTTGGGTTTTATTCTTAGCCATAAGAGCTTTTTTTATAATTCCATTATCTCCTATTAGCATATTTAGAGTTATTCCAGCTAAAATTAATAATACTATTATTGTAATTACTAAAGCGACTAATGTTACTGCTTTATTCAATTTTAGAGTATTTGCAATGCTTATTTTATTATTTATTTCTCCGTGTACATCTTACATTCTTAAGCACTTTTCCTACTTTTATCTTTTTACTATTTTCTTTCATTTGTTTTTCTCCTTTTTTCTTTTTTTAAATAATAAAGTAAACTTTTGGTTATGTTTTTTATTATATAAGATAAGCAAAAAAAAATAAATAGTTTCTTGTAAATTTTCTACTTGTTTATATCAATAATTTATATTAATTTTTATTGCTTTTATTTTTATTTTATATTAAAATATTTCTATTGGAGGAGTTCGTATGAGAAATAAAAAAATTTTACTTATTTTATGCATTTTAATTTTTATAATATTACTTATATTAGGATACTTTTTTTATAATAAGTATTTTTGCTATACAGAAATAACTTCCATAGATAACGATTTTAAAATATCTGTTCCAAATCGTGTAAAATTTAAGGTAAAGGAACCTAGCCAAGAAAATTATTTTTTAGACTTTTATTCAGTTAAAGATGAAATGTTTTTTTATAGCAATAGTATTAATAAACAATCTGAAATTAATCTAAAGGAAATTGTAAATAATGAGAAAAATAGTGTTAGTTTAAACTTGCAAAATGTAAATATGCTTTCTGATATTTGCGAATTTACTATAAATAATTATAAAGCCTGTAAATATAGTTATACTTATACAGACACTTCATATGGAAATGATTTATTTGCAGAAGTCGTTTGGATTGAAGCGAATTCTGAAATTTATGTTTTGGACTTAGAGGTTATTACGAAAAATATGGAAAAATATAAAGAGATTTTTGAAACTATTATAAATAGTTTCGATTTAATTTAGCTTTTTTATTCAAAGGCTGAGGGCTTTGCCCTTACATTTAATAATCCCATTCAACCAAAGAACCACAACTAGTTCTTTGGAAACTCCAGTCAACTCTATAAATTGCATTTTGGACTTGCTTACTCCTCCCCTAATTATGTTGTAATAAGCTTTGCTTTAACAACACCTATTGGTCCCCATAAAGAGTCCGCAAGTTATAATTTATTTATTAACTGTTTTAATTAATTCCTATTTCTAACCCTACTGGGCAATGGTCGCTTCCTAGTATTTGCGTATATATTTTTGCTTGTCTTATCTTGCTTTCTATTTTTTTAGATACAATAAAATAGTCTATTCTCCAGCCAACATTCTTTTCTCTTGCTTTTGCCATATAAGACCACCAGCTATACATATTTTCTTTATCTGGGTATAAATATCTAAAAGAATCTGTAAATCCTGCATCTAAAAGTTTGGTCATTTTATCTCTTTCTTCATCTGTAAATCCTGCATTTCTTCTATTTGTCTTTGGATTTTTTAAATCTATTTCTTTATGTGCTACATTTAAGTCTCCACACATTATTACTGGCTTTGTTTTATTTAAATTGTTTAAGTATTCTCTTATCTCATCTTCCCACTGCATTCTATATTCTAATCTTTCTAATTCTCTTTTAGAATTTGGAGTATATATATCTACCATAAAAAACTTTTCAAATTCTAATGTTATTACTCTTCCTTCTTTATCATGTTCTTCAATTCCTATTCCATATGTTACATTTAAGGGCTTTTTCTTTGTAAATATAGCAGTTCCTGAATAGCCCTTCTTCTTAGCACTATTCCAATATTGATAATAACCATCTAAAATTATTTCTACTTGTCCTTCTTGCATTTTTGTTTCTTGAATACAAAATATATCTGCTTGTTCTTCTTTAAAGAAATCCATAAATCCCTTATTTAAACATGCTCTTATTCCATTTACATTCCATGAAATTAACTTCATCTTTACCTCCTATCTTATATAAATGTTTAATATATTTTAATTAAGTAACAATTTTGGGGGAACCGACAAATTATAGAATATTACAAAATTCACGAAAGTAGAATTTTGTTCACAATCTATTATAAAGTTGCAAGTTACGTATTAAAATATATTAAACATTGGTAATATAAAATAGGTTTGCAAAAAGCAAACCTTCTATTATTTATATATATAACATTCTAAATTTTTTCTACCAAAATTTATACACTCATTATAAGTTCCCATATATATATCTATTCTATTATTACTTATCGCACTACCTCTATCTTGTACTAAAAACCATCCACCATTTGGTTTATTTTGAAAATATGGTATATAAATAATTGTTCCTACTGGATAGGCTTTTCCTGCAGCCACTGTATACCACGAACTTGCTTTAGCTCCTGATGATGTTATTCCATATCCTGATGATGATGAATTTTTACCACATGTTGACGCAGTATATGCTGATGTATTCATTGTTTTTACTATTGGCGTTTTTCCTTTTACTTTTAATGCCAAGCTAGATTTTGAACTTGTTTGTGGTACTACTTTTGTAGATTCATCAGACACTGCCTCTTTTCTAGATTTTGCAGTTCTGCTTGTTACTTTTGCTTTTACTTGTATTATTTTATTTACTGGTTCTTGCATAATTTTTTCGGATACTTTTGTCTTTTCTATTTCTATGTCATTTTGACATTTTACTTTATATGTTACTTCTTTTATTCCCTCTATACCTTCTTGAATAACATCATTTGTTACTTCTTCTGATGAGTTTGAAACATCTTTTGTTATTGTTTCAAATGCAATCTTTTCTTGCTCTACAATAATCCTCTCAGTAATTGCCTTATATGCATTTACTATATCTTCTTCTGAAATATTTGTTGTAGTTTGTGCTACACCAGCTACTTTTTCTTCTTCTGTTTTACTAGATATTTTTATTATATCTCCACTGCTTATTTGTTCATTTAAGTCTGGCTCAACTTTTTCTTCTGGTAAAAGTATTATATGATTATCTTCTAATATTTCTGAAACTTTAGTTTTTGAAGTCATTGTTACAATTTCATAATTATTAGAACATATAATTTTAACTCTATTTAGTTTTGTATTTGCTGCAAATGCACATAGTCCTAATAATATAATAAATATTAAACATATACCAATAATTCTTTTAATTGCAATTTTTGTCTTCTTCCTTTTATTTGTCATTTTTGCCTCCTTTAAGTAACAGTTTGATTATAATATACATGATTAAATTTGTCAAATTTTTAAATTTTACCTTCCTTGCTCTTTGTCCATAGATTGTTTTGTGTCTTAAGCGGGTAGGTCTTAATCTCCCCTTACAATTATTATATGTATATTTATGGTAAAATATTCCTTATTTTATATTAAATAACATCTTTGCATTTTGATATGTTATTTGTGATATTTCTTCTTCTGATGTATTTTTGACTTTTGCTATTTTTCTTACAATATATTCTAAATTTCTTGAATCATTACGCATGCCACGTTTTGGATCTGGTGATAGATAAGGAGAATCTGTTTCTATTAGCATTTTATCTACTGGCACTTTTTGTATTATTTCATTTGCATTTTTTGAGTTTTTAAATGTACATGTCCCTCCAAAGGCTATATAAAAATTTTTTTCTAAACCTACTTTTACAAGTTCTATGTTAAATGGACAACAATGAAGTACTGCTTTTGTTTTAAAATTTCCTGTTTTTATTATATTTATGGTATCGCAAATAGCTTCTCTTGTATGTATTATAACTGGCAAGTTTAATTTATTTGCTAAATCTATTTGTTTTAAAAATACTTGTTTTTGCATATCCTTATTTTCCGCATTCCAATAATAGTCTAAACCAATTTCTCCTATTGCTACTACTTTACTTTCTTTAGCTAATTCTTCTATCTTTTTTATATCTTCTTCATAACTTTTTTCATTAATTTCTTCTGGATGTATTCCAACACTTGCATATATAAAGTCATGCTTTTTCGCTAAATCTATAGATTTTTTGCTTGTTTCTATATTACAACCTATATTTACATATTTAGTTACTCCAAATTCATAGATTTTTTTTAATACTTCTTCTCTATCTTCATCAAATCTTGCATCTTCATAATGTGCATGCGAATCAAAATATTGCATGTTTTTTCTCCTTGTTTTTGTTTATGTTTGGATTGGATTGCCTAAGGACACCAACCCATACATTATTATTTTACTAAAATTATTGCTGTAGCTGTTGCGTATTGTTTACAGTGCGATATGCTGATGTCTATATTTTGTATGTTTTGTAATTTTATATTTAAATTTGCCTGTGGTTTTGAATTTTTATTGTTTAATACTTCTATATCTTTCCAATTTATTTCATATTTATTATTTAATAATTCTGATATGGCTTTAAATATTGCTTCTTTTGCTGCAAACCTTCCTGCATAATGTTGATATTTTTGAATCTTTTTACTTTCGCAATACTCTATTTCCCCTTTAGTAAACACCCTATTTAAAAACTTATCTTCTAAATTTTCTATAGCCTCTTTTATTCTTTCAATTTCAATAATATCTGTGCCACATAAAACTTTCATTTTTACTCCTACTTATTTAAATAACGAATTTTAAGAATTTCTAAACGATGGAAATCGCAAAGAAATTCTAATAATTCCAATAATTATCTTCTACAGAAATTTCCTAGAATATAAATAACATCCAAAAATTAATTATATTTAAAATTAGAGAAATAATTAATATTATTAAAATAACTTTATTTATTTTTGAATTTTTTTCAATATTAGCTTCCTTATATAATAAATTATAATTATTTCTTAAATTATCATAATCTTTATTTAATTCTAAAACTTTATTCCATTTATTTATAAATTCATTACCTTGAACATCATTTGTTATTTCTTGTGTCCATATACTTTTTGTAAATTCAATAAATTCTTTTCTTGTATTTTCTATATTTCTTCCTTTAAATTTTAAAAATATCTTTTTTAAATATATTTTTTTATATAATTCTAAAATATATGTATAAAAATATTGGTTTTCAAAAATATATGGTAATTTAGTATAATTAAAAGTATCTACCCCAGATGTTAATAATGCTGTTGATGTTTTAGTTATTCCTACTTTTGCAAATTTATTTTTTAAAATCTCATCTGTTTTTATATTTTCTGTTATTACATTAAAATTACTTGGTAATATATTTGAATACTTATAAAATTCATTTTTTATTTCATTAAAATTATTATTTTGATTCCAGTTTTCTTGTTCTATACATGTATATGTATAACATAAAAATTTTTGCGTTTCTATATCTAGTTTTTCATTATAGTTATTTTTTTGAATTATTGTATTAATTATCTCATTAATATTTTTCATATTTTCAAAACTATCTGTCTGAATTTTTATTTTATCATAATTGTCTTCATTTAAATTTATATCTTTAAATTTATAATTAAAATCAATTACATCCTCAAATGAATTACTATTTTCTATATGTGTTTTAAAGACAATAAAACATATTCCTGTATTAAAACATATTATTTGAATTTCATTTATTTTAAAAAATATACCATCTTCTCTTTCTACTTTTCCTTGCAGATTCTCATTTAATTTATAATTAAAAATTGCACAAGGATATTTACTCAAAATTGTAGATTGTAATTCTAAATCCATTTTTTTGAATTTTTCTATTTTATTTTTATTAAACGAAAAGTCACAAAACATAAATTTCCTTATATTAGGTAAAAAGTATTTATATAAATTAATATCTTTTTCTCTTTCAAAAAACTCTATTTCGCAAGATTTATTTTTTAATAACTTCAATAGATATTTATTATATTTTTTCTCTTCTACAATATATGGGTATATAAAATTTGTATATTGATATTTCATCTTTAGTTCCATTTTTATTTGTCTCCTCTATTATTATCTTAAAAAGACATTATATTTTTTTATGTAGTAACATTCGGGGGGGGGACCGACAAGATACAATCTGTTGAAATAAAGAAATTTAGACTTCAATTTTTTTATTTTTATAGATTGTTCGCAGTTGGGAGTTACGAGTAAAAACATATAATGTCTTTTTTAATGTTATGATTTGTTACTTTCTATTTTGTATAACAATTTAAATTAATATCTCTCATTAAAT
The DNA here is from genome assembly GCA_948469315.1 of uncultured Clostridium sp. Lineage (GTDB taxonomy): Bacteria > Bacillota > Clostridia > TANB77 > CAG-508 > Merdicola. The sequence continues at coordinate 128,471 of CAOKLQ010000004.1, forward strand.
GCCATTTACCTATAAAATCTATTATAGTATTTGAGCTTAAATCATTATCTATTGGAGCAACTATAGTTCCTGTTTTATCTATGCTTCCCCATTTTCCGTTTTGGTTTACACAAGCAAATCCAAATATATTTGCTTCTGCCCCATCATCATATATATAGTCTGCAACTATTTTTCCATCTTTATCAACAAAACCGTATTTACCATCTTTTTTACTCAAAAATATATCATTATTTGGAAATATCTCTTTATTTGTTTTCTCTTCAAATTTGAAATTATAATATCTATAATCTTCTTCCATTCTTATTTTTAAATAACCTTTTTCAGTATTTATTTCTGAAATAATTCCTGTTAATCTTTTTTGAAATTTATTATCTAATATACTAGAATTTATGTCATCTTCTGCGATTTCTATAATATCTGCTTCTTTAATATAATTTATATAATTATACCTGTGTTCTACTAAATTTTCATTTTTTGAATTTACAATTCCATATTTATTATTAGTTTTTACTATATATGCATCTGTAGTTATAAAACTTATATCATCATATGTACATGCTAAAATTTGTTCTCCTGATGATTTTATTAATCCATATTTATTGTTTTCTCGTACTATTATTTGATCATTTTTTATATCTTTAATATCTTGATATTCTTTTTTTGTAACTATATTTCCATTTTTTTGAACTATATTATATCCATCTGTTCCTTTTACTACATACATTCCATTTGCATATATTGGTTTTATTTGTGAATAATTTGTAGATAAAACTATATTGTTTGCACAATCTACTATTCCATATTTTCCATTTTCATCTACTACTATATAACCATTTTTATAATCATCTTGCAATTTTTTTATTTCTTTATATTTTATATCTATTACTTTTTTTCCACTATTATCTACTAACCCTACTTTCCCATCTTTATGTATAATTATACTATTTTCGTTTCCTTTCAAATCTAAAATTTCATCATACTCACAAGATAAAATCTCTTTTCCATCTATTGTAATTAGTCCATATTTATTATTTTTTTTAGTTTTTAGCACAGAGGTATTATAAACAATATTATTATTTTTATCATAATTTTCTAAAGCTTCTATTCCATCATAATTTTTATAGATCTCTTCATTCTTCGCATTTAAAGCCTTTGTTTTATAAGTTGCATTCGTATAATCTATATCATATGTACAAATAAAAATATCTTTATTTCTATTTGGAATTACAATTAGTTCACTATATGAAGGCTCTATTACAGTTTCACCTTTTGAATTTATAACTCCATACTTATTATCCATAAATGCTGTAAAATAACTTTCATTTGATATTTTCTTACCCTTACCTTGTGTTAACAACTTTTTTATTCCTACAAAAAACATAATGATAACTATAATTACTATTATAACCGCAAAAACCTTTTTCATATTAAGCTTTTGCTCCCCATTATATCTTCTACCTTTACTTCTACTCATATCTTATCCTCCAATTTAAGTTCCAAATATTGTACATTATAATTTCCGTAAGTTTTTACGATTTTTGTTTTTTATTAATATATCATATTATGTTATGATTTTTCAATACTTTATCTAATTTTATTTTAGAACAAAGATTTCTATTTATCTATAAAATAACATGTAGAGGCACAGCGTGCCATGCTACTCCCTTCAAATTTATGACACTAAATAATAAGGACGTAAGCTACATGTACGTCCCTACTATTTAATTTTTTCCTACCTTCACAACCATAACAGTCATATCATCTCTTGCTTTACCTACACAATTATCTATTGCCTCTTGTAATATTAAATCTGCAATTTTTTGTGCATTCTGGCTTTCTATGTCTTCTAATAGATATTTAAGCCATAGTTCTTTATTTTCATATTCTGCATAAGATTCTATTATTCCGTCACTACACATAACTAGTATATCTCCATCTTCTAAATCTCTATCAAATATTTCTAAATCTATATTTTCTAGTATTCCTGTTGGTATTGATATTGTTTTTATAATATCAACATTTTTCTTATTTTTTATATATGTTGGACATGCTCCATTTTTTATAAACTCAATATTACCTTTATATAAGTCTAAAATTGCTACATCTAATGTTGCATATGTTTCATCTTTTGAATTTAAACATATACTCGAATTTATTAGTTCTATCGATGTCTCTTTGTCAAATCCTGAAAGCAAAGCACTTTTTAATAGTTTTATTGCAATATTACTACTTTGTCTTGCTTTTGGACCTGATCCCATTCCATCACTTATTGCTAATAGTCTTTTTCCATCTTCTAAAACAATATTTAAATTAGAATCTCCACTAATTGCGCTACCATATTTTGTAGCTCTTGCTATTCCTACTTGCGCTACATATTTATCACTACTTACATATCTTAATTTACAAATATCACTTTGCATTAATCTACTACATTTTTCATTTGTAAGTTTTACTTCTTCTTTTAATTGTTTATTTAAAATCTTTTCTATTTTTTCACATTTACATTCTTCTATTTTATTTGATGAACATATTTTAGTATATACATCAATTTGCAATTTTGAATCTTTATTTTTATTTATTTTTACATTATTTACTTCAAGCTCTTTTTTATTTAATATTTCTTTTAATTGTTCAGTACATTCATCAATATTATTGTCTTTGCTTTCTTTTTGTGACAAATTTTCTACTATTGAATTTATAGCTTTTGAAATTCCTGCTAATTGGTTTCCCATATTTTCTTTTGATTTTTCTATTTTTTTATCATATATTGAGTTTAATTTACTTATTCTATATGCAGAGCTTACAAGCCTAATTATAGAATTTATATCATCATCTATTTTATGGCTTGTTTCATCATCATCTGTTTGTATAATATAATTATTATTCTTTTCTAATATATTAATTATATCTTGTTTTGTTATATAATTTTTTTCGTACATTAAATTAAATATATCTTCATATATATTTTCTTCTTCCATAAAATTATCATATAAAATATTTTTTTCTATATCTAAAATACTTTTTTCTAGTTCTTCTTTAAATGTAGTAAAATATTTTTGCTCTTGCTCATTTCTTTCTATTACTGTTGCTGCAACCTCTTTGTAAGATTTAGCAACTTCTGATATTACATCAGAAACATTATTTAATTTATAAATTGTCTCTTCATTTTCTTTTAATTTATTATTATTAGTTACTGGCAAATATTTCGTTTTTCCAAATAAATCCTCAATATCTAATTTTATAGTCTTTGGCATTGCTAAAAGTCCAATTGATGCAATTAAAATTTCTTGAAATTTTATTACTTGAGATGTATCTCCATTTGATACATATGTAAGAAAACTATTTCCTAATACAAATCCTGCAATTACTCCTACTTTTCCTAATTTGTTTAATAATCCTGAAATCATCCCAGAAATAGCATAGCTCGCAATTTGTGTAATATCTCCTGAACCTATTATCCCTAGAACTAGTCCTATTATAATTCCTGATGATGCTCCAACTAAAATACCATTTTGCCATCCAAGTACTAACACTACTAATATGCTTAAAATATTTCTTAGAGAGTACCCAAAAATTAAAGTATCTTTAAATCCACAAACTGATATTGCAATTAATAAACTTGTAGCTAGTACTTCTTCTATTGCAAAAGCTTTTTTATCTCTTGAACTTTTAATTACTCTAACAGCAGCTTCAAATATTTTATAAAATATTCCCACTGCAATTACATTTGTTATAGAAATTAAAATATCATAAATTAATATTCTACCAAATAGCAAGTTTATAATTTGCGTACATAAAACAGCCATACACACTCTTTTTCCAAGTCTTTTATTATCATTTCTCTCATCTACTTTTATTTTAAATAAATATAAAGAACCTATAAAAATAAGACTAGATAAAAAATATATTAAAAGTCCTTCTTTTCCAAATCCTAAGCCAGTTCCAATTAAACTAAAAATATAAATAATTCCTATTGGAACATTATTACTACAAACTGCTGCTAAAAGTGCTATTGCAAATGGATTTATACCATTTCCAAATCCTACTGTAGAAATCATAAATGAAATAATATATAAAATTATATTTTGTTTTGTTAATAGTCCTTTAAATATGTCTATTATTTTTTTACTCTCTAATTGAACTTCTTGTTTGTCATATTCAATACTATCATTTTGTATATTTTGAAACATCCTTTACCACCTCATACTTTTTTCTTAAGTTATAGGCTTATTTTAGTACAAGCTATTTAATTTTTTTGTCATATAAGGTAACTTATTTAAAAAAGTTTTTTACAATTTGTGATATATTATTTATATATTTTTTCTTTTGTTTGCTTCTTCTTTATAATTTGTATTTTATTTTATTATAAAATGTCGAAAAATACAATATGTAACTTTATTTTTTGATTTTAAAAGGATTAATATATTTTTTACGTAGTAACAATTCGGGGGGACCGACAAAATACAATCTGTTAAAATAAAGAAATTTAAACTTCAATTTCTTTATTTTTATAGATTGTTTGCAGTTGGGAGTTACTAGTAAAAACATATATTAATCCTTTTTTGCTATATTTCTATTAGATTATAATCTAATTCTAATTTATTTAAAATATCTATTTCTCTTTTTGTACATGTAAAAATAATAATTTGATTATCTGTTTTTTTATATAGATATTTTAAAACATTTTTTAAGCGTTCTTCGTCATAATATGCAAATGCTTCGTCTAGCATTATTGGAATTTTTTCATTTATTATTTCTTTTATTACAGATAATCTAAACGCTAAATATAATTGATCTATCGTTCCTGTACTTAATCTATTTGCTAAAATATATTCTCCATTTTCTTTTTCTACTATTAATCCTTCTTCTGTATTGAATTTTACTTTTTTATATTTTTCATCTGAAATATCTTTAATTATATTAGATAAATTTTGTGTAAATTTTGGTGTTATATTTTCTTTCATTTTTTTATATGAATTTTCTAATATCTCTTTTGTAAATTCTATTACTTTATTTTTGTATTCTAAATTTTGTAATTCCTCATTTAAATATTCTAATTGTTCATCTATTAAAATTATTTCTTCTAATTTTTCATTTATTTTTTCTTCTTCTAAAATTAATTTATGTTTTTCTACTTTTTTGTTATTCAAATTATTTATATTTTCTTCTAATATATCTTCTATATTATCATTAAAAAATAAATAATCTGTGTTTTCTTTATTATTACCTATTTCTCGTTTTTGTTCATCTATTTTATTTTTTAAATTCCTTTTAATTATATCTATTTTTAATTTTTCTTCTATTACATTTTTATTAATTAATTCAATTTTATTTTCTATTTCATTTTTTTCTTTTTTTATTTTATTTATCTCACTTTTATTTTCACTTTTTATTTTATTATCTTT